>JACRCZ010000139.1 GCA_016218765.1 Deltaproteobacteria bacterium | reverse complement strand
GGGGCGCTTGCGCCCGTCGTCCCCGTCCCTTCGGTCGCCGCCGGAGCGGTCGAGCCCGTCGCCGTGGGGGCGGGGCCCGTCGCCGGAGCCGTCGCCGCGGGCTCGGAGCCTGCCGCCGGAGCCGTCGCCGCGGGCTCGGCGGCGGTCGCCGGAGCGGACTCCGGGGCCGCCGCGGGAGCCGGAGCGGCGGCCGCCGGCGGGGCGGATTCGGGAGGCGGCGTCTGGGCCTGTGCCGGTCCGGCCAGGGCGAGCAACACCAGGGTGAAGATACCGTAGCGCATTCGACAAACTCCCTTCGGGGTGCGACCGGCCATCCCGACCCGGGCGGCACACGCGCCCGGCGCCCCCGGGATCACCGGAGCGCGACCTTGTAGTCGGATCGATCTACGAAGTCAAGGGGAACAAACGACGTTTTCCGATGCGAATCCGTGACATGAAGGGGGCGAGCAGCGCATCGGCGACGGTCTGGACCAGATGGTTGAGCACGACGAAGATCGGCCCCAGCGCGTTGGCGGCGAATCCGGACTGCCAGACCAGCACCCCCGCCGCCACGGTCTTCTGGGAGGACGCCAGGGTCATCGCGATGCGACCCGCCCCGTCCAGACGGAGCAGATACCCGGCCCCCGTGGACAACGCCAGCATCGTCGCATGGATCGCCACGACGGTCCCGAGCACCGTCAGCGCCACCACCGGCCGTTGCAGCAGGATCTCCCGCGCCGTCGAGAACCCCATCCACACGAAGAGCACGACCATCGATTCGGCGGCCAGCGACAACGCCCAGGAGCGCCGCTCGATCCACCGGCGCAGCGGAACGCGGAGGATCTGGCCCGCGACCACGGGCAGGAGGACCGAACGAACCAGGTCCCACGCCAGCCCCCAGGTGTCGACAGGCACGGCATGGCCGACGTACAGCTCGAGGATCCACGGCGTCGCGACGACCGAGAGGACCTGGCTGGCTGCGGTGGCGATCACCGCCAGCCCGGCGTTGCCGCCTGCCAGGTGCGTCAGGACCGTGGCCGTCGCCAGCGTGCTGGGCTGGGCGGCCAGGATGATCAGCGCGGCGCGCGGATCGGGTCCGGCCGGGCCGAGCAGCGTCTGCCAGGCGAGCGCGACGAGGGGGAAGACGCCGTAGATCAGGGTGAGGCTGCCGAGGAGGACCAGGGGGTGGCGGAGGGCGTCCAGGAGCTGCGCGCCCGGGACGCGCAGCGAGACGAGCAGCATGATGGCGGGCACCAGGTAGGAAGGGGCGCGGTGCGACGAGAGCCAGTCGCCGGCGGCGGGAGCGCACAGGCCGAGGCCCGCGGCGGTGAGGATGGCCGCGGGAAGCCAGAGGCGGGCGGCGAGACGGGCGGAGGAAGAGGCGCGCATCGCGGCAGAGAGAGGAAATGAAAATACTGAAACATGCAATTGAAAACCGGAGACGGGCGGGCGCGGCGGCAATGCCGGACGGGCAACGGGAGGCGGAAAACGTGGAGGCGACGGGGGGCTACAGTGTTCCCAGGGACGGGCTGAGGAGCAGGCGGAAGATGCCGTCTTCGCCCGTCTCGGTCTTGCCGACCTCGAGGATGATGCCGAACTGGGAGTCGCGCACGAGGGCCTCGACGGTGACGCCGGCCGTCCCTTCGTCGCCGACGTTCACCGTCCCGGACAGGACGACCGGCGCCTCGAGGGAGATGTCGAGCGGGCCGTTGGGGACGTGGACGTTGGACACGATGCGCCACGGGAACTGCGATTCGTCGGGGGGACGAACGGCAACGAAGTGGGTGCCGTTCTCGACGTAGAGGTCGAACGTCCCGTCGGGTTCGGTGTAGCCGGTGACCGAGCGGTTGAGATTGACCGGGTCGGCTCCGAGGGCGGCGCCGTCTGCTTCCGCCAGCGTCACCTCGATGGGCAGGGAGGCTGCGGGGGCGCGGGCCAGATCCATGACCGACCCGTGGAGCCCGGCGCTGGGGCCGAGCTGGAAGACCTGGCCGCGCTGCACGGGGTCGACGGTCGGGTCGGTGGCCGCAACGCGGAAGAAGTCCAGGGCCAGGCCGGCCATGGGCAGCCGTTCGGGAGGGGTTACAGTGACGGAGTAGTCCCCTTCGAGAAGGGCGACGCCGAGAGATCCGTCGGTGGAACCGCTGGCCGGGATGATGTTGCCCGAGATATCGGTCGTCGCCGTCCGCTCGAAGGTCGCGGTCACTCCCGGTGTGGCCGTTGGGATGGTGCGCGAGAAACGCAGCGTGGCGCCCGCAACCGGTCCGGCCGAACCGCCGGCTTCCGTCCCCTCGACGCGTCCCTCCAGGCGCACGGGAAGGCCAATGGCCGGGAGGGCGATCGGCGGCTGGTCGGCGACGGGATCGGCGGCGACATCGTTGAACGCGAGATCGCCGTCACCGTTCACATCGAGGTCCTCGAAGTTGACACCTTCCCATGCCACGGTGGGCAGGTTGGGTTGATCCGCGGTCGGCAGGATCTCGAGGCGGAAGGTGCCGACTTCCGAGGGGAGGAACAGCTCGAAGGTGCCGGCCGCCCGGTCGGGCGGGTCTTCACCGCCGGCCATCGTGGTGAAGGGCGCCGTCGTGGAGACGGTCGAGATCCGCCGACCGGTCACCGGGTCAACGGCGCGAACCGCGACGTTCGGTACGGGATCGTGGCCCCGGACCACCAGTCCCCGGACGCTCCACAGACTTTCGGCGATCGGCAGGTCGAGCGGGATTCGGCTCGGGGGTTCGCCCGGTCCGTTGTCCCGGATCTGCTGCAGCTCGGATTCGGTCAACGGCCGGAACAGCGGCGGATGGCTCTCGCCGTCCGAGCCCGAGGGCTCGACGTAGACCGAGTAGGAAGGCCGTCCGGTGTCCCACGCCATGAGCGTCGCGGAGTAGGTCCAGTCGGTGCCGGCCGAGGGGGTGCTGCTGGCGGAGACCTTGCTCGCCTCGGGCGGCTCTTCGGGGATACCCGAGGGCCGGAGGAACGTGACGTCGGCCGGGATCGTCGAGCCCGATTCGCCGACCCGGACCGTCCCTCGGATCTCGACCGGCGCGGGACAACTGACGGTGACATTGTCTGCCGAGTCCAAACGCTGCGACTGGAACTCGCGCAAGGTTACGCCGGTAGAAGTTGGGTAGGTGAGGCGGAGGAAGACGCCGGCGTCTGGACGCTCGCGCGCAACGCAGACCCCGCGCGCCTGATCACAGGTCGCGTTGCGACCACACGCCGAGTCGTCGCTGCACTGGTTGACCACCGCGGAGTCATCGCCGAAGCCGATCAGCCCGCAGCCGGCAACGGCCGTGGCGAGACCTAGGACGGCGACCAACGGGGCAGCGAGATGCCGCCGGATCGTCTCCGGACTCCGCTGGGTCAACGCTGTCCGCAATCCGTCACCGCCGGACCCCCGCCCCCGGTCGTCCCATCGTCCACCCAGACCCACCACTCGACCATCGCCACCACGGTGAGCGGTTCCCCGGTCGACGTGCCGTCGTCGGTCGGCGGAAGGTAAAACGGTGGGCCTGTGCCCCATCCACGATCCGAGATGGCCAGCAGGATCTTGTGGCAGCGCGGTTGCTCCGCGGCCAGAGGACCCGTCGTGACCTGGAGCTCGAACTCCACCGTCCGTTCGCGACCACCCGAGGTGGGCGGGGGAACCTGGCCCATGTCGGTCAGGCCCCCTCCCCCGTCCAGATCGTCGATCATCCGACGGACAGCCAGCGAATCGCTCGTGTTGAAGTCGACCACCGTTACGCTGAAACGCACGGACTGCTCGGCTTCCGGCCCTGTGAGCTGTACCTGTCGCAGGTGCAGCGGGTTGGGCGTGATCGACGCGCCGGGAAGCACGATCGGCGGGATGTTCTCGCTCGGTTCGTACGGGACGGGGTCGGTAACCAGGCATCCAGCTCCGGCGGCGCCCCCGAGGGCCGCGAGCGCAAGGATGTGCAAGGGACAGGCCATGGGACGTCTCCCCCGCAACAGGCCGGAATCATTGATCGGCGATCCGGACCGGCGGGGGCCCGGGACGGAACGCCCCGACAGTCTTGTCAGGGGAAAGGCCGGGCCGGAACGCTCCGCGCCACCCGCCCTCCCCCGCTTCCGGTCCGCTCGCCGCCTCGCCATCCGCCACGCCTCAGCCACGGAAGCCTAGCACAGCGCGCGCCCCCACGCCGCTCCCCGGGAACCGCCGCCCGCACCTCCCCGCGATCGCGCCCCGTGATCCCGTCTGAAGTCCTGCGCCTCCGAACCCATGACTCGACCCGGACGACCCACCAACGACCTACACTTGCCCACTCCGCTCCTCGGCATCCTCCTTCTCGAGGTACCGGAAGATCGTGCGCGGGTCGACCCCCAGGTCCTTGGCCGTCTGGGTGCGGTTGCCGCCGTTGCGCTCCAGCACCTCCAGCACGTAGCGCCGCTGGAAGTCCTCCTTGGCCTGCGCCAGCGGGACGACCGGCGCCAGGTCCTGGGCCGCGAGGTCGAGGTCGGTGGCGCCCAGGAGCGTGCCTTCGCACATCACCATCGCCTTCTTGATCCGGTTCTCGAGCTGCCGGACGTTGCCCGGCCACTCGAACCTCCGGATCGCCGCGAGCGCCTCCGGCGCGAACCCCGCCACCGTCGTCGACAGCTCCTCGCGGTGCTTCTTCAGGAAGTAGTTGGCGATGGTCACGATGTCCTCGCCGCGCTCGCGCAGCGGCGGCAGCCCGATGGTCACGACGTTGAGCCGGTAGTACAGGTCCTCGCGGAACCGACCGGTGCGGACCTCTTCCTCGAGCAGCTTGTTCGTCGCGGCCAGGACGCGCACGTCGATCTTCTCGGGCCGCGTGTCGCCGACCTTGACCACGACCCGGTCCTGCAGCACCCGCAACAGCTTGACCTGCAGCGACAGCGGCAGCTCGCCGACCTCGTCCAGGAAGATCGTCCCGCCGGCGGCGGCCTGGAATTTGCCCAGGTGCGTGGCGACCGCGCCGGTGAAGGCTCCGCGGACGTGCCCGAACAGCTCGGACTCCATCAGCGTCTCGGGGATCGCGCCGCAGTTGATGGCCACGAAGGGTCCCTTGGTGCGATTGCTGCGGCGGTGGATTTCCCGCGCGATGAGCTCCTTGCCCGTCCCGGTCTCGCCCAGGATCATCACGGAGACGTCGGTGGGTGCGACCTTGCGCACGCGGGCGAACACGTCGAGCATCGCGGGGCTGGAGCCGACGAGATCCCCGAACGTCTGCACCTCGACCTGCTGCTTGTACTTGTCGCGGTCCTGGCGGAAGCGCTCGACCAGCCGCGCCTTCTGGAGGATCAGCGACGCCTGTGCCGCGAAGACCGTGAGGATGCGCAGGTGGTTCTCGTCGAACAGGTTGGCCACGCGGTCGTTGCCGAGGTAGAGCACGCCGAGCAGGTTGCCTTCCTCGAGCAGCGGGACGACCATGACCGAGCAGAGCTTGAGGTCGATGACGCTCTGGGCCGTGGAGAAGGCCGAGTCGTGGAGGGCGTCGGCGACGAGCACCGGCTCGCGGCGCTCGACGACCTGCTTCAAGATCGAGTCGGAGACGAGGCGGGCGGGGTCGCCGCCGGCGGCGATGAGGGGCGAGTCGCCGGGCCCCAGGTTGCGCGACCCGCGGACCACCGGCTTGCCGTCCTCGAACATGAGCAGGAAGCCCTTGTCGGCCTGGGTCAGCGCGACGACGGAGTCGAGCAGGGCGGGGAGCAGTTCCTCGACGGCGCTCTTGCCCATGAGGGCCTTGGAGAAGTCGTGCAGCCGCGTGAGCCCCTGGATCAGGCGGTCCTCGCCGGGACTCGGCGCCCCCGCGCACGGCTGGCCGGCGTACTCGTCGTAGGCGGAGAAGTCGATCGTGACGTCGCCCAGACCCACGCGGTCCGAGTGGTGCAGGCGGAACTGGCGGCGCTTGCGCCCGTTCTGCGCGATCTCGCCCTCGCGCGACACCTCGCGCAGGTTGAAGTCGCGGCCGTCGAACATCACCACCGCGTGGTAGGGCACGATGCCGGGACCTTCGAGCACCACGTCGTTGTCCGGCGCCGCGCCGAGGGTCGTCAGCTTCTTGTAGATCGCATAACGTCGCGGCCGATCCGGCGCCGCCGCCCAGGACAGGACGGGCATCGTGGAACTCCTTCCCCCCGGCGCAGCATAGCCAGGAGGAAGGCGGAGGGGTAGAGGTTATTGGTTGTTGGTGGGTCGAATGGGTCGAGTTGTCGGTCCGGAGGCGACGGGTGACGGCGGGGGCGGAGGGCGAACTCTCACGCGCCGTACAGGATGAGCGACAGCCCCACGAAGGCCCGCCGCCCGACGGTTTCGTAGCGGTGGGGATGGTCCGCGGGGAAGAGGAGCGCGTCGCCCGCGCCCAGGACCCAGGACTCGGCGCCGACGCCGAGCCGCAGGCGGCCCGCCGTGACGATGATCTGCTCGAAGCTGCCCGCCGGGTGCGCGGCCGCCTCTTCCACGCCGCCCGGCTCGAGCCGCAGCTCGTACAGCTCCACCGAATGCCCCGGCACGCCGGCCAGGAGCGGCCGGCTGCGCAGCCGGCGATCGCCGGAGAAGAGGTAGCGCGCGTCGGCCGCGCGCTCCAGCCGCACCGGGGGCGCCGCCGCTCCGCCCAGGAGCTCGGCGAACGGCACGCCCAGCCCCGCGGCGATCTTCCACAGCACCGCGATGGTCGGGTTGGTCTTGAGCGTCTCGATCTGCGAGAGCATGGCGCGGCTGACGCCCGACCGCTGCGCCAGATCCTGGAGACTCAGCCCGCCCGACCCCCGGAGCCGCCGCAGCCGCTCCGCCACCTGCACGTTGATCTCGTCCATGCCGCCCTTCCCGTCGCCCCCGTTCACCATAACGAACGCGATGCTTGACGCAACGAACGGGAGCCATTATCCTTCACGCCGCCCGTGCGCGCCAGCCCGCCGGGCGGCGGCGCCGGGACGGGAGGAGGAACGATGAGCAGCTTCCACGAGGACAATTCGCTTTCCATCGGCCGCACCCCGCTGGTGCGCCTGCACCGCATCCTCGGCGACGCCAAGGCGACCGTGCTGGCCAAGATCGAAGGCCGCAACCCGTCCTACTCCGTCAAGTGCCGCATCGGCGCCGCGATGATCTGGGACGCCGAGAAGCGCGGCGTGCTCGGGGCGGGGAAGGCCATCGTCGAGCCGACGAGCGGGAACACGGGCATCGCCCTGGCCTTCGTCGCCGCCGCACGCGGCTACCCGCTGACCCTGACCATGCCCGAGACCATGAGCATCGAGCGGCGCAAGGTCCTGGCGGCCTTCGGGGCCAGGTTGATCCTCACCGAGGGCGCCAAGGGGATGAAGGGGGCCGTGGCGAAGGCCGAGGAGATCGCCGCGAGCGATACCGCGCACTGGTTCCTCCCCCAGCAGTTCAAGAACCCCGCCAACCCGGCCATCCACGAGACGACCACGGGGCCCGAGATCTGGGACCAGACCGGCGGCGCGATCGATGTCCTCGTCTCCGGCGTCGGCACCGGAGGCACCATCACGGGCGTCTCGCGCTTCGTCAAGCTCGAGAAGGGCAAGTCGCTCGTGTCCGTCGCCGTCGAGCCGGTGCACAGCCCGGTGATCAGCCAGAAGCTGGCCGGCAAGGAGCTCGTCCCCGGCCCGCACAAAATCCAGGGCATCGGCGCCGGCTTCGTCCCCGACACGCTCGATCTCAAGATGGTCGACCGTGTGGAGCTGACCAACAACGACGAGGCGATCGAGTACGCGCGGCGGCTCGCGCGCGAGGAGGGCATCCTCTCCGGCGTCTCCTCCGGCGCCGCCGTCGCCGTCGCCGCGCGCCTCGCCCGCGCCCCCGAGTTCGAAGGCAAGACGATCGTCGTCGTCCTCCCCGACTCGGGCGAGCGCTACCTTTCCGGGCCCCTGTTCGAGGGGGTCTACGACGCCCAGGGGATGGCCGTCGCGATCTAGGGCGAGAGATCGATGGGGTAGAAGACCCGGGCCGGGCCGCCCTGGGGCCGCGGGAACTCGATCGCCCGGAACACGCGCTCCACGCACTGCGCCAGCGTCGGGTCCTCGACGGTGAGATTGACGTCGATCGAGCCGACCGAGCCGTCGTCCAGGACGATGAACTTGGCGTTGACGCGCACCGGCTGCGGGGCGACGCGCATCATGTAGTCGGCGTAGCACGACTGGAAGGCGCCGCGCTGGCGCGAGACGCGGGCCCGGACCCGGGCGCCGTCGATCGTGCCCCGCGCGCGGGTCACCTGGATCGGGACCTCCACCTCGCCGGGCTCCACGGCCTCCCCGGGCGGCTCGGGCGCCGGTGCGGGCGGCTCCGGCGTCAGGGCGGCCTCCGGCGCCTCGGCCGGCGCTTCGGCGACCGCGACCAGCGTGCTGCCGGCCGGGATTTCGGCCACGCGGCCCGAGCCATCGACCCGCGCGGCCTTTCCGGCCGCGACGAGCTGCTCCTCGTCGCTGGGCAGCGACACGAACCGGACCTTGCCCTCGCTCACGTCGACGGAGGTCGCTCCCGCCGCGTGCACGACGCGGAACCTGGTCCCGATGGCCTCGATCCGCGCCACCGCGGTCTCGACCCCGAACGGCCGCTCGCCTTCCTTGCGCGGCGTCACGTGGACGTCGATGGTGCCGCCGTCGAGGCGGAGCACGCCTTGGGCGTCGGGCGGCAGCACGAGGGTCGTCGCGGGTCCCAGGGCGATCTCGCCGCCCGCGGCGAGAGCGAGCCGGGCTTCCCCGTCGCCGCCGGTGCGGATCACGGCCGAGCCCGGCAGGTCGTCGCCCGCCTTCCCCGGATGCAACGCCTCGGCCGACACCCCGTCCTCGACCTGCCCGCGGAGCGCCACGACGGTGGCGACCCGGTCGCCTTCCGCCGCCGGCGCTTCCGGCCCGGGCGCCACGGTCTCGGTCACCGGCTCCCCGCCCGCGGACGCGCCGCGGAGGCGCGGCAGGACGAGCAGGGCCAGGAGCAGGGTCGCCCCCGCGGTCACCGGCAGCCACCACCACTGCACTCGCGTCCCGGGCGCACCCCGGCGCGCCACTTCCTGCATCAGCTTCGCCTCGGCGTTCGGATTCTGCGGCGGGACGACCGGCATGCGCTCCCCCAACTCCCGGAGCGCACCCCGCGTCCGGCGCAAGACGTCCAGCTGCGCCCGGCAGGCCGGGCACGCCTCCAGATGAACCCTGGTCTCGAGCTGGTCCCGCGGCGGGAGCCTCCCGTCGAGGAAGGCGAACAGCCGTCGCAGTTCCGGTGCATGTGCACTCATCCGCCACCTCCCCCGACGAGCTCGTGGAAGGACGGGTCGGCCGCCAACAGTGCGTACAGCGCCTTGCGCGCGTAGAACAACCGCGTTCGGACGGTGATGAGGGGCGCGTGCATCGTCTTGGCGATGTCCTCCGCGCTCATCCCTTCGATCTCGTGCAGCACGAACACGGCCCGTTTCTTGGGCGACAGCGTGTCGAGGGCCGCGTAGAGCTTGCGCATGCGATCGCGCCAGAGGACGTCCTCCTCCGGCGCCGGGTCGCCCGACGACGGCTCCGGCGGCTCGGCGACCATGGTCACCGGACCGGCCCGCTGCCGTTTGCGGCGGCGGATGTGCTGCAACGCCACGTTGACGGCGACGCGGTGGATCCACGTCGAGAGCAGCGACGACCCCTGGAACGACGGCAGGGAGCGGTGGATCTGGATGAACGCCTCCTGGATGACGTCCTCGACTTCCGAGTCCGGGCCCAGAATCCGCTGTACCAGCCGCGCCACATGCGGCCGGTGGTTCCGGTACAGCTCGCGGAACGCGTCCGCATCCCCCGTCAGGCAGCGCCCGACGAGGTTCTCGGTTTCCGAACCCACCAGTATCGCCTCAGGCCAGACCACTTGTGCTGCGACAGCCACCGGCCCCTCCGTCGTTCCCTTGGTCGCCGCAGCCGGCCCGGCCGTTCAAACTCCGGGCCTTATCGGCCGGTTCGGGGTCGGAAGTCAAGACTGCTCGGCGGTCAGGTCCGCGTCGTCCAGGAACCCGCCCCCGGTCGCGAGGGCCAGACGCGCCCAGGCCACGTCGAGGTCGTACACCGCGTTCAAGTAGTTGAACTCATCCTCGAAATACGCCACGAGCCCGTCGGTGAGATCGCTCGCCTCGTTCAGCCCCAGGGTCATCCCCTGCAACACCGAGATGAACCAGCGGCGCGCGGCCCGCCTCCCCCGATCCCAGGCCTCCGTCCGCCCCTCCGCCTCCACGACCATCTCGTAGGCGTCCGTCACCTCGGTCGCCGCGACCTGCCGCACGACCTCGCGCTGCTCCTCCAGCCGCCGCAGCACCGCCTGCGCCTCCTCGTAGCGCTGCACGTCCACCCCAAAGTCCAGCGGGTAGTCGAGCACCAGGGCCGCGCCCACGCCGGCCGCGTTGTACGGGTCGTTGAGCCAGGGGTTGTGGTTGTCGTACGTCACATGGCTGTACGCGTAGCTCGCGGACGCCGCGAGGGCCAGATCGGGGAAGAACCGCGCGTATTCGATCCCCACCTTCGCCCGCTGGGCCTCGATCGCGGCGTCGAGCATCGCCAGCTCGGTCCGCTCGCGCTCCGCCATCGCGACGTACTCGTCCAGGGGACGCCGCTCGACCGCGAACGGCCCGATGGGCAGGTCCGCGATCTCCTGCGACTCGTCCAGCCCCGCCAGGAGGCGCAGCCCGGCCAGCGCCACGCGCTCGAGGTGCTTCGCCTGCAGCTCCCGCGCGTCGACCTCGGCCGCCTTCGCGTCGAGCTTGTACAGGTCGAGCGTTCCTCCGCCGCCCTCCGCGCGATCGATGCGCCCCTGGATCTCCTCGCGCGCGTCATCGATGTACCCTCGCCCGTCCTCGATGAGATACAGGATGTCCCGCGCCAGGAGCAGCGTGAGGTAGGCGCGCCGGACCTGGAACGCGATCTGGTCCTTGGCGTTCTCCACGCCCTCGCGGCCCGCTTCGACGCCCGCCTCCGCCGCGTCCCACAGCCCCGTGATCTTCCCCCACGTCCAGAGCGGCACGACGCCCGACAGGCCGAGGCGGATCCACGGGCCCCAGTCGAGGAGGCTCGTGTCCCACTGCACGTCGATGTTGTCCTCCGCGAGTCGTTCCTCCTCTTCCGCGTAGCTGCCCACGGGCGGCACGAAGGTGAAGGACGTGTTGAAGTTCCAGTTGGAGTACGGCGCCCACAAGGCCTGCCGGTAGCGCGCCTCGGCCGCATCGAGGTCCGCGCGGGAGGCGTTCACGAGCGGATGGTCCTGGGCCAACGCCAGCAGCTCGGCCAGCACCAGTCCCGGCGGGGCGTCCTCGATCGAGGTCCCGTCCCCGTCCGCGCCCGCGTCGTCCGCCGCACCGCCGTCCTCGCCCGCGGCCGTTCCGGCGGGGTTTGCGGCCTCGGCGACGATCGCCGCCGCGGCCGCCGAGACTTCCGGCGACGGCTCGGCCGAGATCGTCGCCGCGTCCTCCGGCGTCGGCTGCGCCGGCGCCGCGCGCGGCGGGATCCAAGCGGCGGCGCAAGCCAGCATCGTGGCGAGGACTCGCGTGCGCATCACGGGACGGCGTCCTTCGGGGCGACGCCGATCGCCGGCGGCACGACCGGGGGACCCGCGTCGAGCGCGGACGGAAGGACCGGAGGAGGAGGAGGCACGAGGTCGAATCCCGGCATGACGCCGCCCGCCGCGTCGAGGATGACCCCCGCGCCCCACGCGTCGTCGTCCTCGGCGGACGCCGGCTGCGTGAGCCGCACGAACCACTCCGGCGGCGCTTCGGGGCAACGGATCGTGGACCCGAGCTCGGGATGCCAGCGCAGCGCCGCGAAGCGCGCATCCGCGCAGGCCAGCCGGTACAGCCGGTCGCGGCGGCCGGGATCGGCGACATCGACTCCGCCGAACTCGCGACGTGCCGCTTCCATGTCCAGCGCGAGGGTTTCCGCGCGGGCGAGGGTAAGGGACGCGACGAGCATCTCGGGATCGAGGACGCGGGCGCGCTCGGCCATCTGCCTGGCGTCGTCGAGCGCGTCGGCGCTCGCCGGGCCGTCGCCCCCCGGCGTCGCGCCTCCGGCCAGGGCTTCCTGGATCTCGTCGAGCGACGCGAGGGCGGACTCGTTCCAGAGGCCGGCGGCGTCGCGGCGTGCCTGGGCGACGGTGCCGTCGAGCGCCACGCCGCGGGCGGGCGCCGGCTGTGCGCCGCCGGGGACGCACGAGACGACGAGGCCGGGGACGCCGGAGGCGCCGGCGACGGCGACCAGGATCTCCTGCCGTCCGTAACGCCGGTAGAGGGCGCCTTCGGGCAGCCTGGTCCGCTGGCCGACCGACCCGTCCGCGCCCGCGGCCCACACGGAGCCGTCGGGAGCCAGGGCCCACAAGAGGCCGTCCGCGACCGTCTCGAAGACGGACTGGGCGGCCAGGTCGGCCGGGAGGCTCCAGTCGAGTGCGGAGCCGTCCGCGTAGAGGGCGCGCAGCTCGGGCAGCCCGACGGCCGGCAGGTCGCCCTGGACGAAGAGGCCGAAGCAGCCGGGCGTGCCGCCGTCCGCGGGGGCGGCGGCGCCGGGCAGGCATCCGCCGGCCAGCGGCAGCCACGACGGATCGGCGCCGAGCGCTTCGAACAGCGGTCCGGAGTTCTGCCGCCGGCCGTCCGCGCCGATGATCTCGTACTTGCGATCGTTGGAGGCCAGGGCCACGACGAAGCGGTCGCCGAGCACGGCCGGGGAGCCGCCGCGGTACGTCCGCATGTCCCAGCCGCCGGCGCGCTTGCCGGTACCGCCGAAGATGGAGAAGAGGTGTTTCTTGACGGGCACGACCCGGCCCGCCTCGAGGCGGTCGCGCACCCAGAGGTTGGCGACGACCAGGAAGCGGCCCTCGATGCCCGCGGTCCACAGGCGGCTTTCCGGGACGATGGGGTCCCCCGGCAGCTCCCAGTCGGGTTTCGGGCGCGCGACGAAGTAGCGCTTGCGCGCGGACTCGGCGTCGACCGCCGGGTTGAGCGCGCCATCCGGCTTGATCACGCGACCGAAGAGCGAGGCGTTCTCGCGCGTCCGGACCCAGCCGTACAGCGCGAGCACGCGTCCGTCGCCCTGCACGAGAAGGCCCCAGGGCGTGCGCTCGCCGGTGAAGGACGGAACGAAGTCCTGGAGGATGGCGGCCGTGGACTGGCCGCCGCCGCCCACGGCCACGGCGATGAACGTGCCGTCCTGCTCCAGGAGGAGCGCGGCCTGGGAGCCGAGCCGTGCGACGTCGAGCAGCCGGGCGTCGGGGGGCAGCGCCACGCGCCAGTTCTCCACGCAGTACGCGCCCTCGGCCGGGGGAGGAGCGGGGGGAGGCGGCTCGGCCACGTCCGGCGCCTGCACGACGACGAGCGGTCCGCCGGTGTCGGGCCGTCCCGTGTCGGGCTTGCGGCAGGAGGGGAGGACGCAGAGCGGGAGGAGGGCGCAGAGGGAGAGGAAGGGGGCGCCGAGCGTGCGATGCATGCCGAGCAGGCTATCGCGGGGGCGCGGGCGACGCAAATGGCGGGGGCGGGTTGACGTTGCGCGCCTGCAACGCTAGCCTGCCGCCGCCATGACGAACGAGGACGAGCGCCTCGCGGGTGAAGCAACGACGGGGGACGACGACCACCGGGAGGGGGAGGCCTCGCCGCAGGACGGGGCGGGTGCCGAGCGGGCGGACGGCGACGGGGGTGCCGGACCGGAAGCGCCGGCGGCGGCCTCGGCTGCCGCGCCTCTCCCGCCGCGTGCCCCCTCGGGCCTCGCGCTGGCCCTCGCCGCCATCGACCGCAAGCAGGCGGCGATCGGCGCCGCGCTGATCCTCGTTCCCGGCCTCGTCGTGGCCTGGCTCCTGGGCCGGCCGATGACGATCGCGACCGATCTGGGCTTCCCGACCATGATCCCCGGGAAGTCCGGGGTCGCGTTGCACCCTTCGACCTTCTGGTTCTACGTCGGGATTCTCTGCGTGCTGGCGGTGGGGGCCGGGGCGGCCGTCCTGGCCTCGGCGCTGCTGCCCGCGCGCCGCCCGCAGCTCGGTCTGGTCGAGTACGGGCCGGCGGCGTGGCTGCGGCGCCACGGCTGGGCGCTGGCGCTGTTCACGATCACGTGCCTGGTGCTCTTCCCGACGCTGGGGCACGCCGGGTTGTGGGACCCGTGGGAGTCGCACTACGGCCTGGTCGGGCTGCGGATGGTGGAGCAGGACGACTGGATCTCGACGCTCGACATGGGCTGGAACGAGTGGTTCTTCTCCAAGCCCATCCTCCTCTTCTGGCTGATGGGCTTCGGTCTGGTGGGGCTGGGGCAGAACGCGGGCGCGGACGGCGATCCGCGGCTGATCGAGTGGGCGTTCCGCATCCCGATCGCGCTCCTGGCGCTGGCCGCGGTGATGGCCGTCTATCTCTTGGCGTCGCGGCGCTGGGGCAAGCGGGCCGGGTTCCTTTCCGGGCTGGTCCTGCTGACGATGCCGCAGTTCTTCCTCATCGCGCGCCAGGCGATGACCGACATGCCGTTCGTCGCGCCGCTGACCGTCGGCCTGTGCCTGCTCGGCCTGGCGCTGGGCGAGAAGGAGGACCGGCCGGCGACGGCGATGCCGCTGTTCCGCGGGCGCCTGGTGCTTTCCTCGCACCACCTGCTGCTGGTCGCGATCACGCTCGTCGCGCTCCCGCAGGCGCTGGTCGTGCTGACGCACAACAAGGCGCAGGCGCTGGCGGTGTACGAGGCGAACGCGCCCGCGTACGAGGCGGCTCGGGTCGAGCATCACCCGACGATCACGGACGACGTGATCGTCTGGGGCTCGCTGGGCCAGGCGGAGGACGGCCACGACCACTGCGTCGATGGCGACTGCTCGCAGCAGCCCGGCGATCCCGACCGCGCGCAGGTGAACGACAAGCTCCGGCCGGAGACCAAGCTGGCCTATCCCGTGCCGTGGCGGGGGTGGACGCACCGGGTGTGGGGGCTGGGGTTCCTGCTGCTCTGGGCCGTGGCGCTGGTCGTGGTCTCGCGCCGCGCCGCGTCGCGGACGGCAGGGCCCACGCAGCGCGACGTCTATCTCTACGGGTTCTACCTCGCGATGGGGGTGGCCACGCTGGCCAAGGGTCCGGTCGGGCCGGCGATCGCGGCGCTGGTCATCCTGGCGTACCTGGCGGTGTCGGGCGAGTGGCGGGAGCTGTTGCGGCTGCGGATCCTGCGCGGCCTCGCGGTGTTCCTCGCGGCGGCCGGACCGTGGTACGCGATGATGGTCGTGCGGCACGGCAACCAGTGGTTCCAGCAGTTCATCATCCACGACAACTTCAAGCGCGCCGGCACGGGGGTCCACGGCGATCGCGGCTGGCTCGGCTACTTCGTCCAGCAGCTCGGCATCGGCACGTTCCCCTGGGTCGCGCTCATTCCCGCCGCGCTGGTGGCCCTCTTGTGGCTGCGCTGGGAGCGCGAGGACCCGCGCCGTCCCTCGGAGGGCGAGCGCGTCGCGCTGTTCGCCGCCCTCTGGGGCGTCGTCATGTTCGCGTTCTTCACGGTGATCCGGACCAAGTTCCACCACTACATCTTCCCCGCCCTCCCCGCCCTGGCCCTGTGCGTCGGCCTGCTGCTCGATCGCATGATCGGCACCCGCCGCCGCTGGGTGCCCCTCGTCGCCGTCGGCTCGCTGGCCATGTTCGCCTTCGTCGCGCGGGACCTCACGACCACGGTGGGCACGCGCGTGCGCGGCTACGAACGCCTGATCCAGCTCTACATGTACAAGTACGACCGCATCTGGCCCGACCCCAAGACCTACGGGCAGGAGCTGGACTACTCCGGGGAGATGCTGTTCTTCGCGGCCCTCTTCGGCGGGCTCCTGGCGCTGCTCCTGCTGCCCGCCGCGCGTCCGGAGACCGTCGCGCGCTGGCGCCTCCCGCCGCTCGTCTCCGGCATCGTCGCGGCGCCGCGCAAGCTCGTGGTCACCCTGCTGTGCGCCGGCGGCATCCTGTGGGCCGGGTTCGGCCTGCACGTGTACTTCAACCAGATCTCGCCGCACTGGTCGGAGGGCTATCTGGTCAAGCTGTACTACGACCTGCGGCGCGGCCCCGAGGAGCGCCTCATCGCGTACTCGCTCAACTGGCACGGCGAGAACTGCTACACCGCCAACCGCGCCAAGATCCTCATGGGCGAGCACGGCTTCGAGCGGGATCTGGACGATTTCCCGGAGTGGCTGAAGCGGCACGAGGGGCGCGACTACTACTTCATCCTGTCCAAGGGCGGCTCCAACGGCCTGAAGAGCAAGCTCGACTCGGCCATCCCCAACTCGGGCAAGACGGTCGAGGTCGTGAGCGGCGACATCAGCAACAAGTACGAGCTGGCGCGCGCGCGGCTCTGCGATCCCGCCACCTGTCCGCCGCCGCGCTCGCCCGCCAAGCCGGGCCTCCCGCCGCCTGCGGCGGCGCGCCCCCGGACGACGACGCCCGAGGAGAACTACAGCCCGTAGGGGAGCGCGCCTGCCGGATGAATCCCACGGTGGGTGGCGGCCGTCGGCCTCTTCCGGACCGGAGGTGGAGGAGAGGTGGAGAGATCGGCTGGAGAGGTGGGGAGGCCACGCGGTGCAGATGCGCGGCCGCGGCGTCCCGCCGCGACCGGGAACCTGCTCCACGGCGCCTCTCCCTCTCTCCGGTCGGCCTCTCCCGCTCTCCTCTGCGCCCTCCCCCTCCTCTCCTGCAGCGGCCACCAGATCTCGAGTTGGTCGCCCTCGGGCTCCCTGACATGGGAGGAACCGCAGGATGGGGAGGAGCCGGACGGCGGCGAGGAGCAACTCGCGGATGCGGCGGAAACTGGCGGGGGCGGTGCGGAGGACGGCGGCGCGGCGTCCGACGCCGTGCCGGCGCTCGAAGACCCGGCCACGGCCTTGGCCCGCGCCGATCGGTATTTCGCGGCGGGCGACATGACGCCCGCGTTGCAGGCCTACGGCGTCGTCTTCGCCACCGGCGGGTCCTACGAGCAGGCGTGGGCCCTGTACCGCATCGCCTGGTGCGCCGTGAACCTCGAACAGCTCGAGCAGGCGGTCGTGCGCCTGGAGCAGCTCCTGCGGATGCTCGCGGCACCGGCGGGGGAGCGCGAGCGGCTCCTGCGCCGGGACGCGGTCCACGACCTCGCCCTCTTCGAATCGATGCGCGCCGACGTTCCGGCCGCGGACGCCGTGGCACGGATCGAATCGGCCCTTGAAGGGGAGGAGCGCGAGGCGGCGCTCCGCACCCTCGCCGACCAGTACCGCGCCGGCGGGCGCCTCGACGACGAGGCCACCGTGCGCGACCGCCTGGACCAGCGGTAGGGGAGCCACGCTGCGCCCTGACTCCGGCCCCGGCGCCCTCGGGGGGCCGACAGCGAAGGACGAAAAACGAAAAACGAAAAACGGCCTACTCCTCGCGTGACTTGCGATCGGCGTCGATGGCGGCCTGGATTCCCGGTCCCAGGTCGAAGGCCCGGGAGGGATCGCGGCGGTAGCGGCGCCACAGGAGGCCGTAGCCCGCGAGCGCCGCGAGGAGCACGGCGACCGAGATCACCTGGGAGACGGACCACATCCACAGCCAGCCGCGCTTCGGATCGCCGCGGAAGATCTCGAGGGTGTACGTCGCGGCGGAGTAGGCGATCGTGCCCAGCAGGAACATCTGTCCCGCGAAGGTGCGGTAGCGCCGCGCCAGGATGACCAGCCCGAACAGCACCAGGCCGACGACGACGGCGTAGAGTTGCACCGGCTGGACCGGCCGCGACCACTCGAGGCCCTGGGAGGCCAGTCCGTAGAGATGATCGTGCCACTCGAAGGCCGGCGTTCCCGCGGGGAACTGGACCGCCCACGACAGCGTGTCGCTCTGGCGGCCGAAGTCCGAGCCATGGAGGAAGGAGCCGAGGCCGAGCAGGGCCATGCCGAGGAGCATGGACGGCGCGGCGGCGTCGAACCAGGGCAGCGCGCAGACCTTCTTGCGGCGCAGGAAGATCCACGCCGCCAGCGCGCCGCAGAGCAGCCCGCCCCAGGCCATGAGTCCGCCGTGGTTGAGCCGGATGAGGTGCAGCGGGTTCCGGAATTCCTCGTAGTCGATCGCGACGTAGAGGAGTCGCGCGCCGACCAGGCCCCCCAGGGCGGTCACGACGAACGTGTCGGCGACGGTCTCGCGGGGCAGCCCGTCCTTGCGCGCCCAGTGGTGCGTGAGGAACCATCCGGCCAGAAGCGACACGCCGAGCAGCACTCCGTAGGAGTAGACTTCCAGTTCGAGCAGCGGCACCTTGAACAGGACAGGATGCACGGACGAGGAGAATAGGCGAAGCGATGCCATCGGTTCAACCCGGCCTGTACGCGATCGTCGATCGGGACGCCTGCCTCGCGCGCGGCCTCGAGCCGCTCGCCGTGGCCCGTGCCTTCTGCACCGTCCCGCTGTCCGCCCTGCAGCTCCGGGCCAAGCGGGCCACCGACCGCGACCGCGTGGGTCTCGCCCGCGCCGTCGCCGCCGTCGCCCGCGCCGCCGGGATCCCGTTTCTGGTCAACGACCGGGCCGACATCGCCCGGCTCGCGGGCGCCGACGGCGTCCACCTGGGCCAGGACGACCTGCCGCCCGGGAGCGTCCGACGGTGGCTCGGCCCCGACCGGATGATCGGGCTTTCGACGCACGACCTGGGACAGGTCGGCGCCGCCGCCGCGGAGCCGGTCGACTACCTGGGCTTCGGCCCCGTCTTCGCCACGTCGACCAAGGAGCGGCCCTCTCCCGTCGTGGGCCTCGACGGCCTGCGCGCGGCGGTGGCGCGCAGCGCGCACCCGATCGTCGCCATCGGCGGCATTCGCCTCGAGGATCTGCCCGCGGTGCGTGCGGCGGGGGCCCGTTCCGTCGCCCTCGTTTCCGCCCTGCTCGACGGCAATCCCGCGGAGCGCGCCGCCCGGGCCGTCCGCCTGTTGCTGGGTTAGGAGGGACTACGCGACCATCGAGCGGTACAGCTCGTCGTACATTCGCGCCGAGCGTTCCCAGGAGTGGTCGAGGCGCATGAGGCGTTCCAGGAGACCCATCCAGGCGGTGCGGTCGGCGCGCGCGGAGATCGCGCGCTGGAAGGCGCCCGACAGTGCCGCGGAGTCGGCCTCGTCGAAGACGAAGCCCGTGCCGGTCTCGAGCCGGTTGTCGAGGTCGATCACGGTGTCGGCCAGGCCGCCGGTGCGCCGCGCGACGGGGACGGTGCCGTAGCGCATGGCGATGAGCTGGGTGAGTCCGCACGGCTCGTAGCGCGACGGCAGGAGGAAGAGGTCGCCGCCGGCGTACGCCAGATGGGCCCGCTCCTCGTCGAAGCCGTCCACCAGCTTCACGCGCTCCGGCTCCTCCCGCGCCAGACGCTCGAACGCCTCGACGATCGGGGGTGCGCCGTTGCCGACCACGAGGAGCTGGGCGTCGCCGGAGAGGAGGCGGGGCGCGGCGGCGGCCACGAGGTCCAGGCCTTTCTGGGGGACGAGCCGGGCGACGGCGACGGCGAGGGTGGTGTTGGGCCGGATGGGCAGGCCGACGCGCCGCTGCAGGGCCATCTTGCAGCCGAACTTGCCTTCGAGGGATTCCGGCCCGAAGGCGTGCGGGAGGTGCGGGTCGCGGGCGGGGTTCCAGGCGTGCGGATCGATGCCGTTCAGGATGCCGGCCACGGGGCGCGGGAGCGAGCGCACGACGCCGTCCAGGCCGCAGCCGCCGGCCTCGGTCGCGATTTCGGCGGCGTAGGTGGGGCTCACGGTCGAGACCCTGTCGGCGTACTTCATCCCGATCTTGAGCAGGTTCACCTTGCCCCAGAACTCGACGCCGTCGGGATGGAAGTCCGCCGGCTCGATCCCCAGCCCGGCCATGGCGTCGGGCCCCAGCAGCGGCTGGTGGGCGATGTTGTGCACGGTGAACAGCGCGCGCGCCTGCGCCAGCGCCGGCCGCTGGCGCATCCCGCGGGCCAGGTAGTACGGGACCAGGGCGGCGGGCCAGTCGTGGGCGTGGACGATGTCCACGGGCGTCTCGCGCTCGGCCAGCACCTCCAGCGCGCCGCGGCAAAGCACCGCGAAGCGGAGGGCTTCGTCGGGATCCGACGTGTAGATGCCCTCGCGCTCGAACAGCGTCGGCACGCGGAGGAGGACGACGTCCACCCCGGTTCCCAGGCGTCCTTCGAAGATGTCGACCGGAAAGGCGTGGGGGCCGCACGCCACCTGCTTGGGCACGAGTCGCCGGGCGAGCGAGCGCGCGGTGGGATCGGTTCCGCGGTAGAAGGGCAGGACGAGGGTGACCTTGTGGCCCAGGCCGCGCAGGGCGGCGGGGAGGGCGGAGGCGACGTCGGCCAGTCCGCCGACCTTGGCGAAGGGGACGGCTTCCGAGGATACGAAGCAGACGTGCATGGGTGGAAACCTCTTACGCCGGACGCAGCAGTCCGGGCGGCGGGTGCGTTCCGGGCGGCAGGCCGACGAGGTCCTGCATCTCCTGGAGGATTTCGACGCACTCGGGTCGGGTGCCCAGGACGTCCAGGAGCGCCTGGGTCGTGTCGACCAGGGCGCGGTCCTGGCGGCCCGATTCCTCGGTGCGCTCGGAAACGCGGCGGCGCAGGGTCGCCGCCTCGGTCTCCATCGCGTCCGCGCTGCGCTCGAGCTGTTCGCGGTACGACCGGCTCTGCGACTCCAGCGACGCGATCTGGCTTTCGGTGGCGACCAGTTTGCCGTTCAGATCGTCCAGCTCGTCCTCTCGCGCCGCCACGCGCGCTTCGGCGGCGCCCAGCGCCTGGTACGCTTCGCGGAGGCCGGAGCCCATTTCGCCGGCGACCTCGAGCGCCGTGATCCGGCCGCGGAGGGTCGCGACCACGCTGCGGGCTTCCTCGACCAGCGTGACCAGGTTGCGCCGCCGCTCGTCCAGCTCCGAGATCCGCCGGTGTCCGTGGGAGACCTCCCGCGCCAGCTCCTCGATCTGCCGGCCGACCTGCGCGCGGAACTCCCGCGCCCGCCGCTCGTGCGCCTCGAGCTTCGACGCGTCGGCCCCCATCTCGCCTTCCGCGCGTGCGGCCAGGGCGGACAGCTTCCACATCTCGTCCAGCGCGATGGCGATCGACGCCGGGGCGTCGCCGCCCGGGAACGCGCGCGCCAGCATGCGGGCGAACATGGCGGCGCGGAGCGACCAGGCGACGATGCCCGAGACGCGGGCGCCGCCGCGGCCTCCCGCGGCCGGCTCCGTGGTCGTTTCCCACGGGTTGCGCGGCGCCTGCCGCAGGAGCGCCTTGACGTCCTCCAGCAGGTGGTGCGCGTCGCGGTAGCGCCGCCCGGGGTCCTTCTCCAGGAGCTTGAGCACGATCGACTCGGCCAGCGGCAGGAGCCCCGGGACGTGCCGGCTCGGCGGCGAGGGCGACGCCGAGCGGTGCTGTTCCATCACGGCGTTGCGTCCCGGCCCGTCGAACGGCAGCCGCCCCGTCAGCATCTCGAAGAACACGACGCCCAGCGAGTAGAGGTCGGAGGCCGCGGTCGCCTCGGCGCCCAGCGTCTGCTCCGGCGACATGTACTCGGGCGTGCCGAACACCGCGCCGCGCGCGGAGGCGGCCGTCTCCTGCATCAGCCGGGCCAGGCCGAAATCGAGGATCTTGACGTAGTCCTTGCGCCCGCCCTTCTCCAGCAGGAACACGTTGTCCGGCTTCAGGTCGCGGTGGATGACCCCCAGGTCGTGCGCGCGCGCGAGCGCGGCGCAGCACTGCTCGATGATGTCCGCCGTGCGCGAGACCGGCATCGGACCCCGGGCGATGATCTCGTTGAGCGGCGTTCCGTCCAGGAGTTCCATGACGAGGTACGCCAGCCCGTCGTCCGTCTCGCCGTAGTCGTGGATGTCCACGATGTGCGCGTGGTTGATCCGGTTCACCGCCCGCGCCTCGCGCAAGAACCACGCCCGCAGGTGGTCCGTGTTCTTGCCGGGCAGCAGGATCTTGATCGCCACGACCCGGTCGATCAGCAGGTGGCGGGCCCGGTAGACCACGCCCATTCCCCCCGAGCCGAGCTGCTCCTCCAGACGGAACCGCCGGTTGATGACTCGACCGAGCAGGGGATCACCCACGACCAGAACCTCCGTGGCGAGGGTGATAGCCGCCCCGTCGGCCCGCCGTCAAGGACGATGGGGACGGCGGGGTCACCGGAAGAGGGGAGGTGGAGATGTCGGCTGGAGAGGTGGGGAGGAGGACGGGACAAGTTGTTGGTGGGTCAATCCGGACAAGTCGTCGGTGGGTCGTCCGGAACAAGTGGCCGGTTAGGACGTGCGGACAAGGGGGCCGGCCGTGGTACGCTGTCCGGAGGGGAAGGACCAGGGGAGGGAAGGACATGCACCTTTACAACATCCGCGAGCGTCACGCGTCAGCTGCGATCATCCTCGCCGGACTCGCCGCGCTTCTTCTCCCCGCCTGCTGCGGGCGCGGGACGTGTCCCGGCGCCCGCCCCGTACCGCCCGCGGATGCCGCGGTGGCGGCGAACGGGGACGCGTCCTCCCTCCCTGCGGTCGAGCCGGCGGAGGGTCCGGCCGACGCGGGCGCGGCGCCGGCGGAGGACGCTCCGCCGGCTCCCGAGGCGATCGTGACGACGGTTCCGGACATCCCGGAGGGTCCGTGCCCGGGAGAATCGCAGTGCACGGTGACGCTGCACCCGCCCGCGGCGGGACGGACCGTGCGCTACGTCGCCGAGGCCGCGACGATCACGCTGGGCCTGGACGACGTCCTGGCGGAAGCCCGCGAGCGGCGCGAGACGGAGCTGCTGGAGTTCCTCGAGGCCCGATCCGGCGGGGAGGACCCCATACCCCTGAACGAGGCGGCACTGGCCGGGAACCGCGTGCCGTACGTCGTCGCCGCGCTGCTGGACGACGGGAAGGCGGCAGTGCGGGAGGACCGTGCCGGCCGGGACGCGGAGACGATCGTCCGCGAGACCTGGGACTGGATCGGCTGCGGCGGCGGCTGCCGGCAGGCGGGCCGGCAGTACCGGTTCGCGGTGCCGGGCGAGGTCTTCTTCCGGACGACGGACCTGTTCGAGGACAGCTTCTGAGCTAACCGCGCAGCTTCCGCACGATCACCGCGCCGGCGCCTTGGCCCGCGGCCTCGGCGAAGCCGTCGAGGCACTCCGCAAGGAACCGCGCGCGCAGGGCGGCCGATGGGGGCCGGTCGGACCCGGGCGCGGCGGCGGGGGGGATCCAGATGGCGCGCACGACGCGTCCGCGCGAGCGGATCCGGAACTCCGCGCCGTGCTCCTCGACCTGGATCGGGATGCCGGGCAGGACGTCCAGCTCCCTCCCCGGCTCGTCCAGGAACTCGTAGTCGTCCCAGGCGTTGGGGCCGGTGCGGGCGAAGCGTCCGAGGACGCGGGCGCGGAACGCGCAGCGGGTGTGGGCGTTGGGATCGAGGACGTCGCGGGCATCGACGCGGCGGGGCACGGCGGCTACGGCTCCCGCGGCCGCAGGGCGAGCAGGGCGTCGACCGCCACGGGCACGCCGTCCGGGCGGACGACGAGCGGGTTCAAGTCCACGGAGCGCAGCGCGGGGAGCGCGTCGCCGAGGGCGCCCAGGATGTCGAGCGACCGCGCCAGCACGGCGCGGTCGATGGGGGCCTCGCCGCGGAAGGCGCCGAAGAGCGCGCGGCCCCGGAGGCGGTCGATGGCGTCGTCCAGGCCCGGTGGGGTGACGGGCAGCGGCACGAACGACGCGTCGCGCAGCGCTTCGGTGAGCACGCCGCCGACGCCGATCACGCCGACGCCGCCGAACGTCGGGTCGCGCACCCAGCCCAGGAGCAGCTCGCGGCGTCCCGGCACGCGTTCCGCGACCAGCAGTCCGTCCACGCCCGGCTCGGCCAGCAGCTCCGCCGCGGCCTCCCGGACCGCCGCTTCGCCGGCGAGTCCGACGCGGACCAGGCCGCGGTCGGACTTGTGCGCCAGCGTCGGCCCCGCGCCCTTGAGCACGACGGGGAAGCCGAGCCGCCGCGCCGCGGCGACGGCCTCGTCGATCGTCACCACGGTCTCGTGCGCCGCGCACGGCACGCCGCACGACGCGAGCACGCCCGACGCCTCGGCCTCGGCCAGCCGGTCCAGCCCGCGGGCCGCGGCGGCATCGATGCGCCGGGCCGCCGCCGCGATCGATTCGGGCGCGGGGCGGAGCGCCGGCGTTCCTCCGCTTGCGCTTCGGAGTTTCCCGCGGCGGTAGAGCGCGGCGAGGGCCCGCACCGCCCGCTCGGGCGACGGGAACACCGGCACGCCGCGCGCGCGCAGCGCCGCCAGGCCGGGGTTCTGGGCCGCGTCCGGGCTGGCGGCGGCGTCGCTGGCGAAGAACACGGGGCACGCGGCCCGTCCCGCGACGTGCGCCAGCGACTCGCCCAGGCGCTGGTCCCGCCGCGCGGCTTCCTCGGTGATGAGATCGAGGCCCTGCTGCGGGAAGAGCGGCGAGCCTTTCATCTGGAGGCCGGCGAAGCCGACGAGCCCGCCGCCCAGGTGCACGACGGCGTCGTACGCGCCGCAGTCGACGACGGCCTGGACGCAGCGGTGCATCGCGCCGGGGCCGATGTCGCCGGCCAGGTCGACCGGGTTGCGGCGGCTCCAGCGGCTGGGCAGGACGCCGTCCAGCTCGGCCACGGCGGCCGGCGGCAGCTCGGGCAGCTCGAGGCCTTCCTCCTGCACGGCGTCGGCGGCGACCACGCCCCAGCCTCCGCCGACGGTGACGATGCCGACCCGGGGTCCCGGGACGACGGGGGTCGCGCCGAACGCGGCGGCGACGTCGAACAGCTCTTCCAGCGAGCGGACGACGGTGGCGCCCAGGCGCGCGGCGACCTGTCCGAACAGGTCGGCGTCGCCCGCCAGCGCGCCGGTGTGCGAGAGCGCGGCCTTGGCGCCGCCGGGCGTCCGTCCGCCCTTGAGCAGCACGACGGGCTTGCGTGCGGTGGCGGCGCGCAGAGCGGCCGCGAAGCGCCGGCCGTCCCGCACGCCTTCGACGTAGAGCGCGATGGCGGCCGTCGCCTCGTCGGACGCGAACCAGGCCAGGAACTCCTCCACGCCGAGCGCGGCGCTGTTGCCGACGGAGACGAGGCGGCAGAAGCCGACGCCGGTCTTCTCGCCCAGGTGCATCAGCGAGGCGCCGATGTTGCCGCTCTGCGTGGCCATGGAGAGGCCGCCGCGCGGCGGGCGGGCGAACGCCATCTGCGCGCAGAGCCCCGCCGGGGTGCTCAGGAGGCCCTGCCCGTTCGGGCCGGCGAGGAGCACGCCCGCGCGCCGCGCGGTCTCCACCAGCTCGCGCTCCAGCCGTGCGCCCTCCGGGCCGGTCTCCGAGTAGCCTCCGGTGATGACGTAGACCGCGCGCACGCCGCGCCGGCCGAGCGCCTCGAGGGACCCCGGGACCTGGTCGGGCGGCACCACGACCAGCGCCAGATCGACCTCGCCCTCCGGAAGCTCGTCGACCGATCGCACGACCTCGTGGCCGAAGATCGTCCCTCCGCCCCTGTTGACGGGATAGACCTTGCCGGGGAATCCGCCGGAGGCGAAGTTGTGGAAGACGTAGAAGCCCCACTTGGTGGGGTTGGCCGTCGCGCCGACCACGGCGACGGCGCGCGGCTCGAAGAACGGGCGCAGGTCCGGTGTTCCGTCGCCGGTCATGTCTCACCTTCGAAGCGCATGAGCTTGAGGCCGGTCGCGTCGTCGAGGATCCGGCTGGAGTCGATCGCGGCTTCGTGGATCACGAACTCCCCGGTCACGGCCACGCGGGCCTCGAAGAGGTGGCCGCCGACGACGGAGAAGTCGGGGGCGCCGAGCGTCACGTGGGCGTGGACGAACGGCCGGCCGTCGAGGCGGGAGATCGTGCCGACCAGCGAGAGCAGCTCGCGCGGCCCGGGAATCGTGGTGCGGTCGTACGTCCGGCGCACGGGATCGAACGTGCCGAGCTCCGCGGCCTCGACGGCGCCGAGCCCGACGACGGACCCGCCGCGGATCCCGGCGCGGCCGATGTACTCCTGCAGGGAGGCGACGACGGGTTCGCCGCGGTCCAGCCACAGCACGTGTTCGTTTCCCTTCTTCCTGGCGTCCATGGGGGGCGGATGATACCCGCGGCCCGCGGGAATACAACGTCGTCGGCGAGGCGAAAGGTGTTGTCAATCGCGTGGCACCGTCTCTATGATGAATCCGTTCCGCGCTGCATGCAGCGGAGGCGGGCCGGTGGTAGTCGACGAGTTGCACGACGGGGAGGAGGGGGAGCGGTCGGTCACCGCGGAGATCGACTCCTCCGCGCTGGACGCGGACATCCTGCGGACGCGCAGCAAGCGCGCGATGTTCGTTGTGCTCTCCGGGCAGAGCGTCGGCACGATCGTCCCGCTGGACATCTCGGAGATCACGATCGGCCGCGATCCGGGGTGCGACGTGCGCCTGGGCGACGACGGGATTTCGCGCCGGCACGTGCGCATCGTGGCGGACGGGCCGGCGTGGGCGGTCGAGGACGTGGGGAGCACGAACGGGACGACGGTGAACGGCGAGCGGCTGGAGGGGCGGCACGCCCTCGCGGAGGGCGACCGGGTGCTGATCGGGCACACGGTGCTCAAGTTCGTGAAGCAGGCGGAGGTCGACGCCGAGTACCAGGCGAAGGTCTACGAGATGTCGGTGCGGGACGCGCTGACGCGGCTGTACAACCGGCGGTTTTTCGACGACCGGCTGCGTTCCGAGGTCGCGTACGCGCGGCGGCACCGTTCGCTGCTGGCGCTCCTGATGATGGATCTGGACCACTTCAAGGAGGTCAACGACGGTCACGGGCACCTGGCGGGCGACCGCGTGCTCATGGAGATTTCGACGCTGCTGCGGGCGCAGGTGCGGTCGGAGGACGTGCTGGCGCGGTTCGGGGGCGAGGAGTTCGCGGTGCTGGTGCGCGGGATCCAGCCGCCCGGCGTGGTGGTCCTGGCGGAGCGTATCCGGCGAGCGGTCGAGGGATTGCGCATCGAGGGGTTCGGCCAGACGCTCGGGGTGACGATCAGCATCGGCGCGGCGACGGTGCAGGGGGACGCGGCGCTGAGCGAGCAGGGATTGGTTGACGCGGCCGACCGGCTCCTGTATCGGGCGAAATCGTCCGGCCGCAACCGCACCTGCGCCGATTCGTGGTAGCGGGAGGCGGCGGGAGATGCGGCAGGGGCGGGATTGGGGGCTGCGGCGATGAGTTTCGAGGGCCAGGACGACCGGGGAGGGCCGGGCATGCGCGGTGCGGGAGGCCGGCGGCGCGGTTTCGACGAGGAGCCGGCGGCGGCGGACGACGAGCGTGTGCCGGAGGACGCCACGGTCGTCACGAACCTCGACGAGCTGGCGCGGCGGGCGGGAGGCGGCGGGTCGGAGACGGTGCACCCGCACCTGATCGTGATCGCCGGCAACAACGTCGGCAAGTACTACCGGCTCGACCGGCCGATCACCTACATGGGGCGCGGGGAGACGTGCGAGGTCCAGATCCAGGACACGGGGATCTCGCGCAAGCACGCGCGGGTGGTGGTCGAGGTGACGGGCGAGGTGTGGCTGGAGGATCTGGAGAGCACGAACGGGACGTTCGTGGAGAACCACCGCATCGATCGGCGGATGCTGCGCGACGGCGACAAGATCCAGCTCGGGCGCACGAGCATCATCAAGTTCACGCTCACCGACGCGACGGAGCTGCGGTTCGCCGAGCAGATGTACATTTCGGCGACGCAGGACGCGCTGACGCGGCTGAACAACCGCAAGTACTTCGACGAGCAGTTCCTGGCGGAGTACGCCTTCGCCTCGCGGCACCGCATCGCGCTCAGCGTGCTGATGATCGACATCGACCATTTCAAGAAGGTCAACGACACGTACGGGCACCCGGCGGGGGACCTGGTGCTCAAGGTCGTGGCGCGCACGCTGGCGAAGATCCTGCGCACGGAGGACATCGTGGCGCGTTACGGCGGCGAGGAGTTCGTGGTCGTCACGCGGGGCATCGACAAGGCGAACACGCGGGTGCTGGCGGAGCGCATCCGTTCGACGGTCGAGGCGTTGGCGATTCCGCACGAGTCCGGCGAGCTGAAGAACACGATTTCGGTGGGCACCGCGACGTTGATCGACGGCAGCCCGCCCTCGCGCACCGCGCTGGTGGCCGCGGCCGACACGGCGCTGTACCGGGCCAAGCGCCGCGGGCGCAACCGCGTCGAGCAGTGGTCCGAGACCGATCCGATGGAAGCGCCCCCCTCGGGCGTCAGCGAAGACACCAACGCCTGAGCGCGGCGCGGCCGCGGCACGACCCGCACGGCCTGCGAGCGGCGGGGCGCTGGTGGCCCTTCGGCGGGCTCAGGGCGGGCCTGGTGGCCGGCAGGAGGGGTGGGTCGGGCGCTCCCCGGAAATTCCGGCTTGCATGCCTCCCGGTGCCGGATCACAATGCCGTGGTTGTGCCGGTTCGGACGTGGCGCCCGGCCGGGGAGGAGCAGGTCATGAAAACGTGGGGTTTCGGAGTGTTCGTGTTCCTGGCGGCGTCCGTTCTCGCACCGGCCTGTTCGCCGGACGAGGACAGCGGCTACCGTCGCCCCGACGGGGGGAGCGACACCAGCCGCCCGGATGTCCTGCCGTGCTCCGCGGTCAGCGATACCGACGGCGACACGGTGGCCGACCAGTACGAGGGGATCACGGCCGACTCCGACGGCGACACGGTCCTCAACTACCTGGACGACGACTCCGACGGCGACACCATCCCGGACGCGGAGGAAGCGGACAACGGCGGCGACTTCTGCAACTACCCGCGCGACTCCGACGGCGATGCCGTGATTGATGCCCTCGACTCCGACTCCGACAACGACGGCCTCTCCGACGCCGACGAGCGGAGCCACGAGACGGACGCGCGCAATCCCGACACGGACGGCGACGGCGTGACCGACCTGGGCGAGGTGGCCTACGGCTCGAACCCGACCGACCCGGGTTCCTCGGTCGACCCCGACGACTTCTTCGTCATCCTCCCGTACATGGACCCGGCCAAGGTCCGTCCGCTCACGTTCGACACCGAGCTGCAGGTCGCCGACGTCTATTTCCTCATGGACTCGACCGGCTCGATGAGCGGCGCGATCGGCAACGTCGTGGCCTCGCTCCAGTCGACCATCGTCCCGGCGTTGCGGGACACCATCCGGGACGTGCAGATGGGCGTCGGCGCGTTCAACGACTATCCGAGCGGGTTCTACGGCGACGGCTCCGACATGCCGTACTGGCACGACCAGGACATCACCTGGGACGACGTCGCCGTCCAGGACGCGCTGCAATGGGTCTACGATCGCCCCCGCGGCTACGGCTCGGACGGCGAGGAGAGCTACGTCCCGGCGCTGTGGATGACGGCGACCGGGCTCGGCCGCAACGAGGGCGGGGCCTTCATCCCGGACCAGGCCTGTCCGGCGATCCCCGACGAGCCGAGCCCCCGGCGGGGGTATCCGTGTTTCCGGCCCGGTGCGCTTCCCATCGTGATCCTCGTCGGCGACGCGCCCTTCCACAACGGTCCCGGAGGCTACATGCCGTACGATTTCGGCGGGCCGACGTACGAGGAGTCCCTCTCGGAGCTGCTCGGCATTGGCGCGCGCGTGATCGGCGTGTACGTCGACAACTGGGACGGCTCCGGCATGGCGCAGGCGCACCAGGAGCAGCTTGCGACGGAGACCGGGACCGTCGATGCCTCGGGCGCCCCGCTCGTCTCGTTCAGCTCCGACGGCAGCGTGTCCGCGGACATCGTCGACATGATCGGCACCCTGGCCAGCTTCACGCCGCAGGACGTGTCGACGACGACGGAGGACGGGCCGGCGGCGGACGCGTACGGTTTCGACGCGCGCCTGTTCATCAAGGCCATCACCCCCGTTTCCGCCTTCCCGGCGGACGGTTTCGACCGCATGGACGACACGACCTTCTACCATGTCCAGCCCGGCACCGACGTCACCTTCGACGTCCGCTTCGAGAACACGGACTTCCCGCCGCAGGCGAGCGCCGCCGTCTTCGAGGCCACGATCGCCGTCATCGGCAACGGCGTCGCCCGGCTCGACTCGCGCAAGGTGATCATCATCGTCCCACCCGACGGCGACTGGGTCTGGATCGGCTAGACGCACCGCGTCAACCGCCCCGCTTGCACCTTCCCGAAACCCGGATCACAATGCGCCCGGAGTAGCGGTTCGGGTACGGCACCCGGCCGGGGAGGGTCAAGCCATGAGGTCGTGGAACGGACGAGTGTTCGTGGTCGTCGCGGCGTTCGCCTTCGCCGCGGCGTGTTCACCGGACGAGGACAGCGGGTATCGGCGGACGGACGGAGGCTCCGACACGGCGCGGCCGGACGTGCTGCCCTGCTCCGCCGTCTCCGACACCGACGGCGACACCGTCGCGGACCAGTACGAGGGGCTGACCGCGGACTCCGACGGCGACACCATCCTCAACTACCTCGACCTCGACTCCGACGCCGACACCATCCCGGACGCGGAGGAAGCGGACAACGGCGGCGACTTCTGCAATTACCCCCGCGACTCGGACGGCGACGCGATCATCGATGCCCTCGACATCGACTCCGACAATGACGGCCTGCTGGACGTCGACGAGCGAGAGGTCGGTGCCGACCCGCGCAACCCGGACACGGACTCCGACGGCGTATCCGACCTGGGCGAGGTCGCCTACGGCTCGAGCCCGACCGATCCGTCATCGACCGTCGACCCCGACGACTTCTTCGTGATCCTCCCGTATATGGATCCTCCCAAGACGCGCCAGCTCACCTTCGGCACCAACCTCCAGGTCGCCGACGTCTACTTCCTCATGGACTCCACCGGCTCGATGGACGGTACGATCGAGAACGTCGTCGGCTCGCTCGCCTCCGTCATCGTTCCCGGCCTCGCCGCCGCCATCCCCAACCTGGGCCTCGGCGTCGGCGCCTTCAACGACTACAACTGCTGTTCCAGCGACCCGTGGGGCTTGGGGGCCTACGGCGACTGCGGGCGCGGCTCGGGCTGCGATCAGCCGTACTGGCACGACCTGGACATCGTGGAAGTCGATGGCGTGTCGGATCCCGACGTCGGCACGGTGCAGAGCGTGCTCAACGGCATCCTGTCCCGGGGTCGCGGCTACGGCGGCGACTGGTCGGAGTCCTACGTCCCGGCGCTGTGGATGACCGCGTCGGGCCGCGGCACGTACGAAGGCGGGGCCTCGATCCCCGACAAGGTGTGCGAGGTGATCCCGGACGACCCGAGCCCCCATCGCGGCTACCCGTGTTTCCGGCCGGGCGCGCTTCCCATCGTCGTCCTCGTCGGCGACGCGCCATGGCACAACTTCCCCGGCAACGTCGCCAACACCGGCGAGCAGGACTACACGTTCTGGGCGCCGCAGTACGATGAGGCCCTCTCCGAGCTGCTCGGCATCGGCGCCCGCGTGATCGGCGTTTGCGCCCGCTGCACCGGCGGTGCCGGCGACTTCGCCTGGGAGTACCAGAGCACGGTGGCCCGCGACACCGGGACCGTGGACGCGGCCGGCTCGCCGCTCGTTTCGATCAGCGCCGACGGCAGCGTCTCCACCGACGTCGTGGACATGATCAACACGCTGGCCAACTTCACGCCGCAGGACGTGTCGACTTCGACCGAGGACGGGCCGGCGGTAGACGCGTGGGGCTTCGATGCCCGCATGTTCATCAAGGCCATCACCCCCGTCTCCGCATTTCCCGCGGACGGCTTCGACCGCATGGACGACACGACTTTCTACCACGTCCAGCCCGGCACGATGGTCACCTTCGACGTCCGCTTCGAGAACACCGACTTCCCGCCGAAGGAGACGGCCCAGGTGTTCGAGGCCACGATCGTCGTGGTCGGCAACGGCGTCGCACGCCTCGATCAGCGCACCGTGATCATCATCGTCCCGCCCGACGGCGACTGGGTCTGGATCGGGTAGCCGCGGGCTGAAGACCGCGGTTCGGTGCGGCGGCCTACTCGCCCACCTTCCGCACATTCAGGATCGTCGTCACCGTCGAGGTCCACTCGGCGTCGGTGAGGCCCTCGCCGCACGCCAAGCCCCACCGCTCGCGCCGCAGCTCCATGATGTTGAAGAACGGGATGTTCCCCAGACCCGCCGCGGTCACCAGGTCCGCCGCGATCGTGTGCGCCCCGTCGTCCAGGAGCCGGCACTCCACCGTCCCCGTCCCGCCCGTCAGGTTGACCGACAGCTCGCTCGCCCCGTCGCCCCCGCTCCAGGCCAACACCAGGTCGACCGACGGGTCGACGTCGACCAGCGGGAATCCGCCCGGCCCGATCGCCGACGGCGGCGACGTCAGCTCCAGCTCCGCCGGCAGGAAGATCGTCCCGCGGAAGCGACCCAGCCCCGTCGCCGGGTCGCCGTCGCCCGCGCAGTCGTAGGTCGCGCCCAGCTCCAGCAGCCCCGGAGGGAGCGTGCCGTCGGCCGTCGATGTGTACGCCCCGCTCTGCGCCGGGTTGTACTGGAAGGTCTGATCGGTCGCGAAGCCGGTGCAGGTGAACGGCCCGACGTCGACGGTCTCGCGCGGGGTCTCGCACACGCCGGAATCGGGGATCGGATTGCCGCTCGCGTCGGTCTCCGGATTGCACTGCTGCTCGGGCGCGCAATCCGCCGCCGTCGTGCATTCGCGGATCGCCGGTCCCGAGCCGGCCAGGCGGCACGAGTCGAGCGGGATCTCGCCCGGCGGGTCGTCGCGGTTGAAGTCCTCGCGCGCCGCCGGCAGGAACCCTCCCGCCGCGGTGTCGATCGCCGTCCCCATCATGAACACCTCGGCGACGAGGAAGAAGCTGTGCATCCCCGGGTCGTCGGGGTCGAACGTCGCCAGCGGGTCCGGGCACGGCAGGCCCCAGTCCGCCGCCTCGGCATCCTCGCGACCCGCGTCCTCGACCACATCGGCGTCCGCCTCGAGCTCGACCTCCGCCTCCGCGTCCGGCCGCGCGTCCGGCGTGTCGTCCGGCGCCGCGTCCGCCTCGGCCTCCATTCCCGCGTCGTCCTCCACATCCGAGGTCGCCGAGCCGTCGCCGCACGCGCCGACGAACTCCATCGCCGCCAGCGCGCACCAAGCCCCCGCCCATGACCAAGCACGCATCACCGTCCTCCTGTTTCGCCCCCGGGAGACGCTACCCGCGGCGCGGGGTGGTCGTCAATTGAGGGGGGGGGAGGGCGCGGAGGCGGAGGAGAGGGGGGGGAGAGGGGGAGAGGGGGAGATCCGACTTACCGCTGAGGCGCTGGGTGCGCTTAGACAAACGCTGAGAGGGACGGGACGGGGTTGAGCGGAGCGTGCGGGCCCGGATTCCGTTGCCCTTGCGCGGCGCCCCTTCGACTGCGCTCAGGGTCCGAGAGGCGCCGCGCAAGGGACCTGCCTCGCCGCGAGGTTCGCGTGTCGGCTTGTCCGGAAATCGTCCACTGCTGCACCCGGCGGCGGAGGAAGTCCGTGGCGCGGCGCCCCGCCGGCCCTGAGCGAGGTCGAAGGGGCGCCGCGACACGGGCATCCCAATCCCGTGCCTCCCCCGGGGCGGGGGGGGGGGGGGGGGGGGGGGGGGGGGGGGGGGGGGGGGGGGGG
>JACRCZ010000014.1 GCA_016218765.1 Deltaproteobacteria bacterium | reverse complement strand
GAGGTCGGCGCGGAGGATTTCGAGCGTATGGGGGAGGAGGCTTTCGAGCTGGGGGACGTAGACCTTGGTCTCGTGGCCGCGGGCGTTGAGCATGGCGGCCATGACGGGGAGGCCGAGGCGAGGGATGACGAAGCGTTCGAATCCGTTGTAGTTCGCGGGTCGGGCTTCGATGAGGGCGATTTTCATGCGCGTTCTCCCCCCGGGCCCCTGGGGGCGCCGGAAGGGGCGCAGCTTACATGGGAAGGGGGCTGCGGGAAAGGGGGCTACGGCGCCAGCAGGCCCAGGAACGTGGATTCGAACTCGGAGTTGTCGGGGTCGGCCTGGTTGGTGTAGACGTACTCCCAGGTTTCGGCATCGATGATGGTGGCCCAGGGGAGGCCCATGGTGTCCGAGGTGACGAGCCACGGCCACATGGCGTAGGTGGTGGTGGAGAACGAGTACGACCCGTCGTGATCGAGGTAGAAGTCCTCGTGTGCGGCGCCGTGGCGATCGGCGTAGGCGAGGCAGTCGTCGAGGGTGGGCCGCGGCCCGCCGGAGATGTTCTCGCCGTAGACGTAGGCGGCGGCGAGGCCCTGATCGGCGTAGGTGGCCTGGTACCCGACCATCCTGGCCATCCACGCGGCGCAGTACGGGCACCAGCCGGTGACCATGGAGAAGACGAGCGCCTTGTTGCCGGCGGCGAGCGAGGACATCGGGACCAATTCGCCGGTGGCGCAGCTTTCGAGGGAGAAATCGAGGAGGGTCTCGCCGAGGCAGGGGACGGTGGGCCGGGCGCAGATGGCGTCGTGGGTGCTCGCGGCGACGAGGTCGAACTCGTAGTCGGCAATGCACCAGTCCTCGCCGCCGGGGAGCGGTTCGGTGGCGATGCCGTCGGGGAGGATTTCGAACTCGGCCAGCTCGAGGTCGGAGAGGTGTGCGGCGAAGTGGTCGCCCTCGTCGCCGACGGCGGTGATCTCGACGGTGCCGGAGAGGGGGTAGAAGAACTGGGCGCAGGGGCCGACGGCGCAGCCGGCGAGGACGGAGACGCAGACCTCGCAGGTTTCGAAGGTGGTACCGGCGAGGTCGTAGACGCCCGGTTCCACGGCGCCGACGTTGTCGCCCATGATCTGGACGCGGAGGACCTGGTACGGGGATTCCGTGCCGATGTAGCCGCGATACTCGATCAGCGTCGCTCCGGACCCGGCGATCTCGGTGTCGGCCGAAATGCCGTTGTGGTCGGAGCAGAGGAGGGGAGGCGCGTCGGCTTCGGCCTCTTCCTCGACCTCGGCCTCTTCGACGACGTCGGGCGTGACCTCCGGGTCGGCGTCCGCGGACGAGTCGGGCTGGACCTCGGCCGTAGCGTCGGCATCGGGGGAGGAAGAAGGGGAGGAGTCGCAGGAGGGGAGGAGGGGGAGGAGGAGGGAGAGGGAGAGGAGGGGGAGGAGGGAGGGGAAAGGGGAAGTCATTGGTTGTTGGTTGGTCGATCGGGGCACGTTGTTGGTTGGGGGCGTCGATGGCGTGTGGGGCATGGGTTCCTCCGTGAGCGGACGTGACGAACGACGGGGGGGAGGATAGCGCATCGGGGGGGAAGGAACCACCGATGGACGCAGATGGAACCGAGGTCAGGGGACCGGGGTTTCGCGGCGCGGCGTTTCCGGCATCCGAGCCGCGGGCTGATCGGCGGCACAGCCGGCCGAGTTCCTTCGGGGCCAGCCGGCGGTGGATTCGCCCCGCGATCGTCAGACCATCGTGCACGATAATGCTAGATAGTCGTGACTTTCAAGCAGTACAGTGCTAGATAGTCAAAGATGGATCGCGCGCAGCATGACCGCATCCTGAAGGATCTAGAAAAGAAAATGGTCTTTCTGACCGGCCCGAGGCAGGTCGGCAAGACATGGCTGGCGAAGAACATCGCGGGGCGGTTTCCGAAGGCGGTCTATCTCAACTACGACCGCCTGGAGGACCGCGGCATCATCGAAGGCGAGCGCTGGCTCGACACGACCGACCTGCTCGTGCTGGACGAGCTGCACAAGATGCCGGACTGGAAGAACCGGCTCAAGGGGATCTACGACACCAGGCCCGCGTCGCTCCGGATCCTCGTCACGGGCAGCGCTCGTCTGGAGACGTCGCGTCAGCTCGGCGACTCCCTCGCCGGGCGGTTCTTCCGCCATCGGCTCCTGCCGCTGTCGTTGGCCGAGCTGCCGCCCGCGGATCGCGATCTGGAGCGGCTGATGCGCCGCGGGGGATTTCCCGAACCATACCTCGCCGGCAACGAGGTCGACGCGGAGCGCTGGCGGATGCAGTACATCGACGGGTTGATCCGCACGGACGTGTTCGACATCGAGCGCGTCCACGATCTGCGCGCGATGCAGCTCGTGCTGGAGCTGTTGCGGCTCCGCGTCGGCTCGCCGGTCTCCTATTCCTCGATCGCGCGGGACGTCGCCGTGTCGCCCAACACGGTACGCAAGTTCGTCGGGATCCTGGAAGCGCTGTACGTCGTCTTCCGCGTGACGCCGCATTCGCGCGACATCGCCCGTTCGCTGCTCAGCCAGCCCAAGATCTACTTCTTCGACACCGGCATGGTCGCCGGCGACGAAGGGGCGCGCTTCGAGAACCTCGTCGCGGTCAGCCTGCTCAAGCACGTCTTCGCACGGGCCGACTACCAGGGCGAGCGCGTCGACCTCTGCTACCTGCGCACCAAGGACGGCGAGGAGGTGGACTTCTGCCTCGTGCGGGACGGTGCGGCGGAGCTGATGCTCGAGACCAAGGTGAGTGGGCCGGACGCGGGCGCGACGCTGGCGCGTTTCCACGAGCGCACCGGCACGCCGGCCGCCGCGGTGTTCCAGCACCTTCGGCGCGAGCAGCACGCGGGCGCGGTCACGCTTCACGGCGCGGAGAACTTCCTCGCCGGGCTGATGATGTAAGGGCATGGCGGCGCCGTTCCTGCCGCTGTGCAGCCGGGAGGCTCTCCGGCGTGGTTACCGGCGAGGCCGAGAGGCGATGATGCTGTGGACCTTCTTCATCTGGTCGCGGGGGAAGCGGGTGGAGAGGGCGCGCATCACGAGCGCCTTGTTCTCCTCGAGCGGGACGCCGACGCGCTCGTACTCCTCCAGCACGCGGCGGCGGAAGGCCAGCGCGACGTTGACGGCGCGGATGGTGTCGTCGATGTGGCGGCGGAAGCGGTCGAGCTCGTCCTGCGAGTATTCCTCGAGCAGGAGCGGGGCGAGGCCCTCGTAGTCGAGCACGTCGGCCGTCTCCAGGAGGTTCCAGCAGGTGGCCTCGACGGCGGCCTTGTTGATGCCCCCGGCCCAGTGGATGGCCTCGACGGATTCCGGCTTGCACTTGAACAGGACGGTGCCGCCGGCCCGCGGGGTGACGTACCAGACGGCGCCTTCGGCGCCGGAGAGCTTGCCGTCGTCGAGCTTGCCGAGACCCGATTCGAGGGACGTGCGCAGGGCCGCGTAGCGCGCGACGGGGTCGTCGCCGGCGTCGAGGTCCGCGAGGAGCGGGGCGTTGGGGACGCCGGGGGCGACAAGGTCGGCAGGGGGAATGACGCCGCCGTGCTCGTCGACGCCGAAGAGGAGGGCGCAGGCGAGCGGGACGTCGTAGAGGACGAGGTGCGGGTTCTCGGCGCCGTACAGCTCAAAGCTGAGCGAGCAGCCGTTGCGCTCGGGGAGGTCGGCGATGCCGGGGTGCCGTTCGAGCATGCGGCGCCACATGTCGAGGAAGGGGCCCCAGGTGCCGTTGCGCAGGACGGGGTGGAGGCGGAGTTTGTAGGTGGTGCGCGGCGTCCCGGCGGCGTCGCGGTAGCGGTAGGCGCAGACGTTGGTGCCGTCGAGTTTCTCGTAGATGCGGACGCGTTGGACGGGCGGGAAGTGGAAGGTCCCCTGGCGATCGAAGGGGTAGTGGAGCTTGGGCGTGGCGAAGATGCGTTGGGGGACGGGTGCGCCGTCGACCTGGAGGAGGGCGAGGGCGCCGTAGCGGTGATCGGGCTTGAGGGCGAGGAAGCCCTCGAGGTGCGTGCCATGGAAGGGATCGACGACGTCGAAGGGCTGGAGCCATTTCGGTTCGAGCTCGAGGAGGGCGGCGGCGGTGTCGATGGGGGGCATGGGAGGGGAAAGGAAACCACAGATGGACACTGATGAACACAGATGGGGGGGAAGGAGGGGAAAGGAAACCACAGATGGACACAGATGAACACAGATGGGAGGGAAGGAGGGGAAAGGAAACCACAGATGGACACAGATGAACACAGATGGGGGGAGGGAGGGGAAGCGCAACCACGTCGGCGACGGCGCGTAGCCAACGGGGAATACGGGGTTAGGGTGTGGGGGGATGAGGTGGGCGGCGATGCGAATGCGAAGGGACCTGGGAAGAGCGGCGGGGGGGGGGGTGGTGGGCCTGGCGTTGTTCGGGTGCGAGATGCGGTCGCCGGGGGAGGGTCGGGGTGAGGTTTCGGAGCGGCCGCTCGAGGACGCGAGGGCGCCGGGTACTCGTGTGGAGCCGACGGCGGCTGAACACGAGGGGGTGGCCGCAGTTCCGGCGGTGGCGGTCGGGGGTCTGGCGCCGGACTTCACGCTGGAGGACCAGGACGGGCGGCCGGTCACCTTGAGCGCGCTGCGCGGCGGGTGGGTGGTGCTGTACTTCTACCCGAAGGACGCGACGCCCGGGTGCACGACCGAGGCGACGGAGTTTTCCGGGCTGGTGGGCGAGCTGGAGCGGATGAGCGCGAAGGTTTTCGGGGTGAGCGCCGACGCGGTGGGCTCGCACGCGGAGTTCATCGCGAAGTTCGGGCTGGGCGTTGACCTGCTGAGCGACCCCGGCCGCGAGGTGATGAAGACGTACGGCGCGTGGCTCGCGACGCCCTTCGATCCGCAACGGGCCGGCCGCGTGATCCGGTCCACGGTGCTCATCGACCCGGCCGGTGTCATCCGGTACCGCTGGCCCGAGGTCGCGCCCCAGGGTCACGCCGCGGCCGTGCGCGAGAAGCTGGCGGAGTTGCAGGGCGGGGCGGGGTAGCTGGACGGTGCGCCGCCCGATCGGCGAACATGCCGTCATGGCTGGACCCACGACGTCCGGAATGGCTTGCGTGGCGCTTTTGCGCGGCATCAACGTGGGGGGGAAGAACATCATCCGGATGGAGGCGCTGCGCGCCTCGTTCGAGGCGATGGGGTTCGGCTCCGTGCGCACGCTGATCGCGAGCGGGAACGTCGTGTTCCGCGCGGCGCGCGCGGAGTCGCGCAAGCTGGAGGCCTCGATCGAGAAGGTGTTGGCCCGGGACCACGGCTACGAAGGCAAGGTCGTGGTCCGCAACCTGGGGGAGTACGCGCGGATGATGCGCGCGATTCCGCCGGGGTGGGGCGGGGAGAAGGGGCGGCGCTACTACGTCCTCTTCCTGCGCCACGCGATCGACCGCGCGTCGCTGGTCGGCGAGCTGGAAGTGAACGCGGGGGTCGAGGAGGTGCGGTACGTGCCGGGCGCGCTGTTGTGGTCGGCGCGGCTGGACGGACTCACGCAATCGAAGATGAGCAAGGTCATGGGCAAGCCGATCTACGGCGAGATGACGGTCCGCAACCTGAACACGACGCGGAAGATCCTCGAGCTGCTGCGCCAGGGCGGGTGAGCCGGCGGCCCGTCACGGGGGGTCGAGGAGATCCGAGGCGTAGCCGGTCAGCTCGGTGTAGCCGACGCCGGAGACCGGAACGCCGCCGGCGGTGCCGGTGACGGTGGTGGCACCCTCCCAGTAGTTCTGGGCGGGGTTGTACATCTCCTGGTCGTCGACGTGGGTCTCCACGGCGAGGTCGAAGGCGCCTTCGGCGATGACGAGGTCCCAGTCGAGCGGATAGACGCCGTCGGTGTGGGGGCTGGGCCACTCGCGCAAGGGCGTGATGGAGAAGGCGTCGAAGCCGGAGAAGGTGAGCTGGTTGCCGTCGGGGAGGACGAGGGTGCCGGCCTGGCCGACCAGGACGTCGTCCCAGTCGCGGAACTGGAAGAGCATGAGCTCGCGGCCGTCGTCGAGCTGGATGCTCCACCAGTCCCAGCCCTTGAACTCGGTCATGGGGTCGAAGTCGCCCCACTGGTGGTCCATCCAGGCGACGCCGCCGACGTCGTACGTCGAGCCGTCCGGGACGCGGATCGTGCCGGCGGCGGCGAGGCGGGTGTAGGAGTAGTACCAGCTCGTGCCGCCGCGGTCGCCCATGGGGATGACGCCGTGGTCGCCGTGGAGGGCGGGGCGTTTTTGCGGCTCGACCCACAGATCGATCGACCACGGGGCGCCGAGGCTGTCGCGTTCGGCTCCGCGGTCGATGCGGCCGGTGACGTGGTCGTAGCCCGCGCCGTCGAGCTCGAAGCGGCAGGAGCCGACGTCGAGGACCACGGGGGAGCCGGACCAGCGGGTGGGCAGGGGGAGGATTTCGTCGGTGTGGTAGTGGATGCCGGCGACGGCGTCCAGGACGGCGACGTGGCACATGTAGCCGGTGAAGATGGCCAAGTCGTAGCGGAAGATGGTGACTTCGAAGCCGTACTCGTGCTCGCCGTCGCCGACGTGTCCGGTGTAGTACCACCACTCGGTCTTGTCGGAGTGGGGCCCGGCGTCACGGGGGAGGTCGACAAGGGATTCTTCGCAGGCGCCGAGGTTGCAGCGGGTGCCTGCGGGGCAGGGGAGCAGCTCTTCGCGGCCGTCGACGCAGGCGACGACGGTTTCGCCGTCGCAGCGTGGGAGGTCCGGGGGGCAGGGGGCGTCGGGGGAATCGGCCTCCGCGTCCGGCGCCGCTTCCGGTGACAGGTCGGCGGGCAGGTCGGGGGAGGAGTCGAGGGTCGCGTCGGCGGGGGTGGCGGTCTCGTGGCAGGAGGAGAGGAGGGAGAGGGAGAGGGAGAGGGAGAGGGAGAGGGAGGAGAGGAGGGAGAGGAGCAACCGTCGGGATCGTGCGTGCATGCGGATCGCCCTCCCCTGTTGGGGAGGAGAGCACAGATGGAGGCGAGGGGGAGAGGGAAAAGGGGAAACCACAGATGGACACAGATGGACACAGAACAGATGGACACAGATAGGGGGGGAGGGAGGGGGTGGAATCCGGCAGGGGAGAGGGGGGAGGCCCTTCGACTTCGCTCAGGGCGGGCCCTTCGACTTCGCTCAGGGCGGGCCCTTCGACTTCGCTCAGGGCGGGCCCTTCGACTTCGCTCAGGGCGGGCCCTTCGACTTCGCTCAGGGCGGGCCGGTTCCGGATCAGAGGGGGGAGCCGGGTCGGGCGGAGCCGCGGCGGGCGGGGGCGTGGGCGTTGGGGAGGACGTCGGGGGCGGGTTTGGCGATGTGGTAGCCCTGGGCGAAGTCGACGCCGACCTCGCGGAGGATTTCGACGGTGCGTTCGGTTTCGACGAACTCGGCGACGGTGCGGATGCCCATGCCGCGTGCGACGTCGGCCATGGCGCGGACGAAGAGTCGATCCTGGGAGCTGTCGGCGAGCTTGCGGACGAAGGCGCCATCGATCTTGAGGAAGTCGACTTTCAGCTCGCGGAGGTAGAGGAAGGAGCCGAAGCCGACGCCGAAGTCGTCGAGGGAGAAGCGGCAGCCGAGGGCTTTCAGGGCATCGATGAACCGGGCGGCCTGGTCGAGGCGGTGGACGGCGGCGGTCTCGGTGATTTCGAAGACGAGGCAATCGGGCTCGGCGCCGGTTTCGGCGATGGCGGCGCGGAGGAAGTCGAGCAGCTCGTCGTCGCCGAGGTCCTTGCCGGAGAGGTTCATGTCGAAGGTGAGGCGGAGGCCCTGCCGGGCGAGGCGGGCCTGGAGCAGCATGGTTTTCCTGGCGATGGCCTTGTCGATATCGCGCACGAGGCCGAAGCGTTCGGCGACTTCCATGAAGGCGCCGGGGGCGAGGACGGCGCCCTTCTCGTCGCGCATGCGGGCCAGGGCCTCGTAGTGGCGGATCGAGCCGTCGTGGAGGTCGAGGATGGGCTGGAACCAGGGGAAGAAGCGATCCTCGTCGAGGGCGAGGCGGATGCGGCGGCGCCATTCGACGCGGGAGTGGGCGCGCTCGAGGTCGCGATCCTCCGGGCGGTAGACGTGGCAGCGGCTGCGACCGGATTCCTTGGCGCGGAACAGGGCGGTGTCGGCCTTGCTCATGAGCTCGGGCGCCGAGTGCCCGTGTTCGGGTGCGAGGGCGATTCCGGCGCTGGCGGTGAGGGCGGGCAGGTCCGGATCGCGCTCGTGCATCGTCTCGGCGACGCGCCGCAGGCGGTCGCAGGCGGTGGCGGCGGCCTCGCCGGTGACGCCGGGGAGATAGGCGGCAAACTCGTCGCCTCCCAGCCGGCCGACCAGCGGGGCGGGAGCCGGGCCGGTGCGGGCGTTTTGCGGTGCGGCCAGGTCGCGCGTCGCTTCGAGGAGCAGGGCGGCGAGCTGGCGAAGGGTGCGGTCGCCCAGGCCGTGGCCCTGGGTCTCGTTGATGGCCTTGAAGTCGTCGAGGTCGAGGATCAGCAGGGCTCCGGAGGGTTGGGAGCCGGCGGTGGGAGCGAGGAGGCGGCCGAGGCCGTCGAGCAGGGCGGTGCGGTTGAGGACTCCGGTCAGCTCGTCATGGGTGGCGGTGCGTTCGAGTCGTTCGCGTTCGCGAACGAGCTCGGTGACGTCCTCTTCGACGGCGAGGAAGCGGGTAGGCCGGCCCTGGTCGTCGGTGACGGGGGTGATGACGGTGCGGACCCACAGGACCTGACCGGTCTTGGTGCGGTTCTGGAGCTCGCCGCGCCAGGTGCGACCGGCGAGGATGGTGGCCCAGAGGTCTTCGTAGACGGAGCGCGGGGTTTCGCCGGAGGCGAGGAGGCTGGGGGAGTGGCCGAGCAGCTCGTCGCGGGAGTAGCCGGTGAGGCGTTCGCAGGAGGGGTTGGCGTAGCGGACGACGCCGTCGCGGTCGGTGATGAGGACGCAGGCTGCGGTCTGGTCGATGGTGGCGGAGAGCCAGCGCAGCTCATCCTCGGCGCGATCGCGCTCGGTGGTGCGTTCGCGGAGTCGGCGGAGCATGTCGGCGAAGGCGCGGCCGAGCGTGCCGATTTCGTCCTGGTTGTGTTCGGGGAGGGCGACATCGAGCTGGCCGCGGCCGACGGCGGCGGCGGCGGCGGCGAGGCGGCGGACGGGCCGGACGATCTGGAGGACGAGGAGGAGGAACAGGCCGGCGAGGGCGAGGCCGACGACGACGGCGACGACGAGGGCGCCGTGGGACACGGCGGCGAGGGGAGCGAGGGCGACGTTCTTGTCCTGTTCGACGACGAGGGTCCAGCCCAGGTGGCGGAAGCACATGGTCGCGACGGCCGCCTCGGCGCCGGAGTGGCCGGCGAAGAAGCCGGCGACTTCGCGACCCGAGTCGCGGCACGCGGCGACGGGCGCGGTGTCGCTGCGCGTGCCGACGGCGCCGTTCTCCCCGGCGTCGGCGATGATCTGCCGCTGGTCATCGACCAGGAAGGCGCGCAGGAAACCGCGGCGATGGGCGACGATGGTGGGGGCGCCGTCCTGCAGTGCGGCGCGCCCGGAGAGCACGTCGCTGAGGCTGGAGAGGCGGACGGTGGCGACGAGGTAGCCGAGCAGCTCGGACGTCGCCTGGGCGGTCACGGGCACGCCGGCGCAGAGGGGTCGGGTGCCCGCGGCACCGGGTGCGGCGGTCTGGGCCAGCACGTCCCCGGAGACGGCGGCGGCGAAGCACGGCGAGGCGGCGATGGAGCGGCCGGGCGTCCAGGCTCCGGCGGAGGCCAGGACGGTGCCGTCGGGGGCGACGAGGGTGACATCGACGAACTCGGGGACGATCGGGACCTTCTGGGTGCGCAGGTACGCGTCGAAGGACGGCGACGAAGGCAGGCCGATGGTCTTCATGCGGGCGAGCTCGCCGCGGATGACGCGGTCGGCGGCGAAGCTGCGGGTGTGGTCTTCGGTGTCGCGGAGGAACTGGTAGATTTGGGCTTCGAACGATTCCGCGACGAGGGTGAGGTTGTCGAGTGCGAGGCGTTGGAGCTTATCCATGCTGGCGAGGTAGAAGTACGCGGCGACGCCGACGGTGGGGAGGAGCACCAGCAGCAAACCGAGGAGCGCCTTGAGGCGCAGGGGGAATCTCGTCCTATCCATCCAACCCCCAACGGCCCCGGGGCGGAGTGCGGGCCGCTATTGAGGGGAATATAGCGGAAGGCGGCGGGGGGAGGGAAAGGGAAACCACAGATGGACACAGATAAACACAGATGGGAGGGGGCAGAGGGAAACCACCGATGGACACCGATGGACACCGATAGGGGGGGAAGGGGTCATTGGTGCTTGGCGCCCGAGGCGCCGAGTCCCTTCGGGGCGTTGGTGGGGCGAGAGGGGGAGTTGTTGGTTGGGGCAGGCGTTGGGGCGGGCGACGGATTCACCGTTGTGCTCAGTCCTTTCGGCAGGCGCGGAGTTGGAGATATGGCGGGGTGTTGGTGGCCGGATCGGTCGCAGGCGTGGCAACGCCTGCGGGGTCGGAGGAGAACGGCGCCGTGTCGACGGTGTGGGCATGAGCGCCGGCGGCGTTGATGGATACCCACGCTCCGGGGTCTCCCCAGAGAAGGCCGTTGATTCCGGAGCCGCCGTTTCCCGAGACCTGGATCGGGTGGGTGTGACTGCCATCGGTCGAGGTTGTGGTCGAGGGTGGATTCACCGCGTGGGAGTGCTGTGGCACGTCCGAGTATCCGTGCTGGTGGGAGTCGGAACCGAGGTCGGTCTGCGCGGCGCCGAATTCTCCCTCGTCGGTACCGCCCGAGGGTGTTCCGACGATGAAGCGTCCCCGCAACGCCTGGTACTCGGTCCAACCCGCTGGGCAGGGTCCGGCGAAGAACGCGATCATGCCCGAGAGATCGACCGGGACGACGTAGGCGTGGGAGTGGTCGGCCCGCGCGGCGATGGGTGCGGTGCCGCTTCCCCCGAAGGCGACGTCCAGGGTGACGTCGCCGGTGTTGCCGCCGCCGCTCATGCCTTCGCCGGCGGCGACGGCGGTGATGTCGCCGCCGGCGGAGCTGGTGACGGCGGCGCACTCCCAGGCGCCGCTGCCGGCGGAGCGGACGAACTCCCCGGTCGGGCAGGCGCCGACCATGGGGACGAGGGCGGCGTCGACCTCCAGCGAGACGTCGCCGCTGGAGCCGCCGCCGGTGAGACCTGTTCCGGCGGTGACGCCGGTGATGTCGCCGGTGGAGGGTGGCGGCAGCTCGCCGCACTCCCAGAGTCCGGCGGCGCCCAGGCGGACGTACTCGCCTTCGGCGCAGGAATCGACGACCGGCACGGCGGCGGAGTCCACGCCGAGGGAGACCTCGCCGGTCGAGCCTCCGCCGGTCAGGCCGTCGCCCGCGGCGACGCCGGTGATGTCGCCGCCGCCGGAGCTGGTGACGCCGGCGCACTCCCACACGCCGCCGGCGCCCATGCGGACGAACTCGTTCTCGTCGCAGCCCGAGACGACGGGGACCTGGGTGGGATCGACGGCGACGCCGCCCTGCTCGTCGATCAGCCCCGCGCCGGCGTTGATCGACTCGCCGCGGTCGACGGTACACGCCGTCGCGGCGGTCCACGCTCCCAGGACAACGACCGACCACCATTTTCCGTTCCGCTTCATCTTCGTACCCCTCCTGTACGAGCTACCAGGCGAGCCATCCGGTGATGCCGACGGCGTCGCCGTCGGTGAACGCGCCGACGGCGGCCGGGGGCGGGCTCTCGCCCCCGAAGTCGGTGAACAGGGCCAGCAGAGTGGCGGCGACGGCGCAGGCGCCGGCGGCGGGCAAGAGGACGTTGGTGAGGAGCGCGTACGTTTCGGCGTCGTCGTCGCTCGCGGTTTCCATGGTGAGGACGGCGGTGGCGGTGCCCGCGCCCGCGGCGGCGACGGCGGTCCCGGCGGCGATCCAGAACCAGGCCTGGGAGATTCCCTCGGCGCCGGCGGGGTCGGGGGGCGGAAGTTCGACCGACGGAGGCTCGAGGGCGGCAGTATCGATGGGGGGCCCTTCGGCGGGCTCAGGGCGGGCCGGCTCGGCCGGCGGGGGTTCGACGACCGGCGGAGGTTCGACGACCGGCGGAGGTTCGACGACCGGCGGAGGTTCGACGACCGGCGGAGGCTCGACGACCGGGGAGGGCTCGAGGTGGAGGGAGACGACGACGCGTTCGCCCGACACGGCGGAAGCTTCCTGTTGGACGGGGGCGCGGCCCTGGGCGACGGCCTCGACGAGGTGGGTGCCGACCTCGACGGTGATGGGGCGGGCGAGGGGGCTCAGACCGACGGTCCGGCCGTCGACACGGATCTCGGCGCCCTCGACGTCGACGGTGACGACGAGCAGGGCGAGGAAGCCGCGGAGGTCATCGACGGCCTGATTCACGGTGGCGTGTTCCTCGGCGGAGGCGACGTCGCCCCACTGTTGTTCCCAGGTTTCGAACTGTGCGAGGGCCTCGCGGTAGCGGTGGACGGCCATGAGGCACATGCCGAGGTTGAAGGTCGCGGAGCGTGTGGGGAAGAGGTCGAGGGAGCGGCGGAACTCGAGGATGGCGGCGTCCCAGTTCTCGTTGCGCATGAGGGCGACGCCGCTTTCGAAGTGTTCGGCGGCCTCGTCGCGATTGGCTGGGTCCGGCTGTGGCGGAGGGTCCGCCGGCTGTGCCCGGGCGGGTGAGGAGAGGGAGGCGAGGACGGCGAGCGCAGCGAGGACCGGCCGGAACCCACCCATGCGAACCCCCGCCCCCCCCGAGGCGGCGTGGTGCCGACCGCCGGTCAAGGGCCGCGTGCGGGGGAGCGATGGGGCTCCCGCGTCGCGCGGCCCGAAGTGGGAGAGAGGATAACGGATCGAGGGGGGCGGAGGCAATGGGGGAGAGGGACGTCGCGAAGATTGGTGTCCACGTGAGTGCCTGGTGGGGGGCGGCGGAGTACGGCGGCTAGTGTGGTGGTTGGTCCGCGACAGGGAAGACCCTGAGGTCGAACCCACCGAAGCCCGGAGCCCCGTCGGCGTCGGGCAACGCGGAGACGCCGAGCAGGTAGGTGCCAGCGGGAAGGGCATCGGGAGAAACCCAGATCGACCACACGCGGGGCGCTGCCGGGTCGGAGGTGGCGATCCACCGATCCTGGCCGTCGAGCGTCCGCGACACTTCGACGCGATGGATGAAATCATTGGATCCGAGCTCCACTTTGACGCGAGTCGGAGTCTGGAGAACGAACGAGTACAAGCGCACGGGCATCGCTGCCGTGATCGCGTTCTGTGCGCGGACGCCGAGGTCCAGGTGGGAGGGGACGGGAGGCGGGGGGGGCGGGGGCGGCACGGGCGCGGGTGGGGCTTCGTCGTCCTGCCCCCCAACTGCGGCCGAAGAGAGGTCGACCGACGGCGGCAAGCGGGCGGGGGTGGGGCGCGGGGCGGGCGGCTGCGGGGCCGATGGGGGGGCGGACCGTTGCCGACGTTCTGCTCCGTAGCTCGAGGCTAGCGCCGCCGCGATCTCGGCCGAGGCAAGGACGCTCAGGACGAGTGCGAGCCGGTACGGCCAGCCGGCAGAGGCGTTCGGGGCATCGCCGGTCGATCGCAGGGTCCTGGCCGGTGCGACGGCGGAGAAGGCGGTGATGGTAGCCACGCAGGAGAGGCCGAGCGCGGCGAACTCCAGCAGGAAGAGACCCCGTCCGCTCCAGACGGGGAGGGGATCGAGGTTGAGGACGACGACGAGGACCAGGGATGCGGCGAAGCAGGCCGCTCCAAGGACGAGTCGGTTGCCGAAGCTCCGCTGGTCGCGTTCCTGCTTCAGGCGGAGTTGGCGGGCTTCCTCCTGGGCCGCCTCGCGCCGCTCGAGTTCCTCGCGTTCATCATCTTCGGCCCTTGACCTCTCCGCGGCGGCTTGTCGTTCGCGTTCTTCCCGGTGGAGCGGCTCGACGTCGATGCAGAGGCACCAGCGGCGCACGGTCTTCACGGGGTGGAAGCGGCGCCAGAGATCGTCCGGGAGGTAGACGTTCGCGTCGCAGAACTCGCACTTGACGGAGCGGCTCGAGCCGTCGACCGGAAGGCCGGCGTGGCAGCTCGGGCAGGCGAAGATCACGGGCGCGGCGGCCGCAGGCGGCGCGGGGCCGTCCTTGATCACCGGAAGCTGGTCCGGGTCTTCGCCCACGGCCAACAGGTGGAACTCGGCGGCCTGTCGATCCACCTCGCGCACGGTCATCCGTTCGCCGCAGGAAACGCAGCAGACCTGTTCGCGGTCCTGCAGCGGCTGTTCGCCGGTCGCGGGGACGCGCTGGTCGCATTGCGGGCAGGAGGGGACGCTGCGCCAGCGGTAGCTGAGCTGGGCGCGATCGAGCGGTGCGAGATCGACGCGCAGGGAGTCCTCGCCGGCGTGCTGCGCGAACAGGCGCTTGGCGATGCGGGAGACGAGCGGGCGCCATCGCGACCAGGCGAGGGGAATGCGGGCGTGGCAGGTCGGGCAGTCGAGCGCGTCGACGACGGCGTTGACGGGGACGGGGTGGCCGCAGCGCGGGCATTCGCCGCGCAGGTCCATGGAGGCAACAATCCAGGTCGGCCGGCGGGCGTTGTCCGTTGCGGTGGTTTCGTCCATGCGGTCCCCACTCGCGCGCGACCGCGGCGCGCGAGGTTCGGGCGGATTGTGCGGCAGCGCGGCACGGCGCACAAGAGCCATGCGAGCCATGCGAGCCATGCGAGCCATGCGAGGCGACCGATCCGGCGTTAGGATGGGTTTCATGGGAAGCCACACGAAGGGTCACGGTGCGGGAGGGTCGTCGGGGGCCGCGGGCGAGTCGCACGGCGGAACCGGGCACGACAAGCGTTACGGGGGAGGGGTGGAGAAGCTGCGGCGGGCGGAGCGGCTGGAGATGCTGGAGCTCGGGCGGGTGGTGGAGCTGTGTCTGGAGGGTGGGGCCTGCCGGAGCGTACTGGACGTCGGCACGGGGAGCGGGTTGTTCGCGGAGGCGTTCCTGCGGCGGGGGCTCGCGGCCGTGGGATGCGACGTGAGCGAGGAGATGCTCGAGGCGGCGAGGAGGCTGGTGCCGGGGGCGGCGTTCGTGTCGGGGGCGATGGAGCGGCTGCCGTTCGAGGACGGCTCGTTCGACCTCCTGTTCCTGGGGCACGTGCTGCACGAGGCGTACGACGTGGACCGGGCGTTGGGGGAGGCGCGGCGGGTGGCGCGGGTGCGGGTGGCGATTCTCGAGTGGCCGTTCCGGGAGGAGGAGATGGGGCCGCCGTTGGCGCATCGGCTTCGTCCGGAGCGGGTGGTGGAGCGGGCGCGGTTGGCGGGGTTCGGGGCGGTGGAGCGTCACGAGCTGCGGCAGATGGAGCTGTTCGTGCTGGGGGCGTGACCTCGGCGGCGGCGGCAGGAGCGGGTCCGCCCTGCCCTGCCCTGCCTTGCCCTGCCCATCTGTGTTCATCTGTGTTCATCTGTGGTTTCCCTTGTCCGGATCGCGGCGCGGCCGGTACGATGCGCGAAGGACGGGCGCGGCGCACGAAAGGGAGGCATCCAACCATGAAGGAAGACATCCGTGAGCGGGCGGAGCGGTATCGGGACGAGACGGCGAAGTTCCTGGCGGAGATCGTCTCGATCCCGTCGCTGTCGGGGCAGGAGCGGGGGGTGGTGGAACGGATCGGCGCGGAGATGCGCGCGGTGGGGTTCGACGAGGTGCGCGTGGACGGGCTGGGGAGCGTCATCGGGCGCATCGGCAACGGCAAGCACGTCATCGCGATGGACGCGCACATCGACACGGTGGACGTGGGCAATCCGGCGAACTGGACGTTCGAGCCGCACCGCGGGCACGTGCGCGACGGGAAAGTGTGGGGGAGAGGCGCGGCGGACCAGAAGGGCGGAATGGCCTCGATGGTGACGGCGGGGCGGATCCTGAAGGAGCTGGGGGCGAAGGGGGACTGGACGCTGCTGGTGACGGGGACGGTGATGGAGGAGGACTGCGACGGGCTGTGCTGGGACCACCTGGTGCGGGTGGAGGGGTTGCGGCCCGAGGTGTGTGTGATCACGGAGCCGACGGGGTGCCGGATCTACCGTGGGCAGCGGGGGCGGATGGAGATCGAGATCGAGGTGGCGGGGCGTTCGGCGCACGGCTCGGCGCCGGAGCGGGGCGTGAACGCGATTTACAAGATGGCGCCGGTGGTGGCGGGGCTGGAGAAGCTCAACGAGCGGCTGCGGCGGGACGAGTTTCTGGGGAAGGGGACGGTGGTGGTTTCGCACATCCTGGGGGACGGGCCGTCGTTGTGTGCGGTGGCGGATCGGTGCCGGACGTACCTGGACCGGCGGTTGACGGCGGGGGAGACGAGGGACTCGGCGCTGGCGGAGATTCGGGAGGTGCTGGCGGGCGTCGAGGCGAAGGTGACGGTGCCGCGGTACGAGCAGGCGGCGTACACGGGGAAGATCTTCCCGATGGAGAAGTATTTTCCGACGTGGGTGACGCCTGCGGAGCATGCGGCGGTGCGGGCGGCGGAGCGGACGTACCGCGGGTTGTTCGGCGGGGAGCCCCTCGTGGACAAGTGGACGTTCTCGACGAACGGGGTGGCGATCATGGGGCTGCACGGGATTCCGTGCGTGGGGTTCGGGCCTGGGTACGAGGAGCAGGCGCACGCGCCGGACGAGTGGTGTCCGGTGGAGCATCTGGTGCAGGCGGCGGCGTTCTATGCGGGGTTCGTGGGGGAGTACGCGGAGGCCCAGTAGGCACAGCGCGGCCGAGCCTTGCGCGGCGGGGGGCGGGACGAGGAGAGGTGGAGAGGCCGGCTGGAGAGGTGGGGAGGGGGTGGGAACGCCGGGGGGGGTAGGGATGGACGGGTGGGAGAGGCGCCGGTAGGATGCGCGGGAAGGAGGAGCGGCGGCGATGCAGACGATCTTCAGGGGCAGGCATTTCATCTCGGAGCAGGAGTGGACGCGGGAGGAGATCGACACGGCGCTGGAGGTCTCGTTCGATCTGAAGCGGCGGTTCGCGACGGGGGAGCCGCACCGGCTGCTTCCCGACAAGACCGTGTTCATGATGTTCTTCGAGCAGTCGACGCGGACGCGGAACTCGATGGAGGCGGGGATCACGCAGCTCGGGGGGCACGCGCACGATCTCACGCCCGACAAGATGCAGCTTTCGCACGGGGAGTCGGCCAAGGACACGGCGATCATCCTGTCGCGGATGGGCCACGCCATCGCCTGCCGCAACTGTTTCTACGGGATCGGCAACGAGTACCTGCGCGAGCTGGCGCGGTGGTCGACGGTGCCGATCCTGAACCTGCAGTGCGACGTCTACCATCCGATGCAGGGTCTGGCGGATCTCATGGTGATGCAGGAGAAGTTCGGGAGGGATTTGCGGGGGCTGAAGGTGTGCATCTCGTGGGCGTACGCGACGAGCCACGCCAAGCCGGTGTCGGTGCCGCAGTCGCAGATCCTGCTGTTCACGCGGTACGGGATGGACGTGCGGGTGGCGGCGCCGAAGGAGTTCCCGTTGCAGCAGGCGATCGTGGAGCAGGCGCAGCAGAACGCGAGGCACGGCGGGAGGCTCACGTTCACGGACGACATGGACGCCGGGTTCGAGGGGGCGCAGATCGTGATCCCGAAGAACTGGGGCGGGTTCGCGTGGTTCGACAAGTGGGAGGACAGCGAGGCGCAGAAGAAGGAGATGAAGGCGAACCTGGAGAAGAGCAAGGGGTGGATCTGCGACGCGCGGCGGATGAAGCTGGCGGACAAGCACGTCAAGTACATGCACGCGTTGCCGGCCGATCGGGGGAAGGAAGTGACGGACGAGGTGATCGACGGGCCGCATTCGATCGTGTACGACGAGGCGGAGAACCGGCTGCACACGGCGAAGGCGGTGATGGCGTTGACGATGGGGGGCCGGTAGGGACCTCCTGATGGAATCCCAGTATCGGAGCGAGGCGTTGGCGCGGGCGGAGGCGCTGCGGTGTCTGGGGTGTCATGACGCGCCGTGTCGTTGCGGGTGTCCGGCGGGGGTCGACCCGCGGGCGTTCATCCGGAAGATCCGGTTCGGGAACCTGACGGGGGCGGCGCGGCTGCTGCGGGCGGGGAACTTCTTCTACGGGATTTCGGGGTATGTGTGTCCGAGCGGTCGGACGTGCGTCTCGCGGTGCACGAGCGACAAGCTCGACCGGCCGATCGACATCCAGGGATTGCAGCGCTACGTGGCGGAGTGGGAGCGGGGGCTGGCCGCGGCGGGGCATTTCCCGTTGCGGGTCGTGAAGCCGGCGGTGCGGTGGGCGAAGCGGCCGGTGGCGGTGGTCGGGGCGGGTCCGGCGGGTCTGTCGTGCGCGGCGGAGCTGGCGTTGCGGGGCCGGCGGGTGGTGGTGTTCGACGCGGCGGTGAAGCCCGGGGGGATGATGCGGCGGGTGATTCCGTGGTTCCGGCTGCCGGCGGAGATGGTCGATTTCGAGATCGGGATCCTGGAGTCGCTGGGTGTGGAGCTGCGGATGGGGCGGGAGGTCAAGGATCCGCACGAGCTGCGGGCCGAGGGGTTCGCGGCGGTTTTCGTGGCGACGGGGACGTGGGCGACGCGGAAGCTGGGGATCCCGAACGAGCACCTGCCGGGGGTGATTTCGCCGCTGGAGCTGCTGGAGGCGGCGCGGGCGACGGGGACGCCGGCGATGGGGTCCCGCGTGGTGGTGATCGGGGGTGGTGACGTGGCGCTGGACGCGGCGCGGACGGCGGCGCGGCTGGGGGCGCGGGCGACGGTGGTGTATCGGCGGGCGCGTTCGGCGATGCCGGCGTCCGGGCAGGAGGTGGAGGAGGGACTGGCGGACGGGGTGGAATTCCTCTTCAACTGCGTGCCGGACGCGATCCTGGGGACGGACCACGTGACGGGGATCCGGCTGCGGCGGGTGAAGTGGGAAAGCGGGGAGCGGACGGCGTTGAAGTTCGAGGCGCGTGGGGCGCCGCTGGAGCTGGAAGCGGACACGATCGTGCCGGCGGTGGGGCTGGTGGCGAGTGAACGCGCACGACTGGGGCTCGGGGGGAACGCGGGCGGATGGCTGGACGCGGACGGCGCGGGGAAGACGGCGATGCCGTGGGTGTTCGCGGGGGGTGATGTGGTGTCGGGGCCTGGGACGGTGGTGGCGGCGGTGGGAGCGGGGAGGAAGGCGGCGGGGGCGATCGGGGAGTTTTTTGGGGGGAGTGAAACCGACGCCGAACCGACGACGACTGCGACCGCCGCGGGCGCAGGCGCGATCCGGGGGCGGGAGGTGTACGAGGGGCCGCGGGCGGAGTTGGGGGTGACGTTCTGCGGGGTGAAGTTCGCGAATCCGTTCGTGCTGGCGGCGGCGCCGCCGACGGACGATCTGGGGATGGTGCGGGACGCGTTCCGTGCGGGGTGGGCGGGGGCGGTGTTGAAGACGACATCGATGGAGGGGACGCCGGTGTCGCTGGCGTATCCGATGATGTCTTCGTTGGAGGTGGACGGGCGGCGGGTGGTGGGTCTGGGAAACATCGATCTCATTTCCGAGCATCACGTGGACGTGGTGGAGGAGCGGGTCGAGAGCCTGAAGCGGGAGTTTCCGGACCGGGTGGTGATCGCCTCGATCATGGGGGCGACGAAGCACGACTGGCAGTCGTTGGTGCGGCGGCTGGAGGCTGCGGGGGCGGACATGATCGAGTGCAGCTTCTCGTGTCCGCAGGGGACGTTGGGGAGCAAGCCTGGGGCGATGCTGGGGCAGGACGCGGAGGCGTCGGCGAAGGTGGCGGGGTGGGTGAAGGAGGCGGCGCGGCGGATTCCGGTGGTGATCAAGCTGACGCCGATGGTGGCGGACATCGTGGAGGTGGCGCAGGCGGTGCGGAAGGCGGGGGCGGACGGGATCTGCGCGAGCAACACGGTTCCGTCGCTGATGGGCATCGATCTGGCGACGTTCATTCCGTATCCGCAGGTGGGTGGGAAGTCGACGTACAGCGGGATGTCGGGGCCGGCGATCAAGCCGCTGACGCTGCGGACGATCGCGGAGATCGCGCGGCGGACCGGGGCGCCGATCACGGGGACGGGCGGACCCGTGACGTGGCGGGACGCGGTGGAGCTGATGGCGGTGGGGGCGCGCAACGTGCAGTTCTGCACCGCCGTCATGCACCACGGCATCGACATCATCGACGAGCTGGTCGAGGGGATGGGGGACTACCTGGACCGGGTGGGGATGCGTTCGGCGACGGAGCTGGTGGGGCGCTCTTTGCCGCACATCGTGGGACACGACGAGCTGCCGCGCGGGGCGAAGGTGCGCTCGCGCATCGACCTGGATCTGTGCATCCGGTGCGGGGACTGCGTGATCGCGTGCCGGGACGGGGGGCACCGGGCGATCGGGATGGGGGAGGCGGACCGGGCGCCGGTGGTGGATGACAAGGCGTGTGTGGGGTGCGGGTTGTGCCGGCTGGTGTGTCCGGTGGCGGGGTGCGTCAGCATGCGGGACGTGAGGGAAGGGACGAAGGGGAAGGGAATTCCGCGCAGGGGCGCAAAGGCGCAGCGGGGCGCGAAGAAGAAGAAGTAAAAAGCTGAAACATGCGATGACAAACCGGAAACGGGCCGGGCAGGCGCAACCGAAGACGCAACACAGGAAATGACGGACCGGAAATGGGGGGACGGCGGCGGCCACGATTGGGGGGCCCGGAGCGAATGACGAAAAACGAAATACGAAAAACGCTGCTCGTCGGCCCGGGGACGGTGTTCACGCCGGGGCGGTGCATCGAGGGGGGAGGGGTGTGGATACGGGAGGGGAGAATCGAGGGGGTCGGGAAGTGGGGGGAGGTGAGGAGGCGGGCGGGGGACGCGAAGGTACTGGATGGGAAGGGGGGGATCATCCTACCGGGGTTCTGCAACGCGCACACACATTTGTATTCGGCGCTGGCGCGAGGGATGAGCGTGCCGGGGGCGCCGGCGCGGAACTTCGTGCAGATCCTGGAGCGGCTGTGGTGGCGGCTGGACAAGGCGTTGGGGGAGGAGGACGTCGAGCTGAGCGCGCTGGCGGGACTCATCGAGTGCGTGCGGTGCGGGGTGACGACGATCCTCGATCACCATGCCAGCCCGAACGCGTGTGGGGGGAGTCTGGATGTCCTGCGGGGGGCCGTGGAGCGGGTCGGACTGCGGGCGAGTCTCTGCTACGAGGTATCGGATCGGGATGGGGGGGGGAGGGAGGGAATCGAGGAGAACGTGCGGTTCGCGCGCAGTCTGCGCAACCACCCGTCGAGGAATGTGAGCGCGATGATGGGGGTGCACGCGTTGTTCACGGTGGGGGAGAAGACGCTGCGCGAGTGCGTGGAGGCGGCGCGGGCGGAGGGATTGGGGCTGCACCTGCACGTGTCGGAGGATCGGGCGGACGTGGAGCGGAACGTGGCGCGGTACGGGGAGAGGCCGGTGATGCGGCTGCGGCGGCACGGGGCGTTGGGGCCGCGGACACTGGCGGCGCATTGCGTGCATGTGGATGGGGGAGAGATCCGGGAGTTGGCACGGACCGGGACGATGGTGGTGCACAATCCCGAGTCGAACATGAACAACGCGGTGGGGTACGCGCCGGTGGGGGAGATGCTGCGGCGAGGGGTGACGGTGGGGCTGGGGACGGACGGGATGACGGCGGACGTGCTGCGGGAGGCGAAGGTCGCGGCGCTTGTCGCGAGGCACGAGGCGGGGGATCCGCGGAGAGGGTGGGAGGAGGTGCGGGGAGTCGCGGGGGAAGGGACGCGGGAGGTGGTGGGGAGGGTGGTGGGGGAGCGGGTTGGAAGACTGGAGAGGGGGTG
>JACRCZ010000136.1 GCA_016218765.1 Deltaproteobacteria bacterium | reverse complement strand
GTCCTCCTCCCCCGCCTCGCCCAGCTCGTCGCGGATCGCCCGCATCTGCTGCCGCAGGTAGTACTCGCGGCGGTTGCGGCCCATCTCCTCCTCGACCATCTGCGAGATCTGGGTCTTGATCCGCTGCGCCTCGACCTGCCGCACCGTGAGGCGCAGCACGAGCTGCACGCGCTCGCGCACCGCGAACGTTTCCAGCACCTGCTGCCGCTCCTCGGTCGAGATCGGGAGGTTCGCGGCGATGACGTCCGCCGCCGCGCCGGGTCGTGCCGCCACCTGCGCCTTGGCCACGGCCTCCTTCGCGAAGCTGGTGTTGAGCGTGGCGAGCTGCCCGGCCGACTCCAGCAGGTTGGCCAGGAGCGCCGCGGTCTCGACGTCCCCGTCGTCGGCGTCCGCCGCGGGTCGCACCCGGCCGACGAGGAACGGCTCGGTCTGCACGTGCGCGACGACCGAGAAGCGCTCGACCCCCTGCACGATCAGCCGGAACCCGCCGGACCCGGACTGCACCGCCCGCAGGATGCGCACCTGCGTCCCCACGCCGTACAGGTCGTCCCACAGGGGATCCTCGATGTCCTGTTTCCTCTGCGTCAGGACGCCGATGTGGCGTCCGCGCCCCAGGCCGATCGAGGCCAGGAGGCGCATCGACTTGGGCCGGCTGACGTCGACCGGGAGCACGGTCCCGGGCAGGACGGCCATGTTGCGCAACGGCAGGATCGGTAGCTGGTCGAGGGAACCGCTCATCGCTACCGATCCAAGTGCCTCCGGAGGCCCGTGTCAACCGTGGGCACGACGATTCCGCGCCGTGCCGCCTATCCCGCGCCCCGCCGCTCGTCCAGGTCGAGCTGGAAACGCACGGGGCCGCGGCGGCCGTCCGGGTGCCGGAGGTGCAGGGCGTGGGCCGACTCCGGGTGCGACCAGGAGGTGGCGATGGCGACGTGTCCCCGGGGAAACGCGGTGACCTCGGCCGGCACGTAGGCCGTGGGCGCCAGCGCGGTCTCCGGCTCCACGAGGTCGTCCTTTTCGCCGTAGCAGATGAGCCAGGGGATACCCTTGGCGGTGATGCGCTTGAAGTTGAGCTCGCGGTCGAGGACGCGGACGGGGAGGGTGCCGTCGGGCCGCACGGGCTCGTTGTACGAAGCGAAGCTCATGCGCGTGATGGGCAGCGGGAGATCGGTGCGCTCGTTGCGAAGCCAGTAGGTGATCGCCGCCGCGGACTTGCCGAGCTTCGCGCGGCCTTCCGGCATGCCGGCGAACATGTTGAGGTCGCGGTGGAACGCCGCCACGGGGCTCTCGGCCTCGATGCTCTTGAGCTTGTAGACCCAGCCCATGAGCGTACCGTCGGCGACGAGATTGCCGCTGGGCAGGCGCTTGGTGCCGTAGGCCAGGTCGTTGAAGCGCGGCGGGAGGGCGCGCAGGAATCCGGCCAGCCCGTGGCTCCTTGTGCCGTCCATCGGGGAGACGCACGTGAGGAGGGCGTCGACGAGGCCGTCCAGCTCGCCGGTGAGGATGTTGCAGACGGCGGAAAAGCCGCCCTGGCAGTAGCCGTTGAGGGTCACGGCGCGGCCGTGCTCGGCCTTGACCTTCTCGCAGAACGCCCGCGTGTCGCAGAGGTCGTCTTCCGGGGTCATGAGCTGGACGGCGGGCGTGTCGTGGATCGGCTTCATGACGCGAATGTAGGTCGGGATGCCCTGATCGGCGAAGGCGTGGGCGTAGGAGCGCTTTTCCCCGGGGAGGAAGGCGAGGATGTTCGAGCCCAGGACGTAGGGGGGGACGATGATCAGCGGCTTGCCGTTCGGGCGCGGCGTCACGTTCGGGTCCGAGGGCGTGACGCGGTAGAGCAGGAAGCGGTCGCTTTCGGCGAACAGCGGGTGGCGACCCTGCTCGAAGTGGAAGCCGTACTCGGCGGCGACGGCATCGATCGCGGCGGGCAGGTCGCGCAGGACCATGCGGGCCAGGCGTTCCTGGCGCGCGGCGAAGTCGGCGAGGTCGTCGTGGCCGGCGCCGCCCGCGGAGTTGCAGAGCGCGCGCTCGGCCAGCGGCGCTTCGTGGGCGAGGTAGCCGTTCACCGCGGCGGTGCCCGCGGTCATGGCGCGCAGGAGGAGGTCGAGGTTCATGGCGAGGAGGCGGGTGTAATCGATGGCGAGCTGGCGGGGGTCGGCGTGGGGCAGGCGGCGCAGCTCCTCGTTCATCCAGATCCCCGCGGCGTTGGCGAAGGGAACCATGAAGTCGTCCAAATAGCGCCGGAGACCGGCCCAGTACTCCTGGCCGGCGAGAAGGAAGTCGGCGGCCGCCGCGAGCCCGCGTCCCTGGATCTCGCCGAAGGTCGTCCCGCCCGCACCGTCCTTCGCTTCGTCCGTCATTCCCGCTCCCCGGCGGCCTCTCCCCGACCCCCGGCCGCCGCGATCAGTCGAACACGACGGGACGGCGAGCGCAAGCCGCGGCGCTTGATCCCCGCGCGGGGATCGAGTGAACTGCGGCCGTCGACCCGGAGGTGGCGCATGAACCGATTCGCACGAACGACCTCTCTTGCCGCGCTGGCGCTCCTCGCCCTGCGCTGCGGACCGTCGGCGACCGGCGGGTCCGGCACGCAGGAGCCGCTGGCGGATCCGGCCGCGGGCGACGCGGGGACGGCCGCTCCTGCGGACGCGGGCGCCGCCGCGGTGACCGACGTCGCCGCGGCTTCGCCGGCGCATCGCGTCGAGCCGATCGCGCGGCCGTCCGGGCCCGACCTGACCGAGGCGCAGCAGGCGCTCGTGCGCGGGCTCAATTTCATGGGCGCCAGCCGCTGGGGCGAGGCCGCCGCCGCCTTCGAACAGGCCACGACCCTCGACCCGAACTACGCCGACGCCTTCCTGGGCCTGGGCCAGGCGCGCGGCAAGCTCGGCGACCTCGTCGGCGCAAGAACGGCCCTGGAGCGCGCCGTCGAGCTGCGCCCCGAGTACGGACCGAACCACGCCGAGCTGGGCGAGGTGCTCTTCGATCTGGAGGAGTGGGACGCGGCCGAACGCGCGCTGCGGGACGCCGCGCGCCTCGACTCTACCGACGGCCTCAGCCTGGGACGCCTGGGCGTGCTCTACCGCCGCTCCAACCGCTTCGACGAGGCCGTGGCGGCGTATCGCCAGGCGATCGAACGCCTGCCCGACGATCCCGGCCTGTACAACAACCTCGGCGTCGCGCTGCGCAAGCTGCGTCGCTACGACGAGGCCGTGGAGGCGCACCAGCATGCCCTCACGCTCGAGCCCGAGAACGCCTTGTTCCACTTCAACCTCGGCGTCGCCTTCCGCGGCCAGGGCCAGGAACAGCTCGCCATCGCCGAGTACCGCTCCGCCGTGCGCCAGGACCCGACTCTCGCCGACGCCTACCACGACCTGGGACTCCTCCTGGCCAACCAGGGCGAGGACGATGCCGCCATCGAGGCCCTCGAGCTCTACCTCGAGCTGGCCCCGCCCGACGACGGCGGCCTGGACGAGGTACGCCAGCGATTGAGCGAGCTGCGGGACTGATCTCGCCGAGGAAGCCACGATGAGGAAGGGTGCGCGGGAAACGGGTGGGTCCCGTCCGAGGACCGAGAACCGAAGACCGAGAACTGTGCCCTCTCCGCTCCTGCCGGCCGCCGCCTTCGCAGCCGCGCTCCTTTCGCTTGCCTGCCCTCCCTCTCCCTCTCCCCCCCCTCCTCCCCCTCCTCCCCCTCCTCCCCTCGCACCGGCCGAGGTCGCGGATTTGGCGCTCGAGGTGCTGGGTCAGGTGTCCGAGCTGCGCGGGCTGGCGATCGGCGAACCGCCGCAGATCCGGGTGCTGCCGCCCGCGGCGTTTGCCGTCGAGCGCGACTCGATGACGGGGGCCGCGGTGGGCGGCGCGTGGGGCGACGATCTGCTCGTGGGGCTCCGCGTCCTGGCCGGCCTGGGACTGGCCACGCCCGACCAGCTCACCACCCGCGGCACGTCGGGCGGCGAGATCGGTTCGTACGACTGCGAAGAGGACGTCATCCGCGTCGCCGATCTTTCGTATCTCCCCCCGCCGCCCGAGCTGCTGGACCTGCACGGGGAGGCCCCGCCGGGCTGGCGCGAGCTCTCCGTCAGCCTCCGCGGGCTCCTGGCGCACGAGTCGATGCACGCGCTCCTGCGGCGGGCCTTCCCGCTGGCCTGTCCTGCCCCACGAATGTGGCCCGATCGCGACGGCGAGCTGGCCTTGCGCGCCCTGGAGGAGGGCGACGCCGAGGCGGTCCTCGCCGCGGTGGTCGCCGCGCGCGCCACGCCGGACGCCGTCGACCTGGACCTGTGGCTCGCGCCGCTGAACGATCCCGCGTCGGCCGAGCCGTCCGGGGGGTTCGACTACCTGATGCGGTTTCCCTACGAGGCGGGAGCGGAGTTCGTCCGGTTCCTCGACCGGAACGGCGGCAACGCGGCCCGCGACGAGGCGTACCGGCGGCCGCCCGAATCGACCGAGGCGATCCTGCATCCGGAGCGCTACGTCGCGGGCGACGCGCCGATGAACGTGGCGCTGCCCGATTTCCCCGCGTTGCGGGATCAGGGGTACCTGCCCGCGGAGACGGGCACGATCGGGGAGGCGGGGATCATCGCGTTCATCTCCGAGCCGTCTCCGGGGTGGCAGGTGCTGCTCTCCGACGTCGTGCCCCTGCCGCCCGGGCTGTGCGAGCCGCCCCCCGGAGACTGCACGGGGCTGACCGCGCTGCCGGGCGTGTCGGCGCTGCCGCCCGGGATGAGCGTGGGTCTCGATCTGATCGCGCCCGAGTTCGTCCTTCCCGGGGGCGGCGAGGCGCCCGACGGGATGCTCGCCCTGCCCCCGTCCCCGCCCGCCGGGCCGAGCGAGAACTGGGCGTTGCGGGACGAGCAGGGGCGCATCCGCGCCGCGGCCTGGTCGCGCATTCTCGCCGCGGCCGACGGCTGGCGCGGCGATACCGCCGCCTTCTGGCTGCGCGCGGATCAGGACATCCCGTCGGTGATCTGGACCACGGCCTGGGACGACGCGTGCGACGCCGAGCAGTTCCGTCGCGAGGTCAGCGTGGCGCGCCCGACCTGGGCTGCGTGCCGCCGCGGAAGCCTCGTCCACGTCGTCGGCGGCCTGCCGCGCGACACGGGCGGCGAGGTCCTGTCGCGGTTGGCCAACGAGTCCACGGTCGAGGCGGCGGAGGTGGAGCCGTTCCCGTTCCCCGGGGCGCCGCCTCCGGGTCGGCTGGAGGAGCGGGCCGTCGCCGCGCTCGGGGCGGTCGCGCAGGACGGCTGGCCGGCGCCGGAAGACGTCCCGTACTCGCCGGGGGGTCCGACGGTGTTGCGGCGCTGGGTCGACGAGGACGCGGGGCTGGTGGTGCCGTTGCCCGCCGGTCCGTACTGGGCGTTGTCGCCGGCGGTGCTGCGGTCCCCGCTGGCGCGCGGCATCGCGCTGGAGCGGGTCGGCGGCGGCCTGCTGGTCGTGGGGACGGTCGCGCCTGCGGCCGTCGAGTCGGTCGCGCGCGGGCTTTCGGCCGCGTACGGCGAGCTGGGCGAGGTGGCGTGCGGGCCCGACGGGTCGGTGGCGCGGGGTGTCGATCGCTTGACGGTCGGAGAGGCGGGCGCCGAGGAGCGGTTGCGCGTCCTGCTGGTCGAGGGCGGCCCACGCGCGGTCGTGGTCGCGGGTCGCCTGCCGGCCGGCGTGGCCGCGCAGAGCCGCGCCGAGTTCGACGCCGCGTTCGCCGCCGCCTGCGAGGGATGACCCATCGGTGTCCATCGGTGGTTCCATCCCGCCGGTGTCCCGCGACCTGATCGCCCGTTCCGCTGGCGGTCGGCCGGTGCCGTGAGGTAGTGTCCGACACCTACCGAGGAGGTGGAACGATGGACATCGCGAACCTGGAGCCCAAGTTCCTGTGGCAGCACTTCGCCGCGCTGTGCCGCATCCCGCGCGGGTCGAAGAACGAGGCGGCGGTCGTGGCGCACGTCGAGGCGGAGGCGAAGAAGCGGGGACTGGAGGTCCGGCGCGATTCCGTCGGCGACCTGGCGATCAGGATCAAGGCGACGCCGGGGCGCGAGTCGGCCCCGCCGCTCGTGATCCAGGGACATCTGGACATGGTGTGCGAGAAGAACGCGGACACGAAGCACGACTTCGAGAGGGACCCGATCCGCGCGGTCGCGGACGGCGAGTGGGTGCACGCCACGGGGACGACGCTGGGGGCGGACAACGGCATCGGCGTGGCCGCGGGGCTGGCGCTCATGGACGACAGATCCGTGGTGCACCCGCCGCTCGAGCTGCTGCTGACCATCGACGAGGAGAGCGGGATGACCGGCGCGCTGTCCATGCCGGCCGATTTTTTCGCCGGACGGCGGCTCTTGAACCTGGACTCGGAGGAGGACGGGACGCTGTACGTCGGCTGCGCCGGCGGCGGGAACAGCGAGCTCAAGCTCGCGCTGCGGCGCGATGCGTCGCTCAAGGGCTTCAAGGCGTTCACCGCGCGCGTGACGGGCCTGCGCGGGGGACACTCGGGCCTCAACATCAACGAGAACCGCGCCAACGCCATCAAGCTCCTGGTCCGCGTCCTGCGCGACGCGGCGGCGAGGATGTCGCTGCGGCTGGGCTCGATCGAAGGCGGCAACAAGCACAACGCGATCCCGCGCGAGGCCACCGCGACGGTCTACGTCCCGACCCGCAAGGACGCCGACTTCCGCAAGCTGGTCCAGGGCTGGGGGAAGGTGCTCCGGGAGGAGTTCGCGGGAATCGAGCCCGAGCTGAAGGTGGAGCTTGCGGCGCCGCCCGCCGCGCGGCCCAAGCCGATCACCGCCGCCGCCGCAGGCCGGGCGCTCGACCTCCTGTGCGCGCTGCCCCACGGGGTGCTCGGCATGAGCCAGGCGATCCCGGGGCTCGTGGAAACCTCGAACAACCTGGCGGTCGTCGCCACCGAGGATCGCGCCCTGCGCATCGTCACCAGCAGCCGCTCGTCCGTCGGCCCGACGCTCCAGGCGCTGCTCGGCCAGGTCGCCGCGACCGCGCGGCTGGCCGGCGCCGACGTCGCCCAGGGCGGCGGCTACCCGGCCTGGAAGCCGAACATGGACTCGCACCTGCTCAAGGTGGCGCGCGAGACCTACAAGAAGATGTACGGCGCCGAGGCCAAGGTCACGGCGATCCACGCCGGCCTGGAGACGGGCATCATCGGCTCGCGCGTCCCGGGCATCGATATGCTCTCCTTCGGACCGCAGATCGAAGGCGCCCACTCGCCCACCGAGCGCGTCCACGTCGCGTCCGTCGCCAAGTTCTACGAGTTCCTCAAGGGCGTGCTGCTGGCCCTCGCCTGATCACGGCGGCGCCCGCGCCACGAGGCCGCGACGCAACGCGCGGAACGCCGCATCATCGCGCGCCGGCGCACTCGACGCGCACGATCCACGGATACGAACGCGAGCCCTCGACGATCGATAGCGCGAGGTACAGCGCGCCGGGACCCTCGGCCACGCTCCATCCCGGACCAAGGCTCGACGCCGGAAGGGGCACATCGAGGGTCGCGACCGGGACAAGCTCCGTGCCGTAGTCGTCGATGCGCAACGTGCCGGGGATCGTGTACGCAATCAGCAGCCGATCGGAGACCGCGCCGGCGATCGGCCTCGTCGGGGCCGGCGGGTACGTGACGCGGTCCAGGCGCTCCAGGGTGCCGAAGTCGGTCCGCTCCAGGATGAGCGCGTCGTCGCCGGACCGTACCAGGACCAGCGCGTCGCCCAGCCGCACGGGCTGGACCGGGCCGTCGCCGGCCTCGCCGAGCTGCCGTTCCGGGCCCGGAACGCCACTCTCGGTCAGGGCGTTGACGTAGCCGTTGCGCACGCCGGGGGGACCCTCGCGGGGATAGGTCACGACGTGGGACGCGCCGTCGGGACGGGCGACCGCGCCGTGGCCCGAGCCGTAGCGGCCGGCGTCGATGACGACGGGCTCGTGCAGGAGCGTGCCGTCGGCGGCCAGGTGCGCGAGCTGGAACGAGTTGTCGGTGCGCATCACGAAGGCCAGCCAGAAGAAGCCCGAGCGCGAGGGACGGAAGATCGAAGGGTGGGTGAGCGGGACGGTGAAACGCGTGCCGGCCGGAGCGCCGTCGAAGGTGACGGGGACGAGCATCGTGTCTTCGTCGCCCGCCAGGCCGAACGCGATCAGGAGCCCGGCCCCGGCGAGCGCCGGCTCCGCCCAGGTGAACGAGTCGGTCGCGACGGTGACCGGGCCGATCGTGCGCCCCAGCGCGGGATCGAGCCGCTCGTAGAGGACCCGCGTCGGGTCCCCGTCGGTGCTGACGGTCACGACTCCGACCCCGTGGTCGGGAAGCGCGACCAGCCGCGGCGTGACGCTGGAGGCCGGCGCATCGTCGAGCGCGAGGGCGCCTGCGACGCGCAGGGCATCGCAGGCGGGGGGATCGGCGTCGTCGGGCGCACCGTCGGACACGTCCGCCGTGTCGATGGGCGCATCCGCGCGGTCCGGCCCCGCGTCACGCTCGGACGTCTCCCGGTAGGAGAGGTAGCAGGCGGGAAGGCCGAGTGCGACGAGGAGGGGAGTCGCGAGACGGTACGGCGGGGTCACGGGTTACGAGCAGCCCGAGGTGTCGCCGCAGGAGAAGCAGCGGTAGCAGGAGCCGCAGCGGACCATCATGTCGCCGCAGTTGGAGCAGAAGGGCGCGTCGGCCTGGGCGACGTAGGTCTTGTGCTCGGCCTCCCGCGAGGGCGGGGGCGGGGGCGCGACGGAGTCGAAGCGGCCCAGCGTGAGCTGGTGCTCGGCCTGCGCCGGCGGCGTCGAGGTGCCGTCGAGGGGGAGGGGCACCTGGTCGGTGGACGAGGCGCCGACGGCGGCGTCTTCCGGAGGGAGGAACTTGCGCCCCAGCCAGCGGAACATGTAGTCCATGATCGACTTGGCGTAGGGGATCTCGGGGTTGGGCGTGAACCCGGACGGCTCGAAGCGCGTGTGGCTGAACTTCTCGACCAGCACCTTGAGCGGCACCCCGTACTGCAGAGCCAGCGAGAGCGCGAGGGCGAAGGAGTCCATGAGGCCGGAGAGCGTGGCGCCCTCCTTGGTCATCTTGACGAAGATCTCCCCGGGCGAGCCGTCCTCGTACATGCCGACGGTGATGTAGCCCTCGTGGTTGGCGATGGCGAACTTGTGCGTGATGCTCTGCCGCTCGTCGGGCAGCCGGTGGCGGAAGGAGCGCGGGGCCGCGACGGCCTTCGCCTCGAGGACGGCGTCGACGACGGCGCCGGCGCTCTTCTCCTTGCCGAGCGAGAGCGGCTGCGTGCGCTTGGATCCCTCGCGGTAGACGGCGATGGCCTTGAGGCCGAGCATCCAGGCATCGATGTAGACCTGCGCGATCTCCTCGGGCGAGGTTTCGTGGGGCAGGTTGACCGTCTTGCTGATCGCGCCGGAGATGAACGGCTGGACGGCCGCCATCATCTTGACGTGGCCCATGGCGGTGATGCAGCGCTCGCCCTTGAGCGGCTTGAAGGCGCAATCGAACACCGGCAGGTGCTCGGCCCTGAGGCCGGGAGCACCCTCGATCGTCCCCTCGCGCTCCAGGTACTCCGTGAGGCGGCGGACGTCGTCGTCGCCGTAGCCGAGCCGGCGGAGGGCGGCGGGGACGGTGTGGTTGACGATCTTGAGGCGGCCGCCGCCGACGAGGTGCTTGTACTTGACGAGTGCGATGTCGGGCTCCACGCCGGTGGTGTCGCAGTCCATCATGAACGCGATGGTGCCGGTGGGCGCCAGCACGGTGACCTGGGCGTTGCGGAAGCCGTGGGCCGCGCCCAGCGTCCGGGCCTCGTCCCACACCTCGCGCGCCGCGGCGAGGATGGTGGCGGGGGCGAGGGCGGGCGGGATCTGGCCCAGCGCCTCGCGGTGCTGATCGACGACGCGCAGCATGTCGGCGCGGTTGGGCTCGAAGTCGGCGAACGCGCCCAGGCGGGACGCGATGCGGGCGGAGTGGGCGTAGGACTCGCCGGTCATGAGCGCCGTGATGCTCGCCGCGAACGCCCGTCCCTCTTCGGAATCGTAGGGCAGGCCGCGGGCCATGAGCAGGGCGCCGAGGTTGGCGTAGCCTAGGCCGAGGGAGCGGAAGCGGTGGCTGTTGGCCGTGATCTGCTCGGTCGGGTACCGCGCCGGCTCGACGATGATCTCCTGCGCCGTGATGAGGACGTCGATCGCATGGCGGAAGCCATCGATGTCGAACGCGCCGTTCTCGTCGAGGAAGCGCATGAGGTTGAGCGACGCGAGGTTGCAGGCGCTGTCGTCGACGAACATGTACTCGGAACACGGGTTGCTGGCGTTGATCCGGCCGGACTGCGGGCAGGTGTGCCACTTGTTGATCGTGGTGTCGAACTGCATGCCCGGGTCGCCGCACAGGTGCGCGCAGGCCGCGATCTCCTTCATCACGTCCCGCGCGCGGTAGGTGTCCGCGACCTCGCGGTTCGTCACCCAACGCGTGTGCCACTCGCCGTCGTCAACGACGGCCTGCATGAAGTCGTCGGTGGCCCGGACGGAGTTGTTGGAGTTCTGGAAGAAGATCGACGCGTAGGCCTCGCCGTTGAGCGAGCCGTCGTAGCCGGAGTCGATGAGCGCCCAGGCCTTCTTCTCCTCGGTCGCCTTGCAGCGGATGAACTCCAGCACGTCGGGGTGATCCGAGTTGAGGATGACCATCTTCGCCGCCCGACGCGTCTTGCCGCCGGAACGGATGACGCCGGCGAAGGCGTCGAAGCCGCGCATGAACGAGACCGGGCCGGACGCGCGGCCGCCCGAGGAGAGGGGCTCGCGCGAGGACCGCAGCGCGGAGAGGTTCGAGCCGGTGCCCGAGCCGCCCTTGAACAGGTGCGCCTCGACCGCGGCGAGCTGCATGATCGAGTCCATCGAGTCGCTGACGGAGTTGATGAAGCACGCCGAACACTGCGGGTGCTCCTCGATGCCCACGTTGAACCAGACCGGGCTGTTGAACGCGGCGTACTGGTTCACCAGGAGACACGTCAGCTCGTCCTCGAACGTCTGCGCGTCCGTCTCGCTGGCGAAGTACCCGCCCTGCCGGCCCCAACCCGCGATCGTCCCGGCAACGCGCTGGATCACCTGTCGCACGCTCGTCTCGCGGTCCGGCCGCCCCAGGCCGCCGCGGAAGTACTTCGAGACCACGACGTTCGTCGCCGTCGGCGACCAGAACGCCGGGACCTCGATCCCCTTCTGCTCGAAGACGATCTCCCCCTTCTCGTTCGTGATCGCCGCGTCGCGCCGATCCCACGTCACCGCGTCCAGCGGGTCGACGCCCTGGGACGTGTAACGGCGGGAGAAACGAAGGCCGCCGCGCCGCGCCAGCGCCCCCGTTCCCTGCCCTGAGCCTGCCGAAGGGCCCTGCCCTGAGCCTGTCGAAGGGGCCTGCCCCGAGCCTGCCTGTCCTGGCGGCTCGCGGGGGGTCGCCGGGCCGCCCGCCCTGCTCCCGCGCTGCCGTGCCTCCTCGCGCATGCCCCCGGACCCGGCCTCCCGCGCCACCGCCGCCGACCCGTCGCGCCTCATTCCGCTCATGCCTCTTCCTCCCTCAACCCTGCCACCCGGTCCAAAACCGGCACCGCACCACAGCGGCACCGACGACCACCTTGCGCCGGCTGCCGAGCGCGCGGCAGCCGGTCTCCTGGCCATCAAGTTCGGGTCTTGCGGCCCCCGTGGCCTTGGCACCGACCGCGCGGGGTCGTGAGCCAACGCGGTCCCGATCATCTTCAGGTGACGGTCCGGTGTCAACAGGAAAGTACAAGATGTTGTGCCAGGCAGGAAAACGACCGACAAGATAAGGGGTTACCTGTACGGACCCACAGTGATTCCTCCGACCATCCACAGCTTCTCCACAGGCTATCCACTACCGGACCCCCGTTCAGGCCGTGCACGATGGCCCTACCGTGAGTCCGTCCCCGGGAAGAGCATTGCAGAAACGAAATACTGGACGCTCGAACACCCGTTTCGCGGCGCTCGCCCCCGGCGCGGCTCGCGGAATCGCGAATCCGCGCCGAATCCCCGCGACCTGCCGGAAATTTGGCCCGCCGGGGCGGGGACGATACAAACGGGCCGCGGAGGTGGGTGGCAATGACGGCGGCAACGGCACAACCAATCCTCGAAGTCCGACACGTCTCGAAGCGCTACCGGGCGGCCCGGCCGTTGTTTCGCGACGTCACGTTCGACGTCCAGGCGGGCGAGTTCGTGTACGTCACCGGCCCGTCGGGTTCGGGCAAGAGCACGCTCCTGCGCATGATCTACCGCGCGGAGGCGGCCGACACCGGCACGATCCAGTTCTGCGGCAAGGACGTCCTGGCGCTCGCGCCGCGCGCGGTCCCGTTCCTGCGCCGGAACGTCGGCGTCATCCTCCAGGACTTCAAGCTCATCGGCGAGGAGTCCGTCTACGACAACGTCGCCCTGGCCCTCGAGATCCTCGGCCTGCCCCAGCGGGAGATCTACGACCGCGTCCGCCAGGCGCTCGACCGGGTCGGTCTCGCCGGCTACGAGGACATTCCCGCCGCCGATCTCTCGGGCGGCGAGCAGCAGCGCGTCGCGGTGGCCCGCGCGGTCGTCACGCGTCCGTCGCTCGTGCTGGCCGACGAGCCGACGGGCAACCTGGATGCCGGCAATGCGGCGATGGTGGTCGACCTCCTGGAGGAGGTGAACGCCGAGGGCACGACGGTGCTGCTGGCGACGCACGACAACATGCTCATCGCGGCACGGCCGCACCGGACCGTGGCGCTGGTGGAGGGTTCGGTGGACGAGATCAAGGAGGCGCGGGCGGTCGAGGACGTGCGTTACGGGGCGATGACGCAGGAGGCGTTCCAGTCATGAACCATCTGGGGTACTACCTGCGCCGGACGCTGGCCGGTTTCCGCAGCGAGTGGGGGACCAACCTGGCGACGGTGCTCACGCTCAGCGTCGCCTTCGTCCTCGTCGGCTCGCTGGCCACCGTCGCGCTCAGCCTCGGCAACCAGGTCGAGCGGTGGGGTGGGGCGGACCAGTTCCAGGTCACGGCCTACCTGCGGCCCGAGGCGCCGGCGGCCGACGTCGCGCAGCTCGGCGCGGCGCTGGAGGCCATGCCGGAGGTGCGTGCGGTGCGTCACGTCTCGGGCGAGCAGGCTCGGCAGCGTCTGGTCGAGGCGTTTCCGGAGGAGCAGGACGCGTGGGCGTCGCTCGACGCCACCTTCTTCCCGGGCTACGTCGAGATCGGCCTCGATCCGGCGACGGCGGACGAGGCGCACTACCGGCAGCTCGTGGAGCGTGTGGAGAAGCTGAGCATCGTGCAGCAGGTCGAGACGCACGGCGACTGGTACACGGGCGTGCTGGGTATCCATCGCGCGGCGCGGGTGCTGGCCATTGCGCTGGGGTCGCTGGCGATCTTCGCGACGATCTTCGTCGTCGCGCACACGATCCGGCTGAACTTCTACCGGCGGCGGCGGCAGGTCGAGGTGTTGCGGATGTGCGGCGCCACGCCGTGGTTCGTTCGTGTGCCGTTCCTGCTGGAGGGCTTGTTCGGCTCCGTCCTGGCGGCCGGCATCGCGCTCGGCGCGATCGCGCTTTTCGTGGCGACCGTGCGGGACCGCCTGGTGGACGTGGCGCCGGTGCTGGGCCGGACGCCGATCCAGCATCTGCCGGCCGTGGTCTGGGCCGGTTTCGTGACCGTGGCCGCTGCGATCGGGCTGACGGGGGCCTGGCTCTCGGTCGGCAAGGCGCTCAAGGCGTAGGAGATCGAGATGCGCATGCTCTGCCTGTCGGATCCGCCCGCCGAATCCGAACCGCGCCCTTCCGGGCGCGGCTTCGCCGGTCCCGCGGGCCGCGGACCCGCCGTCCGGACGCGGCCCACCCACGTCGAGCGGACCGCGGTTCGGGTCCCGGTCGTCCGCGACGCACCCCGCCTCTCCGGCCGCGGCGCCCTCGCCGTCGGCTCGCTGGTCGCACTCCTGGCCGGCGCCGCCGACGCGCAGGTTCCCCCCCGCGGCTCCTGGCGCGACGTCCCGCTCCCCGGGCCCGCGCCGTCCGCCGTCGTGGCCCGACCGCCGCTGGCCCTTCCCGCGGCGCCCGGTGGTCCCGCCGCCGCGCCGCCCGTCGATCCCTGGGCGCCTCTTCCGGCCGGCGCGCCGGCCGCGGCGCCGCTTCCGGCTGCCGGGCCGGCCTCCTTGTGGGACGCGCTGCGCGAGGCCGAGGCCGAGCTGGCGCGGCGCGAGGAGGATCTGACCCGCTGCAGGACGCGCCTGGCCGACGTCAACGGCGATCTGGCCCGCACCCGCGACCACCTCGCGCGCCTGGAGAATGGCATGTCCGCGCTCCGCGTCGAAGTGCTCGATCGCATGGTGCTGCTCGACCGCATCGGTCGCGGCGGGACGGCGCGCATCGTGCTCACCTCGCACGATCCGGCCGAGGCGCGGTTCCGCGCTTCGCTGGTGCGCCGCCTGGTCCGCGCCGACGCGGAGCTGGCGTCGCGCTACGAAGCGATGCGGGACGAGGCCGAGGCGGTGCGTGCCGAGCTGACGGTCAAGCTGGGGTCCCAGCGGGCGCTGGAACGGCAGCTCGAGGACCGGCGGCGGCAGCTCTCGGACGAGGTGGATCGCCACCGCCGCCTGCTGTCGTCGCTCGAGACCCCCGCCGGCCTCGCGTCGCTGGCCAGGGGCTCGCACGACGAGCTGGCCGGCCTGGTCGCGGCCTTCGCGTTCGCGCCCGCCACGGCGGAGCCCGGAACGCTCGGGCCCCTGGCCGCCGCGGCCGTCGCGGTCCCCGCCTCGTTTCCCACGCGCGCCGACGCGCTGCGCGGCGGCCTGGCGCTCGACCTGCCGGCCGGCCTGCCGATCGCGGCGCCGTCGGCCGGCGTCGTCGCCTACGCGGGCGAGCTGGACGGCTACGGCACCGCGGTGCTCATCCGGACCGCCGACGGCCGCGGCCTGCTGCTCGGCCACCTCGCCTCCGTCACCGTCGCACCCGGCGATCCCGTGGCGGCCGGCGACCTGCTCGGCGCTTCCGCCCCGTCGTACTCCCCGCTCCTGCCCTCGCTGCTGCTCGGCGTCCTGGACCCGGCGATCCGCGAGTCCTGAGCTCGTCATCCCACGCCTTGCGACCGCCCGTCAGGCTGCTCCGGATCCGTTACCGTCTTTTTTCAATCCGGGACGGCCGTTCGCACGCATAATCGACCCATGAAGGCCCGTATCCTGGTGGTCGAGGACGAGGATCTCATCCGGCGGGGTCTGGTCGATGCCCTGCAGCACCGCGAGTACGCCGCGACCGGGGCGGCCGACGGCGAGGCGGGGTTGCGCGAAGCCAAGGCCGGCGGGTGGGATCTCATCCTCCTGGACGTGATGCTGCCGCGGCTCGACGGCTTCTCCGTCTGCGGGCGCCTGCGCGAGCTGGGGGTCGGGACGCCGATCCTCATGCTCACGGCGAAGGACGCCGAGGACGACAAGGTGCGCGGGCTGGAGGCCGGGGCGGACGACTACCTGACCAAACCGTTCGGGCTCAAGGAGCTGCTGGCGCGAGTCGAGGCGCTGCTGCGCCGCGCCCGCGGCCACGCCGCGCGTCCCGCCGTGCTCCGCCTCGCCGGCGCCGAGATCGACCTCGGACGCCGCGTCGCCCGCCACGCCGGGCGCGAGGAGCCGCTCACCGATCGCGAAGTCGACCTGCTGTGCTACCTGTGCGAGCGGGCCGACCGCGTCGTGACGCGCGACGAGCTGCTCCAGGCGGTGTGGGGCTACGCGGCGGGGGTCCAGAGCCGCACCGCCGACATCCACCTCGTGAAGCTCCGCAAGAAAATCGGTCCCGACGCCGTCGAGACCGCCCGCGGCAAGGGATACCGCGCCAAGGTGGTCCCATGACGAGGCACTGAATGCGCCGGCTCGCCCCGCTGCTCGTCCTCGCCGCCGCCATCCTCGCCGCCGCCGGCCTGCTCGCCCGCTCCGCGTGGTACGGACGCGCCGACGCGCGGCGCCCGCTGAACCCGCGCGACCAGCTCGGGCAGGACGTCGCGCGCGACGAGCCGGTGGCCGGTCTGGTCGATCGGACCGTCGGGCTCGTCGGCCGGGAGGGAGAGCGTTCCGTCCGGCAGGATCTCGAACCAGACGTCGATGAGCGGCTCGGTGGCCGACGCCAGCGGGCTGGCCTGGAGCACGAACTGCGCCGCCAGCGCCTCCGGCGGGGCGTAGTAGTGCTGGTAGAGGTAGAAAGGTCGCGCCGCCTCGCGCTCGAGCAACGCGTCGAGCTCGCCGTCGAAGCGCCGCACGACGTCGCCGACCGCCTCGCGCGCCTTGACGCGGACCGTCTCCAGCCGCGCGCG
>JACRCZ010000138.1 GCA_016218765.1 Deltaproteobacteria bacterium | reverse complement strand
CCGGCCGCGCCCCGGCGGCTGGGAGCCCCGGGACGTGGCCGCGGCCGCGCGGAGCATGGCGCCCGCGGCGCCGCCGCCCGCCGCGGCGGGCGCGACGGAGATGTCCACCGCCGCCGGGACGGCCGGAAGCCGCGGCGCGGAGCCGCCCGGGACCCGGGGCGGCGCCGCCGGGATCCGGACGGGGGTCAAGGCCGGCGGCTGCGGCGGGATGCTTGGCTCGTTCGCGGGCTGGCCCTCCGGCGGTGGTCCGAGGTCGACCTCCACGTCGAGGCGCAGGTCGTCGTCCGCGGGCTCGATCTCCCCCAGCCGCTGCAGCTCGGCCGAAAGGCGCTTCTCGAACTCCGCCGCCGAGGCCGGCCGCTGCTCCGGCGCGTGGCCCAGCGCCGTCTCGATCACCTTGCGCACGCCCGGCGGCACGCTCTCGGGCAGCGCCGCGGCGCTGGGCACGATTCCGGGTCGCGGCTTGCCGCCCAGGAGCTCGAACAGCATGACCGCGACGGAGAAGACGTCGCTGCGCGCGTCGAGCTTCGCCCCGCGGGCGCCGCGGGCCTCGGGCGCCATGTACCCCAGCAGGTACGTGCGCATGTCGGCGGACAGTCCGTGCAGCGAGGGCAGGATGCGCGACAGCGCGAAGCCCGCGACCTTCACGCGGCCCGTGCGGCCGACGAACACGTGGTACGGCGAGAGCGAGCCGTGGACGACGGACTTCGACTGCGCGTGCGTCAGGCCGTGGCAGACGTGGGCCACGATGTTGAACGCGCCGCGCAGCGAGAAGCGCTTGTTCGCCGCAACCCGCCGCTCCAAGAGCGCCCGGAGGTGCTGGCCGTCGACATACTCCATGGTCAGGAACATGTCGCCGCTCGGCTCCTGGCCGATGCCGTAGGTGCCGACGATGTTGCGGTGGATGAGCCCCGCCGCCGCCTTCACGGCCGTCCGCACGCGCTCGGCGTCCTCCTTGTCGCGAACCTGGGCCGCCGGGATCAGGCGCAGCGCCGTGCGCTTTCCCGTGCGGTCGTCGGTCGCTTCGTAGGTCTGGCCGAAGCTCCCCGCCGGGAACGCCCGCTGGATCGTGAACCGCCCCGCGATCTTGGCGCCCTGGCCGAGAACCGGGGTCGGAGGAATGCTCGAATAGCTGGCGCTCATGTCCTGAACGTGTACCGCGATCGGGCCGGGAAGTCGAGAGCCGACGCGGGAGAAGTGCGGGAGAAGTGCGGGGAGTGCGGGAGAAGTGCGGGGAGTGCGGGAAGTGTGGGAAGTGCGGGAAGTGCGGGAAGTGCGTAGGGATCACACCGTCGCGGGTGGTATCTTGCCGGGCTGATGGAGCGGCCGCACGACCGTCCATGGCTCTTGCTCGGCGCGTTGGCGCGCGCCGCGGACTTCGTGGCCCGGCGGCGCCGCCCCGTCCTGCCGCGCGCGCCCGCCTCGCAACTCCCCACACTCGCCGTGCACGGCCTGGCGCTGGGCGGAGCGGGCAAGACGCCCGCGTGCCTGTGGCTGGCCGAACGTCTGGCGCGGCGGACCGGCGGCCGTGTGGCCGTCGGGACGCGTCCGCGCGGCATCGTCGCGGACGAGATCGAGCTCTACCGCCGCCGACTGCCCGCCGCCGTGGTTCTTCCCGAGGAGCGCGCGGAGCGGGCCGTGGAGCGCGCGACGGCCGCGGGCTGCGCCGCGATCGTGCTCGACGATCCCTCGCTGGCGCACGCCGCCCCGGCCCACTTCCGCCTCGTCTGCCTGGGGCCGGGGGACGATTGGCAAATCCCCGTCTTCCCGGCGGGCGAGCGGCGCCCGGGCTGCGTGCGGCCCGGCGAGGCGGACCACCTGCTGCTGGTCGAGCGGAGCGACGCGCCCGCCGGCGTGCGGTTGCCGGCGGCGCGGGCGCGCGTCGAGGTCGCCGGGTTCGTTCCCGCGTCCGCGTGGCCCGGCGGCGAGCCGCGACGACCGCCGTCCTCCCGGCCGCCGGTCTTCGTGCTCTGTGCGGTGGCGCGGCCCGAGCGCGTCGTGCGCGCGGTCGAGGCCGGCGGATGCCGGGTCGTGGGGGCGACGACCCGCCGCGACCACGCGGCGCTGTCGGCCCCGCTGCTCATGCGGGTGGCGCGCGAAGCGCGCGCGGCGGGCGCGCGATGGATCGTGCTGACGGAGAAGGACGCGGCTCGGCTGGGTGCGGCGCCGGGGACCGGGGGCCGGGACGAGCCCGCGTGGATGGTGGTGCGCGTCGCGCTGCGGGTGGACGGCGGCGACGAGCTGCTCGAGCGGTTCCTCAGGTCGGCGGGGTCTTGAGCGGCTGCTCGTCCGCGGGGGCGACGGCGGGCAGGACGACGGTGAAGTCGGCCCCGCGGCCGACTTCCGAGCGGACCACGATCGTGCCGCCTGCGTCCTCGACGATGCGCTGCGAGATGGCGAGCCCCAGGCCGGTGCCGTGGTCCTTGGTGGTGAAGAACGGGATGAAGATCCGCGGCAGGACCTCGGGCGGGATGCCGGGTCCGTGATCGCGGAAACGGACGGCGACGCGGCGGTGGCCGCCGGCGCGGCCGGCGGCGGTGGGGCCGGAGTCGCGGCGTACGGCCGCGACGATCTCCAGCGTCCCGCCGCCGCCCATGGCCTGGGCGGCGTTGAGGGCGAGGTTGAGGAACACCTGGAGCAGGCGCTCGGGATCGACCGGAACGTCGGGGAGGCCGTCGCTCGCGGACAGCTCGCAGCGCACCGCGTCGCCGTGCTCGGCCTGGACGAGCTGCAGGCAGCGGCGCAGCACGGCGCCGACGGCGGCCGGGCCGGCCGAGCCGCCCTGCGGTCGCGCATACTCGAGGAACTCGGTGACGACGCGGTTGAGCCGGTTGGACTCCTCGACGAGCACCTCGAGCATCCCCTTGTCGTCGGGCGGGGAATCCTCGGCCAGGATCTGCGCGGCGGCCTTGATCGAGCCCAGGGGGTTGCGGATCTCGTGGGCCAGGCCGGCGGACATCTCGCCGACCACCGCCAGGCGGTCGCGCACCTTCATCTGGCGGTATAGCTCGATGTTCTCGGCGGCGATGGCGACCTGCGCCGCGAGGCCGGAGAGTAGCGCGACATCCTCGGGCGCGAAGCCCTCGGGCATCCGTTCGTCCCGGAGCGCCAGAAGGCCCAGCAGGCGCGACTCGCCCCGCACCGGGAACACGGCGCCGGCCTGCAGCTCGGCCAGGATGCCCAGTACCCCGTCGAGCGTCTCGATCTTGCGGACGTCCTTCTCGTCCGTCTGCAGCAGGGCCTCGCGCTCGCGCTGCAGCACGACCCGGCGGATCGGCTCGTCGCCCGGAATGCGGTCGAGCAGCGGGCGGGCGGCGGCGACCTCCAGCTCCGGCACGGGCAGCGGACCGAAGCAGCCGCGGCGGAGCAGCGACAGGCCGTCGGCCGAGAGCAGGTAGAGCGAGCCGTGGGTGAAGCGCCGGCTCTCCTCCAGGGCTCCCACCACCGCCCCGGCGATGTCTTCCAGGGTCAAGAGGCGCGGGAGCCGGCGGCGCAGCATCAGCACCTGCGACTCGAACTCCGAGCGCTCGCGGGTGATGATCTCGCCGATCTTCTGCTCGACCATCGTGCGCAACGGGTCGAAGACGATCAGGATCACGAACGCCGCGGCCATGGCGTTGAGGAAGAACCAGGTGGAGGTGCCCAGCCACTGGACCAGGGCGTAGAAGATCGCGGCGAGCGTCAACGCCAGCGCGCTCAGGACCGCGAAGCGGCCGACCAGCTCGTAGACGTCGAGCAGCCGGTAGAGGAGGAGGGCCTGGGACAGGGTGTAGAGGTAGATCAGCGTGAAGATCGGGCCGAGTGGCGGGAACTCGACGCCGACCACGGGCAGGTAGTCGAGCAGGGAGAAGGTCATGGCGAGTGCCCCGCCAACCACGAGGACCTGGATGCGCGCGCGTTCCACGCGCGAGGCGACGCGCCGGGAACGGCGGTAGAGGAAGAGCACCGTCGTGTAGAGCAGCCCGCCGGCGTAGGCGAACAGGGTCCCCTGCATGAACCGCGTCTCGCCGAGCGGCGAGACCACTCCGGCCAGGACGATCACGCCGAGCGCGGTACCGATGGGCACGAGCCGCGACCCGCGGGGCTCGTCGCCCAGGAAGGCGGTGAAGAAGCGCATCGCCATCTGCGGGAGAACGACGAGCGCGACGTCGGAGAGGATTCGCCAATGGGAGTCGGCCCGCCACGCCTTGAGAAGGTCGAGGACGTACCAGACGGCGACGGAGCCGCAGAAGAGGACGAAGAGATTCACGCGGCGGGTCTTGCCCCGGCGAAGCACGACGCTGAGGAAGATGGCGACGGCGAAAACGGAGCCGAGCAGCAGGCTGTTCGCTCTGGGGTCCGGCACGGGGCGAGTATGGCACTGCTGCGCGCCGGGTGCACCCGGCGAGTGGGCCGTTGTCGGTCTTCCGTCTTCCGTCTTCGGTTTCCGGCAATCGGTTGCCGCGGCGGGCGGCGAATTGGCCGCGGACCGGCTGGGCCGCGTAGGATCGGGGGCGTGGACGCGCTCGTCGATCGCTTCCTGTACCGGCTCGAGGTCGAGCGGGGGTACTCGCACCTCACGGTGACCTCGTACGCCGCCGACCTGCGGCGCTTCGCGGAGCTGCTCGAGAAGCGCGGGCGGGCCCTCAAGGACGTGACCGAGGAAGACGTGCGCGAGGTCCTGGTGGCGGCCTCGAAGGCTCGCCTGTCCGCGCGCTCTTCGGCCCGCCTGCTCTCCGCGGTGAAGTCGTTCCTGCGCTTCGCGGTCGAGGAGGGGGTCCTGGAGCACAGCCCGGCCCGCAAGGTGCGCACGCCGCGGCTGGCGCGCCCGCTGCCCAAGCTGCTCAGCGAGGAGCAGGTGCTGGCGCTGCTGCACGCGCCCGACGAATCGACGGCCGAAGGCGTGCGCGACGCCGCGATGCTCCACGTGATGTACGCGGCGGGTCTGCGCGTGTCGGAGCTGGTGGCGATCGGCTGGGGGGAGGTCAACCTGGAAGTGGGCTACGTCTCGGCCTGCGGCAAGGGCCGCCGCCGCCGGCTGGTGCCGCTGGGCGAGGTCGCGGCGTCGAAGGTGCGCGCGTGGCTGGCGCTCCGCGGACAACAGGCCAAGGCCGGCGTCGAAGCCCTGTTCGTCAGCCGTCGCGGACGCGCCATGAGCCGCGTCCAGTTCTGGCGCATCGTGCAGCGCTACGCGCGCCAGGCCGGCATCGACCGCGACGTGTCGCCCCACTGGCTCCGCCACTCGTTCGCCACGCACCTCCTGGTCCACGGCGCCGACCTGCGCGCCGTCCAGACCATGCTCGGCCACGCCGACATCAGCACGACCGAGATCTACACCCACCTGGACAAGACGCACCTGCGGCAGGTGATCGAGAAGCACCACCCGCGCGGGAAGTAGTCTCCGCTAGTCGTCGCCGTCGGTGACGCGGAAATCGAAGGGGTAGGTGGTGGTCGTCGCCGCGGACGAGCGGGGGAAGTCGAGCGCGCGCACGAGGGTGAGAACGCACGAGGCGAGATCGTCGTCGTCCGGAACCGCGCTGGCGACCTCCGCGTCGGAAACGCTCCCGCCCGTCGCGATGGTGAAGCGGACGGTGACGCGGGCCTCCGTGGCGTTCGGGTTGCCCTGGCGCAGCCGCTCGAAACAGTGACGGAAGCGCGGCAGCTCATCGTGGACCACGTCGCGCACCTGCTCCGGCTCGAGCCCGCCGTCGGCGCCGCCGGCCGACCGGGGGCGCGGAGCGCGGGGCTCGGGCACGGCATCCTCGCCGGGAACCCGGTCGTCGGCCGCGGCGAGGTACGGCAATCCGGGATCCGGATCGGGCTCCGCCGCCGGCTGCGTGAGCAGGGTCCGGTCGCCCAGATCGACCGGAACGTAGGGCGGTCGCACCGACGCCGCCTCGGCCGGCGAGCCTGCCCCGGGATCCGTCCCGGCCGAGCCGCCGGCAGGCGTGGCGGCGCCGCACCCCGCGACCAGTACGGCGAGGAGGTGCAGCGGAGCGGCGAGGCGCGTCGGTCCGACGTCCGGTCGATGATCCGCTTTCATGGCGGGGGAGTGGAACACGAAGAGTCGGCGGGTGCAACACGCCGCCGGACCCGGCCCGCGCCGCAAGCGGCGCGGCTGGCGGCCGGTCGCCGGCGGCGGGTGGTGCGGAGAGGGCTTGCCGCGGGTGTGCGGGGCGGGCAGGATACTGCGCAGGAGGGAGGCCCGGACCATGACGGGACGACATCTCGCCGCCGCCGCGATGCTCGGAGCAGCACTGGCCGCCTCGGCGCCGGTGTCGGCCGGCGACGTCGCCGACGACGTCTTCGCCGAGGCTTCCCGGACCTACGGCGTGCCCGAGGCGCTGCTGCGGGCGCTGGCCGACGTGGAGTCGGGCGGGCACATGAGCCAGGCGCCGACGCGCGACGGGAGGTGGGGTCCGGCAGGCCTCGTGGCGGGGCGGACGCTGGATCGCGCGGCCGCGCTGTCGGGCTTCACGCTCGAGGCGCTGGCGACCGAGGCGCGGGCGAACGTCCTGGGCGGCGCCGCGGCCCTGGCGGAGGTCGCGCGCTCGTCGGGCTCGTTGCAGGAGACGCTGTTCCGCTGGGCGGGGTTCGACGTGCCGACGGCGTCCTGGGACTACGCCGCGCACGTGATCGCGCGGCTGGGGCCGCTCGCGGACTACGTGCACGCCGCGTTCCCGTACGGGCGGGGCTGGCTGCCGGCCGACGACAACGGTGACCTGGACGCGCCGCCGCCGCGACCGCGGGTGGAGGCGACGCCGGACTACCCGGAGGCGCGCTGGGTCGGGCCGGCGTGCTCGTACACCAACGCGAGCCGATCGACGGTCGAGTTCGTGATCGTGCACACCTGCGAAGGCGGCTTCTCCGGCTGCTGGGGCTGGCTCGTCGGGTGCCATGACGTCTCGGCGCACTACGTCGTCAGCGAGGCGGGCGAGGTCGTGCAGTGCGTGGAGGACGAGGACACGGCCTGGCACGTCGGCTGCCTCAACTCGCGCAGCATCGGCATCGAGCACGAGGGCAGCGCGACGCGACCGGAGGACTTCACGGACGCGATGTATTGCGCCAGCGCCCGGCTCACGCGCTGGCTGTGCGACCACCACGGGATTCCGCGCGACCGCGGCCACGTCATCGGCCACGGCGAGGCCAACGACCTGTACTGCGGCGGGACGCACTGGGACCCGGGCCCGGGATGGGACTGGACGCGGTACATGGACTACGTCGAGTGCGGCTGCGGCGGATGCACGCCGACGCGGCCGCTGATCGAGCTGCGTGCCGAGACCGAGACGATCCCCGATCAGCCGCGCGACGAGTGTATCCTGTCGGGCAGCGAGGGCATCTTCGACATGTGGAGCGGGCAGACCACCGTGCAGCGCTTCTACGTCGCCAACAACGGCGATGCCGTCGGCCGCCACGTCCAGGTCGGCCTGTGGCTCGAGGAGCCGTTCCTGCGCCTGCGGCACTGGGACATCTACGACAACTGGCCCGCGCACACCTGCGGCGCCGAGTGGTGCCTGAACGACGCGAACGAGCTTCCCGAGAACCCCGCGCACGATGATCCCGGAGGCGCCGTGACGCTGCACCTGGGAAGCCTCTCGCCCGGCGAGACCAAGATGATCGAGCTGACGGTCGAGGCCGGGGAGTTCAGCGTGGGCCTCGCCGATCATCCCGACGTGCGCCTGTGGGTCCGGCACATCGACGACTTCTACGAGAAGGCCGACTTCTGGAGCACCGACTACAACAACGTCGGCGGGTACCAGACGTTCAACGGCGGCGACCTGCGCCTCTGGTCGGAGACCGACGTCCTGCGTCCCGAGACGTGCGACGGGCTGGACGACGACTGTGACGGGACCACCGACGAGGATTGCGTCGCCGAGGGGGAGGCGGACGCCGATGCCGCCGCCGACGTCCCGCGCGACGTCCCCACGCTGGACGTGCCGAGGACCGACGCCTCGAGCGACGGCGGCGCCGCGGACGCCGGCGGCGACGGCTGCGGCTGCCGCGCCGCTGGGCACGGCGGCGGGCGTTTCGCGCTCCTCGCGACCCTGCTCCTGCTCGTGGCGGTGTCGAGGTGGTGCGGCGCGCGGATCCGCCTCGGACCGGCGCGCGTGCCGTCGCCGGGCCGGAACACGCGCTGCGGCGTTCTGCGGGGGACCGTGAGCGCCGCGCCGCAGCGCTACGAAATCCGGCACCCGGCCTGGAGCGCGCACTCGTCGAGCGTCAGCGACTCGCACGGCTCGGCCGTCCCGGAACAGTCCCCCCCTGCCTCCCAACGGCAGCCGTCCTGGTCCTCGCACATGAAGTCGCTGTAGATCCCGCTGCACGACGTGGCCACGCCGGTGCACTCATCGGACCACGAGCAGCCGTCCTGCGTGTCGCAGGAGTAGGAAGAGCTCATCGAGGAGCACGACCGCGCACTGCCGGAGCAGTCGTCGGAGTACGAGCTCCAGTAGCACCCGTCCTGGGACGTGCACGAGTAGCTGCTGCGGTACGTGTAGCAGCTCGTCGCGAAGCCGTCGCATTGGCCGTCCCAGTCGCACCCGTAGTGGCCGATGCAGGAGGAGAGGTCGTAGTACCCGTAGCAGCTCGAGGCCACGCCCGCACAGGTCCCTCTGCCCGCATCGCAACCGAGCTGGGCGGCGCACGCGGTCGGGCTCGAGATCGTCGAACACGGGGTGGCCGTTCCCGTGCACCGCCGGGAAACGTCGGCGTCGGCGTCGGCGTCGGCGTCGGCGTCGGCGTCGGCGTCCGCATCCGCGTCGGGCGAGCTTTCCGTCTGGCACAGGGAATCACAGCCGTCGCCGCTCGCCCGATTGCCGTCGTCGCAAGACTCGCCGGCATCGAGCAGCCCGTCGCCGCAGGTGGTCGCACCGGTGCAAGCGCCGGCGGGACACGACTGCCCCGGGGCACACGCCCCGCAGGACATCCCTCCGGTGCCGCACAGCTCGGCTTCCGTTCCGGCCCAGCAGTAGCCGTCGGCGCAGCAGCCGGGGCAGTTGGCGGGGCCGCAAGCCGGCTCCCCACCATCGTCCCCGCCGCAGCCGATGGCCGCGACCACCAGAACGGAGATCCGAACGACATTGGCGAGTCCGTGCACCCGTGCCCTCATCGCTTCCTCCTTCCCTTCGTTCGAGAAACCGTCGAAACATCCGGATGGTAGCATGCCGGCGGTCGGAACGCCAAGACGGCCGAGTTGCAAGCGGCCGGACGGCAAGGCGAGCGTTGCGCGTGCTCCGATGGACGGCGATCCGGCGGGCCGGCTCGCCGCGCAGGATCAGGGCGCCAGCAGCCGCGACACGGAACGGACGAGAGTTCCCAGGTGCGGGCGCACGAGCGCGAGGGAGACGACCATGGCGCCGAGCGCGAAGGCGGCCCGCAACGGCATCGCCAGGAAGTAGCCCTCGAACCCCGGCGAGACGCGCGCGGCAATCCCCAGCGACACGTCGAGCAGCAGTGCCACGGCCATCGCCGGCGACGCCAGAAGGAGGCCGATCTCGAAGGAACGGCCGAAAAGCCCGAGCGCGGCGCCGACGAAGTCGCCCGGCGCCGACAGACGCGCCGGCAGCTCCGCCACCGGAAAGACCTCCGCCGAACGCAGCAGCGCTCCCAGGAGGATCACCAGCCCGCCCGAGACCGACAGGAGCGCCAGCACCGCGACCAGGAAGAAGGCCCCCAGCGGACTGTTCGAGCCCTCCGACAGGCCCGTGAACACCTCCGACATGGTCGCCCCGCGGAAGAGGTCCGAGAACCTCCCGGCCGCGTCGAACGCGGAGAGCAGGAACGCCACGATCGCTCCCAGCGCCAGACCGACCAGGGCCTCCTTGGCGGCGAGCGCGACGGCCACCTCCGGATCGAGCACGCTCGTCGGCACCGGCAGCGCCGCCGGCAGCGAGCCCACGGCCAGGGTCACGGCGAGGGCCGAGCGGAGCAGGATTCCGACGTCCTCGATGGCCGGGATCGGCACCACGGAGAGCAGTACGAGCCAACGCACCGCGAGCAGACCCAGCCCGACCAGCGCGGCGCCGATCGGACCGTCGAGCAGACGCAGGACAAGGTCCCAGAGGTCCATCAGGCCGTCGCTCGCAACGCCACGGCGTCCGGAGGGGCCCGGCGCGCACGGCTCGCCGGCGGCGAGCCTCGGGGAGCCGGGAACCGGGCCGGCGACCGTCGCGTCACTCGGGCTCCCGTCCCGGCCCGGCCGCGGCCGGGAACGTGACGACGTCCGCCTCCGCGTCCGCCGCCGGCGCCTGGCCGTGGACGATGCGCAGAAGGTCCCCGGGCGAGACCCGCTCGCGCTCGGCGAGACGCCGCGCGACGTCCTCGAGCGCGCGGCGGTTGACGATCAGGACCTCCCGGGCGCGCGCCTCGGCCTCGGACAGCAGGCGCACGGTCTCGGGGACGCCGTCGCGGAGGAGCTCCCCGGCGCGGCCGGCGGAAGCGGCGGCGCGGATGCCCAGCTCGGCGGCCATGGTCGAGGCCAGGGCGCGGGCGTCGGCGAGGGCGTCGCGCGAGGCGGTGGTCGGGCCGCCGAGCAGCAGCAGCTCGGCCTCTCGGCCCGCCACCAGCTCGGCCAGGCGCGCCTTGAGCGCCGGCTCGCCCAGCACCTTGCGCTCCTCGACGGGCCGGCGGACGAGCGACGTCTCGAGCGCCCGGTCGCGGGGGACCAGCGACGCACCCTGCGAGACCTCGGGATGCTCGGGCAGCACGGCCGCGGCGACCGCCCGCCCGGCCTCGTTCGCGGCCAGGAGGGTCCGCTCCTCCATCGAGAAGACGCGCACGGCGCGCAGCGCGACGTCGACGACCCGCGGCAGCGCCGTCTCGATGTCCTCGCGCATCACCGCCGTGTGCTCGCGGCGTGCGGCGATGAGGGCGGCCTCGTTCAGGAGCGCCGCCAGCTCGGCGCCGACCAGGCCCGGCGTGCGGGCCGCGACGTCGGCGAGGCTCACGTTGGCCAGTCGCACGCGCTGCGCGTGCACGCGCAGGATCGCCTCGCGGCCGAAACGATCGGGGCGGCCGAGCGCCAGGACGCGATCGAAGCGCCCGGGACGCAGCATCGCGGGGTCGATGACGTCGGGGCGGGAGGTGGCGGCGAGCAGGACGACGCCCGAGCGCGGGTCGAAGGTCTCGAGCTCGGCCAGCAGCGCCTGCAGCGTCCCGCCCGGCTCGTTCGCGGGTGCGTCCTCGCGCCGGGCACGGCGCGCCACGCCCTCGAGGTCCTCGATGACGACGACGCACGGCGCCTCGCGCGCGGCGCGGTCGAAGAGCAGGCGCACGCGCAGCGCCGCGTCGGCCGCCGACGTCCCGGCCAGCTCGGGCGCCGGCACGCGGAACAGCGGCACGCCCGCCTCGCCGGCGAGCGCGCGTGCGAGGAGCGTCTTGCCGACGCCGCGCGGACCGGCCAGGAGCACGCCGCGGGGCAGGGTGGCGCCGAGGCGCCGCAGCCGGTCGGGCATCTTGAGCAGGTCCGCCAGCTCCAGCACCGCGTCCATCGCGTCATCGATCCCCCCGACGTCGTGGAACCGGGTCTCGGGGATCTCCGGCGGCGGAAGCTGGAAACCGTCGAGCGCGGGGGACGCGCGTCCCGCGGCGGACGGTCGGCCCCGCCGCGCGACCGCGAAGGCCAGCAGGAAGAGCGCCAGGACGGCGGCGCCGCCGAGCGCGTACGCGGCGACGGCCGGCCAGATCGCCGGCGCCAGACCCTGATGCCGCACGTGGTGCTCGTCGAGGTACGCGAGCAACGGCGCCGTGGGCTCGCCGCCGGGCCGCTGCGTGCGGAACGCGCCGCCGGCGCCCAGGGTCGGGAAGGGGATCTGCGTGCGCGGCGCCGCGCCCGCCTCGGCCGGCCAGTACGGCGCCGCGAGCTTCGCGTAGCGTTCGGCCTCCGTCGACGTGCCGGCCCGCGCCGCGCCGCGGATCTCCTCCTCGCCGACCTCGACCTCGGCCACCAGCCCCGCGCCGACCAGCAGGCGGAACTCGAAGTAGGGGATCTCCGGCGGCAGCGACTGCCCATGGAAGACGATGGCGGCGATGCCCATCCCCGCCGCGGCGAAAACCGCGGCGGCGACACCGAACATCCAGCCCCGGATCGGCGAGCGCTCGGTCATGCAGCCGCATGCCTATCGCAAACGGCCCTCCGGGGACAAGTCGGACGTTCCGAGGAGCTGGCCGCACGCGGCCAGAACGTCCGCCCCGCGCGGCTTGCGCACGAACACCGAGATGCCGGCGGCCGCGAGCGTCTCGCGGTACGCCTCCACCGCCCCGGCCGGCGGCGCCCGCAGCTCCGCCGGCGCCTGGCCCCACGGATTGAACGGGATGAGGTTCGCCTTGCAGCGCAGGCTCGACAGCAGCCGCACGACGTCGCGGGCGTGACGCGGCGAGTCGTTGATGCCGCCCACCAGCACGCACTCGACCGTGATCCGCCGGCGCGGCGGCAGCGGGTACGCACGCAGCGCCGCCACGACCTCGGCCACCGGCCGGCGCGACGCCGCCGGCAGCAGGCGCCGCCTCGTCTCCTCGTCCGCCGCATGCAGCGACCAGGCCAGGCCGATGCGCCCTTCGAACGCCTCGCCCAGACGGCGAATGCCCTCCGGCAGCCCGATCGTCGAGACCGTGATGCGTCGTGGCGAAACGCCGCCCGCGCGCGGATCCGCGAGCACGCGCAGGGCCGCGAGCAGCGCCTCGATGTTGTGCAGCGGCTCCCCGACGCCCATGACCACGGTGCGCGCGATGTCGCCCCGCCCCGCCATCGTCCGGCGGGCCCAGTGGCGCTGCGCGAGGATCTCGCCGGCCGACAGATGGCGCACGAGGCCGGTCGAGCCCGACCGGCAGAACGTGCAGCCGAAGGCGCAGCCGACCTGCGTGGAAAGGCACTGCGTGAAGGTCAAGCGGGTGGGGGAGGATGGGGGGTGGGGAGCCGTGGCTGGTTGTCGGTCGTCGGTTTTCGGTCCCAAGGCGCGGGGAGGGGCGTCGTCGTCGTCCTCGGCGTCGTCCGGAGCTTCGGGGATCAGCACCGTCTGGGTGCAGGCGGCGTCGCGCAGGGCGAGGTCGATCCGGGTGGTGCCGTCGGCGGAGACGGCGACGTCGGAGACGGAGCTGTCGAGCTCGGCGGACCACGAGCCGCGCAGCGTTTCGCGGAGCGCGCGGGGCAGATCGGTCATGTCGGCGGGATCGAGCACGCCTCGGCCGTGGAGCCAGGCCAGGATCTGGTCGCCGCGGTATCGCGGCTGGCCGAGGGCCGCGACGACGGTCTCCAGGTCCGCGCGGGAAAGTTCGAGAGGCTGGCGCGACGACTCCGGCACGGGGGGAGAGTAGAACAGATTTTCGTTTTTCGTTTTTCGTTTTTCGTTTTTCGTCGCCGCGCCGGCAGGCCTCCGATTCCGGTGGCCGGCGGGGTTGCGCCCCGCGGGGAGGGATCCGATACTCCGGGCGATGAGGATCTTCCTGGACACGATCGAGGAGGAGGCGCTGGGGGCGTTGTGGCCGACCGGCGCCTTTGCCGGGGTGACGACCAATCCGCTGATCCTGGCCCGAGCGAAGACGACGGCCGAGGCCGCGACGGAGCGCTGCCGGCGCCTGGGCGTGGGGCAGCTCTTCCTGCAGGCCGCGACGGGGGACGTCGAGACCATCGTGCGCGACGGGCGGCGCCTGGCGACGCTCTGGCGCTGGGACCTGTGGGTCAAGGTCCCGGCGTACGGCGACGGCTTCGCGGCGATGGCGCGCTTGCGCGACGTCCGCGTCCGGACGGCGGCAACGGCCATCCTGACGATGGGGCAGGCGCTGCTGGCGGCCGAGGCCGGGGCGGACGTGCTGATCCCGTTCGTCGGCCGCGCGTCGTCCTCGGGCCTGGACGCGACGAAGCTCCTCTCGGACGTCTGCCGCGTCGGCCGAGACGCGGAGGCGCGGGTCCTGGCGGCCAGCGTGAAGGACGAGGCCCAGCTCCGGCTGGCGCTGGAAGCGGGCTGCTGGGGCGCGACGATTCCGCCCGAGCTGGCGGCGACCCTCTTCCGCCCGGCGATCGCCGAGCCCGTCGTGGCGCGCTTCCGCGACGCGGAGTCGAGTGCCGAGGAGTAAGGGGCGTCCCGGTGACTGTCGGCCGTCGACGGTCGACTCCCGACTCCCGCCCTACTCCTGGAGCCCCCGGCTGGCGAGGGCGAGGGCGAAGCCCTGCACGAGCTCGATCTGGGCCGGAGTCAGGTCGAGGTGGACGCGGACGAGCGATTCGTGGACGTCGATCACCGCCTGCTCCGCGATCGCCGCGACCTGCTCCGCGCGTTGCTGGATGTCGGCGCCGTAGACGTTGCCGAGCTGCGCGGCCTGGACGGAGACGCTCAGCTCCAGCATGGTGGCGAACGTCCGCAGCGTGTCGGCGACCGCGGCCGCCGCCTCGGGCCCGCGCGCCTGGACCCACGCGTCGGCGTGCGGCCGTTCGCCCAGCCACAGGCCGGCGGCGACGCCGCGGATCTCCTCGGGCGGCGGCACGGGACCCAGCCCGGCGGAGCCGCGCTCGAGCAGCTCGACCACGGCGTCGGCGTCAAGCCACACGAGCTGGACGTCCGCGTCCTCGACCAGCGCGGCGGGTCCCGGGGCCGGCGCGGCGGGAGGCGGGGCGAGCCCGGCCAGCTCCAACGCCCAGGTCTCGAACGGCTCGCCCACGACCACGCCGTACCGTCCGGCCGCGTCGAGCGGTGCGAGGCCGGCGTTGCGCCAGCGGCCAGTACCGACGAGGAACGACAGCGGCGGGGGAGGGGAGGGCGCGGACGCGTCCGGCGGCGCGGCGATGTCGCGGCGCTGGGCTCCGGAGCCGAGGCCTGCCAGGACGCAGTTCATCCAGGTCTCGACCCGCTCGTCGGCCGCCGCGACGCCGTCGAACAGCGCGGCGCCCGAGGTCGGAGCGGCGAGGGTGCCGGGGGTGGCGAGCCAGGCGGCGGCGAGCTCGGCGCTCCAGACGAAGTCGACGAGGCAGGACGCGCCGGGAAGGTCGGGGGTCCAGCTCAGGGCGGCGATTTCGCCGAGCGACGGCAGCCACGTGCGGACGCGGTCCAGACGCACCTGGACGAAGAGGCCGCCCGGGCGCAGCAGGAGGTTGCGCTGCCGAGCCGCGGGGTCCGGCGGGGGCTCCTGCGGCGTCGCCGGCGGGCCGCAGCCCAGGGCGGCGGCGAGGAGAGCCGGGACCAGGATGCGTCGCACGGGGTCACACCTCGTCCCAGCGCAGGGCCGTCACGTCGCCGATGTCGCCGGCGCCGGCGAGCGCCAGGAGCAGGCGATCGAGCCCCAGCGCGACGCCGGCGCAGGTCCCGAGGTCCGGGAGCGACTCGAGGAAGCGCTCGTCCAGGGGGTAGGGTACCCGGCCTTGCGCTGCGATGGCCGCGCGCTCGTCCTCGAACCGCGCCCGCTGCTCCGCCGGGTCCGAGAGCTCGGTGAAGCCGTTGGCGATCTCCAGCCCGCCCAGGTACAGCTCGAACCGCTCGGCAAACTCCGGATCGCCCGGGCAGAGCCGTGCCAGCGACGCCTGGGAAGCGGGATAGTCGAAGACCAGCACGCCGCGATCGGGCGGCAGCGCGGGCTCGACGCGGTCGACCAGCGCCCGGCAGAACGAATCGTCGTCGACGTCGCCGCCCGGACGCCATCCCGCGAAACGCTCGAACAGATCGGCGACCCGCAGCCGGTCGAACGGCTGCGAGAGCGCGAGCGGCGGCCGGACGCGAGCGCCGGCCGGCACGGGCACGCGCTCGGCGACGAAGCGGACCAGCGCCTCGGTCTCGTCCATCATCGCCCGGTAGTCGACGCCGGGACGGTACCACTCGACGATCGTGAACTCGGGGTTGTGGTGGCGCCCCAGCTCGCCGCCGCGGAACGAGCGGCCGAGCTGGTGGATGGGACCGGAGCCGGCGGCGACGAGGCGTTTCATCTGCAGCTCGGGCGAGGCGGCGAGCCAGCGGTCGCCCTCGACGCGCAGGGCGACGATGTGTCGTTCCGGCGCCGGCGCGCGCAGGAGGAGCGGCGTCTCGACCTCGACGGACCCTCGCCCGTCGAGGAACTCGCGCACGGCGGCGAGAGTTCTCGCGCGCAAGAGAAGTCGATCGCGAGTGGCAGCGGCCGTCGTCTCAGCCAATCCGTCCCCCGGCCCGGTACCCCTTTGCGCCCTTTGCGGGCCTTTGCGTCCTTGGCGCGAACGTCCGGAAGCCGCCGGCCGAGCCGGCGGCCTTCACTTGCGGATGCGCTCGACGTAGTGGCCGTCGCGCGTGTCGACCTTGATCCAGTCGCCTTCGTTGATGTGGAACGGGACCTGGACGAGCGCGCCGGAGGAGATCGTGGCGGGCTTGGTGCCGCCGCTGGCGGTGTCGCCGCGGACGCCCGGCTCGCACTTGGTGATCTGGACCTCGATGAAGGTCGGCAGCTCGACGCCGACCGGGCGACCCTGGAAGATCGTGACCCGCATCTCGAGGTTCTCGGTGAGGTAGGCGGCGTTGTCGCCGAGCTGGGCCTCGGAGACGGTGATCTGCTCGTAGTTCGAGGTGTCCATGAACCAGAAGTTGTCGCCCTCGCGGTACATGTACTGGACGGTCCGCTCCTCGACCTCCGCCGGCTCGAGCTTCTCCCCCGAGCGGATGGTCCTGTCGAGGACGGCGCCGGTGATCATGTTCTTGACCCGGGTCCGGGTGAAGGCGGTGCCCTTGCCGGGCTTGACGAACTGGAACTCGACCACGACGTAGGGCTGGCCGTCGATCAGGATCTTCAGGTTCTTGCGGATGTCCGAGGAGTCGTACACGGGGACACCTCCGTTTCCTGGCGGCGCTTCTACACGAACGTTTCGGGGCTGGCAAGCGGGCCGGCTCCGCCGTGATTTGCCCGCGCGGCGACGCTCCGGTAGGATCGCGCCCGCAGATGCAGCCGTTCGACGACGACATCCGCGAGGTGAAGAAGGAGATCGTCGAGATCCGCTCGCTCGTGATCCGCACCAACAACCTCACCTCGGCCCTCGGCGCCGACCTGAAGACGGTGGCCAAGAAGCAGAAGACGTACGAGCGGCGGATGCTGTGGAACTCGGCCGTCGCCTACGTCCTGTTCGTGGTCCTGATCTTCGTCGGCCTGAAGATGGCGTACGACGTGCGCATCGACAAGGACGAGGAGCGGATCGGGAAGCTGGAGGAGGAGAAGTCGGAGCTCCGGAAGAAGGTCGAGGCGGCGAAGCCGGCGGTGCAGCCGAACAAGCGCGACGAGGCGGCGATCTCGGCCCTGTACGAGTTCTACCGCAACGAGAACTACGAGCAGGTGATCGCGCAGTGGGACCGGCTGCGGGCGGAGAAGGCGGACGAGGAGCTGACGCCGAACGAGCGGACGATCGTGCGCGACCTGCTGGCGCAGGCGCGGAGCCTGCTCTCGTTCGACCACTTCCAGATCGGCCTGCAGGCGATGCACGAGGGCCGCTGGCCGGACGCGGAGACGGAGCTGCGCCAGGCGATCTCGCTCGACCGGGCGAGCCCGTACATCTCGCGGGTGCAGTTCGAGCTGACCGAGGTGCTGAAGGCGGAGGGGCGGTGCGAGGAGGCGATCAGCGTCCTGCAGGGGCTGATCGAGACCGACCTCGACAAGGACATGGCGGACGACTACCACCTCTCGCTCGCCGACTGCCACGAGCGGATGCGGCAGTTCGACCGGGCGCTGACGCTGTACACGCAGTTCGCGGAGAAGTTCGAGAACTACCCGAACAAGCGCTGGCTGTGGCAGAAGATCCGCCAGCTCCGCGAGATCACCAACCAGCTCCAGGGCACCGCGGCCGGCTCGACCACCCCGGGACCCCCCGTGGAGCCGTAGACCGGGCTAGAAGCCCGACAGCCCCGTCGCGGAGGGTCGCAAGGGGATCGCCTCCACCGTGGCGTCCGGCTTGATCGCGAGCAACGACTCCTCGGACACCCCCTCGTAGCGCGGCGGGAGCTCCCGCGGGCAGGAGACGACGATGACCGCGCGCAGGTCGGAGCGCTCCCGGCGCAGGATCTCGCACTGCGCCCGGACCTTCTCCTCGCCGCAGTCCCGGCAATCGACGAGGCGGTCGAACTGCGCGACGCACATCCGCTCGTCGCGGCAGGCGGCGATCATCGAGGCGCCGTTGGTCACGACCAGCGCGAACGGGGGCCGCGCCGCGCCCGCCGCCGCCACCGCCTGGTCGATCTCGTGGATCGCGCGCCGGGTCGCCTCGCCGACGACGTACACGCTGACGTCCGGCTCGCGCAGCCCGCCCAGCTCGTGCAGGTGCGTGAGGACCAGGTGGAACAGGACCTCGGAGTCCGTCTCCCCGGCGATGTCGCGGGCGAGGAACTCGGGCATGTTCTGCGTCAGCTGCGGCCGCAGGCGCGCGAACTCCGGAATGTCGCCGCAGTGCGCGAACAGCCACTCGCGATACCGGAACGGGTGCGTGTTGGCCGCGCTCGGCCCGCCCGAGCTGGCGCGGCGGACGTGGCCGACCAGGATCCGGCTGCGCACGTCGTGCGCGAGCTGGTGGAAGTCGAGCGGCATGGCGCTGTCCAGCGGGGTCAGCCGCCGCAGCACCTCCCCCTGGTGGTAGAAGCCGATGCCCCACCCCCCCTTCTCCGGGGATTCGGGGATCCGGAGCTGTTCGCGCTGCGCGTCCAGCAGGCACGGGAGCCACTCCGCATGCGTCGACAGGATGCCCAGGAGGAATGTCATGACCGTCCTCGACCTCCCCACGACGCGCCGCCGCGGCGCGCCGTTGCCCGGCCGGACCCGGCCGCCGCGTGCGGGGGCGCGTGGACGCCGCGGCCGGAGCCTAGCGGCGTCGCTGCCACCGGCCGAACCCCCGCTCCTTCTTCCGCGGCACGACCTGCGGGACCTCGAAGTCGGGCGGCAGCTCCGGCACCGGGCCCTCCCGCTTGGACTCGTCGATCAGCTCCCGGGTCATCCGGTCGCGCCGCCGGTCCGCGAAGAACTTGATCGAGTACATGATGATCGGGGCGACGATCATCGCGATCATCACCCCCCACCAGATCCCGAAGTCCGTTTCGTCCTCGGCGCTCTTGGGCTGCGCGGCCCAAGCTCCCCACAACGTCGCCAGCCAGTTCGTCATGCTCGCCGTCCACATCCAACCTCCCCCCACCCCCAGGGACTCTAACATCCGGCCACGGGATCGACAACGCCGAGCGCCGTCGGTTCTTGACCCCGTCGCCCGTCTCCGGTACCGATCCCGGCGTGAGCGCCTCTCGAGAGCCCGGCGCGGACCGCCTGGGGCCGCCCGATGTCCGAGAACCGACGCCCGCCGAGCGCGTGCGGGCGCTGCCGCTCGTGTCCGTCGCGCTGGGCTCCATGGCCGTCGGCTTCTGCCTCGTGTACTTCGTCTGCAAGCCCGGCGCCACGGATCGCTCCGCCTCCAGCCGGCCGCTCGCCTCTCCCGACGCCGCGGCGCCCGGGACGGCCGTGGTGCGCGGCAGCGCCGACCAGCTCCGGACGGACATCGATGCCGCCCTCGCCCCCGTGCCGCCGCCGGCGGCCGATGCCGGCGCGGCACTGCCGCCGCCGGCGCCTCCCCCGTCCCCGCCGCCCGCGCCGCCGCCTCCCGTCGTGGCCGACGCGGGAGCCTTGCCGCCCGCGTCGGGGCTGACGCTGGCCCGGGTCGAAGTGCGCAAGTGCGCGGGCGGAGACGGCATCGATCTGCCCCGCGACCGTTGCGGCCACGTGCGAGGCATCGAGCTGTTCATGGCGCGGGCCGAGGCGACGACGCGCGACTGCTTCGAGAAGTCCTTCGCCGACGTGCCCCGGCCGGCCCAGGTGGGCGTGACGCTCGACGTCGATTTCCCGAAGGCCACGCGGCGGATCTCGGTCCCCGGCGCCGACGAGGCCCGGCAGCAGCAGTTCCGCGCCTTCAAGGATTGCCTGGAAGCCGGACTCGGCCAGCCGGAGTACGCGCGCATCGACCATCCCCTGGAGACCTACCGCTTCGTCTTCCTCTACGACTATGCGCCGTGAGTTCGAGCCGCGGGCTGAAGCCCGCGGTTCGGACGCCCGAGCCGCAAGAAAGGTGCCCTGATGCTGGACCCCAAGAGCGTGGTGGAGAACCTGGATGCCGTGAAGGCGGGACTCGGCCGGCGCGGGCCCGCCGCGGTCGCCGCCCTTGAGGGGCTCGAGCCCCTGGTCGCGCGGCGCCGCGAGCTGCTGCACGACGTCGAGGACCGCCGGGCGAAGCACAAGGCGGCCAGCAAGTCGCTGGGCGCCTTCAAGGACAAGAGCAGCCCCGAGTTCGAGACGGTGCGGCAGGAGCTGCGCGCCGCGGGCGACGAGATCAAGGCGCTGGAAACGGAGCTGGAGCGCAGCGTGGCCGAGCTGGAAGCCGTGCTGCTGCGCGTTCCGAACGTCCCCCACGCCTCGACCCCCGACGGCGGGGACTCCGCGGCCAACCGCGTCGAGCGGACGTGGGGGGAGCCGCCGGCGTTCGGGTTCGCGCCGCAGGCGCACTGGGACCTCGGCGCGCGACTGGGGATCATCGACTTCGAGCGGGCGGCGAAGATCGCGGGGCCCCGCTTCGCCGTGCTGCTCGGTGCCGGCGCGCGGCTGGAGCGCGCCCTGATCCAGTTCATGCTCGACATCCACGTCCGCGAGCACGGGTACACGGAGCTGCTCCCGCCCTACCTGGTGAACGCCGGCGCGATGACGGGGACGGGACAGCTTCCGAAGTTCGAGGAGGACCTGTTCCGCACGACGCCGCAGGACCTGTACCTGGTGCCGACGGCCGAGGTGCCGGTGACGAACTTCCACGCGGACGAGATCCTGGACGGACCGCTGCCGCGCAAGTACGTCGCCTTCACGCCGTGCTTCCGGGCCGAGGCGGGCTCGTACGGCAAGGACGTGCGGGGGCTGATCCGGCAGCACCAGTTCCACAAGGTGGAGCTGGTGAAGTTCGCGGCGCCCGAGACGAGCGTCGGGGAGTTGGAGTCGCTGACGCGGGACGCGGAGGACATCCTGCAGCGGCTGGAGCTGGCGTACCGCGTCGTGACCTTGTGCGCCGGCGATCTCGGTTTCAGCTCGGCCAAGACCTACGACCTGGAGGTGTGGCTGCCGAGCCAGGGGACGTACCGCGAGATCTCTTCGTGCTCGAATTTCGAGGACTTCCAGGCCAGGCGTGCGAAGATACGTTACCGTCCGGGCAAGGGCGAGAAGCCGCGCCTGGTGCACACGCTCAACGGCTCGGGACTGGCCGTCGGCCGCACCTGGCTGGCGCTGCTCGAGCAGCACCAGCAGGCGGACGGGTCGGTTCGCATCCCCAAGGCCCTGCAGCCGTACTTCGGCGCCGAGCGTCTCGGTCCGCCGGAAGTTCCTTGACAAGCCGGTCGGTTGCACGTAGAAACGCGCCTCGGCCGTCGCCGGCGGCGTTGTGCGTCGCCGGGCCGCTTGGTGGTGGCCTCGGAGGAGTGGCCGAGCGGTCTAAGGCGGCGGTCTTGAAAACCGCAGTGCGCAAGCACCGGGGGTTCGAAT
>JACRCZ010000135.1 GCA_016218765.1 Deltaproteobacteria bacterium | reverse complement strand
CGGGGCTCAGGGCAGGCCCTTCGACGGGGCTCAGGGCAGGCCCTTCGACGGGGCTCAGGGCAAGCCCCTCGACGGGGCTCAGGGCAAGACGGCGGAGACGGCGGCGTCGAGGCGGGCGGCGGCGCCTTCGACGAAGTCGCGCGAGACGTACTTGACCTGGCCCTGGGCGTCGGCGACGACCGTGAGGGGAAGGTCCTCGTCGTCGGAGAACTTCGCGGCGGCGGCGCGGTCGGGATCGTGGTAGACGGGGAACGGGAAGGAGTGGTCGGCAAGGTAGTCGTCGAGGTCTGCGCGTTCCTCGTCCACGGACACGGCCAGGATGCGCAGCTCGGCTTCCGGGTGGGCGGCGCGGACGGCCTTGAGGTGGTCCAGCTCGGCCTTGCAGCTCGTGCACCAGGTGGCCCAGAAGGCGATGACGGCGGGCTTGCCGCGGAGGTCGGCGGTGCGCACGGCGTTGCCGGCGAGGTCGCGGAACGTGGCGTCGGGCAGGGCGGCGCCGACGGAGACGGCGGCGTGGGCACCGGCGGCGAGGGCGGCGGCGAGGGCGAGCGGGCCGGCGAGAGCGACGAGGCGGCGGGGGGTAATGGGCATGGGGTTCATTCCTCCTCGATCCACTCCTCCAGGTACTGCACGGAATCCTGGAATCGACGACCCTTGACGAAGATGGCGGGGGTTCCTTCAACGCCGAGGCGTGCGCCTTCGGCGCGGTCGGCCCGGACGCGATCGGCCGAGGCCTCGGAGATGCGTTCGGCCTCGAAGCGGTCGAGGTCGAGGCCGAGGGACGTGGCGATGCGCACGTAGAGGCCCGGACCGATCGAGTCCTGGTCGGCGAACAGGGCGTCGTGGAACTCCCAGAACTTGCCCTGGTTCCCGGCGGCGATGACGGCGCGGGCGGCGCTCATCGCCATGGCATGGAGCTGGTCGATCGGGTAGTGCTTGAAGACGATCCGGACGCGCTCGGGGGAGCGCTCGCGAACGGCCCGGAGCCGTTCCGCGGCGACGGCGCAGATCGGGCATTCGAAGTCGCTGAAAACGACGATGGTGAGGGGAGCGTCGGCGGGACCCAGGGCGGGGGAGTCGGCGAGCTCGATCGCGGCCGGCTGGGTCTCGCGGTAGCGTTCCAGGAGCTGCGCTTCGATTTCGCGGGCGGAGTAGCCGTCAATCAGCCGTCGTGCGGCGAAGCGGGCGGCGCCGCGGGCGCGGGCGCAGGTCGAGGCGGGGTCGAGCAGCTCCTCGGCGATGGTGCGGACGCCGTCGCAGGGCGTGGCGGCGTGGAGGAGGATCCGCGCCAGGGTCTCGGATTCCTCCGGGGTGAAGCGGGCCAGATCGAGCTGTTCGTCGGTGGCCAGGGTGGCCTTGAGCGGCGTGGTGTCGGGCGCGCCGGCGGGTCCGCAGGCGGCGAGCGAGAGGAGGAGTGCCGGCAGCAATCGCAGTTTCATGGTCGCCTCATTCCTGGCCACCCTACCGCCCGGCCCCCATGGCGATCCAGCGCTCGAGCTTGCGGACGTCGTCGAGGGCCAGGGATTCGCCGGGCGGCATCTGCCGGCCGACGAGGCCCGGCGTGCCGGTGACCTTGTACAACAAGTAGGAGCGCTCGGGCGAGCCGGCGGCGAGGATGGTCCAGCCGAGCCATTGGGCCGAGGTGCTGCCGGCGGCGCGGAGGAGATCGTCCGCGGAAGCCAGCGGGAGGCCGGCGGCCGGCGCGGGCGGGGCGTGGCAGGAAGAGCAGCGGGCGAGGACGAGGGGCAGGATGTCGTCGTCGAAGGACGGGTCGGGCGGGGGCGCGGGTCGCCCGCGGTCGTCGGAACCTGTGACGAAGACGACCTCGACGGGGCGGGACGGGGAGCTGCCGTCGATGCCGCGCACGTCTTCGCCGAGGCGTGCGGCGTAGGCCAGGCTCGAGCGGAGGGTGACGCCCGGGGTGAAGGTGAGGGAGCGATCGACGAGGCTGTAGCGGACGGTGCCGCCGGGGACGAGGTCTCCGCTGTGGAGGCGGAAGGCGTCGGCGTCGATGGTGGCGGGGTCGAGGGGCCGGTCGAAGACGACGCGTGGGACGACGGAGACGGGGACGTTCTCGGCGCCTTCGTCGGGCGTGGTGGAGAGCACGGCCAGGTCGGAGCCCGGGCGTGGGGGATCCTCGCAACCGGCCAGGGCGAGGGCGATCAGGACTCCGAGTACATCGCGAGCTGTTCCTCGATGCAGGCCTCGTCGATGCCCGTGCGGATGTGGGCCTTGAGGCAGTCGGCGACGGTGATCGCCAGATCGTCGAGGCCGTGGTCCTCGATGAGCTTCGAGAGCAGGGCGCGCGACTCCTGCGAGTCCTCCTCGCGGAGCAGGCCCCGGACTTCCTCGATGTCGATGTTCTCGAAGTCGACGATGATCCGATCGAGCAGGTACCTGGACAGATGTTTCACGGTGCCACCTCTCCGCCGTCGCGGCGTTCTGCTCGCGGTGGGGTCCGCGCGACGTTCCCGCGCCTTTCCCTGTCGGCCCGTCCCGTCGCACGGTCCTCCCGCGCATGCCGTCGGCCGCCGCGACGCTTCCCGCTGTCGGGGGACTGGGCTACAATCCGTCCGCGACGCTGCGTGCGTCGGGCGGCGAAGCCGCGACGTGGCTCCCTTAGCACGGCGCCGCGGGGCGACGCAACTGCCTGGACGGGGAATTGGGGAGCGATGAGGGTATTGGTCGCCACGTTCGCGGAGGTCCCGTCGCTCGGATTCGAGTCCGAGGCGGCGACGGAGGCCGCCAAGGCGCTCGAGGCGTGGTGCGAGGTCGAGCTGTTCACGCCGATGGTCGACGCGACGGCGCACCTGGAGGCGTTCTACGGCGGGCGGCTGCACCGGGTGACGTTCCCACAGGGCGAGGGGGTCGAGTCGGCGGCGGCGGCGTTCCGGCGGGGGCTGGAGCGGCAGGTCGAGTCGGCGGCGTGGGATGCGGTCCACGTCTTCTCGCCGGTGGAGGGGCGGCTGCTGGCGGATCGGCTGCCGCCGGACGTGCCGTTGGTGTACCAGCCGCAGCCGATCCCGTCGCTGCTGGCGCGGCTGGGGAACCCGGGGAAGGAGTGGCTGGCGAAGCTGGCGGCGGACGAGGCGGTGCTGGTGGGGCGTGCGTCGGCGATCCTGCTGCACGAGGCGTCGGACGCGAGTGCGCTGCGCTACCGCCGGCGGCTGCCGCCGCACGTGGTGCTGGCGGAGCCGGTCGATCTCGACCTGTACCACTGGGAGCAGCTCGTGCCGGGGACGGCGCCGGTGGTGCTGGTACTCGACCCCGGGCTGGACGAGGTCTCGCTGGGGGCGCTGGACGAGGCGCTGCGGGCGATCCCCGGCGCCGTGGTGTGGCGGCTGGAGCTGGCGACGGCGGCGCTGCACGTCGAGCCGCCGCCCTCCCCTGCCGTCGCGCTGGGACCGTGGTTCTCCGGCGCGGCCGATCACGCGGTTCCGCTGCGGCTGGCGGCGCGGGCGGCGTTGAACGCGGCCGACGTCGTGGTCGCGGCGCAACCGGGGGCGCTCGAGGGCGCGGGCGTCGCGACGTCGTGCCGGCGCTGGGGGATCCTGCAGGCGGCGGCGTGTCGCCGGCCGCTGGTCGTCGCCGACTCCACGGGCTTTCCGATTCCGGCGGGGCTGGCCGAGCACGTCTTCCCCTTCCCGGCGAAGGACTGGGCGGCGATGGCCGGGCTGGTGCGGTCGGTGCTGTTCCATCCGGCCAAGGCGATCCAGATCGCGGAGCGCGCGCGCCGGCAGATCGAGCTGCGCCATTCCGCCGCCGATTTCCGCCGCAGGCTTCGCGCGATCTACGCCGGGCTGCTCGGCGACGAGCCCGGCCTGCCGCGTCCGGCGCCGGTGCGTCTGGAGGGACCGCCATGAACACGACCCATCGGGCGACCGAGCGCGACAACGTGACGGTGTGGGACGGGAGCCGGCGGGGCTGGTACGAGGTCTACTACCTCAAGTTCAACGTGCGGGAGACGGGCGAGGCGTTCTGGATCCGCTACACGCTGCTGTCGCCGGCGGCAGGGCGCGGGAATCCCGTGGCGGAGCTGTGGGCGATCGCGTTCGATCCCCGCGAGTCGTCGCGGAACCTGGCGCTCAAGCGCACGGTGTCCATCGCGGAGGCGCGGATCGAGCGCGAGCCGTTCGGCTTCCGGGTGGGCGACGCGCAGCTCCGGCATGACGCGGCGACCAGGGCGCTCGTGGGTCGCGACGGGAAGCTGGCGTGGGACCTCGCGTGGGATCCGCCGGCGGAGACCTTCAAGCATTTTCCGCACGAGGCGATGTACCGCATGGCCTTGCCGAAGACGAAGGTGCTGGTGCCGAACCAGGACGTGTCGTTCCGCGGCACGGTGCGGTGGAACGACCGGGTGGTCGAATGCCGCGACGAGCCCGGGCAGCAGACGCACATCTGGGGGACGAAGCACGCGGACCGCTGGGTGTGGGGACACGGCAACGCGTTCGAGGGGGTTGATGCGTCGTTCGAGTGTCTTTCGGCGCGCATCCGGATCGGGCCGCTGGTGACGCCGGACCTGGTGCTGTTGTTCCTGCGGCGGGGGGGGCGGTGGCATCGGCTGAACTCGCTGTGGCAGGCGGTGACGCAGAAGGCGGAGGCGGAGCTGCCGGTGTTCCGCTTCCGGGGCGAGGGAGACGGGCTCCGGCTCCGCGGCGAAGCATCGGCGAGGGTCGGAGACTTCGTGGGCGTGGAGTACACGGATCCCGACGGCGACCATCTGTGGTGCTACAACACGAAGGTCGCGGACCTGCGGATCGATGTGGACGGGGACGGCCGTTCGGAGACGTTGCAGGCGCGGCGGACGTTCGCGTTGGAGTTCGTGCAGCGGGTGAAGGACGGGCGGATACCTCTGCGGATATGAAGGCCGCGGGTGTCGATCGTCGGCCGGCCAGAGGAAGGGGATTTCGCGCAAAGGACGCAAAGGACGCAAAGGACGCAAAGGACGCAAAGGGGGGAAGGGGGAGGGGCGTTTCGTCTACGGCGCCACGCGGAACCACGTGAAGAACGGGGCGCCGAAGGACGTACCGGACGACGTATCGTACTCGCTGAAGATGATGCCGAAGCCCGCGTCGTCCGCTGCAAGTCCTTTCGCCGGCGCCGCGATGGTTGCGCCCAGTAGGCCGACGACATGCTCGACGAAGGTGCCGTTCCGGTCGACTCGAACCAATTGAGCGCCACCGCTACCGAACCAGCCGATCGCGTAGGTGCCGTGCCCGAACGCGACGACCGGATCGGCGTCGGCCGTGGTCTCGAACACCAGCGCAGGAGGTGCGATCAGGGTCCCGGTGGCGGACAACCGTGCGAGGTAGATGCGTCCGCTCTCGGCGTCAGGTCCCGGACCGACCCATACGATGCCGAACTCCTCTCCCGACCAGGCGACGTCGGGTGTTCGCAACCCGTTCGTCGGCGGTCCGAGGACCGTGCTGCCCAACGGTCTTCCATCCGCGGTGGCCAAACCGTACCGCACCCCGTACCGCGCTTCGCGGCCATCGACCTCGTAGGCGGTCCAGGTCGCGACGTAGAGCTCGTCGAACGCCGCAAGGGCGTTCGATCCCGTCCCGGCCCCTTCCCACAACAGCGACCTTGTCGTGTCGAGCGGCTCCCCGTTCGCGGCGACGCGGAGGAATCCCAGGTCGTCCCCGCCGTCATCGGGCGCGAGGGATTCGGACAGGCACCCAAGATCGGTGCCGTCCCACGCGAGCGCAAGCCGCTGGACGATCCCGCCGTTCGTCGACAGGGTCAGAGGCGCCCCGAGCGGCTTGCCATCGGCGTCCAGGAGCATGAACGATACGCCTGGACCCCCCGATGGGAGCCAAATGTCCCGTCCCCACCAGAGCAAGCCGTAGTGGAGGCCGGTCCACGCCAGGTCGACTCGCGGGATGTGCATGACGCCCCGGTAGTAGCTCGAGGCGAGGCGGTAGGTCCAAGGGGCATCCAGCCGCCGGCCGCTGGTGTCGAATCGGATGAACGTCCCCTCCATTGGCGCATCGGCATCCGACGAGGCCGGATGCGCCCAGACCGTGGCGTAGGAGTCGCCGTCGGAGGCGAGCGGAACACGGTTGGGGCCGCTGCGCGATGCGTAGGTGGGGTCCTCCACCCCGAGTTCCAGGGGCGTGGGTGGCAGGGACGGCTCGGCGTGTCCCACGTCGGGGTCCGGGGGAACGTCGGGAGGATCTTCGCCGTCGCCCCACCGGCACTGCCAATCGCACCCGTCCCCGTTCAGCCGGTTGCCGTCGTCGCACTCCTCCCCGAACGCCACCATGCCGTCTCCGCAGTGGATGTCGGCGGGAGGGAGCAGGCCGGCGTCGGTGTCGGAGGAATCGGAGTCCGATTCGGCGTCACTGGCCATGTCATCGCCATCATCCGCAATGGACATGTCGCTGCTGTCGGCGACGACATCGTCCTGGTTGCCAGTGCCGTCGTCGGTGGGAGAGGCGGCCCCACCACCGCAGCCCGACGAGCCGGTGGTGAGCAGGAAGAGCGTTGCAGCCCTCATGAGAAACCCGGCCATCGCGTCCGTCACCCCCACGGCCGCACCGCCGGCTTGGGATTCGCGCATCGTCCACCTCTTCGGACCTCGATCGCCGTCGCTACCACCAAATCGCCGTCGCGGTTTCCGCATCTACGGCACCTCGCAACTGACCCGGGTTTCGCAGCTACTGGGGTCGCACCAGTCCTGCGTCGTGTGCGCCTCGCCATTGCAGTAGTCTGTGCCATTCAGGCCGTGCAGCGTGTCGTTATCGTTGCCGCCGTAGATCGTGTCGTTTCCGGCGCCGCCCTTCACGGGGTTATCGACGCCATACGAACCCAGGATGTAGCGGACGCACGTTCCCGTGTTGTTCGTGATGGAGTCGTTGCCGTAGCCGCCCCACAGGTACTCGTCATCGGCGTCTACGCAGCCTCCGCCTTCCAGGGAGTCGTTGCCATGGTCGCCGAAGATGCAGTCCGATCCGCCCTGCCCGTAGACGAAGTCCTGGCCATCGCCCGCGAAGATGCGGTCCCGGTTCGACCACCCGACGATCAGGTCGGCATTGCCGTTGGTAATCGAGCAGTCATCGCCACAGATCTCCCACTGGGCGCTGGCCGACACTCCCGTCATGGTGACGCGGTACCGGATCGTTTCTACCGTATCGCAGTTGATCGGCGATCCACTGCAGTACGAAGCAGGGTAGATCTCGTCGACGTGTTCCTCGCCCGATGGGTCGCCCATGATCCCGTAGGGACTCCCCCCAGCAACTGTGTCGTGGTCGCCGGCTCCGCCGATGTGGCATGTCCCGCCAGTCGAACTCCAGTCGAATTTGCACGCACCAATCCCCTCGTTGCTCCAGGACGTGTAGGGCCATGCCGCCGACTGGATCATCCCGTAGATGATAACTTCGTAGGCGATCGTGGACCCACCGACGACGTAGTCGGTGGCCGCGGGCACGGTCGGGCACTGCGTTCCGGCGGGCGAATAGGGCGCGTCCGCCGCCTCCCGGGCCACTGCGGCTTCGCGCTCCGGTACCACCGAGGTCTGAACCCAATCGACCGCCGCCTGCTCGGGGGTCTCCGAGTCAGCGCGGCCGACGCGCTCCCCGCCGGGTCCGGCTCATCCGCGCATCCCGTCATGACCAACCCCACGACGATCCCGAGCGCCAGCACGACCGCGACCGCGATCACGCCACGATCACGAATCAGCTTCCTTCCCATCTCAGTTTCCCGCCCTCTCCCCGGACGGGCGACGCGCTCCGCAACCATAGTCGTCCCGTCCGGCATTGGTCCACGGATCGATCACTTCACCCTTCAGCGAAGTCCGTGGCGAGAACAGCGGGGGGCCTCGGGCACGCGATCGGACCCAGATCGTCAGCCACGTTCGTGTGTGGTCGGAGGCGATCGACGTGTGAAGGAACGCGCCCACCAAGCCGAACGGCAACTGCAACGGCCGGCTTGGCGAATTCCAGCGGGGGGGGGACCGGGCGATGGAGCCGACGGCACGCGTCCATCGACATCCGAACCGCAGCCCATTCCGCGGCATCGAGATCGATCATGCACAACTCCGAAGTCAGGATACCGAGCCGGCGGACGAAGTCAAGCGCGACGGCGGCTCGCTTGGTGGCGCGCTTCTGATTCGTCCGATTCGTCCTGCTTGCCAGCGTCGGATTCCGCCGCTACGATCGTCCTCGTGAGCGACGCTGGACTGCCGCCTTGCCTTCGCCGTCGAAGCGACGTGGACGCGTTGCGGGAGGACGTGGCGAGCTACGCCGGCACGACCGTGGCCGAGCGTTCCGCGATCCTCGGACGCCTGTGCCGGTTCGCGGCCGAGCAGACTGCCGCGCGACCGGACGGCCGGAGGATCCTCGATTTTCAGGAGCGTCGCTCGCCGGAAAGCGAGGCGCTGTGGCGCCGCTGGATGAAGGCCAGGCGGGGGGAATAGCCATTCCGTCCGCACCCGAGGTGGCGCGGCGTCTCGCCGACGCGCTGGACGCTGCCGCTTTGCCGTACGCCATCGGTGGAGCGCTCGCCCTGGGCGTCTGGGGGTTTCCGCGGGCGACGAACGATGTGGACCTGAATCTGTACCTGGAGGTCGACGCCCTGGGCGCCGCGTTCGCGGTGTTCCGTCGCGCGGGCTGCACCGTCGATGAGGAGCAGGCGCTGGCGAGCGCGCGCGATCGCGGCGACTTCTCGGTCAAGGCGGGCGCGATGCGCGTCGACGTCTTCGTACCCAGCGTCCCGCTCTACGATTCCGCCCGCACGCGAATCCGTCAGGCGCCCCTGGAGGGCCGGCCCGCCTGGTTCCTGTCACCGGAGGACCTCGTCGTGTTCAAGATGCTCTTCTTCCGCACGAAAGACGTGCTGGACGTCGAGCGGCTCGTGGCCTTCGCCGCCGCCGATTTCGACCGGGCCTACGTCCGCCGCTGGCTGGTTGACCTCGTCGGCGCGGACGACGAGCGGCTCGCACGATGGGACCGTCTGCTCGCCGACGTGGACGGGATCGCCCGCTGACCTCGCCGGCAAGAGGGCGCGGTCGCGTGGCAGGGGACGCAGACGACCGGCAGCCCCCACCATCGGGCTTCATCCCGCAGGTATCAGGATCCGATCCCTGAAGCCCGAGGCCCGAAGCCCGAGGCCCCGCGGGGTGCTCCCGTGCTTCGGGGCGCCTGTACCGAGCGGCACGCCTCGGCACATCCGCCGTTGCCTCGCCACGGTGCGCTTCGAACGGCCGCAGCGGCAGCGACGGGATCGGGCCTGGATGACGGGGGTTTCTCGTGACGAACCGTGGGGGTAGATTCTGGCCCGGCGGTTGCAGACGGATCCCCCCGGCCCGGGGCCGAATCGCGGTCCGGGGGGGGCGGGCAGGGAGAGAAGTCGGGGGGGAAGGGAGCGAGGAAGATGAGACGATGGATACGGACCTGGAGCGCGGCGCCGGCGGCGCTCGCCGCGGCGCTGCTCGGTCATGCCTCGGCGTGTGATTCCGGCGAGCCCCCGGGTTCCTCCGGCGGTCCTCCCGGCGAGACGGTGCGCTCGAGCCTGTCCTTCGAGGAGAGTCCCGGCGTCGGCGACGAGGCGCTGCGTCAGCTCGCCGTGGGACAGATCGCCCTGGCCCGGGAGCTGCTGGCGCTCGGCGGCGTCGCCGACAACCAGGCGATCTCTCCGGTCTCGATTTCGATGGCCTTCGCGATGCTGTCGGCGGGCGCCCGCGGCGACACGCTGGCGGAGCTGGCCGACGTGCTGCATTTCCCGGCGCAGGACGTGCTGCATCCCGCCATGAACGAGCTGCTCGTGCGCCTGCGAGCGCGCGACGTGCCGCCATCGGCGGACGACGACGGGGTGGCGCTCAGCCCGGTCAACCAGATCTTCCAGGAGCAGACGTTCCCGGTGGAATCCGCGTTCCTGGACACGCTCGGCGTGAGCTACGACGCCGGCGTGCAGCTCGTCGACTTCGTGGGCGCGCCCGATCCGACCCGCGTCGCGATCAACGACTGGGTGCTGGAGCAGACGCGCGACCGCATCGCGGATCTGCTGCCGCCCGGCTCGATCGCCTCGCTGACGCGCCTGGTGCTGGTCAACGCCCTGTACCTCAAGGCGGCGTGGGAAGAGGCGTTCGACGCGCATGCGACGAGCGACGGCACGTTCCACGCTCCGGGCGGCGACGTCACGGTGCCGTTCCTGCGCGGCGACATCGGCGGCGCGGGCTACGCGAGCATCGACGGGGCGGACGTGGTCGAGCTGCCGTTCGTGGGCGGCGAGTTGGCGTTCACGGTCGTGGTGCCGCGTGAGGGGGCGACGGTCGACCTGTCGGCCGTCGCCGCGCAGCTCGACACGCTGCCCCGCGGGGGCGCCTACGTGAACCTCCCGCGTTTCCGCGTCACCGTGCCGCTCGACCTGAAGGCGGCGCTCGCCTCGCTGGGCATCCACGACTTGTTCGACGCGACGGCCTGCGACCTGACGGGGATCAACCCGGACGCGGACCTGTATGTCAGCGGGGCGTTCCACAAGACGTTCGTGAACGTGGACGAGAAGGGGGTAGAGGCGGCCGCGGCGACCGCCATCGTCGTGGGCGACACGTCCATGCCGCCGACGGTGACCGTCGACGAGCCGTTCTACTTCCTGGTGCGCGACCTTTCGACGGGCGCGCCGCTGTTCGTCGGATTCATCGCGGATCCCTCGGCGTCGTCCTGAGCCACGACCTCGTGGTTCCTTCGCGGATTGCGAAGGGTGGATCCTTCGAACGGTGGGCATCGTCCGCTCTGCCGTCCGGAAGGGAAACTCTCGCGCAGAGGAGCAGAGACGCAGGGGTGCGCAGAGGGGGACAGCCGGCCCGGTGGCACGACCTGGGGATGGGGAGGAGGAGGGGTCCGTTCCATGCTACGCTGGCGGGGTGTCGCAAGCAGTGGCGTGGAGGGGAGTGTGCATCGTCCTGGCGTCTGCCTGCGCGTGTGGCAGGGGTTCGCACATGCCGCGCGATGCGGCACCTGGTCCCCGCGATGTCATGGCGACGGTGACGGATGCCGCGGTGGCGGAGGCTGTTCCCGAGGGGCGCTGTCCGGCGGATCGGAAGGCCGGCTTCACGCAGTGCGAGATCGTCTGGAGGTTCGGGTCGCGGGCCGGCATGGAACTGCTGGGTGGTGCGCTCGCCGGCGACACCGCCGGGCTACTGGGCGTCCACGATTCGCGGCTGTACCTGTGGATTGTCTCCCGTGACGGCCGGGTCGTGGCCTTGTCCCTCGATGCCCGGCAACCGGCGAAACGTCAGCCGGTGAACGAGCCGGTCCTTTCGTTCCGCGCGATCGGTTCCGTGGTGGCGACCGACGATCGATTCCTGGTGGCGTTCGGGGGAATGGACGAGCAGTGGGTGTGGGTGTGGGTCCGCGCTTTCCTTCCGCCGGCGGGGATGAAGGCGAGTCCTTCCGGTTTCTCGGTCCGCTTGGCCGTCGCGCGCTCGGCGTGAAGGGACGGCGGCTGACGTTGCAGCCTTCGTCGGGCCTGACGACCCGTTTCCAGTTCGGCGACGGGTGGGAACCGGAGGAAGCCGACAAGCAGATGCAGGCCCCAAACCGCCTGGTACGGCGAGTTGAGCCGCGCGACTTCGATCGAGCTTCCGGCTGCGGCGTGCGCCTGATCGAGTACGACGTGGACGGCCGGGTCGTGGGGCGGGTCGCGCTGCCGGCGGGATACGAACTGGGCGCATTCGGCGGCACGACGGACGATGTCCTGGCGGCGTCCGAAACCGACGTGGTGTTCTGTTCCGCGGAAGCGACCGAGCAGCCGGCGGAGGTCCTGTGGCTGGACGCGGCGAAGGGCGCACGCGCCGCTCCGCGGGAGCCTCCGGCCGAACCGCCGGGACCCGCGCGGCCGGACGGTGTCGCTCCGATCGATTCCCCTCCGGTTCCCACGGGACCCGCGATCGGGGTGTAGCCCTGGCGCAGGCCATCGTCGCGGGGCGGCTGCGGCCGTCTCCTGACGGTTCGGCGGCTTGATGCCGTTCCTCGCCGTTGCCGCGGGACGGCGCGGAATGCTAGCGTTGCGGCCGTGATCGCGCGCCAAGCCGGCTGTTCGGATGGGGCCGAACCGGGGTTGAATGGATGCTCCGACCTCGGACACGCTGATGGCGCAGCGCCCGGATTCACCACGGTCGCCACCGGGAACGGGACTGCCGTGCGGGGAATCGAGGTTCTTCCGCTTCTCCTCCTCATCGCGGCCATTGCCACGTTCCCGCGCCCTGCAAGCGCTGCCTGCGTCCGCGATCGCGAGTGCGGCGGCGACCAAATTTGCGATGAAGGCGAGTGCATCGCACCGCCGGAGGCGCCGGCCGCTGCGGAACCATACTGGTACGCCTCCGGCTACGGAACGGCAAGCGGTGTTCTGAGCCTCCACGGTTGGGGCGACGCCGAAGACCAGGAATCGGGGTACAATTGGGATGGTGGTCCCAGTCCGTCCACCTCGGACGGGTTCGGCGGAGGCGTCCACGTCGCGGGGTACGCCGTCTTCACGGACTTCGCTCACATCGGGGGATACGCCTCCTTCTTCAGGAACACCGAGTCATTCGAGTGGGCGAGCAGCCCGTCGGACGGATTCGCCCACGACGTGTCGCTCGTCGGGTTCGGGGTGTCGATGAAGTTCGGTGGGCACGTGGGCCAGCGTGTCTTCCTGTCTGGCGCCTTCGACTTTGGCACGAACATCGCGGTTTCCGATCTGAGGGGCTCGACCTATGGCGTGCAGTTCTTCCCCCGCGTCAGCACGGATGTGCTGCTGTTGGAGAACTTCGGAATGACGGTCGCCATCGGGCCGCTCATCGTTCCCTATGCCGTCGGGATGCTCCCGCAAGGTGACTCTCCCGGTGACGATCTCGTCGATGCGAGGTGCTGGGCCCTGTACCTGCAGGCGCTCGTGGGATTCAGCTTCGGCGGCTAGGCAGTCGCCAGGGAGGAAGCGAGTCATGTGGAGAATTGTCGTAACGTTGCCGATCGTGCTGACGGTCATGTGCGCCGTTCCCGCCTGCAAGAAGGGCGACGCGGAAGGGGCAAGGGGGGCGGCCTCGCCGGAGGCGCTGATGAACGCGTATGCCGCGGCCGTCCAGGCGCGGGATGCTGACGCCCTGTGGGGTCTGTTTTCCGACGGCGCGCGGACGGAGTTCGAGTCGTTCGTGCGCGAGGAGCTGGGCGGGATGTCGGAGGAGCAGGCGCGGGAATTCATGGGAAAGGACAAGGCGGCGCTGGCCAAGATGTCCGGCAAGGAGCTGTTCGCCGCGATGGCCAACGCGAAGCCCAAGCAGGACAAGGAGCCGCCACGGCTCGTCGCGGTCGAGCGGATCGATGAGGCGCACGTGGTGATCTCGTACTCCCACGGCCCCGCGCAGTGCGAGCTGCCGGCGGTGCGGCAGGGCGGGACATGGGTGGTCGAGTCGTTCGGGACGTGCAAGGAGCCGCATCGCGTTTCCGACGAGGCGGAGCCGCCCGTCGAGGCCGCGCCGGCCGCCGTGCCTGCGCCGGTCGCCCCCGCGCCCCTGCCCGCGCCGGGCGACCCCGCACCGGCAAGCTGACGCGGAGCGCGCCGTTCCCGCGACCTCCCGACCGCGAGTCGCGGCTCACTGCCACCGGACCCGGGGCTCGGGCTTCCCCCCCGCGAAGTTCCAGCCTACGGCGAGCGAGACGACGGGGACGAAGAAGTAGGTGCGGTAGATCTCGTCCAGCTCGGCGGCGGCTTCCGCGGTGAGCGCGGACGGCACGCCCGGCGAGATCTCGCTGGATGCCGCGACCGTGGACGAGCACCCCAGCGCGACGCGCAGGGAGATGCGCTCCTCCCACACGAGCCAGAGCCAACCCAGCTCCACGTCCACCATGTGCACCGTGGAGGTCACCTCGTACCGGGCGCCGACGCCCGCCGGGGATTCCTCGCCGGTCACGGCGACGATGGCGTCGCCGGTGTTGCTGGCGCCGCCCAGGACGGCGAGGACGTAGCCGGCGGAGAAGTAGAAGCCCCAATCGTGGAGCGGCCGCCAGCCGAAGTGGGTTCGCCAGACGAGGGACGAGCCGAGCGAGCCGGCGACGAGGCCTGCGGTGCTTTCGTCGTAGCCGCCGGCGGCGACGACCACGGCGTTGACGAGCTCGACGTACGCGGTGGGCAGCCAGCCCACGGAGGTGTCGAACCTCAGCCCGTAGGGGCCCTCGACCCAGAACCGGCCTGCGACGTCCAGCGGCAGGTCGGTGACCGCCTCGATGCCGTAGCGCCACGGGAAGCCGCGGTCGGCGCCGGCCGCGTCCGGCGCGACCGAGAAGGCAATCGACACGGCGAGCGCGGCGAGCAGCGGCCTGCAGGCCCTTCGACGCGGCTCAGGGCAGGCCCTTCGGCGAGGCTCAGGGCAGGCCCTTCGGCGAGGCTCAGGGCAGGCCCTTCGGCGAGGCTCAGGGCAGGCCCTTCGGCGAGGCTCAGGGCAGGCCCGCGAGGGGCGCCGAGGCGGCCCCGCTGTTCGGAGCGAGTGGAACACGGGATCCCTTCTACGACGCGGGAGGAAGCGATGCAAGGGAGGTACGTCGCCCGGTCAGATTTCGAGCTTCTCGCAGGCGGGACCCGACTCCTCGAGGTAGCAGCGTTCGAGATCGGCCCAGTCGTTGACGGCGGCGAGGCGCGAGAGCACGGCGAACAGTCCGAAGCGGATACGGAGGTCCGTTCACGGCGGGCGGAGGCGCAGGAGGAAGACGTCGCGTTCGCCGCCGCCGGTGACGGTGAAGGCGCCCAGGGTCAAGGGCGCGTAGAACACGCCGCCGGCCCAAGTGGCGGTGCCGGCGGCGGCCGCGGCGGAGACGACCACGGGCATGTCGTCGTCGAAGCCTGCGGTCCAGCGGTGCGCACCCGCGGCGTCCAGGCCGACGAGGAAGCCGAGATCGGTGGCGCCGCTGTCCAGAACCGGGCCGCCGTAGCTGGCCGAGCCGCGCAGCATGCCGCCCATCACCCAACCACCGTCCGCGGGGACCAGGGCGCTGCCGATGTCGAAGCCCGCGTCGCCGAACGAGAGGGCGCGGCCGACCGTGCCGTCGGCGTCGAGGGTCCACAGCGCGGTGTCGTAGGCGCCGCGCGACGCGAGCGTGGTACCGCCGACGGGCATGGTGCCCTCGAAGGTGGCGAGCACGATCACCCCGCCGGCGGGGTCGCGCGCGACGTCCTGGCCGATCTCGCTGTAGCCGCCGGCGTAGGTGCGGACCCAGCGGAACGAGCCGCCGGGATCGAGGGACAGGACGAAGGCGTCCTGGCTGGTGGTCGCGGTGACGACGGTGCCGAAGAAGTCGGTCGAGAGCAGGAACGCGCCGGTCACGTAGACGTTGCCGGCGGCGTCGCCGGCGATCCCTCCGTTCTGCGCCGGCTGATCGGTGACCCAGCCGCGCGACCAGACGAGGGCGCCGGCGGTGTCGAGGGCCGCGGCGAAGCCGTTGGTGCTCGTCGAGCCTTCCGGCAGCGGCCCGTCGCCGAAATCCACGTCGCCCATGTACGCGCCGGTCACCCACACCCGGTCCTGCGCCTCGTCGACCGCGAGGCCGTGGCAGAACTCGTTGCCCCAATTCCCGAACGAATCGAGCCACACGACGGTGCCGGCCGGATCCATGGCGAACACGGCGACATCGGTGCCGCCGGCCGACGTGGTGCTGCGCCCGCCGATGTCCTGGGTGTTCTGGTATTCCGCGCAGACGTAGGTCGTGCCGCTGGGCCCCGTGGCCACGGCCCGCGCGCCGGCATTGCCCAGCGCCACGGGACGCAGCGCCCAGCGCAGCGCACCCGCCGCGTCCCAACTCGCCACGAAGAGCCCTTCGTAGGCGAACGGTCCGCGGACGCCGTCCCCGAAGTCGACGCTTCCCGGTCCCGTCAGGCCGGCCGCCACGACGCTCCCGTCGGCAGCCGCGGCAAGGCCGGCCACGCCGTCGTCCTCGGCAGAGCCGAAGCCGACGGCCCACTCCACGACGGGATCCGGGGCGGCGTCGCTGCCGGCGTCGCCGTCGGCATCGGCATCCGCGGACGAGTCCGCGTCCCCTTCGGCGGACGAGTCGGCTTCCGGCTCCGCTTCCGACTCCGCGGACGCATCCGCGTCCGCTTCGGCGGACAAGTCGGCGTCGGCATCCACGACGGCGTCCGCGTCTGCGGACGAGTCGGCGTCTGACTGGTCGAGCGGTGCGTCGTGTGCCGGCGAGCCGCCGCCGTCGCAGGCGTCGAGGAGCAGGGCGGCAAGCGCGAGCAGGGTGGCCCCGGGGCTTCGTTTCATGGGTCGGAGCGTAGGGCGCGACGGTGGCCCGTGCAACCGGGATGGCGAACCGGGCGACGCGTCGAGACGAGCGGCTCGTGGCCGGGGGCGGGTGTTTGGCGTTCCTCGTATTTCGTTTTCCGTTTTTCGCTTCCGGCCGTACCCTGGAGGTTGCGGCGAGTGTCGTCGACGCCGTGGGAGGATGGCGGATGGGAACGAGACGGTTCGGGGTTCCCGCGGCCCTTGTCGCCGCGGCGGTCACCGGGGGCGCCGCGTGCTACTCGTCGGGTCGGATGGAGGGCGACGCCGACCCGGAAGACGGGTCGGGTGGGGACGCGGCGGAGGGCGGCGACGTTGCCGGCGACGACGGCGGCGTGTGTGAGGGATCCTCGCACTGGGAGCTGGTGCCGTGGCCGATCGACGGCGTCGAGCTGGTCAACGCGCCGTCGCGCTACGGCGGGACGGACCGGCTGCGACTCCGGGTGCGCGCCCCGTCGTACGAGTGCTACCGCCTGGGGCGGGTGGACGTTGACGTCATGACGGGCGACGCCACCGACTTCGTGACGCTGACGGCCTACGTGTGGCGCCACGTGGGCGACGTCCTGTGCGCCGACCTCGAGCTCGATGCCGCCTGGATCGTGGAGATCGAAGGCCGGCAGCAGGGCAACTGGATGGCCGTGGTGGCCGACGGCCACGCCGCCGGAGGCGAGGATCTTCTGCGGTACGGCCGCGAGACGTGCTCGGTCGTTCCCGACTGTGCCTGCTATTCCGGCACTCCGCCCGGCCCGGGGCTCGAATGGAACGACTGCCTGACGGACTGTTCGTGCGCGTCCGGCCTGTCGTGCCTGGGCTACTGGGGCATGGAAGGCCCGCTGGCGAGCTGTCTGCGGGGCTGCAACGACTTCCTCGACTGCGGGGCGGAGGAGTGGTGTCAGGAGCCGGTGCCGGACGGCGTCCCGTGGATCTGCGCATCGGGGGACCAGTGCAGCGACGGGCGGCGATGTCCGTCGGGGTTCACGTGCGTGACGGACACGGGGGACGCCTGGAACCGTTGCGTCGATCTTCGCGGGGCGCCGACGGTGGTGCCGTGCGCGAGCGACGCCGACTGCGCGGTGGGCGAGCTGTGCGTGCTCGGGCTCCGGCCGACGCCGACGTGCGAGATCCCGTGCCCGCGGGACGAGGACTGCCCGGGACGGGGGGACGGCGTCCTGGTGTGCGGGACGGCGAGCATCTGCGTGCCGCTGGGCGGGTGAGGCGGCCGCGGGACGGGGAAGCGCGCCGCTGGGACAGGCGTCGAGCGTCCAATTCCATCCGCGTTGCGCGCCTCACCCGCCGGTGCTACGCCTTGAAGGCAACGGAGGAGGGCTCGCCATGCGTCACATCGTCCGATGCCTTTCCGTCCTCGCGGCTGCGGCGGCCGCCGCCGGCTGCTGGTGGTTCCCGGCGCAGCCAGCGCCGCGTCCGGTCGCGCATCCCGTGATCGTGCAGCCCGCGACGCCGGTCGCACAGGGCCAGCCCGTCGTGGTCCAGCCGTCCCAGCCCGGCATCGCCGCCGTCGCCCTCGTCAACGTGTCGCCGTACGACCTCTGCTACCTCTACGTCTCGGTGGCCGGAGAGCCGTGGGGCGAAGACCAGCTCGGCCCCAATACCACGATCCCGCCCGGCACGCAGGCGGTGCTCGAGCTGCCCACCGACGTGCCGCTGTGGGACGTCCGTGCCGACGACTGCGACCATGCCACGTTCTACGACGCCCGCAACCTGCCGCTCCCCGCGAACGGCGTGTGGCAGATCGTGGCGATGTACCAGGCGCAGGCGAACAGCGGCTACGGGTACGTGGCGACGGACGACTACGGGTACGTGGCGACGGGGGACGACGGCTATGTCGCGGCGGGCGGCTGCGACGGCGCGGGAGGGGGGTGCGACGACGGCACGGGTTACGTCCCGGCGGCCGCGGCGGGCCCGGACGTGGATCTCCGAGCGGGCGTGGCGGCGGGTTGGTACCTCGGGGTGTCGTCGAGCGACATGCAGGACCTGCTGCGGGGTGACTGCGGCTTTATCGACAACAGCGATCTTTCGGACTTCTGCCGGGGCGACTGCGGGTTCATCGATAACGGGGACCTGGCGGATCTCTGCCGCGGCGACTGCGGCTTCATCGATGACGGCGATCTTTCGGACTTCTGCCGCGGCGACTGCGGCTTCATCGACAACGGCGATCTCTCGGACCTCTGCCGCGGCGACTGCGGCTTCATCGACGACTCCGGCCTCGCCGACGCGTGCCGGGCGCTGTAGGGCGTCGCGGCAGCCGCCTTCAGGGCCGGCCCGGGAATGACCTTGCCGGCCCGGTCGCCGGGTTCAACGGCACGACGGGACGGTCGCGTGGCAGACGAGACACGTGTCCGGGGAAACCTCGCGCAGGTCGTCGCAGCGCGAGCCCCAGCCGGGGCCGTGGGGGGACGGCCCGGAGGCGTGGCAGATGAGGCAGTCGCCGGCGGAGTGGCAGGAGACGCACGACTCGAGGTTGCGGCGTGCGTCGCGCGCGTGCTCCTCGGGCCGCAATGACCACGTTTCGGCGTGGAACGAGAGCCCGCGCGGGACGTTCCGGCCGATTTCCGGCGAGTCGAGCGACACGCCGGCGCGGCGGTGGCAGGTGAGGCACATTTCCTGGCCGCGGTGGCAGGTCTCGCAATCCGATTCCGTCGAGCGCTCGGCGGTGCCGTGGAGCGTGATCCAGCCCGCGGGATGGAAGCGCTGTTCGAGCGCCTCGCCCAGATGGCAGCCTTCGCAGAAGGTCGGCTCGTGGCAGGAGTCGCAGACCTCGCGCTTCGTCCGCGCGACGACGCCGTGGGCCGAGCCGAAGTCCGACCCGTGCCACAGATCGCCCATCCACTCGGTGGGGACGAGGCGGGAATGATCGGGGCGGTCCACGATCAACCGCCCAACCTCGTCGTGCAGGTGGCAGACGGCGCAGCCTCCGTCGAGAGCGTCGTCGTGGCAGGTCATGCAGCCCTGCATCGACGGCGTCGCGCCGGACGCGAGCTGTTCGGCGTCGTGGCACGCGGAGCACGGCGCGGTCGAGGCGTCGTCGTGGGCGCGGTGATCGAAATCGAGCGCCGGGAAGCGCGGCTGGACGGCGGGGAGCGAGACGCGCCCGCGCTCGTCGAGCGCGTGACAGACGCCGCAGACCTCGGGATCCGCGCGGTCCACGCGCTCCGCGGGCCCCGGGCGCTCGAACGGATGGCATCCCGCGCAGTCCGATTCGGCGGTCCGCTCGAACTGCGGCGCCGGCACCTCGGCGCCCGGGGACGCCTCCGCCGCGTAGCGGTGGCACGTGGAGCATTCCGGAACGTGGGGCGCGTGCCGCGCGTGGTCGTAGCGGGAGCGGGCGGTCGGCGGCCGCGGATCGGCGGTCGGCGGTTGGCGGTCGGCGGTCGCGGCGGCCGGGGGGGAGTCGTCGGCGCGGGGGGCGAGGACGGGTAGGAGCGCGAGGGCCGTGGCGGCCGCGATCGCCCTCACAGTGCCACCCCCAGATCCAGCCAGGTGAACACGGCGAAGGTCGTGCCTTCGCGCGTGTCGTGTGCGACCTGCGCCTCGGCCTCCAGGCGGATGCCTTCGTAGATCGTCACGGCTGCGCCGGCGCGGCCCGCCCCGCCGACGCCGTAGGCCCCGTCGCGCAGGAGATCCTCGTAGTGCCAGCCCGAGCCGACGGCGAAGAGGGTCCAGCGGTCGCCCAGCGGGACGTCGACCGTGAGATCGGCGCCGGCCAGGGAGGTCGTGGAGCCGACAATGGCCTTCCAGCGCAGCGAGGCGCGGAAGTCCGGGGTGGCGAGCGACAGGCCGAGGCCGCCGCCCAGGTCGGTGAACGGTCCGGCAAGGCTCTCGACGGCGACGTCGCCGCCGGCATCCTCGACGTGCCGCGCGCTGGCCCACGCCTCGCCGCGCAGGGCGCCGGCGAGCGGGAAGCGGTAGCGCAAGGTGACCTCGTGGAACGGATCGGCGGCGAAGACCCAGAAGACGGATTCGGCGTCGAACGTCGGGCGGAAGTACTCGTAGCGCGCCTCGACGCGGTGCCGGCCGCGATCGAACTTCGCGGACAGCTCGGCGGAGGCGTCGGCGACGAGGCCAGTGACGAGATCGACGCGGGTGGAGCCGAAGGCGGACAGGACGTCGAAGTCGGCGAACAGCTCGGCGCCGAACAGCTCTTCGGAAATGCCGCCGTCGACGGTGCGCCAGGTGCGGCGGTACGCCGCCGCATAGCCGACGGGGCCGGCGAGCCCGTCGAGCATGGCGCCGACGGTCGGGCGATGCTCGGCCGGTCCGTGCAGGCGGTAGCGCCCGGCGCCCTCCCCTTCCCCGTTCCACCGGTCGACGCCGTCCGGCGCGAAGGGCGAGTTGGACAGCCGGAGGCCGCGGACGTTCTCGAAGCCGCCGACGGCGGAGAGGCCGAGCCAGGGGAAGGGCTCGAAGCGGACGCGGGCGCCGTCGTCGGACCGCCAGCCCAGGGGTCCCTCGTGGACGATGCGGCCGAGCCGCGCGTCGAGCCGTCCGCCGAGGAGGTCGGTGGCTTCGACCCAGGCCCAGAGCACCTCGAGGCCCATGTCCTGGGCGTTGGGCACGAAGCCGGTGTTGGACGGCTCGGTGGCCGCGGAGGTCACGCCGGGGTTGGCGAACCAGCGCAGGCTGAGGCCGACGGCGACGTCCGGCTGGAGCGCCGGATCCGGCACGTCCGGGTCGTCGGCGAGAATGTCGTCGACCATGAGGAGGACGCGCGACTGGATGACGCGTTCGTCGAGGACGACGAAGCCGTCGCGACCGATCACGGGATAGGCGAGCGCCCCGGTGCGTGTGTCGATGCGGAAGCGCGCGGCGAGGGCGGGTTGGGGAGCGGTGAGCGCGAGGACGGCGGCCAGGAGGGCGGCGACGCACGGTCGAGCCGTCCCGCGGACGATCCCTTGCACCCTTCGCGCGGACCGATTCAACGGCACATCGCGTACCGTAGTTCGCAACGGGGGTCCTGGGCAAGGAGGGGACCTGCGGGGGACGCCCCGGGGCTGAAGCCAGAGGAATCCGGCCGGCCGACCGGACTCCACAGGGAGGGGTCCGTGCCAATTCGTGACGCACGGGGGAAGCGGCCCGCTGCACGCACGTGTCGGGCCGTAGGGGCCCGCCGCCGGTGATCGTCCGCCCAACATCCCGCAATCGGCCGGCTTCCCGGGCCGCGCCGACGGGAATCTGGCGCGCGGCTCGCCGGGGTGCCACGATGGAACGGCGATTGCTCTACGGTGGCGGAGCGGGGGGGAGGGAGGCGAGCGATGGTCGCGAAGTGGTTCGGGTTCGGGTTGATGGTGGTCGCGTTGGGCTGCGAAGGGGGCACGGAGCTGGCCGGGGACGCGGGGCCGGACATCGACGACGTCGCGGCGGAGGGCGAAGCGGGGGACGAGGCGACGGCGACGGAGGACGGTGGGGACGACGTGGCGGCGGATGTTCCGTCGGGGTGTCCGGTGGGCATGCCGGAGGCGGGGAGCGCGTGCGAGGTGGAGGGAGTGCGGTGCGAGTACGGGAGCGAGACGTGTTGCGGCGAGACGCATCCGTCGTACGTCTGCCAGTGTTCGGGCGGCGCGTTCGGGTGCTACTACACGGACGCCTGCATGGGAGCGCCTCTCGGGTGCGCCTGCGGCGTGGACGAGGACTGCGAGGGCGGGTGGGGTGTCGCGTGGTGCGAGGGCGGGACGTGCGTGCCGTGCGACAACTCGGGCACGACGTGCCTGCTCGACTGCGAGTTCGGCTTCGTGCCGCCGCGGAACGGGTGTCAACCGTGCGAGTGCGCCCCGGCGCCGTGCGAGACGGTGGGCGAGGGCTACTGCACGTGCGACGTGGGATGCGGGGGAGAGCTGGCGGTGTGCGAGGCGGGGTTGGGCCGCTGCGTGCAGGACATCTGCGCGTTGATCGACTGCGCGGCGCCGTGCGACCCGCTGCGCGGGTGCGTCCCGGCGGAGTGCTCGGTCGATGCGGACTGCCGGCTGATCTACTCGAGCTGCAGCTGCCAGGCGGTGGCGGCGGGCGATCCGCGGTCCTCGCTGGACCCCTGCACGTACGAGGGCGGCGCGGTGTGCGCGTTCAACAGCTGCATGGGCGACGGCGTGCTCGCGGCGTGCCGGGACGGGTTGTGCACGGAGGTCTACTCGCCGCTGTGCGGCGGCTAAGGTGCGGGAAGGCCGGCCTCCGCGCCCTTTGCGGTGCGGAGGCCGTGTGCTAGATTTCCCGAGACGACGCGAACGCGGAGTCCGAGGCAAGGCGGAGGTGGCGCATGACCGACAAGGAGAAGAACGTGGCGACGCCGGCGGCCGGCGACCGGGAGGCAGACGCGGCCCCGGGGCGGGTCCGGCCCGCCGGCTTCTTCCGCGCGCTGGTCGTGGCGGCCGTCGCCGCGACGGCGCCCGTCGCGGGCTGCTACGACTCCGACCCCGGGGACGGCGACGCCGCCGCGGACGCCGATGCCGACGCGTCGGCCGACGACGCCGCCGCGGACGACGCGATGATGCCCGCCTACGGCGTGCCCGACGCCGACGAGACCACGGCGCGCTACGCCGTTCCGATGTACGGAACCCCGTAGCCACCGCTCCACCGCTCCATCGCTCCACCGCTCCACCGCTCCAGTTTACCCCCCGCCGCTGTTCTGCTACGCACGTGCTTCGTGATGGAGGTGGCCATGGAACGGACACCGATCGACATCCCGGCGCTGCAGCAGAAGAAGGCAAACCGCGAGAAGATCACGATGCTGACGGCGTACGACGCCGCGTGGGCCCGGCTGCTGGACGAGGCCGGGGTGGACGTGATCCTGGTCGGCGACAGCGCGGCCAACGTCGTGCTCGGTTACAGGGACACGCTGCCGGTGACGATGGACGAGATGATCCTGCTGACGCGGGCGGTCTCGCGCGGCACGAGGTACGCGATGGTGCTGGGCGACATGCCGTTCCTCTCGTACCAGTCGGACGTGCGGGATGCGATCGTCAACGCGGGCCGCTTCCTCAAGGAGGGGGGAGCGGTCGGCGTGAAGATCGAGGGCGGGGCGGCGATGGCCGAGACGGTGCGGGCGCTGGTGCGGGCGGGCATCCCGACGGTCGGCCACCTGGGGCTCACACCGCAGACGGCGAGCCTCATCGGCGGGTATCGCTGCCAGGGCCGGACCGCGCACGCCGCGCGGCGGATCCTCGACGACGCGCTGCTGCTCCAGGACGCGGGGGCGTTCCTGATCGTGCTGGAGTGCGTTCCGGACCGGGTCGCGGAGGAGATCGCGCGTCGTTGCAAGGTGCCGATCATCGGGATCGGCGCCGGCGCGGCCTGCGACGGCCAGGTGCTGGTCCTGCACGACATGCTCGGCATGGGGCGGGGCGGGCACTCGCCCCGTTTCGTGCACCGCTTCGAGAACCTCGGCGATCGCGTCGTCGCCGCCGTCCAGCGGTACGGGGCCGACGTGCGGGCCGGGACGTTCCCCGGACCGGACCACGTCTTCGCGATCCCGGACGACGAGTGGGACGCGTTCACCAAGGACGGGAAGGCGTAACCCCGCACTCCCCGCACTTTCCGCACTTCCCGCACTCCCCCCCTACAGGCAGTTGGACTGGGGCGGGCAGGACGGGCCGGCGGAGTCGGTGGTGAAGCCGTTGTCGTTGGCGTCGCCCGTGTCCTGGCAGCAGGACCCGGACCCGACGCAGCAGGCGACGTCCCAGCCCATGGGCTCGCAGCCCGGCGGTGCGTAGCCGATGTCGCACGGTCCCCACTCGGTGCCGGAGATGGGGCAGTCCTGGTAGCCCCAGCCGTACTCGTCCCCGGTGTCGCAGTACCGCCGCGTGAGCGGCGGGCAGGCGCCGTGGGGGAGGCAGCCGAACTCGTCGGTCCGGCCGTCGCAGTTGTCGTCCAGGAGGTCGCCGCAGCATTCGTCGCCCCGGTTGACGCAGCCCGCGTCGGGGGTCGAGCAGTCCTCGTTGGTCTCGCCGTCGCAGTTGTCGTCGACACCGTTGCCGCACGCTTCCGCGGGCGGATCGCACCCCGCGGGCTCCGGGGGGCGGCACTGGGACGTGCACACGCCCGTGCCGCGGGAGCCGCAGACGGTGAAGCACCAGACGTCGTCGCCGATGCGGCAGGTGCCGACGGCTTCGTCGGTGTCGCCGTCGCAGTCGTCGTCCTTGTCGTTGCAGGTCTCGTCCGTGCCGGGGCGCACGTTCGGATCCTCGTCGTCGCAGTCGGTACCGCCCGCGCAGCCGGCATCGACGGCGGTGTCGCCGTCGGTATCGCGCTCGTCGGTCGTCACGCCGTCGCAGTCGTTGTCCAGCCCGTCGCAGAGCTCCGGCGCGTCCAGGTAGACCTCGGCTCGGGCGTCGTCGCAGTCGTCGCCGGCGGGGCACATCGTCCGGTCCTGGTGGTGGTCGCCGTCGCGATCCTCGTCGATGCGGCCGTCGCAGTCGTCGTCCAGGAAGTCGCAGGTCTCGATCGCGCCCGGGTGGATCCCGGCGGCGGCGTCGTCGCAGTCGTCGCCGCCGCAGTCGGCGTCCTGGAAGGTGTCCGCGTCGCGGTCGAGCGCCAGGTGCGAGCAGTCCCGGGTGGCCTCGACGCACGTGTCGACGTTGCAGGACCGGCCGTCGTCGCAGGCCCCGCTGGGCGAGTCATAGCACCGCCCCGTGCGGCCGCAGGTCTCCTGGCCGTTGCAGAAGACGCCGTCGTCGCAGTCCTGGTCCCGCGAGCATTCCTTGTCCTCGCTGCAGCCGGCGGGGTGCAGCGCGAGCAGCAGAGCGCCGGCCAGGAACGCGACGGCGGCCGGGAAGCGCGCGGCCCGGAGCGACCGACGGTGGACGTGCATGGCGACCTCCTCCCCCGCGGGGGCGGGGCTCAAGCTAACGCGCCGAGCCCGGGACGGCAACGTTCTCGTGGAGCCGCAGGACCTCGCCCAGCTCGCGCAGGCGGCGATCGATGAGGTCGTTCAGGGTGTGCGGCTGCCAGCGGCCCCTGTTCCGCCGGCCCGCGGGCATCCCGGTGAGGATTTCGATCCCCTCGTCGACGTGGCCCACGGCGAAGATGTGGAAGCGCCGGCGCCGGACCGCCTCGACCACGTCCTGGGCGAGCATGAGGTGGCGGACGTTGGCGCGCGGGATGACGACGCCTTCGGCGCCGCTCAACCCCTTGATGCGGCACACGCGGAAGAAGCCCTCGATCTTCTCGTTCACGCCGCCCACGGGCTGGATCTCGCCCTGCTGGTTGACCGAGCCCGTGACGGCGATGCCCTGGCGGATGGGGACGCGGGCGAGTCCCGAGAGCAGCGCGTAGAGCTCGGCGGCGGAGGCCGAGTCGCCCTCGACGAAGCCGTAGTTCTGCTCGAAGGTGATGCTGGCGGAGAGCGCCAGCGGCTTGTCGCGCGCGAAGCGGCCGCCGAGGAACCCGACGAGGGTGAGCGCGCCCTTGTCGTGGATGGCGCCCGAGAGGCGGACTTCGCGATCGATGTTCACGACCTCCTTGCGGCCGACGTAGGTGCGCGCGGTGATGCGGGCGGGGACGCCGAAGGAGTGGTCGCCCTGGTCGTAGACGGTCAGGCCGTTGACCTGGCCAATCACGGCGCCGCGGGTGTCGAGGAGGATGGTGCCGTCGCGGATCTCCTTGAGCACGGCGTCCTCGTCCTTCTCGTGCCGGCGGAACCGCTCCGCCAGCGCCCGGTCGACGTCGGCCGCCGAGATGGACTTGTGCCGGGCGCGCCGCGCCCAGTGATCGGCCTCGGCCGCCAGATCGATCAGCGTCGCCAGGCGGGTGGTCAGGCGCTTCTGGTCCCCGGCGTCCCGGACGCCGTGCTCCAGCACCTTGGCCAGCGCGCCGCGGTCCAGGGGGAGCAGCCGCTCCTCGCCCGCCGCGCGGGCGACGAAGCGGACGGCGGCGAGCAGGGTGCCGCGGCTGAGGGGCATCGCGGCCTCGAAATCCGCCTTGACCTTGAACAGCCGCGTGAAGTCGTCGTCCTGGCTCTGCAGCGCCCAGTAGGTCTCGGAGGAGCCGACGAGGATCACCTTGACGTCGAGGGGGATGGGGGTGGGACGGACGGAGCCGGTGGTCTTGGGCTTGCTCTCGTCCTCCAGCTCCTCGATGCGCAGCTCGCGATGCCGGATGGCCTTCTTGAGCGCGTCCCAGGCGTTGGGGCTGCGTGCCAGGTCGGCGATCTGGAGGATGAGGTAGCCGCCGTTGGCGCGGTGCAGGGCCCCCGGCCGGATCAGCGTGTGGTCGGTGGAGTAGATGCCGCGCGTCTCGCGGTACTCGGGGTAGCCGAGGAGGTTGGGGTAGGTCGGGTTGCGCTCGACGACGACCGGCGCGCGGGTCTCGCGGCGGCGGTCGACCAGGACGTTGATCCGGAACGGCGGATGCTCCTGCACCTGCGGCCCGCCGCCGGCCCCAGCCTCGTCGCCGCTCTCCGCGCCCTCGCGGCTCTCGGCCCCCGGAAGCTCCTCGGGCGGCAGGAAGAGGCGGTGGTTGTCCAGGACGTAGTCACGGAGCTGCTCGACGTAGCGTTTGGCGTCCGGGGGCAGCTCCGGGTGCTTGCGCCGCAGCTCGTTGAACACCACCTCGACGACGTGCGCGATTCCCGCCCGCTCGGCCTCCAGAAGCTCGGCCTCCAGCTCCTTCTGGATCTGGCGCAGGTGGCGGTCGTACTCGGGCACGCGGCGTTGGAAGGCGTTGGAGCGGCTCTCGTAGGCGGCGCGGACCTCGTCCGGCAGCGCGTCGTACTGCTCGGTGGTCAGCGGCGTCCCGCCCTTGAGCGGGGTGAGGGCGAGGTGATCGCCGTCGCGGCGGACGAGCAGGCGGTGGCGGCGGCCCTGGCGGACGAGCTGCACGAAGCGGGCCTCGGCCTTCTGGTGGCTGGCGTCGAGGATCTTGTGGCGCTGGTCGCGGAAGGCGGCGGTCGAGAGGACGCGGGGAATTTCGCGGCCCAGCTCGGTGATCGCGGCGTCGACGTCGTGCGCGAAGGGCGCGGCCCGGCCGGCGGGCAGGCGGATCCCGCGCGGATGATCGGGCTCGTCGAAGTCGTGGACGTAGATCACGTCGAGTCCGGGGGGCTCCTCCGCCGCCCGCGCCTCGACCATCCGCTCGGCGCTGGTCGTCTTCCCGCTGCCGGGATCGCCCAGGACGTAGATGTTGAAGCCGCGGGCGCGGACGCGCAGGCCGAAGTCGAGGGCATCGACGGCGCGGCGCTGTCCGACCATCATCTCGCGCGAGGCGTCGTGCCGCGGCTCGCCGCCGGCCGGCGCGGCGGGCGTGCCGGCCTGCACGCCGGCGGTGGTGGCGTACGGGATGCTGCGGGGGTCGATCGTCCGGCGCAGGCGCGCCGCGGACAGCTCGAACCGGGCGGGGAAAACGGGCGGTTTCCGGACCATCTCCACCTCCGGCCGCGAACTGTTGCACCCTCCGCGGTCCCCGTCCACCCCCGCTTCGGGATTCGGGCGCGCTCCCTCTGGCGGAATCCGCGCGGTGCTGCTAACATCCGGCCCGCCGATGGAAGCCGCGGGGCCGACCTACCAGATCGCGATCGTCGACGACGAAGGTCAGGTGACCAGCGTCCCGCTGATGCGCGACGAGTTCACGGTCGGGCGCAAGGAAGGGAACGTCATCCGCCTCACCGAGCGCAACGTCTCGCGGAACCACGCCCGCATCCTGCGCGAGAACGGCCGCTTCTACCTCAACGACCTCGGCAGCTACAACGGCACGCGCCTCAACGGCCGCCGCATCCGCGGCAAGATGCCGCTCTCCCCGGGCGACGAGATCGGCATCGGCGACTACACCCTGAAGATCGAGGCGCTCGCCGCCGCAGCCGCCGACACCGTGTCCGCCCCGCCGCCCGAGCCGGTCCAGGCGCCGCAGCTCACCGTGGTCATCGATGGCAACCCCGTCGCCGTCCACACCCTCTCCGACGTGCCGCACGTCATCGGGCGCGGGGACGACGCCACCATCCGCATCGACGACGTCAACGTCTCGCGGGCCCACGCCCGGCTGCACCTCCTGCAGGGACGGTACTTCGTCGAGGACGCCGGCAGCGCCGGCGGGATCAAGGTCGGCGAACGGCGCGTCCGCAGCAAGGCGCTCGACCCGGGCGACGTGATCGACATCGGCCGCGCACGCCTGTACTTCACGCTCGGTGCGCTGCGCCCCGAGGACATCAAGCCGCGCACCGTGACGGCGCCTCCGAAGCCGGCCTCGCGGCTTCCCATGATCTTCGGCATCCTGGGCGCGGTCGTGGCCGTCGCCGGCGTCCTCTACCTCCTGGTCGGACGCGACAAGGGCGGCACCGCGCCCGCGCCCCCCCCCGACGTCGCGGTGGCCGCGGCGGATGCCGGGCGGCGCGGAGGCCCCGGTGCTCCGGACGTCCCCGAGGTGACCCTCGCCGTCGCGCCGACGGGCGCCGACGCCGGCGCCGGCGCCGAGGCCGCGGCGCCTCCGCCCGCGTCGGAGGATGCGGCGCCGGAGGAGGGACCTTCCGCCGCCGAGAACCTGGCGCAGGCCCGCGACGCGGCCGAGAAGGCCGCGAGCGCGGCGGACTGGGATGCCGTCCTCGAGCTGCTGGCGGCCGAGGGGCTGGCCTCCGACGCGGAGGCCGCCGCGCTG
>JACRCZ010000137.1 GCA_016218765.1 Deltaproteobacteria bacterium | reverse complement strand
CGCACTCGCTACCCTCCTGCGCGCCGGCGCGCCCGCCCCGGCCGCCCCTCCGCCCCCGGTCGCGGCCCCGCAGGTCCACGAGGCCGCCCCGGCGCCGCCGCCCGCCGCCGAGCCGCCGGCCGAGGAACCGCCGGCCCCGCCCGGCCCGGTCGACATCGAACGCGTCCGCCTCATGCTCGACCCCGGCCAGGCCGTCGTCGAGGACGACAAGATGGTCCAACACCTGCCGGACGGCTCGACCGTCGTGCTGTCCCTGCGGCCCGACGTGCAGCAGGCCATCCTGGACCTGTTCGAGAAGTACGACGTGCCCGTCGCGGCCGCCGTCGCGATCGAAGTCGAGACCGGGCGGGTCGTCGTCTTCGCCGGCCGATCCCGCGCGCCCACCGAGCGCCCGACGCCGCTGGACGCGTCGTTCCCCGCCGCGTCCGTCTTCAAGCTCGTCACCAGCGCCGCGCTGATCGAGGACGCCAAGGTCTCCCCGACCGAATCGACCTGCTATCGCGCGGCCTCCGGCGTCCGCAAGCTGACCAACAAGGACATCGAGGGCGCGTTCGCCGACGGGGAGAACGGCGCGGCCTGCGCCACCTTCACCGACGGCCTCGCCAAGAGCTTGAACCCCGTCCTGGCGCGCCTGGCCGACGCGAACCTGTCCCCCCGCGTCCTCCTGCGCTACGCCGAACGCTTCGCCTTCGGCCGCGCCGTCCCCTTCGACATGGCCCTCGACGTCAGTCCCGTCGAGATTCCGCAGGAGCGCTTCGAGTTCGCCCGCACCGCCGCGGGCTTCTGGCACGTCGGGCTCTCCCCGCTCCACGGCGCCGTGCTCGCGGCCACCATCGCCCGCGGCGGCCGCATGCCCCAGCCGACCCTCATCGATGCCGTCCGCGCCTCCGACGGGACCGAGACGTGGCATGTCGAGCCGCGTTCGCTGCGACGCGTCATCGCCGAGAAGACCGCCCAGACCCTCACCCAGATGATGATCCAGACCGTCGATGCCGGCACCGGCCAGCGCGACTTCACCGATCGCCAGGGCCGCCCCTTCGTCACCTTCCCCGTCGCCGGCAAGACCGGGTCCCTCTCCAACCCCAACCCCTTCATGGCCTACTCCTGGTTCGTCGGCTTCGCCCCCGCAGGCACCCCCACCCCGGACGTCCCGACCTACGCCGTCGCCGCCCTCGTCGTGAACGAGGAGCGCTGGCGCATCAAGGGCCCGCTGGTCGCCCGCGAGATGCTCCGCCTGCTCCTGCCCCACTGACCTTGCCGCCACCGCCCGCCCCGACTAGCCTTCCTCGTCATGCGCACGCGAATCCCCAGGACCCTCCTGCTCGCCGTAACGCTTCTCGCCCCCCTCGCCTGCGGCGACGACGGCGGCACCCCCTCCGACGCCGACTCGGACGCCGACGTCCCGCCGGACGCCGATGTCCCGCCCGACGCGGACGCGGACGTCGACCCCGACAGCGACGCCGATGCCCCGCCGCCGTGGCGCCCCTGCACGACGACCACGGGCGCCGGCCCCGGCCTCACGCTTCGCGGCACCGTCCTCACTCCCGAAGACGTCCTCCCCGACGGCGAAGTCCTCCTCGACACGTCCACCGGCCGCATCGTGTGCGTCGCCGAGGACTGCTCGGCGCGCCCCGAGGCCTCCGGCGGCACTCTCCTGTGCACCGACGGCGTCATCCTCCCCGGCCTGATCGATGCCCACGACCACATCGCCTACGGCATCCTGCCCCGCTGGAATCACGGCACCCGGCAGTTCCTCTCCCGCTACGACTGGCAAGGCTTTTCCGACTACTGGTCCTTCGGGCGGCCCTACGACGAGCTCCAGGGTTCCCTCCTGTGCCAGATGGACAAGTACGGTGAGATCCGCATGGCGCTCGCCGGCGCCACCTCCGTCCAGGGCTCCGGCGGCTCCGCCGCCTGCGCCGACCCGATCCTGCGCAACCTCGACATGCGAGCCGTGCACGGCCTCCCGGGCTGGACCATGGAAGAGCGCGTCTCCCGCATCTCCGGGTTGAGCGCCGCGAGCGCCGCGGACATCGTCGCGGGCCTCGCCGACGGCTCGCTCGACGCCTTCGTCCCGCACATCGGCGAAGGAATCGACGACGCGTCGCGCGCCGAGTTCGAGACCCTCGCCGGGCTCGGACTCGTCCTGCCCGGCACGAGCGTCATCCACGGCACCGGCGCCGGCACGATCGAGCTGGCCCGCCTCGCCGCGGCAGGCGCGGGGCTCATCTGGTCCCCACGCTCCAACATCGACCTCTACGGCCTCACCACCGACATTCCCGTCGCCCGCAACCTCGGCGTCCGCATCGCCCTCGGCCCCGACTGGCTGCCCTCCGGAAGCCGGAGCGTCCTGGACGAGCTGAAGTGCGTCGATGACCTGGACGCCGTCTACTACGACGACGCCTGGACCGACCGCCAGCTCGTCGAGGCCGTGACCAGCGTCGCGGCCGAGGTCCTGCACATCGATGCCTTCGTCGGACGCCTCGCCGAAGGCCTGCTCGGCGACGTCACCGTCGTCCGCGGCGATCGCCTCGACCCCTGGCGCGCCGTCGTCGCCGCCGCGCCGCAGGACGTCGCCCTCGTCCTCCGCGGCGGCCGCCTGCTCGCCGGCGACGCGGACCTCGCCGCACCCCTGGCCACCCCGTTCTGCGAGCCCATCGATGCCTGCGGCACGCCCAAGACCGTGTGCGTCAAGACCAGCGAGTCGCCGGCCGACGACCGCAACGAGACTCTCGCCGACATCACCGCACGCCTCCGCGCCGCGCTCGAAGCCGCCCGCCTCACCGACCCCGACTACGACCCCGCGGACCCCACCGCGACCTACCAGTACGACCTCGCGCCCCTGTTCGAGTGCACCCCTCCGCCGCCCTGCCGCTTCGGCCGCGGCGACATCACCGGGACGCCGACCGCGGACGACGGCGACGGGGACGGCGCGCCCGACGCCGCCGACCACTGCCCCGCCGTCTTCGATCCCGCACAGCCCGACTTCGACGGGGACGGCGACGGCGACGCCTGCGACCCCTGCCCGCTCGACCCGGGCTCGCTCGCCTGCCCCCCGCCCGACCCCACCGACGTCGACCGCGACGGCGTCGCCGACGTCATCGATAACTGCCCCGCCGTGCAGAACCCGTCCCAGGCCGACGCCGACGGCGACGGCACCGGCGACGCCTGCGAACGAGCCGCGCTCTCGATCTACGACATCCAGGACGCGGCCCGCCCGCTCCATCCCGCCGAAGGCTCCACCGTCTTCGTCGAGGACGTCGTCGTCACCGCCGTCTTCGCCGACGGCGCCTTCGTCCAGGAACCCGACGGCGGCCCGTACGCCGGCATCCTCGTCTACGCCGGCTCCGCGCCCGCCGTCGCCGTCGGCGATCGGGTGGACGTGAGCGGCACCTACGAGGAATACGCGGGGGAGTCCGAGATATCCTCGCCGGTGATCACCCGCACCGGCGCCGGCGTCCCGGCATCGCCCGAGACCGTCCTGCCCGCCGAGGTCGGCACCGGCGGGTCGCTTGCCGAGGCGTACGAAGGCGTGCTCGTCGCCGTCGAAAGCGTCGCCGTCACGAACGTCAATCCTGATGCCCCCGCGGACTACGGCGAGTTCGAGGTCGCGGGCGCGCTGCGCGTCGATGACGCGCTCTACCGCATCACGCCGGACCCCGTCTCCGGTACCGCGTTTTCCCGCCTCGCCGGCATCCTCCGCTTCACCCACTCCGACTTCAAGCTCGAGCCGCGTGCGGCGAGTGACGTCGTGCCCTGACGGCGCCGCGCCCCCTACCGCACGAAAACCAGCACCGCGATCCCCAGCGCCAACAGGTACGGCGCGAACCAGTAGAGCGCCCGGCGGCGCACCAGGGCCACCAGCGTCCAGAGCGCGAAGACCCCGACCCCTGCCGCGAAGACGGCTCCCACGACGTGCTGCCAGGCCGGAATCGCCGCGCCGCCCAGATCCCCCAGCGCACCGACGACCTCCGCCCCCAGGATCGCCGGCACGGCGATGAGGAAGGCGAAACGCGCCGCCGCCGCCGGCTCGATCCCCAGGAACAGCGCCGCCGCGATCGTCAGACCCGAGCGCGAAATCCCCGGCAACACCGCGACCGCCTGCGCCACCCCGATCAGCGCCGCCCGGCCCAAGGTCAGCGCCCCAGCCCCCCGCGGGGCCCAACGCGTCGCACCCAGCAGCACCCCGCCGCAGAAGAAGAGGATCCCCAAGGCCAATGGATTCCCGCTCGCCCGCTCCACCGTCCCGGCGAACGGCAGCGCCAAGACCCCCGTGACCACCGTCGCCAGCACGATCCCCAGCGCCTCGGTCTCGGCCTCCCCCTCGGGCGCGAACGACCGCCAACGGGACTCGCTCTTCCACGGCCGCACGAGCCAGCGCCACCCCGCCGCGCACGACGCCCACGCCTCGCGCCGGTACAGCGCGAGAATCGCGACCAGCGTGCCCACGTGCAGCGACACGTTGAACAGGACCGGCGGCTCGGAAAAACCGAGCAGCCGCTGGACGAGAGCCAGGTGCCCCGACGACGAGACCGGCAGGAACTCGCAAAGTCCCTGCACCGCAGCCAACAACAGCAGCACGGCAATCGTCACGCCGGCCGAGACTACGGGACCCTCCCCGCCCCCACAAGTCCCTTCCCCCGGACTACCGACCTGATCATCGCCCGTTGCCGGTCGCCTGTTGCCTGTTGCCCGTTGCCTGTTCCCCCCCCCTGCCCGCCTTGTCTCTTCGCGCCCTTTGCGGTCCTTTGCGTACTTTGCGCGAAATCCCCCTCATGCTACCCTTCCCTCGGCGATGGCGCAGACGAAGGCCGCAGAGGAGGTTGTCATGGGAACGAGCATGCGGGTCTTGGGATGGACAACGTTGCTCCTGGCCGGTCTCGCGGCCGGTTGCTCGCCGTCGGACAGCGAGGGAAACACGGACGTCCGGCGCGACGACGGCGGGACCGGCGAGGTCGTCGATGACGACGCGGCCGGCGGCGACGCCGACGTGCCGGCGGACGAGCCCGGTGCCGACGACTGGGTGGCGCCCGAGATCCCCGACATCACGCCGGAGGTGTGCGACGAGGCGGATTTCGACATCGCCCGCGTCATCCCCGACATGCTGATCGTCCTCGATCGCTCCAACTCCATGTTCGATGACGGCTACTGGAATCCCGCCCGCGACGCGATCTACGCCGTGACCAGCGCGATGGACTTCGAGATCTGGTTCGGCCTCATGATCTTCCCCAACGTCACCGGCTCGGCCATCTGCTCCGGCCTCTCCAACCAGTGCGAGCCGGGGCACGAGCCGATCGTCCCGGTCCTCGAGGGCAACGCCATCGCCATCATGGACAGCCTCGGCTCCATGGTCACCTGCGGCGGCACCCCGATCGCCGTCACGCTCCAGAACGCCCGCGCCTACCTCGATACCCTCGCCGCCGACGGCCACCCCAAGTTCGTCCTCCTCGTCACCGACGGCGCGCCCAACTGCAACGACGCCCTCGACGGCGCCACCTGCACCTGCACCAGCCCGATGGGCTGCATCCTCAACTCCGGCAACTGCCTCGATGACGCCCGCACGATTTCGATCATCGACGACATGCGCCTCGCCGGCCTCCAGGTCTTCGTCATGGGCATCGGCACCAGCGCCTGGATGGGCACGCTCGACGCGATGGCCGCCGCCGGCGGCACCGGCATGGCCTTCCTCGCCGAGGACACCGCCGCGATCCGCACCACCTTCGAGGAAATCGCCGGCTCCGTCGCGACCTGCGAGTTCGACATGCAGTCGCCGGACCCCTCGGCCGACCCCAACCTCGTCAACTTCTACTTCGACGACGTCGTCGTCCCCGGCGACACCGACGGCACCTGCGACAACGGCTGGTCGTGGATGGACGCCGATCACACCCGCGTCCAGTTCTGCGGCGACTACTGCAACGCCATCATGACCCACACCGTCACCGACATCTCCGCCACCTGGGGTTGCCCCACCATCCTCCGGTGAGAGAGTGAGCAACAATCGACGACCAGCGCCGGCAAGCCACAGCCGAACCGCGCCCTTCAGGGCGCGGCGCCGCGGGGCAGGCGCCGCCGCGGGCTGAAGCCCGCGGTTCGGTTCCGTCGGACCAGCCACCAGCGACCGGCCACCAGCCAGATCCCCCGCCCGCCCTGGCCCGTAGGAAAGGCCCGTGACGTGCTTCTTCCCGGCTCCGCTTGCTCCCTCGACCCGTTCTGCGCTACACGAACCGGGTGGGGCGGGATACCGTCGGGGCGGTCACGATGACGGCCGGCAAGGGTACGCAAGGGGCGGAAGCCCGCGAGAAGACCTCGTCCGAAGCGGAACGGTCCCAGACCGCTCGGCCCGTCCCCGCCACGCCGGACGAGGACGGCCGCCTCATGGAGCGCTACCGCGACGGGGAGACGGCCTGCTTCGACTCCCTGGTCCAGCGACACCAGGGCCCCGTCTTCCGCTTCTTCCTCCGCCATGTCGGCGACGTCGAGACGGCCGAGGATCTGACGCAGGAGACCTTCATCCGCGTCGTCCACAACCGCGCGACGTTCCGCTCGGGTGCGAAGTTCACGACCTGGATCTACACCATCGCCCGGAACCTCTCCGTGGACGAGATGCGCAAGCGGCGCTACCGGCGACACCGGTCCCTGGACGAGCCGCTCGGTCGCCGCGACGGAGACCCGGGCCGGACGCTGGGCGACCTCGTGGGCGACCCGCAGGCGAAGACGGACATGCAGGCCGGCGACCTGGAAATGCGGACCGTGCTGGAAGCGGCCATCGGCAAGCTGCCCAAGGAACAACGCGAGGTCTTCGCGCTGCGCGAGATGAGCGGGCTGTCGTTCCAGGAGATCGCCGAGATCGTCGGCTGCAACGAGAACACCGTCAAGAGCCGCATGCGCTACGCCCTGGAACGGCTGCACGCCGCCCTGAGCGGACGCGTCGAGGAAACAGGGGAGTGACGGAGTAGCATGAGCCAGCGCCTGCCGGACGCGTGCGAGGAGAGGAAGGACGACCTCGTCGCCCTCGCCCTCGGCGAGCCGCCCCAGGCCCGCGAGACCGCGCTCCGCTCGCACCTCGAGTCCTGCGCCGGCTGCAAGGCCTACCTCGCCGCCATGACCGGAACCCTCGGCGCCGTGCGCGCACTGCCCGCTCCCGAGCCCTCCGCCGCGCTGACCGAACGCATCCTCGCCGCCGCCCACGCCGACGCCGCCGCGACCGAAACGCCGGCCGGCGATCGCGCGGGAGTCCTCGAACGATGGCTCGACGTAGTCCGGACGATCTTCCGCCGGCCGCTCCTCGCGTCCGCCGTCGCCTCGGCCGCCGTCGCCGTCGTCGCCGTCGTCATCCTCGTCCTTTCCGGCCGCGACCCCGGCCCGCGGCACGACGACCAGGGCCGGCCGATCGTCGCGCGCCTGGAACACCCGGCCGCGGCACCTGCTCCCGCGTCCCCCTCCACCGGCGAACCCCGGGCCGTCGCGCCCCCGGCCGCGGCCGGTCGCTCCGAGTCCGCTCCGGGACCCGTCGCCGACAGCCTCGGCCTCGACGAAGACCGCCTCCGCCAGGTCGCGCCGTCCCGCCCGGGCCCCGGGACCGACGCGCCCGCCGAAGCCCCGATCATGGCCGTCGTCACCGGCGCCCCGGGCACCGGCCCGTCCCCCGACGAGGCCGAGCGCGCCCGCGGGATCGGCGAAGAGCCGGTCCACGTCGCGCTGGCCCAGCCGCCGGCCCCCGCGGCGAACGTCGAGGACCAGGCCGCGCGGCGCGCCGCCGAAACCACCACGCCGGCGACCCCGCCCCAGGCCGCCCCGACCGGCCGCGCCGGAGGCGGCAGCGAGGGCGAGGCGGACGGCGATTCCGCCACTCGCTTCGTCACCGGCGTCGATATCTCGTCCGAAGCCGGTGAAGCACGCGCGGACGCCGCCGTCCGCGGCGCCGGCGACTCCACGACCGGCACCACGGGTGCCCCGTCCGCCGCCGCTCCCGTCGTCACCGACGCCGTGGACGAACGCCGCGAGCAGCAGCAGATCGTCTCCACCGAGGGCGGCTACCGCTACCCGGAACGTGCCGCGACGGCGGGCCGCGAGACCTCCTCCTCCCCGCCCCCCGCCGCGCCCACGGCTCCCGCCGTCACCGAGCCCGCCCAGCCCACGGTCGTCGCATTCGGCGGCGTCGTCGACCAGGGCGCCGTCGTGAACACCGAATCGGCGGACCGCGACTACTACGTGGACGAAGCCGGCGGCGCGGGCGCTGCGGCGACCATCAGCGTCCCCCCCGCCTCGGGCTGGGGCGGCTCGCCCGGCGCGGCCGCACCACCACCTCCTCCTCCCCCACCGGCCGACGACGTCGACACGGCGCGCCAGTGGATGGCCCAGGGCCAGACGACCGAGGCCGAGGAGCTGCTGGAAGACGCCCTGCGCGGACAGGTGACGCGCGGCGCCGACACGACCTACTTGCTGGCCGAAGTCTACGGGCGGCAGGGCAAGTGGTCCGACGCGGCACGCACGTACGAGCTGTTCCTCGCCCGGTACCTCGACGATCCCCGCGCGGACGAGGCGCGCTGGCGCGCCGCGGAAGCCTACCGCCGCAGCGGCGCCGCCACCCGCGCCGCCGCCCTGCTCGAGCAGCTCGTCGGCATCCCCGGCTACGACTCTCGCGCCCGCACCGTCCTGGACGAAATGGCGATCGATGACGTCGACCGCGCCTCCGCCGAATCCGTCGCCGGCCAGACCGCCACCGAATCCCCCGCCGCCGCTCCCCCCGCCGAACCCACCGGACCCGCCGGCCCCGGCCCCTGACCCCCTCCACCGCTCTACCGCTCTACCGCTCCACCCCTCCACCTGTCGTGCATCCACACCCACTGCGCCGGCTCGTCGCGAATCGCCCGCTCCAGCGTTGCGCTCCATGAGGCGACCCACTGGCGCACGCCGGCCGCCACGGGACTTTCCGCGATCTCCACCACGTGCACGCCGTCCGGCCGGCGGTGCATCCAGCCGACGACGACGGGGATGCGCCGCGCCAGCGCCAGACGCGCCGGGCCGACCACCGTGCGCGCCGGCCGCCCGAAGAACGGAACCTCGACCGACGGCAGCTCGACCGCCTGGTCGATCAGGATTCCCACCGACACTCCCCCTTCGATTGCCTCCACGATCTCGTCGGCGATCCGCGGGCTCTCGCGCCACAGCGTCGTTGACCCCCACCGCCGCCGCCACGAGTCCATCAGCTCCGTGAGCCCGGGATCGTAGCTCCGGCGACCCACCGGCGACGACGGAAAGCCGGCGAGCCGCACGGCCCACGCCAGCAGCTCCCAGTTGCCCACGTGACCCGTGACGAACAGGACGCCCCGGCCGCCCGCCGTCAGCCGCCGCATCGTCTCCAGCGCCCCGGGCCGGAACCGCACCAGCTCGCGTACCCGTTCGGCCGAGCGCCACGCCCACGCCAGCTCGCCCGCCGATCTCCCGAGATGCTCGAACACCGCCAGCGAAAGCCGCCGCGCCTCCGCCGAACCGCTCGTGAGCCCCAGGGCCGCGCAAAGATGTCGCTCCGCCCTTCGCCGTTCCCCCCTCGCGACTTGGCCCGCAAGTCGCCCCAGTCGCGCCCCCAGCCCGATCGCCGCCCGCCCGGGCAGACCCGTGGCCAGCTCCAGCGTCCCCCGCGCCGCCGCCGCAATCACCCGGTTCTTCGCCCGCCGCCCCGCCGAGAGCGAGTCCCACCGTTCCGGCAGTTCCTCCCCGCCCAGCCCCGGCATCCCCTTTGCGTCCTTTGCCTCTTCGCGCCCTTTGCGCGAAATCCCTTAGAGGAGCTGCAGTCCCAATTCTTCTTCGATCGCCCGGCGCAGCGCGCCCTGGTCGAACCCCTGGATGACCCGCTTGCCCACCTGGAACACCGGAACCGCGGTTGATCCCGTGTGATCCAGCACCCATCGGGCGGCATCCCGGTCCTCCTCGAGGTCGTGCTCGATGAACGGCACCCCGGCCTGGGTCATCCACTGCTTGGCCCGGCGGCAGTGCGGGCACCCCTGCGTGAGGTAGATCACCACCTGCTTCGTTTCGGCCAGCGGCGCCGGCCCGGGCGGGCTCCCGGCGACCGCGGACGCCGTCGCGGCCGGTTCCTGCTCCGGATGGCTCGCGCGCATCCGCGCCCGTACTTCCTCGCTGTACGCCTCCCGCGTCACCACTTGCACCGGATACTTCCCGTCCCCGCCGGGCTTGCGGAGATCGGCGACGAACGCCCAGGCCCCGGACGACTGGCGCGCGTCGAGCGGCTGGACCAGCACGCGGTCGCGGGCTTCCAGCGGGACCTCGCCCACGCTCTCCACCCGGTGCACGGCGCCCGTCGAGTCGAACCAGAACAGCGCCAGATCCTTGCTGTCCTCGCGCACCACCGGCGCCGCAGGCTTCGAAGGGCCGCCCGATCCGCGCCCACACCCCGCGCCCAGCACCGCCGCCAGGACGACGACCAGCGCAGGAAACCGCACGGAACCCCTCATCGGTCCGCCCTTCCCCCGCACTCCCCGCACTTCCCGCACTCCCCGCACTTCGCACTAACCCCCCATCCGCTCCAACGCTTCCCCGGACTCGATCCACTCCTGCGTCTGCCGCTCGATTTCGGCTCGCGTCCGCCCGCGCCACTGTTCCAGGTCGACCAGCTTCTGCCAATCGCTCGAGCTGAGGGTCGCCATCTGCTTCTCGACCGCGCGCAGATCCTCCTCCAGCTTGCGGATCGCTTCCTCCGCCGTCCGGTGGCGCCGCGTGAGGCGCTCGCGCTCCCGCTGCTCGGCCTTCCGCGCCGCGTGGTCGCTGGCGGCGGGAGGCGGGGGCACGTTTTCCGTCTTTCGTTCTTCGTTCTTCGTTTTCTGTTCGGGCCGGGCCGCGCCTCCCGGCCGGGTTCGTGGGGGCGCCGTCGAGGGCGTAACGGACGGGCGGCGAGCGGCCGGAGCCGGGGCTGCGGCGCGCTGCCGCCGCTCGACGAATTCGGCGTAGCCGCCCCACTGCAGGTCGAGGCTCTCGCGGTCGATGTGCAGGATGCGGGTCGTCGTCCGCTCCAGGAACGTGCGGTCGTGGGAGACCAGCAGGGCGGCGCCCGGGAACTCGACCAGCGCGCTTTCGAGGATTTCGCGCGAAGGGATGTCGAGGTGGTTCGTCGGCTCGTCGAGCAGCAGGAGGTTGCGGGGCATGAGCAGCAGGCGGGCGAGCGCCAGGCGCGCCTTCTCGCCGCCGGACAGCGAGGCGATCTCGCGGCCGGTATGCTCGTCATGGAACTGGAACTTGCCCAGGTACTCGCGCGCGGCGTCGTCCGGCAGCTCGCCGCGGATCTCGCGCACCGACTCGATCAGGGTCTTGGCCGGGTCCAGGTCCGCGAGGGTCTGGTCGGTGTAGCCGGCGGCCACGTTGTAGCCCAGCCGCGCCTCGCCCTCGACGATTGCCACGCGTCCGGAGTCCGCGACCCTCCGGTCGAAGGCCGAGGCGATCGCCCACAGCAGGGTCGACTTGCCGGTGCCGTTGGGGCCGATCACGCCGAGCCGCTCGCCGGCCTGGAGGTTGAAGCTCAGGCCGCGGTGCAGCACGCGGCCCGGCGGCCCCCAGCCGAGGTTCTCGACGGAGAGCAGCACGCGGCCCGGCCGCGCCGCCTCGGGAAAGCGCAGCTTGCGCGCCGCCGGCGGCCCCCAGATGTCGCGCGGCCGTTCCAGCTTCGAGATGCGCAACAACGCCCGCTCGCGGCTCTTGGCCTGCTTCGCCTTCTGCGCCGCGAAGTTCTTCCGGATGAACTCCTCCTGCCGCTGGATCTCCGCGCACTGCAGGTCGTACGCCTTCCACTCGTGCTCCAGCCGCACGCGGCGCTCCTCGCCGTAGCGGTCGAAGCCGTGCGGATAGGAGGTGATGCCGCGATCGGTCAGCTCGTCCACGCGCGTCGCCATGCGGGAGAGGAACGTCCGGTCGTGGCTCACGATCACGATCCCGCCCTTGTAGGTCCGCAGCCGCTCCTCCAGCCGCTCCATCTGGCGGATGTCCAGGTGGTTGGTCGGCTCGTCGAGCAGCATCACCGACGGCGCGCGCAAGAGGAGCTGCGCCAGCGCCAGACGGCGCCGCTCGCCCCCCGACAGCGTGCCCAGCGTCCGCGGGAAGTCGGCCTCGAAGAAACCGACGTCCTCGCCGAGCGCCGCGATGCGGTGGCCGACGGAGAACCCGTCGTCAAGCTCCAGCTCGCCCAGCACGCGCGCGTAGTCGTGCCACGCCTGCCGGTCGCCCTGCGCGACCTTCTCGGCCAGCGTCACGGCGTCCTGGGAGCGTTCGAGCTGCCGGGCGAAGGGCAGGGCGAGCGCCTGGCCGACGGTGGCCGCCTCGGCCAGCTCGCGCTCCTGGTCCAGCATGCCGATCGTCACGTCCTTCGCCGTCGCGACCCGCCCCTCGTCGGGCTCGACGCGGCCGCGCAGGATGCGCAGCAGCGTCGTCTTGCCCGCGCCGTTGGGCGCGACCAGCGCGATGCGCTCGCCTTCCTGGACCGTCATCGTCACGTGCTCGAACAGGTCGTGGCCTGGAAAGCCGAAGGAGACGTCGTCGGCGGAAAGCAGAATCACGGCGCCGGGAACCTAGCGGCGGGCGCCGCGGGCGTCAACCGCCTGCTTGCGCTTGCACGCCTCCGGCCGGCGTGATACTCGTCGCCCGCCCGGCACGGGGATTCGCCGTACTTGGGATTCGGCGCAAGCGGCCGGGGGAGGGCGAAAATGATGAAGCAGGTCGGATGGATCCGGGCAGGGTCGGTGCTCGTCGCCGTGGCGCTCGGCGCGTGCTACACGGTGCCGGCGCCGCAGCCGACAGAACCCACGGTCACCACGCCGGTGCAGCAGCCGCCGCCGCGCGTCGTGCAGATGAACGGCCAGAACGAGGGCACGATCGTCGAGCCGCCGCCGCCCGAGCCGGCGCGCAACCCCGAGCTGGACTCGGCCGCCTACCGCGCGCGCGCCATCGAGGCCCAGCAGGTCCTGAACTACAACGAGGACGCGAACTTCGGCGGCGGCGAGCTGGTTTCCGGCTTCGAGCCCGATCCCTGGGCCTTCCCCCTCACCGCCGGCGGCGGGCGCGACTTCATCGACATCAAGACCCTGGGCCTCATCGACGAGGAATCCGGCGAGCCGTGCGGCCAGGCTTACGTCACCCGCAAGCCCGACTTCCACTTCACCCTGAGCGAGGCCGGCCAGTACCCGCTCGTCCGCTTCTGGGTCGTCACCGACAACGAGGCCGACGCGACCTTGCTGATCAACGACCCCTCGGGCCGCTGGCGCTGCAACGACGATCATGGACACGCCGACTGGGGCGTGGAGCGCGCCCCGACGGTCGACTTCTACAACCCCGAGAGCGGTCGCTACGACATCTGGGTCGGCACCTACGAGCAGTCCTCCAACAACCCCGCGAATCTGTACGTCACCGAAATCGACGCGAACCACCCGTAATGGTCGGCTCCTCCCGGGGCTAAAGCCCCGGGCTGCACCACAAAGCCTGCTGCGCAGGCTCCAAGAGGAAGCGGGTTCCTTTCCGGCCAGCCCGCGGAGCGGGCTTCGTGGTACAGCCGGCGCCTTCAGGCGCCGGACTCCATCATAGCTCCAGGATCAACGGCGAGACCGCCGCCACCGTATTCCACAGCGTGTCGTCGTCCGGCCGCAGGCGGTAGATCGCGAACGACGCCTCGACGACCCCCGTGCCCAGCAGCTCGGCCTCGTCCACGATCGAGGGCAGCGTGGGCACGACCATGCTCGTCGCGTCCATCGCGCCGCGGATCGTCCAGACCCGGCCGGCGTCGTCCTCCAGCACCAACAGCGGGTAGACCTCGTTGTCCCACGCCTCCCACTCGATCGGGTCGTGCAGCGGATACGGCGTCAGCCCGCTGGGGTGGATCATCCGCGGCAGGTCGAGCAGCGTCACCGCCTGCGCTCCCGCCGCGGGATACCCGTCCTCGATCGCGCAGGAGTAGTTGTCGGACTGCACCAGGCAGTACTGCGTGCGCACGTCCGCGACATCCACGCCCGCCGGCTCCACGTACTCCACCGTGTACTCGACCGAGTTCCAGTCGCTCGCCGGATCGGTGACCGTCGGGTACGACACCGTCGCCGACCCGACCGTGAGGAATGACGTGATCCAGCCCAGCCCGTTCGTGCGCAGCCGGCTCTCCGCCCGCGCCGGCATCGGGAACGAGCCCTCGACCACCGTCGGCGTCGCCCCCGTCGCGAAGTCGAGGTCGAACGTCGTCGCGGCCGTGATCGCCGCATGGTCCACCAGCAGCCAGTGGTCGATAATCATCTCCAGGTGCTGCCCCGAGAAGCCCGGCCCGCTGTGCCGCTCCGCCGCGACGATCGCGAACGCCGCCCCGGGCTCCACCTGGATCGACCAGTCCGGACCGTCCGACCAGTACGCCTCGCCGCGGATGGTCGTGCCGACGCTCAGCGTGTTGGCGTCCGCCGCCATCCCCAGGGCCGTGCCCGACAGCTCGACCAGGTCCGGCGACGGACCGCGGCGGAAGAGCCCGAGCTCGACCTCGCCGTCGACCTCGGCGACGCCCGTGCGGCTGTGCACGACGTATCCTTCCAGCGCCGCGGTGATGGAGGCGTCCCCGAGCGACCAGTCGATCGCGCCGAACGTCGCGCGTCCGTCCGCGCCCGTGGTCTCCTCGACCCGCTCCCCGCCCGGCTTGTCCACCGCCACGGTGGCGCCCTCGGCCGGGTGCCCCTCGTCGTCGTACCACTCGTGGGCCGTCACGAGCACCGAGAGCGTGCCGGTCGCCGCGTCCGCCTCGCCTCCGCCGTCGCCCTCCGCGTCGGGCTCGGCGTCCCCGTCGGCGTCCGCGTCCGCCGCGCCCTCGCTGTTCCCGTCGTCCCGTCCCCCGTCATCGACGGCGGAGTCGTCGTCGCCGCATCCCGCCGCGACGGCACACGCCAATCCCACGATGGTCATCCACCTCGTCGTGCGAGAGCCCATGGTCCCTCCTCCTTCCTTCGCAACGGTCATCTGCGTGGAAAGCTAGCACCGCCCGGAAGGGGGCGTCCAGCCGCTTGGCCGACCGCCGACCGCCGCGCCTACGCCGCCGGCCGCAGGTGCGCCTCGATGATCCGCTTGGCGTAGGTCGCGTAGGCCGGGCAGGAGATTCCGAGCGGCTCCAACGCCTCCCTCGCGCGCGCGTCGTCGTGGCGGTTGCGGCCCAAGAGCAGGCGCAGGGAGCGCAGCGGGACGCCGAGCGCGTCGCCGGCCCGCGCCAGCGCCGGAAGCACGCCGGGCACCGAGAGGATCTGCCGCTGCACCGCCGAATTGGCGAAAAGCCGCGGATGCGCCAGGCCGATCCGATCCGACAGGTCGTCCAGAAGCTCCCGCAACGTCGGCGACTTGGGGTCCACGAGCGCGTACGCGTGGCCGCGGAACGTCCGCATCGATGCCAGCGCCAGGGTCGCCTTCACCACGTAGTCCGCAGGCGACAACGGCACCACGCACTTCCCGCCCTCCGGCGCCGGCCACGGCAGCCACGCCGGCCAGCCGCGAGCCGTCCGCAACAACCGGACCAGCGGCCCCAACCCGTGCCCGCGGTCGACCTCCCCCGTCTCCGCGTCGCCCACCACCAGACCCGGCCGAACGCACACCAGCGGCAACGTCCGCCGCGCGTCCCGCGCCCGCGCCTCCAGCTCGAACACCGAGCGATCCAGCGCATCGATGAAATGCTGCCCCACGTCGAACCAGTCCTCGTAGAACGTCCCGGGATAGTCGCCGCTCACCGCCGTCGAAGACACCAGCAGGAACGACTCCAGCGCCCGCGAACGGTGCGCGAAGGCGAGCACGCTCTCCAGCGCCCGCACGTTGTCCATCGCCGCCCGCTCCGCCGTCCGCCGCGGCCCGGGTCCGAACGACAACGCGTGCACGAACACCGTCGCCTCCCCCAGCACCCGCTCCGCCGTCTCCCCGGGCAGATCGAGGCCCGGCTCCAGCGCGTCCCCCGCGAAGAGCAGCACCGAGCCCCGCGGACACGGATACCGCCGCGTCACCCGCGCCACCGCCGCGTGCGCCCGCGGCAGCTCGTCGGGCTGCGCCAGCACGAACGCCGGCCGACCCGTGCGCACCAGCTCCAGGAGCAGCCGCCGCCCCAGGAAGCTCGTCCCCCCCGTCAGGAACACCGCGCCGGTGCGTGCATCGCCCATCGAAGGCGAGCCTGCCATGATCGACCTGCAGTCGTCCACCCGCGGTTTTCCGGAACCGGAGGAGGAGAGAGGGCGAGGCCGGCTGGGGAGGGGGAGAGGGTCCGGGTGGCGAATGCCCTGGCGCGGCGTCCGACGCCGCGCCAGGGACTTCCCGGCGGCTCTCCCCACCTCTCCCGCCGACCTCTCCACCTCTCCTCTTCCGGTGGTTCCTTTCCTCGGCGAGTGCTATGTCGACCCTCGCCTCGGAGGAGGAACCGCTGCTCGCTCGGCTGCCCCGCGTCGCCCCATCGCTCGTCCTGGTCGCCGCTCTCCTGGCCGGCTGCGACGAGGGCTCCGCGCCGCTCGATCCGACCTGCTGCGAGGACATCTACCCGGTGTGGTGCGCGCGCTACGCCGAGTGCGATCCGGTCACGTTCTCCCTGTCGTGGACCGACCCGGCCGACTGCTCCGCCGAACAGGTGCCGACCTGCCAGGGCGGGCACGACGCCGAACGGCTGTGCGCCGCCCGCACGGCGTCGCAGACCGACGCGTGCGTCGCGGCGCTCGTCGCCGCGAGCTGCGACGATCTGTTCGGGTCGAGCCCGCTGCCGCGAGCCTGCATGTAGGGGGAGTTCGCGCAAAGGGCGCCAAGGGCCGCAAAGGACGCAAAGAGGGAAGGAAGATGCCCAAGCTATCGAGTCGCAACGATGCCGTGAAACCGTCGCCGACGCTCGCCATCACCGCGCGCGCCAACGCGATGCGCGCCCAGGGCCTGGACGTCGTGGGCTTCGGCGCCGGAGAACCCGACTTCGAGACGCCGGTGCACATCTCCGACGCCGCCGTCGCCGCCCTGCGCGTCGGCTTCACCCGTTACACGCCCGAGGCCGGGATCCCCGAGCTCCGGACCGCGGTGGCCGCTCGCGCCTCCCGCGATCTGGGCGTCCCCTTCACCAAGGACAACGTCGCCGTCACCGTCGGCGGAAAGCAGGGGATCTACGAGTTCTTCCTCGCCACGCTCGAGCCCGACGACGAGGTCCTCATCCCCACCCCGTGTTGGGTCTCGTACCCCGATCAGGTGACCATCGCCGGCGGCAAGCCCGTCTTCGTCGAAGGGACGGCGGAGCGGAGCTTTGTCCCGTCGCCGACGCAGCTCGCCGCCGCCGTCACGCCGCGCACCCGCGCGCTGGTGATCTGCTCCCCCTCCAACCCCACCGGGGCGGTGTGGACCGAGGCGGACCTGGGCGCGGCGGCGGAGCTGGCGCGGGAGCACGACCTGTGGATCCTCTCGGACGAGATCTACTCCGAGCTGGTCTTCGAGGGACGCCACCGCTCGATCCTGCACGTCGCGCCGGGCGCGGCCTCGCGCGTCTGCGTCGCCAGCGGCGCCAGCAAGACCTACGCCATGACCGGCTGGCGCGTGGGCTGGGTCGTCGCCCCGCCCGCGCTGGCCAAGGCCATCGCCGTGTTCACCGGCCACACCGTTTCCGCGCCGACCTCCTTCGCCCAGAAAGGCGCCGTCGCCGCCCTCACCGGCTCCCAGGACGACATCCCGAAATGGCGCAGCACCTTCCGCCAGCGCCGCGACCGCATCGTCGAGCTGTGCCGCGAAATCCCCGGCTGCAAGCCCTTCGTGCCGCCGGGCGCGTTCTACCTGTGGGTCGATGTGCGCGAGGTCCTCGAGCGCGGAGCGCCCGGCCCCGCCACCTCGGCCGACCTGGCCGCGCGGCTCCTCGAGGACGCCAAGGTGGCCCTCGTCCCCGGCAGCGCCTTCTGCGCCGAGGGCTTCGTGCGGCTCTCCTTCGCGACGTCGATGGAGCGCATCGAGGAAGGCTGCCGCCGCATCCGGAAATTCGTGGAAGGGATCTGAGCCGCCTTCTCCGCCTCCTCCAGCGATAGGATCGGCAGCCCCAGCGTCCGGGCGATGCGGAAGATGCGCTCCTCGCGGTAGAACTCGTCGTACACGATCGTCGTGATCCCGGCGTTGGCGCAGAGCTTGAAGCAGTTCCAGCACGGGCTCGCCGTCGTGTACAAGGTCGCCCCATCGATGCGGATCCCGTTGCGCGCCGCCTGCAGGATCGCGTTGGCCTCGGCGTGGATCGTCGCCACGCAGTGCCCGTCCTCCATCATGTGCCCGATCTCGTCGCAGTGCGGCAGCCCGCGGATCGAGCCGTTGTAGCCGGTGGAGAGGATCATCCGGTCCCGCACGATCACCGCACCCACGTTCTTGCGGTCGCACGTCGACCGCCGCTTCGCCTCGTGCGCGATGTTCATGAAGTACCGATCCCAGGAAACCCGCATCCCTAATCCTTCCCCCCGTCGCCCACGTCCACGCTCGGCTCCTCCGGCCCGCCCGACGGCTCCCGCGGCGGATTGCAGGGGTGCGTCACCGAGACGCGCGTGCGGTCCGCCACGACCGTGAGATTCACCAGCACGATCGGCCGGCGGCCCACCGCCTCGTCGAAGAACCGCCGCGTCGCGCGCCGGCAACGCTCGCGCAGCTCGTCCGGCTGCGAGCGCACCCCTTCCGGCGCCGCGTCGATCTCCTCGCGCAGCCGCCGCGAGGCCGCCGGCATCACGACCTCCAGGTCGTCCTCCGGCAGCACCCCGCAGCAGATCACCCGCGGCTCGGCCAGCAGCCGGAAGTCGCGGTCCAGCACGATGAACACGTTCACCAGCCCGCCGTCCGCCAGCGCCCGCCGCTGCCGCAACACCTCGGGGTTCACCCCGGCCAGCCCGTCCCGGTGCACGCGCTCCACCGCCACGCTCTCGCCCAGCGACATGCCGTCCTCGTCGATCACCGCGACCTGGCCGTCCTCGAGCAGCATCGTCGCCGAGATCCCCATCTCCCGCGCCAGCCGCGCATGGTCGAAGAGGTGCTGGTACGTGCCGTGCACCGGGATGAAGAACCGCGGGCGCACGAGCTGGATCATCAGCTTCTGCTCCTCGCGGTGCGCGTGCCCCGAGGCGTGGATCAGCGGCCGGTTGCCCACGTGCACGACGCGGGCGCCCAGCCGCGCCAGGTTGTCGATCATCCGCGCGATGGCCATCTCGTTGCCGGGAATGTGCCGGCTGGTCAACACCACCAGATCCCCGGGCTCCACCCGCAGATGACGGTGCTCCCCCAACGACAGCCGCGCCAGCCCGGACCGCGGCTCGCCCTGCGTCCCCGACACGATCACCAGGAGCCGCTCGCGCGGAACCTCACCCGAGCGCTCCGGCGCCACCAGCCGCTCGGCCGGCAGCCGGAACAACCCGAGCCCGGTCGCCGCCGCCACGTGCCGCCACACCGAACGACCCGCCAGGACGATGTTCCGCCCGTGACGCTCCGCACACTCCACCACCGTCTGCAGCCGCTGCACGTTCGAGGAGAACGCCGCCACGAACACCCGGCCCGACCCGGCCTCCTGGATCGTCCGGTCCAGCTCGTCCGCCACCGCGCGCTCGCCCCGCGTGATGCCCTCCAGCCCGATGTTCGTCGAGTCGGACAGGAGCAGCGTCACGCCCGCGGCGCCGTACTCCGACAGGCGCTGCAGGTCGAAATGACGGCCGTCGGGCGGGTTCAGGTCGACCTTGAAGTCGCCCGTGTGCACCACCGTGCCGATCGAGGTGCGGATCGCCAGCGCCACCGCGTCCGGAATGGAATGCGTCACCCGGATCGGCTCGATCTCCAGCGACCCCGCGAAGAACGGCTCCCGCGGCTTGATCACCCGCAGATCGGGCACGAACCCCAGCGAGTGCTCCGTCAGCCGCGCCCGCACCAGCTCCAGCGCGAACGCCGGGCCGTACACCGGCACCTTCGTCCGCGCCAGCAGGAACGGGATCGCACCGATGTGGTCCTCGTGCCCGTGCGTCAACACCACGGCACGCAGCCGCTGCCCCAACCCCACCGCGTACGAGAAGTCGGCGTGCACCACATCGATGCCCACCTCCTCCTCCGGAAACATGATGCCGCAGTCCAGGAGCACGGCGTCGTCCCCGTCCTCCAGGACGAGGGCGTTCATCCCGACTTCGCCAAGGCCCCCCAAGGGCACCAAGCGTATCGCCACGACCCAGGACGATAGTCCCCTCCATCCCGCCCGTCACGCGGAAAATTCCCCACCCTTTCCCCCTTTGCGCCCTTTGCGTCCCTTTGCGCCCTTTGCGTGAACTTCCCCCCTTGGCGTCCTTCGCCACCTGGCGCCCCTTGCGTGAAATCCGCGCTTCGTGCAGGATGCGCCTCGGGCGGGGTCCGAGGGGGACCGCGCAAACCGACGACATCCTGGAGGTGCCACGTGGCTACGAGCAATCCCTTCCACGTCGATGAGAGCAAACCCTGGCTTCAGAAGGCGGCGGGTTGGCCGGACGAGGTTCCGCGCAACATGGAGTTCCCCGCCAAGACCCTGCGCCAGATGTACAAGGAAGCCGTCGCCCAGTACCCCGACCACAACGCGGTCTGGTTCCTCGGCGCCTTCATGACCTATCGCGAGCTCGACGACAAGATCGACCGCTTCGCCACCGCCCTCCACAAGCTCGGCGTCAAGAAGGGCGACGTCGTCTCCCTCCTCCTCCCCAACTCCTTCCAGTACGTCGTCGCCTACTACGCCGCCGCCTCCATCGGCGCCATCCCTTCCGGCATCAACCCGACCTACAAGCCGATGGAGATCCTCCACCAGCTCAAGACCGTCAACGCCAAGACCCTCATCGTCCTGGACGCGCTCTACGAGGGCCAGGTCGCCCCCATCCGCGACAAGTCCCCCGTGCGCACCATCATCGCCACCAACATCGTCGACCTGGCCGGGCTCTCCCCGATCAAGAAGTTCCTCGGCAAGCTGCTGAAGAAGATCCCCACCGGCCCCGTCCCCGCCGACGCCCTCCAGTTCAACGACCTCCTCAAGACCGAGAAGAACGTCCCGGAGGTCGACATCAACCCCATGGAGGACGCCGCCACCTACATCATGACCGGCGGCACCACCGGCGTCCCCAAGGCCGCCGTCCTCACCCACTTCAACGTCGTCTCCAACGCCGCACAGGCCCGCGCCTGGCTCTTCAAGGTCAAGGCCGGCGCCTGCTCCGTCGGCGTCCTCCCCCTCTTCCACTCCTTCGCCAGGACCTGCGTCATGAACATCTCCTTCAGCTACGGCGGCTGGATGATGCTCTTCCCCAAACCCCCGCCCATGGGCGAGCTGCTCGACACCATCGTCAAGCTCGGCACCCCGGGCGCCACCTACTTCTGCGGCGCGGAGATCCTGTTCAAGAAGATCACCGACCACTTCGAAAGCCTTCCCGAATCGGACCGGCCGAAGATCACCGGCAAGCTCGACCTCTGCGTCTCCGGCGCCGGACCGCTGCACCGCCCGGTCCAGGAAGCGTTCGAGCGCATCACCGGCGCGAAGCTCGTCGAGGGCTTCGGCCTCACGGAGACCTCGCCGGTCGTCTCCGGCGGCATCTTCTGGGGCGAGCGGCGGCTCGGCATCATCGGCTACCCCTTCCCCGGCACCGATTGGCGCATCCTCGACACCGAGACCGGCACCAAGGAGATGGGCGTCGGCCCCGACCAGGCCGGCGAGCTCATCGTCGCCGGCCCCCAGGTCATGAAGGGCTACCTGAACCAGCCCGAGGAGACCAAGGACCACATCCGCGAGCTCGACGGCAAGAAGTGGATGTTCACCGGCGACATCGGCTACTTCGACGAGCACGGCCTGGTCACCATCTGCGACCGCAAGAAGCAGCTCATCAAGTACAAGGGCTACAGCGTCTTCCCCAAGGAGGTCGAGGAGCTGGTCGGCGGGCACGAGGCGGCCAGCGAGGTCGCCGTGGCCGGCATCCCCGATCCGGAGACCGGCGAGATCATCAAGGCCTGGGTCGTCCTGCGCCCCGAGTTCAAGGGCAAGATCACCCCGGAAGAGATGATCGCCTGGTGTCAGAAGAACCTGACCCACTACAAGCAGCCCAAGCTCATCGAGTTCAAGGACGAGCTGCCCAAGACCATGGTCGGCAAGATCCTCCGCCGCGTCCTCCAGGAAGAGGACCCGCTCTGGCAGGAGCGGACCAAGGCGCTCAAGGCCCAGAAGAAGTAGGGCGTTCTTCGTATTTCGTTCTTCGTTTTTCGTCGGGACCTCGTCTTTCTCATCGCCGGCTGCCGCCCGCCCCGGAGCGCTCCGCTTCCCAACGTCTGAGTGGCGCGCAACGGGCGCCAGAACGCCTGCACCAGCACGATGGTTCGCTGTTCGACAAGCTCTTCGGTTGACGACGTTCGGAACCTCGGTCCGACGCTCGCGGCCGCTTGCGGCGCAACGATCGTTGGCTTCTGCGCGACATCTTGACCATGCAATCGTTCACCAAGCTCCGGGTCTGGCAAGCGGCGCATCGCCTCACCATGGACATCTACCGGGTTACGCGGCCGTTTCCCCCCGAGGAACGATACGGCCTGACCGCCCAGATCCGATCCTCTTCCATCTCCGTCATGGCCAACATCGCTGAAGCCTCCGCTTCGCGTTCGCGTCCTGACTTCCTGCGCATCCTGAACATCGCGGAGAAGGAGGCGGCCGAGACTCTCTCCCACCTGCTCGTCGCTCGCGGGCTGAGCTTCCTGCCTGCGCCTGTCGCCGACCCGCTGACCGACCGGGCCGACCACCTGCGCCGCATGCTCCACCGCCTCCACGATCGAGTCGCCGGCAAGACCGACAAGGCTGTTTCCCCGCTCGCGCGACACGATGCCCCGTCCCCCGGCACACCGACATGAAGGACCACCCCGGCGTGCGAAGCATCCCCTTTCCTTTCCGGAACGAAAGACGAAGAACGAAAGACGAAAAACGCCCTACCTCAACTCATCGGCGAGAAGCCGAACGATCGCGTCCTGGACCTCGCGGGCCACCCCCGTCCTCCCACACGTGTCGTTCACCAGCACGCTGAACGCATACCCCGCACGACCGTCCGGGGAAAGCACGTAGCCCGACAACGCCGACACCGCCGCAAGCGTACCCGTCTTTGCCCGCACCAGGCCCCTCGTCGATGCCCCGCGCAGCCGGTTCGCCAACGTCCCGTCCCGCCCCGCCACCGCCAGCGCCGCCAGGAAATCGGGACGAAGCGTCGCGTCCAGGTACACCGCACGCAACAACGCCGCCAGCGTCCGCGGCGACACCTCGTCCGCCGTGAACAGACCCGAGCCGTTGCGCAGCACGAGCCCGTCCGCCGCAACCCCCCACTCGGCCAACAGCTCGGCAACCGCCTCGGACCCCTTCTCCGCCGTGCCCGGCGAGCCCTTGCGCTCCGCCCCGACGATGCGCAGCGCCTGCTCCGCGTGGTAGTTGCTCGACTCTTTGCCCAGCTTCCACAACCACGAGCCCAGCGGGTCCGAGACGTGCCTCGCCAGCGTCGCCGCACCCTCCGGCGCCGCCCCGCGCACGACGGACTCGCCTTCGACCGCGACCCCCGCCGAACGCAACGCCTCGCGCAGCATCATCCCCGCATAGGTGAGCGGGTCGTCGATGCGCCGCGGATACGACGCCCACGCCGCGCCGAACCCGATCCGCCCCCAGACGCGCGCCGCCGTGCGGCCATCGACACCGGCCGACGCGTACAGGGCGAGCGAATTGCCTTCGCCCGCGTTGGTCAATGCCTCGTTGTCCAGGTCGAGGAACCCCTCCGGCCAGGCCCAGACGCCGGCCGGCTCCCCTGCCGCCGCCCCGGGCCCGATCCACACGGCGATCGCGTCCGCATCGATGCTCGCCGCGCCCACCGGCGCACGGAATTCGTTGTCCTCGTTCGGCTGCGAGTCGAACGCGTACGGCAGCGGGCCGTCGCCGAAATACGAATCGTCGATCGCGATCCCGCCGCTCACGCGGACGATGCCCTGCGCCCGCATGTCGCGCGCCATCTGCCACAGATCCGCCGCGACCAGCGTCGGGTCGCCCCGCCCGCGCAAGACGACGTCGCCCTGCACCGTGTCGCCCTCGACGTCGCCCAGCAGCGACGTGGTGATCGTGAACTCCGCCCCCAGGATCCCCAGCGCCGCCGCCATGACCAGCAGCTTCGCGTTCGACGCCGGGTTCAGCGCCCGCTCCGCGTCCGTCTCGTAGATCGTATCCCCGCTCGCCAGGTCGACGACCGCGACGCCGACCTTCACCTGGGCTCGCCCCGCCTCGCCCCAGTCGGCGTCGCGCACGACCGCCGCGAGCTCCCCGTTCAGCCGTTCCCGCGCGGCCCGGCCGGTCTCGCCCTGCCCCTGTACCGGCGCCACCGCGACGACCACCGCCGCCACGACGACGAGCACGCCTCCCACCCACGCACGTCGCATCCCCTACCTCCCGGGTCCGAACCCCGGACCGCACCAACAGGCAACCGGCCACAGGCAACCGGCAGCCGGCAATGATCATCGCCCGTTGCCGGTTGCCCGTCTCCTGTTGCCTGTTCCCTTCCCCAACGAAGAACGTAGAACGAAAGACGAAAAACGCCCCCGCCCCGCCCTTTACCACCCGATGGCGGCCTGGATCATCCACAAGCTGCGCGCCAGATCGTTGCTCGGGTCGGCGGCGAGCTGCCGCAGCTCCAGCCCCACCCACGTCCCCCCCGAGACGTACATGCCGACGCGCATGGCCCACGCCGCGTAGATGAAGGCGACCGTCTCGGACGCGTACTCGCGGCCCTCGCCGACGGCCAGCGTCAGGGGATAGCCCAGCTCCAGCACCACGCCGACGTCCGTTCCCAGCGCGAATCGCACCCCGGGCGCGAAGCTCATCAGGAAGGCGTAGTTCGGATAGTAGCCGATCGCGTCGAATGGCAGGCCCGAGCTGTCCCCGGGATACGCCGGCCACCCCGCCACCCCCGCGTCGACCCACGCCAGGATGTCCAGATGGAACCAGCGCGCCGCCGCCCACCCGAACAGCCGCCGCTCGTACGAGTAGGCCCCCACGCCGGAAACTTCGCCGGTGTTCTCCCCGAAGGGCCCGGCGAACGTCACCCCGCCCAGGATGATGTGCTGGTTGTCCCAGTCGTACCAGTCGTCCGGATGGTCGCAGTACCCCTCGCGACAGATCTGGTCGTACTCGCACTCCTTGTCCATCGTGCAGGTCGCGCCGAGCGGAGCGGCCTGGCACGAGCCGTTGATGCAGGCGTACCCGTAGCCGCAGTCGCTGGGGTACACGCAGCCGTACGTCGGCGTCGCGGTGAGCGGCGCGACGCACTGCCCGCCCTGGCAGATCTGCGGCCAGGCGCACTCGTAGTCGGTCGTGCACACGAACGACGTCGGCGCCGAGCAGCGCCCGCCCAGGCAGACGTCGGTGTAGCAGCAGTCGGTGTTCGACGTGCAGAACCGGCTCCCGCCGACGCACGCCCCGCCCGAACAGATGAGCGGTCGCGGGCAGTCGCAGTCCGACACGCACGTCGTCACCGCGCTCGCGCACTGGCTCGTGTCGTTCGGATTCACGTACTGGCAGTAGTAGTACTGCTTCAAGGTCTCGATCACGATCGACGGCTGCTGCTCGACGCCCGCCTCCGTCTCCACCAGCACGAACCCCAGGTTGGGGTTGGCCAGCACCGCGGTGTACGCCAGCTCCGCCGCCAGCTCGAGCTGCGGCCACTCGTCGTCCGGCACGCAATCGAACGAATCGCACCCGCGCTCGTACATCGAGACCGCCACCGTGTCCCACAGGAAGCCGGCCAGCACGATCTGCGCCGCCGGCTCCGTCGAGGCCGCCCCGATCAGGTCCTGCACGTGGCCGCCGGCGCGCAGCCCGCTCAGCCAGTCGAGGAGACTCTCCTGCCCCGACTCGAAGCCGACCAGCAGCCGCGCCGCCTCCGCCGCGTAGAGCTGGTACCCCGCCCAGGCCGGATCCATCATCCGCTCGTCCGCGGCCCGGTCCAGCCCCAGCGCCAGCACCTGGTCGTAGTACGCGCCCACGACCGGGTCGATCGGCACCACGAAGTTGATGTCCCGCGTCCCCGTGAAATACGACTCCGCGATCCCCACCAGCCCGGCGCCCGTGAACAGCGGACCGCCCGAAATCCCCTCGTTGAGGTTCGTCGTCACCTGGTAGTGCCCGTCGTTCGTGATCCGCGACACCGTGCCCGTGAACAGCGCCGCCGTCGATTCGCTCACGTCCACCGGATAGCCGAACGCCCAGATGTCCTCCCCCACGTTCGCCCGAGGGATCTGGTCCGCCGCAGGCATCGGCACCCACACCGGAAACGACAACGGCACCCGCAGGAACGCGAAGTCCCACTGCTCGTCGAGATACACGATCTCCGCCGCCACCGGCTCGGGACTCCCCGGCGCCCACACCGCCACCCCCGTCGCACCCTCCACCACGTGCCGCGCCGTCAGGATGAGACCGTCCTCCGACACCACCGTCCCCGTCCCCCAACCGATGTCCGGCACCACGATCTCCAGCGAAAACCCCTCGATCAGCTCCTCCGCGAGCTGCCCGACGACGATGACCCGGACCACCGCCTCCTGCGGGATCTCGTACTGCGCCGCCGCCCGCAGCGGCACGCACAGCAACCCGACGACGAACAGCCCCGCGAGCGCCCGTCCCGACGACGCACGGCCCGACATGCGGCTTGCCAGCATGATCCCTCCTTGCTCCGCGCAGGACCGGGACGCCCCCTGGGCGTCCCGAGCGCGGAAACCTTAGCACAGTTCGGCGGGAAGCGGCCTACTTCGGCCCGCAGGTCGTCGGACAGGTCGAAGGACCGTCGGGCACGGGGTGCTCGCGGCTGAACGGCGAGATCTCCCGCAAGCGCGCGATCACCGGCGGCAGCTCGCGCAACACGTGCGCCACGTCCTCGTCCGTGTTGTAGCGCGACAGCGAGAGACGCACCGAGCCGTGGGCGAAGGTGAAGGGAACGCCCATCGCCCGCAGCACGTGGGACGGCTCGAGCGACCCGGACGTGCAGGCCGAGCCCGAGCTGGCGCAGACGCCGAGCCGGTCCAGGAGCAGCAGGATCGCCTCGCCCTCCACGAACTCGAACGAGACGTTCGTCGTGTTCGGCAGCCGCCGCTCGCGATTGCCGTTCACGATCGCGTCCGGGACGCGCTCCAGCAGCCCCTGCTCCAGCTTGTCGCGCAGCGCACGGACCCGCGTCTGCTCGTCCCCCAGGTGCCGCGCCGCCAGCTCCGCCGCCTGCCCCAACGCCACGATCCCGGCCACGTTTTCCGTGCCCCCGCGCCGGTTGCGCTCCTGGTGCCCGCCGATGACCATCGGCCGGAACTTCGTCCCGCGCCGGATGTACAACGCGCCGACCCCCCTTGGGCGCGTGCAGCTTGTGGCCGGAAAGCGAGAGCATGTCGATCGACGAGCGCTTCATGTCCATCGGGATCTTGCCCACGGCCTGCACCGCGTCCGTGTGGAAGATCGCACCGACCTCGTGCGCCATGCGCGCGATCTCCTCGACCGGGAAGACCACGCCCGTCTCGTTGTTCGCCCACATCACCGACACAATCGCCGTGCGGAGCGACAGCGCCGCCCGCAGCTCCACCATGTCCAGGTTCCCGTCCCGGTCGACCGCGATGCGCACGATCTCGAAGCCCTTGCGCTCCAGGTGCTTCACCAGCGAGAGCACCGCGGGATGCTCCACCCGCGTCGTCAGGACCTGCTTGCGGTCGGGCGACGCCTCCAGCGCCGACAGGATCGCCGTGTTGTCGCTCTCCGTGCCGCACGAGGTGAACAGGATCTCCGACGTCTGCTCGGCGCCCAGCAGCGCCGCGAGCTGCCCCCGCGCACGCTCCACGTCCGCTCCCACGTCGCCGCCGAAGGCGTGCATCGAGGACGGATTGCCGTAACGGTCCCGCAGGAACGGCAGCATCGCCTCCAGCACCTCGGGCGCCACGGCGGTCGTCGCGTTGTTGTCCAGGTACACCGTCCTCATGACGCCGCGCCCTCCGTCTCGTCGAACGCGATCACGATCGCCTCCGAGACCAGCTCGCGCATCTTGTCCTGGATCCAGCCCGCCGTGAAGCCGGCCGAGCGACAGCCGGCGCAGTGGCCGACCAGCGTCACGTGCACCGTGTCGCCGTCGATGTCGACCAGCTCGATGTCGCCCCCGTCCTTCTGCAGCACCGGCCGGATCTCGTGCTCGATCGTCTCCTGGATGAGCGCGATCTTCTTGAGCTGCGTCATCTTCCCCGCGGGCCTGGGACGCGGCGCCGCCTTCTTCGACTCCTCCTCGCGCACCTTGGCCAGGATGGCCTCGATCTCCGGGATGCACGAGCCGCACCCGCCCCCCGCCTTCGTGTAGTTCGTCACCTGCTCGGCCGTGCGCAGGTTGTTCTCCCGGATCGCCCGCTCGATCTTCTGGTCCGTCACCCCGAAACAGTGGCAGACGATCGCGCCCTCGTCGTGCACCTCCGGCCCGCGCCTCTCCCCCCGCATCGCGGCCACCGCGGCCTCGAGCGCCTCGCGGCCCATGACCGAGCAGTGCATCTTCTCCTGCGGGATCCCGCCCAGGAAGTCGGCGATGTCCTGGTTCGTGATCTTCAGCGCGTCCTCGATGGTCTTGCCGATGACCATCTCCGTGAGCGCGCTGGCCGAGGCGATGGCGGAGCCGCAGCCGAAGGTCTTGAAGGTGGCCTTCTCGATCTTCTTCGACTTCGGATCGACCTTGATGAAGAAGGTCAGCGCGTCGCCGCAGGCGATCGACCCCACCTCGCCCTTCCCGTCGGCGTCATCCATGGCGCCGACGTTCCTCGGGTTGAAGAAGTGGTCCTTGAGCTTCTCGGAGTAGTCCCAAGCCATCATGGCCTCCGTACGGGCATTCCCCTCGCGCCCGGCCCGCGTACCATAAGTTCATGATGGGCCTAGATCAACTGGCAGTTCGGGCCGTTGCCGCGGACGGCAGGGCTTCGTGCGATCCGGATTTCGCGCCAGGCTCGGCACCCTTCGACACGCTCAGGGCGCCTTCGGCGAAGGATGCGGCATCCACGCAACGCCAGGGCGCCCGCGCGCGAATACCGCCGGCCGAGCGGTGGAGGGAAGTTCACGCAAAGGAGGGAAGTTCACGCAAAGGAGGGAAGTTCACGCAAAGGAGGGAAGTTCACGCAAAGCCCGCAAAGGGACGCAAAGGACGCAAAGGGGGGAGGAAAGGTCAGGAGAACCATGGGCGAGAACACGATCGCGAAGGACGTGGTGGACGCTGCGGTCAAGGTCCACCGAACGGTGGGGTCCGGAATGCTGGAGTCGGCCTATGAGATGATCCTCGCGCACGAGCTGGCGACGCGCGGACATGAGGTTGTCAGGCAGATTCCGATCCCGGTTCGGTACGAGGGAGTGGAATTCGGCAACGGCTTCCGCGCCGACCTGCTGGTGGATGGTCTCGTGTTTCTGGAGTTGAAATCGGTCGACCAGGTCCTGCCGGCGCACAAGAAGCAGTTGTTGACGTACCTCCGTTTCGGAGGCAAGCGCCTGGATCTCCTCCTCAATTTCGGCGCCTTTCGCATGAAGGACGGCGTCTTCCGCGTGGTCAACGGCCTGCCCGACTGACCCCGCTCTGGCCCTGTTCCCTTCCCCCTTTGCGCTCTTTGCGTCCTTTGCGTCCGTTGCGTCCTTTGCGTGAACTCCTTCCCACGCAACACCGCGGCCTCCACACGCGATGGAGGCGTGCCGCGCCGGGGAGGGATCGACGCGGCGGGAGGAGGCAGATCGAGATGGAAGCCGAACGGAGTGCGTCGAACGCGCGGGTGATGGCGACCGTGAGTGCGGCCGTGGCCGTTGCGGTGTGGGCCTGGGGCAGCGGATGTACGCGCCACGACCCGGCCCAGACGTCGCCCCGTGCGCCCGCCGCCGTGCCGTCGTTCTACTTCTACCCGCCGGACTTCGAGGGGATCGGACGACCCGACGACTACGACGACTCGCACTGGCGGGATGTCGTCGAACGCGTGCACGCCGAGTGGTTCGAGTGGGTGCCCGCCTACGCCGCCGACCAGGGCGTCGCCGCGCTCGTGCACGCCACGCCGTCGGGTGGCTGCTTCCCTCCGGACGGCATCGGCGTGGGGATCTTCGTGGCTGCGGTCCGCGAGGAGGCCACCGGGAAGTCCGACTCGCTCCTTCTGTACCTGACGGCGGACGTCGTTTTCGTCGACGCGTCCGGAAACACGCTGTTCCAGACCCGGATCGAACGCAGCGACGTGGTGCATGGCATCGTCGAGCTCCGGGCCTCCTCGCTGCGAGGACGGCTGACGTTTGCCAGCCTGAATCTGCTCCAGGAAGTTCTTCGGGCGTTGCGACAGCGCTGGATCGCGCCGTTGCCCGGATGACTCCGTGCCGGAGTCGCCGGTCGGGCGGTCAGTCGGAACTTGACGGCGGGAACTTGACGGAGGGAGCGCGGGGACGTATACCGCGCGCAATTCGGGAGGAGAAGATGTTGGTCGGACTTCGGGGGTTCCTGTTTGTTTTCGCCATGGTGGCAGTTGCAGTCGGGTGTGGCTCGGTTGATGCCGACGACTCGCGGGACGGCGACGATTCGTCCGAGGCGGTCGAGGAAGGCGGAGCCGACGGCGACGGCGACGGCGATGGGGACGGTGGCGGCGATGCCGACGCCGACGTCCCGGGCGACGGACCCGTCTGCGAGACCGGCATGTGGTGCGAGGGCGCCGGTTGCGTGGACACGGAGACGGACCCCGACCACTGCGGCGACTGCGGCACCGCGTGTTCCGACGGTTTGAACGCCGACGCGGCGTGTGCGGGTGGCGACTGCGCGCTCACGTGCCGTGACGGCTGGGTGGACGCCGACTCCTCTCCTGGCTGCGAGTATTCCTGCACGCCTTCGGACCCTCCGACGGAGACCTGCAACGCCGAGGACGACGACTGCAACGGCGCCTCCGACGACCCCTTCGAGTGCCTCTTCGGCTCCACCGAGCCCTGCACCACCTCCTGCGGCACCACCGGCACCAGCCACTGCGGCGCAACGTGTACGTGGAGTTGCACCCCGCCAGAGGAGGTCTGCGACAGCGCAGACCAGGACTGCGATGGGGTGGCAGACAACTACACCGTTCTCTGGGATGTCGAAGCCATCGTGCCTTCCTCCGGCCGCGCCATCATTTCCTTCGCCCCCGCCGTGCAGGGAACGGACGTGGGGGTAGGGTATGTCCTGGCTGGTGCGGCGGGCTCTCGGCTCGGTCAGGCCAGGCTGCAACTGATTTCTGTCACTGATGGGGCGACAGGTGGTCGAGCGCCGGAGATCCTCAGCTCGGATAGCACCGCACAGCAGGTGGGCGCGTCCGGTTCGTCGTCGCTTGCGAGCTACTTCTGGACCACCGGCGATGAGACCACTGGCGGTACGGAGACCGCCGCCGTTCGCACGGGCCAGTTTGCTCCGACCTTCGTGCTCGGTCCCGCGGCCGTGATCGACAGCACGGCCACAGCGTCCAGCGGACCTACGGTAGCCCGACAGGCCGGATCCGACATCGCCGTCGTCGGCTGGATCGAGTACGTTGGAACCCTCCCCGGTGAGGTGCGTGTTGCCACCGTGAGCGACTACATCGCACCTGGAGTCGTCAGCCGTCTGACAATTTCCGACCCAACCGGCCCATCAAACCCAAGTATTGCCGTCCTGGCCGACACCACGATCGTGGTTGTCTGGTCCTCGGGTACCCCCGGTCAGATCGTTGGTCGGCGGCTGAACACGTCCCTGGAGCTTGTCGGGGAGCAGCTCCTTCTCAGCACCTCCGATGCTGCCGCCGCGACCCTCCCCCGCGTGGCCGCCTCGGAAACCCGGTTCATGGTCGTGTGGCAGGAAGAAGATGCAGGGGTGATGGTCGCGTCGGTGCTGCCCGACGGGACCGTCGCGCTGCCGGCCACGGTCCTTGCCTCCACCGGGTCCAAGCCCGTGATCACCACCGACCTGAGGAACGGGTTCGCCGTCGCGTACGAAACGACCGCAGGCGTGGAGGTGGCCCGAATCTCCGCCGCCGGGGCGGTGTCCGGAACGCCCCTCCTGGTCGCCGGCGCCCTCCGTCCCGAACTCACCACCATCCCCGAAGGCGGCCTGATCCTCGCCTACGACGCGGAAGGAACCGTTCGGCTGGCACGGCTGGGCTGCACCCCGTGACGCGAGGGCGACCGTCGACAAGGCGCGGGCCCCCGTCGCCACGCCTCTGCACCCCCATGGAGGTACGCTCGATGCGCAACACCGGCGACTCGAACCGCCACGACTCCACGTCGCGAGCTTCGCACGCCTTCTGCACCTCTTTCCTCGCCACGATAACGAGCGCGGCCGGCCTGCTCGCGGCGTGCGGCAACTCCGGCAGCAACGGTGCCGACGCGGCCCGAACCGAAGGGTGCGGCGTGCGCAATCCAGCCACCGGCCAGGTCGAACACTGCGCCGTCACGGGCACCGAAGTCTGCGTCTGCGGCACCGGCGAGTGCGCCACGACCGACAGCTCCTGCGAATCGAGCTACCGCTTCGTCGAAGGCGTCGGAAGATGCGTCTCCACCGCGGAAGCCGCGACGCTCATCGCATCCCAGGACGAGGGTGATCTGTGCCCGGGGGCCGGCGCGGATGCCGACGCCGACGCCGACGCGGGTGATGACGGCGACTCCGAAACGTCCGCCCTCTGCGGCAACGGCTCGGTCGATCCCGGCGAGGATTGTGACGGAGATGGCCCGGGCGACTGCATCACGTCGTGCGGCACCGGCGGCACCCGCAACTGCGTCGGTTGCCGCTGGGCTCCCTGCACCCCCCCGGCCGAGACCTGCAACGGCGAGGACGACGACTGCAACACCGTCTGCGACGACGGCTTCGCGTGCTGCGCCGGCGACTTCGAGGAGTGCGCCACCCCATGCGGCTCCGCCGGACTCCGCGAGTGCGGAGACGAATGTGCGTGGGGCGTCTGCGTTCTACCGGCGGAGTCCTGCAACCGAGTCGACGACGACTGCGACGGCGTCACGGACGAAGTGGCCGATGCCTTCGCCTGTGGCGACGGATGCTGCAACGGCACCGAGACCTACTGCTCGTGCCCCGGCGATTGCACCACCGTCGCCCCGCCGCCCGCGACCCCTGCCCCACTGTGGCCCTGGAACGGCTGGCTCACAGGCTCATACCTCGTCTCGTCCAGCCTCCGTCCGACCTTCCGCTGGACCGCGTCGACCTCGGGCGGTTGCGGCACCACGACGTACGAACTCCAACTGGACGACTCGTGCCCGACCGACGGCTTCGCCGCCTGCACCTTCCCCTCGCCGGCCGGAATGGAAACCGGGCTGACCGACACCACGTGGGCACCGACCTCGGATCTGACCGTGGCTACCGCTCCGCCCGTCGGCCGCCGGTTCTTCTGGCACGTTCGCGCCTGCGACGGCGCCGCCGGATGCTCTGCCTGGAGCACCGTGCGCTACGTGGACGTCGGCCGCGTGCACTCGGACTTCAATTGCGACGGGCGTTCGGACGTCGCCGTGAGCGCGATCGGCTACGACGGCCCCGATACCACCGACATCGGCGCCGTCTACGTCTACTACGGCACCGCCACCGGCGTGCCGACGGCATTCTCCGTCCGTTGCACCGACGACCCCGGCCAGAGGAGCATGGGCTTCGGCTGGAGCGTCGCGGCGGGCGATTTCAACGCCGACGGCTGCTCGGACCTCGCCGTCGGCGCACCCAACTTCGATCAGGGCTCCACGGACGAGGGCGGCATCTTCCTGTTCTACGGCGACCGGCTTGGCCTGAACGAGTCCCCGACGCGGGAATTCGACAACCCTCGCGGTACGCCGGGAGGCCACTTCGGGATGTCGCTCGCGGTCGCCGGCGACGTCAACGCGGACGGCTGGTCGGATCTCGTCGTCGGCTCCCCGAGCGAACCCGTGGGCGGCAACGCCGGCGCCGGCATCATCGACGTCTACTTCGGCGCCGACACCCTATCGATCTTCCCCTCCGCCCGGGTGTCGGTGACCGCCCCTTCACCGGCGGCCGGCGCGGCCTTCGGCCAGGCTCTCGCCGGAGGCGGGGATCTCCTGGCCGACGGCCACTCCGGTTTCATCGTTGGCGCCCCGAACTACCCTGGCGCCACCGCCGAGGACGGCCTCGCATTCCTCTTCCGAGGTACGGACTTGGGCGTCGCGTCCGTGCCGTGGGCGACTCTGACCTGCCCGGCGCCCTGCAACGGCGCGCATTTCGGCTCGGCCGCGGCCTTGATCGGCGACATGGGGTACGACTCGTACCCGGACTTCGCCATCGGCGCCCCGACCTACGACGCGGGCGCGACCGACGAAGGCAACGTCTTCGTCTACTCCGTGGGTGCAGGATCCCCGCCCACCGGGCCCTATCTGGCACTCGACAACCCCACCAACACCCCGAACGCCTACTTCGGGTCGGCCCTCGCACCAACGGGCTGGTTCGGCGTTCCCGACACGCTCGGTCTGATCGTCGGCGCGCCCCGACAACTCGGCGACGGCGTCGCCGAAGGGGCCGTGGTCCTCTACGCCGGGACAACGTCGATTGCCCTCCCCGTGCCGCTGGTGTATCCCGCCCCCGACGCCGACGCGGACGGCGGCTTTGGCGCATCCGTTGCCGGCGGCCTCGACCTGACGGGGGATGGTACTGCCGACTTCGTGGTCGGCGCGCCTGCTCGCGATGGGTCATTCGCCGCGGTGGGCAAGGCATTCGCTTACGTCACCGGTGTCGGACCCGGACCAACCGTCCCGGCAGCTCCAATCACGCTGGATAGCCCAGCCCCCTACCCGTCCGTTCAGTTCGGCTTCGCCCTTGCTTCGACAAGCTACTGACAACCGTGGCTCCTTCCCCCCCTCCTTGCGTCCTTTGCGGTCCTTTGCGAGCTTTGCGCGAAATCCCCTTCCCCACACGCAACACCGCGGCCTCCACACGCGATGGAGGCCCGCCGCCGCACGGAACCGTCCACGTCGGACGGCTGAATCCGACCACAACGCCGCGGCCCAGGGAGGACCCCATGACCCGCAACCCGACGACCCGCTCCACCGACCCCTTCACCGATGAGCCGACCACCACCTGGGTGCGTCCGGCTCGCGCCACGGAGGCGCCGCCCTCGCCCCCTCCGCTCCCGACCGCCGACCGCCGACCCCCGACCGCCGACCCTCGTCGCCCCCGCCGCCTCGCGGCCTTCGCCCGCCGCTGTCGCAACGCGGCCCGCGCCCTCTTCCTCGCCCTGGCCCTCCTCGCGGCCTTCGCCTGCGGCGGATCCGGCGACGACGACGGCGATGCCGCCCGCACCGAAGGGTGCGGCGTGCGCAACCCCGCGACCGGCGAGGTCGAGTTCTGCGCCGCCGCCGGCAACGAGGTCTGCGTCTGCGCCACCGGCCAGTGCGCCCAGATCGACCTCTCCTGCGCCTCGAACTACCGCTACGTCGAAGGCGTCGGAAGTTGCGTCTCCGCCGAGGAATCAGCCACCCTGATCGAATCCCGCGACGAGACCGCCCTCTGCCCCGTCATGGACGCCGATGCCGGCGACGGCGACGGCGGGGATGCCGAGGCGGATGCGGACGCCGACGACGGCGAGGCCGAGGTCGGCCCGCTCTGCGGCAACGGCACGATCGACCCCGGCGAAGACTGCGAAGGCGATGATCTGCAGGCCTGCACGACCGGCTGCGGCACCACCGGCACCAGCGCGTGCCTCGCCTGCACCTGGACCGCCTGCGCGCCCCCCGTCGAGGTGTGCAACGGCTCGGACGACGACTGCGACGACGCGACCGACGAGGACTTCGAGTGCGCGGCGTTCGGACTCGAGGGTTGCGTCACGACCTGCGGCAGCAGCGGCACGCGCGTCTGCACCGACGCATGCGCGTGGGAGGAATGTCAGCCGCCGGCCGAGGAGTGCAACGGCGCCGACGACGACTGCGATGATGTCTGCGACGACGGCTTCGAGTGCTGCGCGGGCGAGTCCGGCGACTGCACCACCACCTGCGGCAGCGTCGGCTCCCGCTCCTGCGACGCCGCGTGCGGATGGCAGGAGTGCGTTCCTCCGGTCGAGGCGTGCAACGGGATCGACGACGACTGCAACGGGATGACCGACGAGGTCGCCGGCGGATTCGCCTGCGGCGACGGCTGCTGCAACGGCGGCGAGACCTACTGCGGCTGCCCCGGCGATTGCACGACCGTCGTGCCGCCGCCCGCGCCCCCCCAGCCCCTGTCGCCCTGGAACGGCGCGCTCACCGGCACCCTGCGCGCTCCCGCCAACCTCCGCCCGACCTTCCGCTGGGCACCGCCCGCCTCCGGCGGCTGCGGCACCGCGACCTACGAGATCCAGGTGGACGATTCCTGCACGACCCCGAGCTTCGCCGGGTGCGACCTGTCCAGCCCGACCGCGAGCGGAACCGGACTGGCCGTGACCTCGTGGACCCCGACCTCCGAGCTCCCCGTCGCCAACCTGCCGCCCGTCGGCCGCCGGTACTACTGGCACGTCCGCGCCTGCGACGGCGCCGCCGGCTGCTCCGCCTGGAGCGCCGTGCGCTACCTCGACGTCGGGCGCGCGCCCTCCGACTTCGACGGCGACGGCTACTCCGACCTCGCCGTGGGCGCCCCCAGCTACGACGACATCGACAACCCCAACCTGGGGATCGTCTACATCTACCAGGCCTCGTCGAGCGGCCTGCCGACGACCCACACCCGCCAGCTCCTGCCGGGCATGCAGCCGAACCTCGCCTTCGGTCGCGCCCTCGCCGACGGCGATCTCAATGCCGACGGCTTCGCCGATCTGGTCGTGGGCGCACCGGGATACGACGGCGCCGCGACGGACGAAGGGGGGGTCATCATCTTCTGGGGCGCCGCGACCGGGCTATCGATTCCCAGGAGCGTCGTGCTGCTTCCCGACCGCGCCGCGGCCGGAGCGGCATTCGGCACCGCGGTCGCGGTCATGGGCGACGTGAACAGCGACGGCTACGCCGACCTCGCGGTCGGCTCGCCGTCGGAGACGGTTGGTGCCTTCGCCGGCGCCGGCCGAGTCGACGTCTACCGCGGTCCACCCGATGTCACCGGCCCTCCCGACATGCTCCAGGCGTCCGTGCCCCAGGAGAACGCCGCCTTCGGCCAGGCGCTCGCCGGCGCGGGCGACCTCCTGGCCGACGGCCGCGGCGGCGTCCTCGTGGGCGAGCCGAGTCATTCCGGCGGGTCGTCGAGCGAGGGTGCCGCCTACCTGTTCCGCTGGGACGTGCTGAGCATGGAGGTGACGCCCTGGGCCACGTTGTCCTGCCCGGCGCCCTGCTCCAACGGGCACTTCGGATCCTCCGTGGCGTTGATTGGCGATCTGGGGGACGACGGCTACCCGGACCTCGCCGTGGGCGCCCCCACGTACAATGCGGGCGCCGTTCAAGAGGGCAACGTCTTCGCCTACGCCGTGACCGCCGCGGGCCTCCCCTCCGCCCCCACCACCACGCTCGACAATCCGGCCAACACCCCGAACGCCCACTTCGGCACCGCCCTGGCGCCGACCGGATGGGTCGGGTCGGCGACCTTCCGGCGGCAGGGCTTGATCGTCGGCTCGCCGTTTCAGGCCGACGGGGGAGTCGTGGAAGGTGCGGCGTTCTGGTACGCCGGTGCGACCGTGCTCGGCGTGACCCCGGTGACCATCGCGGCGCCCGACGCCGATCCCGGCGCCGGCTTCGGCGCGTCCGCGGCCGGCGGCTTCGATTTCAACGCCGACGGTACCGCGGACATCGTCGTCGGCGCGCCGAACCGCGACGGCACCGCGACCCAGGAAGGCCGGGCGTTCGTCTTCGAGTCGGGGGTCGGCATGGGCGGCGGCTTCCCCGCCGTCCCCGATCAGACCCTCTACAACCCCCTCCCGTACCCCAACGACCAGTTCGCCTTCAGCCTGGTGAATGCGTGCTACTGACCCGAGCCTTCCGCCGCTTCCCCAACAGCTCCAGGTGACGCTCGCACGCCAGCCGCACGAGCAGCGGCGTCTCCATGTCCTTGAGCACCTCGCGCAGCTTCGGCAGCGGCAGGAGCAGCGTCAGCCTCGTCGCCACCGCGACCGGCATCGCGGGGTTCCGGAGCAGTGCCGACTGTACCGCCGGCCGCACCGCCCATCGCGGGCAGCGCAGGACCTCGAGCAGCACGTCCGCACGGCCCGGCCGCCACGCCGCGACGCGGATCGCCTCGCGCTCGGTGAACATCGGGTTCAAGAGCAGCCGCGCCGTCACGCCCGGGTCAGGATCGGCCAGCAGGCGGTCCAGCAGGAAACGATCGCCGCGCCGCGCGGCCGCACGCCGCTCGCCCAGCGTGAGCGGCCGCCCGTCCTCGGCGTTGAGCACGCGCCCCGCCGGCGCCTCGTCCGGCACCAGCGGGAACGGCGGCTGCAGCAGCGTGACCAGCAGCGGGTCGCCGCCTCGCTCGGCCTGCCGGAACAGCTCGCGCTCGCGCCCGCCCAGCGGGCTGCCCGAGGTCACCGACATCACGATCCACGCCAGGAGCGCCTCGATCGCCACATGGTCGCGCGCCACCGTGGCCCGGGTCGCGTCGCCCAGGAAGGCCAGGAGCTCCTCCGTCGTCGCCTCGCGCACCACCCCCGACAGCAGCTCCACCCGCTGCCCGAAGTCGCGCACCGACTCGAACCGCGCGCGAAACGCGACAAACGTCGCCGGCAACTTCAAGGCACCGATACCTGGAACGAGCTGCGGAACTGCGTCGCGCGAGCCTCCGGACCCGCGGCCCCGGAGAAGATGCACCACACCTCGTGCTTCTGGTTCGCCAGCACCACCCCGACCGGGTTCTCCAGGTCCGTGATCGCCCGCGCCATCCCCGACAGCGACTGCTCGGCCAGCGCCGACTCCGAAAGATCCGACGGGGCGCGCTCCACGAACGGCCGCGCCGCGTCGGTCCACGGGCCGCCGGGGCCCTCGAGCTTGCAGGACACGGAGACGCCGGAAACGGAGTAGGAGCAGATGTTCTGGATCAGGCCCCAGACGACGACGGCCGTGCCGTCCTGCCCCTTGACCAGCGCGGGGAGACGCATCGAGGTCGCGACGCAGCTCGCCGTGTCGACCACCGGGGGCCCCATCCAGAACGCGTAGCGGATCTGCTGCCCCAGGTGTCCGGTGTCGAGCTTCCACGAATTGCGGGCCAGGACGAACAGCGCGGCCGCGACGGACAGCGCGAGGAGGATGCCCAGACCCAGCCCGATCCACCGTCCGGGACCCGGGGTCTCCTCGTCGGAGAGCAGGAGGAAATCGTCCACGTCGGCCCCGGCCGGCGCGCCGGCCAGGGCGAAGCGCCCCGAGGGCGTCTGCGCGCCGCGGAACAGATCGGCCGCCGCCTCGTTCCGCGGCCCGGTCGTCCGCAGCGCGGCCTCGGTCTGCGGGGCGTCGCCCGAGACGATGCGTCCCCGGGCGACGGCGTCCAGCCCGGCGACGAGGTCCGGGGGCAGCGAGTCGGACGCGGGGACGCCGAAAACGTCCTCGGCCGGCGGCGGCTCGGGGATCGGACCCGAGTTCTCCACGGCCTCCGTCGTCGCCTGCTCCAGCGCCGCGTCGACCGCCGCCTGCGCCGCCTGCGCCGCCCGCTCCTCGGCCAGCCTCTCCTCGGCCTGTCGAAGTGCCGCCTCCTCCTGCGCGCGCAGCGCCGCCTGCGCCTCCGCCGCCTCCGCCGCCCGCTCCAACGCCTCCTGGTGTTCTTCGTCCACCTCCGGCGCCTCGGCGTACGACTCGTAGCCCTGGATCACCGGCTCGACCGGCTTGGGCGGAGGCGGGGGCGGCGGAGCGGGCCGCGGCGCCACGGCAGGCGCGGGGCGCGCCTGGGGCGTGACGGGGGCCCAGGGCTTCGTGGCGGGCCCGGTCGATGCGGCGGCCGGCCGCGGCGCCACCGGCGCCAGGGGCTTGGTGATCGGCCCGGCCGACACCGGTCTGGGACGTGGCTGCGGCACGGCGGGCGCCGGTTGCGGACGGGTGGGCGGCGCCTGGGCCGGCAGCCGCGCGATCGCACCGAGCTCGGCCTCCGAGAGCTTCGCCGTGGCGACGTCGGTCAGGGCCGCCAGGTCCTGGGTGAACATGGACTTGCAGCGCGAGCACTTCAGCTTGACCGTGCGGCTGCGGACCTTGTCCACCGGCAGGTTGAAACGTCGCTTGCAGCTCGGACACGTGATGACCATGAACCTGCTCCCGCCCGGGATGGCATGCGAAACCTTCGCCCGGGCAGCGGACCGCGAGTGTATACTGGTCCGAGGCCCCGCGGGAAGCCGCCAGCTCCCGGGACAGGGGCGGCGACAAGGAGTCGGGTCGTGAACGACGACGCCCAGCGCCAGACGCGCGTCATCCGTCGCTACGCGAACCGCAAGCTCTACGACACCTCCGAGAGCCGCTACGTCACGCTCCACGACGTCGAGGCGCTCGTCCAGGGCGGCGTCGAGGTCCGCGTCGTGGACAACCGCAGCGGCGAGGACATCACCCAGGCCGCCCTGGCCCAGATCCTCGCCGGCGCCGGCCGGCGCCGCGACCCGCGCTACTCGCTCTCCGGCATCCTCTCGGTCTTCGGTCGTCCCGGCCTGGAAAGGGTCCAGGCCTCGCGGGACGAGGCCGAGCGGTTCGTGCGGGACGTGTTCGGCGGGCTCGGCCGCGGCCTGGAGGACATCCAGCGCCGGATCGACGAGCGGGTGCGGCAGGCCGTCAACGAAATCGAGCCGCTGCGCCGGCTCAACGCCGAGGTTCGCGGACTCGCGGAACGCCTCGCGGCCGTCGAGCGCGCGCTGCGGGCGCGCCGCCCGCGGGGCAAGGCGAAGCGGGGCGGGACGACGTGAGCCGCGTCCGATTCCGAACCGCGGGCTTCAGCCCGCGGCTGCTCTCGCGGGCCAGCCGCGCCCTGGCCCCGGCCCCGAAGGGACTCGGCGGCTTTGCCGCCGAGCAGGGCGCGGTTCGGTTGCGGGAATACCTTTCACCTCTCGTGGGTTGAGCCGTCCGGAGGGCCGTGAATGGCGGTGGCGGTGGATCCCAGGCGTTTCGAGGAGTTGACGCAGCCGCTGCTCGACGTGCTCTACCGCGTCGCCTTGCGTTTCACGCGCAGCCGCGAGGACGCCGAGGATCTCGTCCAGGAGACGATGCTCAAAGCGTTCCGGGCCTTCGACCGGTTCGAGGAAGGGACGAGCCTGCGGGCGTGGATGCTGCGGATCCTGACCAACTCGTACTACAACAAGTACCGGCGGCGGGTGCACGAGCGGCGGGCGGCGGACCTGCCGGCGGACGACCCGTACCATGACGGGCTCGTCTCCGACTCGTCGCTCGAGTACCTCCGGGAGCCCGAGGCGGCGATGCAGCGGCCGATCCTGTCGGAGGAGATCGGGCGGGCGATCGACCGGCTGCCGGAGGGTTTCCGGTCGGTGTTCGCGCTGACGGAGATCGAGGGCTTCACGTACCGCGAGGCGGCGGAAGCGCTGGCGGTGCCGATCGGCACGGTGATGTCGCGGCTGCACCGCGCGCGCAAGCTGCTGCAGCAGGATCTGCTCGCGGGCGAATCGTGGGAACAGTCCGGTGCCGGCGAGGGTTGGAAGGGCGAAGACGGGGCCGCCGCGGAAGGCGGTCCGGAGGGTGAGGTCGTCCCGCTGAGGACGGCGCGCTAGGGGACGTGAGATGGAAACCGCATCGTGTGGCTGGGTCCGGCGCTTCGTGGGACCGTGGAAGGACGGGGAGCTCGATCCCGCCGATGCCGCGCGCATCGAGAACCACATCGCCGGCTGCGCGAGCTGTGCGGCGCAGGCGCGGTTCGAAAAATGGTTTTCCGGCGAGGTGCGCCGGCGGGTGGATCGCCCGCAGGCGCCTGCGCGCCTCGCCGACAGGATCTCGCTCGAGCTGCGGCGCGAGTACCGCCGGCAGCGTGTGCGCCGGACGGCGCTTGCCTTCGGCGGCTTCGCCGCCGCCGCTGGGCTTGCCGCCGTCGTCGCCTTCGGGCTGCGCGACTCACCCACCGCGCGGCCTCCGGACGGCGTTCGCGCCGCGGTTCCGAGCGAGACGGGGGCCGGCAGGGTTTGGCCCTCCACCCAGCCGGCGCCCCCCGGTTTCCGCTTCTCCGTCGCCGGGGAAGATGATCTTGCGGCCGGCCGGGTGGCCGCCGACATCGTGGACCGCCACGACCGGTTCGTGCACCATGCCCTGCCGCTGGAGACGGCGAGCTACGACCCCGGCACGGTCGGGGACTGGTTCCGCGACAAGCTGCCGTTCCAGGTGGTCGCCCCGCGGTTCCAGGAGCCCGACGCCCGGCTGCTCGGAGGCCGCCTGAGCCACGTCCAGGCACAGGACGCCGCGTATCTCGCCTACGACGTGGGCGGGCGGAGGATGTCCGTCATCGTCCTGCCCGCCGGCTCGGTCCGCGTGGGCGGCACCCCCGTGACCGCCGGCGGCCGGACCGTGTTTCTCTCGTCACGGCAAGGCGTTACCGCCGCCGTGGTCGAGTCCGACGGCCTCCTCTACGCCCTGGTCTCCGACATTTCCCCCGACACCCTCCTCCACCTCGCCTCCCAGATCCGCGCAACCCGTTGACCTCCGGGGGTGATCGCGGCTATATTGTCCGCGCACGCCGGGTCTGCTCGCGGAGTCCTAATCCGCCGGACCTGATGAAGGATGGCAGCGGCGGTCCGCGGGAGACCGGGCGCCGAGGAGACTTGCAGATGGCGCAGGCGGCGACGTTCAAGGTAGGCGACAAGGCGGTCTGCCCGGCGCAAGGCGTCGCGGAGGTCGTCGAGATCGTCGAGAAGGAAATCGCCGGAAAGGTCGAACAGTTCTATGTCCTGCGCGTCCTCGATTCCAATATGAAGGTCATGATCCCCGTCCGCAACGCCCAGGCCGTCGGCCTGCGCGAAGTCGCCTCCCGCGCCGAAATCCGCGAGGTCATGGCCATCCTCAACGAGCCGTCCGTGTACCTCGATCATCAGACCTGGAACCGCCGCTACCGCGGCTTCATGGAGAAGATTCGCACCGGCTCCCTGTACGACCTGGCCGAGGTGTTCCGCGACCTGTCCCGCCTGAAGAACGAAAAGCAGCTCTCGTTCGGCGAACGCCGGATGCTGGAAACCGCTCGCAGCCTCATCGTCAAGGAAATGGCGGTCGCTCGCGGCGTCGACGAAGAGAAGGTCCGCAAGGAGATCGAAAAGCCGTTCCGGAACTAGGGGAGGGAGCCGGCATGGTGACGCGCCGGGGCCTGTGCATCGTCCTCGCCCTCTGCGCCTGCTCCAAGGGGCGCCCGTCGCACGACGGAATCGATGACGTCGCCGCCGCCCTGCGCGAGCTGGAACGCATCAGCGCCGCCGTGCACGACGTCCCTCCTCCGCCACCCCCCGCCTGCCGCGAGGGGCATCCGGCCCAAGCCGTCTCGCCGCAGGACGCCGGCGCCGCCTCGCCGTCCCTCGCCTGGGGCCCCGGCGTCGTCGGGCTGGCCTACATCCGCGACGAAGGCCGCCGCTCCGTCCTCGCCTTCCAGCGCTTCGTCGAAGGCCGGCCCCACGGCCCGATCGTGGACCTCGGCGACGGCGCCGCCCGCGACCCCACCAGCGCCGCCTGGGACGGCACCTCGTTCGTCTTCTCCTGGGGCGAGCCGAAGGACCTGGTACCCGAGGTCTACGTCGGAATGGTCGACGCGGCCGGCGAGGTCCACTGGGACGCCTCGCGTCTCACGGAGACCGTCCAGACCGGCCCGTGGCGCACGACGGGCCGCACCGCGGTCGAGTCCAAGGACGCACGCGTGGCGGCCCTGGGCCCTGCCCTGCTGCTCACCTGGCGTACCCGTACCTTCCCGGAGGCGCATCCGTTGTACTTCGCCGCGGTGCACGGCCTCCAGGTCTCGCCCCCCGTTCCGATCTCCGCGGAGACCGACGTCGTGCTGGACCACCAGATCGTGACCTGGGGCGACGGCGCCGCCATCGCCTATCTCGGCCGGTTCGCCAAGACCCAGCGCCAGGTGCGGCTGGCCCGCGTCGGCGTCTCCCCGCCCGCCGTCCTGGACGATTGGCTGGTCAGCGATCCGTCGCATATCCCCGACTCGTTCGAGCTGGCCGCCGTGCCGGTGGACCAGGATCTGGTCCTCCTGTGGCGCGGCCGGACCGAGTTCAACTCGACGTCGAACATCGCCTTCGCGCGCATCGGACCGCAAGGCCTCGCCGGGCCCGTCGCCGACTCCACCGTCGTCGAGCGGGCGCTGGCGTCCAATCCGGAAGTGAACCAGCCGCGCCGCTCCTTCGCCGTCGCGCCTTCCCCCCACGGCTTCGTGCTCGCCTGGTCGTACCAGGACGACCCGGACCGCGGCGGCGAGTCCGGCCTGCGCGTCGCCCGCTACCACGCCGACGGCAGCCTCGACGGATCGCCCCTCCCGCTGCCCATCGAGAAGCACATCGCCCGCGACCCGACCCTCGCCCGCGGCGCCGGCGGCGAGTTCTGGTACGCCTACGCCGTCGGCGACCCCCCGACCGAACGCGGCCGCATGTACCTCGGCTCCGTGATCTGCGAGTAGGTCGTCCGGCCCCCCCCCGCACTACCGCTCTACCGCTCTACCGCTCCACCGCTCGCTTCCCGCTACCGCTCCACCACGTACGGTCCGTGGATCTCTCCCACGTTGCCCGGCGCGACCCACCCCCGGCGGCCGGCTTCGTCCACGACCTCGGTCCACTCGCCCGCGTGCGAGACGACGCGGACGACGTCGCCCTCGAGCAGGCGGATCGTCTCCGGCGAGCCGTTCGTCGGACCCTCGTGCAGCGCCGCGCCCGTCGTCGAGACGACGACGGCCTCCGCGGAACCCGGCTGCAGCGCGCTCTTGGCCCACAGGAGGATGCCGGCCGCGACCAGCAACGCCGCGGCGACCGGAGCGGCGATGCCCAGCCCCAGCCGCAGCGCCTCGCGGCGCGAGAAGCGCCGCACCCACAACAGGCCGAAGGTCAACGCCGACAGGAACACCGTCACCAGCGCGATGTCCCGCTCGCGCACCCGCGCCGCCGCCGCGTGGAGGAACCCGCGACGCGGGAAGATCCCCGCCGTTCCCTCGCCCCGCCGCCGCGCCTTGCCCAGCTCGGTCCGGATCGCGTCGAGAAAGCCCCGCGCGTCGGCGTCGCCGGGATCCAGCACCAGCAGCCGCTCGAGCGCCAGGATGGCGCGTCCCGGCTGGTCCGCGCGGCGGTACGCGACCGCGAGGTCGTACAGCAGGTTCGGACTCTCGAACCCCAGCCCCACGAGCCGGTGGTACCCCGCCAAAGCCTCGTCGGTTCGGCCCGCCGCCAGCGCTTCCGTCGCCTTGCGGAACGTGTCGTCCACCGACTCCTGCGCCGCGGCCGGCCGCGGCGCGGCGAGCCCCACGGCGAGGATCAGGAGGACGGCCTTCACGTCTTCGCCTCCGTCGCCTTCGGCAGCTTCGCGCGATCCAGGTCCTCCAGGACCTCCAGCGCCCCGCGCGCCGCGTCGGCGGCGCCCTGCTGCCGGCTCTGCGAGGGCGCGAAACGCCCGAAGGCGCAGGTGTCCAGCGTCGCGACCAGCCGCGCCAGGGTCGTGTCGGGGAATCCGGCGACCGAAAGGCGCCGGTGCAGCTCCGAGGTGGCGAACCCGCGCAACGGTTCGCCCACCCGCGCCTCCAGGAAGTCGAACAGCGCCGACTCGATCGCGCCGAGCTGCGCCGCCGCGTCGCCCGGACCCCGGCCCCGCGCCACGCGCCGCAGCACCGCCCGGCTGCGCCGCAGCACGTCCGACGGACGCAGCACCCCGCGCCGCGTCCGGAGCGCCTGCGCCGCCGCCGTTCCCGCGTACAAGCCCCCGAGCGACACGGGCGGGAGGAGGAGGAGGACCCAGAACCACCAGCGCCCGGAAAGCGGCGCCCCCGGACGCCCCAGATCGCTCCACGGCCGGATCGAAGCCGCCGGCCCCGCGGGAGCGACCGGCGCCGCCTCCGGCGACGCACCGGCCGAGGCCGCCCCGGGCGCCGCCGGCAGCACCGCCACCCGCAGCGGCTCGCCCTTCGCGCGCGCGTACCGCTCCTGCGCGAAGTCGAAGTACGACACGCCGAAGCCCGACAGGTCCAGCTCGCCCGCCGCCGACGGCGTCACCAGGAACGTCACGGTGCGCTGCGCCGTCAGGTCGTCCTGCGTCGGCTCGACCGGCCGGTCCGACGACTTGATCACCGTCGCGCCCGCGAGGCGCGGCGGCTCGATGCGGAACCCCGCCAGGTTCCCTTCCCCCGTCAGCGCCAGCGTCACCTCGATCGTTTCCCCCGCGCGCACCGTGGCCGGCGACGCGTGGACGGCCAGCGCCAGGCGCGCGCCGACGTTGTTCGGGCTGAAGTCGTCCGGCTTCCCCGCCGCCGGCAGCGCCAGGACCTCGATCGGCAGCGCCGCCGTCCCGCGCCGGATGTCCCGCTCGCGCCAGAAATCGCGCAGCGTCACGACCGCCTCCGCCGGCCCGATCGTCAGGCGCCCGATCCGCGTGGGATACAGGAGCTTGTCCCGGATCGTCGTCCACAGGTACGAACGGCCCTGCACGAACTGCGTCTCGACCTCGATCTGCGGCGGCTCCAGGTTCGTGCGCAGGAAGCCCTCCATCGAGGGCTCCTTGCGGATGAGCTGCGCGAAAAGCTGCCCCGCCGAGAACCCGATCATGTCCGTCTCGATGAACGCCCGAAGCCGCATCCGCAACGGCTCGCCCAGGTAGACCCGCCCGTCCGAAGCCTCGAGCACCAGGAACACGTCCGGCTGGACGAGCAGGCAGATCACCTCGCCGTCGGCCCCCGCCGTCGGGATCGGCGAGCCGTCCGGGCGCCGGCACGCCGACAACGGGACCTCCTCGGCCTGCGGCTCCGGCGCGACCGGCGGATTGGCCGGAACCGGCGCCCCCGGCCCCGCGGCGTTGCCGCTGCCGGGCCCGACCTGCACCTTCACCGAACCCGAGGCGAAGACCCGGCTGCCGAGCTGCACCTGCACCGGCCCGATCGTCTGCAGGCCGGGCTGCGCCGCCTGCAGCGTGTAGGAACGCACCAGCGTCACCTGCTGCTGGCCGCCGCCGCCGAGCCCGAAGCTGAACTGCATCGACTGCGAGGTCTGGATGCCGGCCTGCACGAATCCGGGAGCCGGCAGCTCGCCAATCGCGTCCGGCATCCCGGCGGAGGAGCTGATCTCGACGTCGACCCGCAGGTACTCGCCCACCGTGACGGCGGTGCGCACCGGACGAATCGTGACCGAGACCTGGGCCCGCGCCGCGGTCGGTACCAGCCACGCCGCCAGCAGCACACAGAACACCCCTCCGCCGGCGGCGGCCCCTCCACGTCCCACGCTGAGACCCGCCCGCCTCGCCTCGCTCACCAATCCCTCTCCGGCGCCTGCCGATCCTGCCGCGGGACCAGGAACGGCTGCTGCGGCTCCTGCTCCGCTTCCTCGCGCTGCCGCATCTGCTGGAACAGCTCCTCCTGGTCGCGCAGATTCTGGAGCTGCTGCTGGATGTCCTGCTGCTCGCCGTTCTGCTGCTGCTGCTGCTGCCGGCGCTGCTCCTCCTCCCGCTGCCGCTCCTCCTCGCTCTGCTGCTGTTCCTCGGGCTGCTGCTCGTCGGGCTGCTGTTCCTCGGGCTGCTGTTCCTGCTGCTCCTGCCGGTCCTGATCCTGGTTCTGGTCCTGATCCTGGTTCTGATCCTGATCCTGGTTCTGGTCCTTGCACTTCTCGGCGGCCAGCGATTCGAGCGCGGCCTTCTGGGCCAGCAGGGCCTCCTTGCGATCGTCCAGCTCGCGACGTCGCCGAACGGAAAGCGCGAGGTTCCACGAGGAGTCCTGGTCGCCGGGTCGCTCGATCAGCGCCGAGCGGAACTGGTCGACCGCCTTGTCCAGCGGGGCCGCCGCGTCGGCGAAGGAATCGATGACCTGCTGCAGCGCCTGGAGCGCGGTCTGGACGTCCTGGCACTCCTTGTCCGACAGGTCGGGGATGGCCGGCGGCTCCGGGGGCTCCACGTCGTCGGCCTGCAGGAGGTAGACGTTGCCCAGGCTGTGGAAGGCGTTGGCGCGCAGGCCGGGATTGTCCCGGGATGCCGTGGCGCGGGCGAAGGACGCGGCGGCGAGACGCAGGCACGCCGGACGCGTGCCCGCCAGGCAGAGCGAGAGATCGTCCGTGGGGGTCGCGGGCGGCGCCGCGCTCGTCTCGCCCTCGGCGGCCTCCGGCGGCGCCGCGGGCGGCGTCGCGCTCGTCGCGCTCTGGGCCAGCGCCAGCGCGGCCAACCCGATGTCGTACTGCACCTCCGGTCGCTGGCTCATCGGCGCCGAACGGTAGGCGTCGATCGCGTCCCGCGGCGCCTGCGCCAGGAAACGCTCGTTGCCGCGCTCCACCGCCGGATCCTCGGACCAGAACGGATCCCACGCCACCGCCCCCGGGGCCCAAAGGAGCAGGGCGACGAAGAAGGCCAAGGGTGCCATGGTTCTATCGCTTCTCATCCCCGTTGCCCGTTGCCCGTTGCCCGTTGCCCGTTGCCTGTTGCCTGTTCCCGGGTTCCCCTCTTCTCCGCCGCCGGCTCTCCCACCCGGCGGGGAGCAGCGCTTCGGCCGCGAAGAGCGCGGCGGCCGGCAGCAGGGCGACCCAGTATAGCTCATCGTAGAGCGTGACCTTGCGCGCCTCCATCTCGCTCCTCCGCAGCTTGCGGATGTCCGCCTCGATCGCGTCGGCCACGGAGCCCTCCGCGCCCAGCCGCCGGTAGTAGCGGTCCGTCGAGTCCGGTGCGGAAGCCGTGCGGGAGGAGGCGACCTCCTGGAGCTTGTCCTCCATCTGCGGCGTGATCTCGGTCGTCGCCACCTCGCCCGAGCGCGTGTGGTGGAGCGTGATCTCGCCCGTGAGCGGGTCCTTGATCGGGATCGTCGTTCCGCCCAGCTCGCCGACCTGGACCACGAAGACGCGCGCGCCCGTTTCCTCCTCCGCACGCCGCGCCGCGGCGACCGGATCCCCCTCCTGGTCCTCGCCGTCGGTGAAGACGATGATGATCCGCGCCCGGTCGTCCTTGGGCTTGGCGGTCCCGGCCGCACCCTCGACCGGCTTGTTGACCTCGTCCAGCAGGAGCTGGCTCTTGCGGATCGCGCGGCCGATGGCCGTCCCCGGCGGCTCCAGCGTCGCGGGATCGAAGTTGCGGAAGAACGTGTTGACCAGCGAGACGTCCGTGGAGATTGGGAACGCGATGGCGTCGCCGGCGAAGGCGACCGCGCCCACCCGGTTGCCCTCCAGCTCGCGCAACAGCCGCGCGATCTCGATGCGCACCCGCCCGATGCGGCTCGGCGCCACGTCCTCCGCCAGCATGCTCTTGGAGAAGTCCACCGCGACGACGACGTCGAGGCCGTACTGGCGGATGAGCTGCTCGCGGCCGCCGTGCTGCGGCCTCAGCAGCGCGAAGAGGAACCCGCCCAGGCCGAGCAGGAACAACGCGCCCTTGATCGTCCGCAGGCCGGGGGCGCGGGAGCGCAGCGACGCACCCAGCGCCCGGACCGAGCCGAGCCGGCGCAAGCGCCGCCGCCGCTCGAAATAGCCGGCCACCAGCGTCCCGGCCGCCACGGCCAGCACCACGGCCAGGACGACCCACAGCCAGAGGTGGTCGTGACCGATGCGCATCAGGCCAGCTCCCGCAGCCACAGGTGGCGCAGCAGGAACTCCAGGCCGAACACCGCCGCCGCCAGCCACAGGAAGAACTCGAACCGCTCGTCCGCCAACTCCACCCGGCTCGTCCGCTCCGTCTTCTCGAGCGCGTTCAGGATGCTGTGGAACGCCTTTTCCAGCTCCGTGCGCTGCGCCGCCTCGAAGAACGCCCCGTCCGTCTTCTGCGCGATGTCCTTCAGGAGCTGCGGATCGGTCGGGAACTGCTGCGGCGCCCCCAGCCGGATCGGGTTGCCCAGCAGGTCCACCGCCTGCGGCACCAGCACCTGGCCCTGTACTCCCAGGAGCACCGTGTAGACGCGGACCCCCTGCGTCTTCGCCTCCGCCGCCGCGTCCAGCGGGTCGATGTCGCTCTCGTTGTCCATCCCGTCGGTCACCAGCACGATGACCCGCGAGGCCGCGTCGCTCTTGTCCAGCCGCGCCAGCGCGCTCGCCAGCGCGTCCCCGATCGCCGTGTTCTGCATCGTCTCCGGCATGTGCTCGAGCTCCAGCTCCGCGAGCATCTGGTCGAGCAGCGTGTGGTCCGACGTGAGCGGACAGAGCGGGTAGGCCTCCGAGCCGAAGACCACCACCCCGACCCGGTCGTTCTTGCGCTGCCCGATGAACGAGCGCACGACGTCCTTCTCCACCGAGAAGCGGTTGGGGAACATGTCCGGTTCCTGCATCGAGCCGGACATGTCCAGCGCCAGGACGATGTCGATCCCCTCGGAGCTGGTCTCCCACAGCTCCTGCGAGCCCTGCGGGCGCGCGAGCGCCACGATGCACAGCCCCAGGCCCGCGGCACGCAGGGCCACCGGCGCGTGACGCAGCCGCACGCGCCACGAGACCGGACCCTCCGCGGCCAGCAGCGCCAGCGGGAACCGCCAGCGCGTCGTCTGGCGCCGCCGGGTCCACAACCCGAGCGCCAGGATCGCGGCGGGGACGAGCAGCCCCAGCAGCGCCCAGGGCCAGCGCAGGCGCCAGCTCTCCCCCAGCTCGCGCACGCGGTCCCGGTCCAGCCACAGCGGGACGGCGACGAGCCCCGCGGCGAGCAGTACGAAGCCCGCCAGCGGCAGCAGGCGCAGGATCATCCTGCGGTTCACGGCGTGCCTCCCGCGGGCGGCGTCCCCGACGGCGGCGTTCCGTCCCGCGGCGAAACCGGCCGCGGCGGGAATCCCGGCGGCCCTTCACTCGGAGCCGGCCGCGGCGCAAAAGGCGATGGCGCCACGGACGACTCGAGCGCCGGGGCAAACGACGGCAGTGGCGGGACCGGAGGCACCAGTGGTGCGATGGACGGCGCGGGTGGTGCGACCGGCGGCGCGGCCGCCGGCTCGACCGGCGGCACGACGGGCGGCGCGTACGGCGACGGAGCGGCCGGCACGAATCGCGGCCCGCCTTCGGCAACCGCACCGCGCCCTTCAGG
>JACRCZ010000134.1 GCA_016218765.1 Deltaproteobacteria bacterium | reverse complement strand
TGCGCCGACACCGTCGCCGCGCTGTGGCAGGTCGAGCACGACGTCACCCGCCCCCCCCACGTCCCGTTGAAGTGCGGCGCGTGCGAGGTCGTCGCCAGCGTCGCCGTCGTTGAATTGTGGCACTCCGTGCAGTTCCCGAGCACCGTCCCCCAGTTGTAGGTCCCCGTCACCGGCGCGGACACCCCGTCTCCCGCGTTGTGGCAGAAATTCGTCCCGCAGGAGCCGACCGACGCGACGGACACGACGCGGTTCCCCGCCGGGTAGTTCGCCGCCGCACCGAGCAGGTCGATCGTCCCGTCCGCGTGCGTCGCGAGCGTCGCCGCCGCGTGGCAGCTGCCGCACCCGACGCCCGCGATCCCGAAGAGCGCCGCCGCCGTCAGGTGCTCGTCGTGCGAGTCCGTCGCCAGCGCCGTCGTCGAGACGTGGCACTCCGTGCAGCTGTTCGGCCCGTTGATCGCCGTCCCCCAGAGGTAACCGGGCTGCGCCGGCGGGGCGTTCTTCCCGTCGTTGTGGCAGCGGTTCGTACTGCAGCCGCCGACCGAGCTCACGACCACCACCCGGTTCGCCGCCGGGTAGTTCGCCGCGGCGCCGAGCAGGTCGATCGTCCCGTTGCCGTGCGTCGTGAGCGTCGCCGCCGCGTGGCAGTCCGCGCAGACCGCGCCGGCGCCGGTCGTCGTCGTCAGGTGCGCCGGGTGCGAACCGGTGGCGATCGCCGACGTCGCCACGTGGCACTCCGTGCAGCTGTTCGCCCCGTTGATCGCCACCCCCCAGGTGTACGGGTTGGTGGCCGGGGCGCCGTTCTGCCCGTTGTTGTGGCAGAGGTTCGTCCCGCACCCGCCGAAGGAGGCCGTCACCACCGGCCGGCTCCCCGCCGGGTAGCCCGCCGCCTTGCCGAGCAGGTCGACCGTGCCGTCCCCGTGGGTGGCGAGCGTCGCCGCAGCGTGGCAGTCCGCGCAGACCGCCGCCGCCCCCGTCGAGGTCGTCAGGTGCTCGTCGTGCGAGTCGGTCGCGAGCAGCGTCGTCGCCACGTGGCACTCCGTGCAGCTGTTCGCCCCGTTGATCGCCGTCCCCCACGTGTACGAGGCCGCCAGCGGCGCCGCGTTCTTCCCGTTGTTGTGACAGGCGTTCGTCCCGCACCCGCCGAAGGAGGTCGTGACCACCGGCCGGCTCCCCGTGGGGTAGTTCGCCGCCTTGCTCGCCAGGTCGACCGTCCCGTCCGCATGCGTCGCGAGCGTCGCCGCCGCGTGGCAATCGGCGCAGACCGCTGCCACACCCGTCGAGGTCGTCAGGTGCTCGTCGTGCGAGTCCGTCGCGATCGTCGTCGTCGCGTTGTGGCACTCCGTGCAGCTGTTCGCCCCGTTGATCGCCGTCCCCCACGTGTACGAGGCCGCCACCGGCGCCGCGCCCTTCCCGTCGTTGTGGCAGCGGTTCGTCCCGCAGCTCCCCAGCCCGGTCCCGGGCACGTGGTCCGCCGTGTTCCCCGTGTACCCCGACGCCGCCCCCACGAACGTCACCGACCCGTTCAGGTGGCTCCCCGCCGCCGAGAAGTCATAGGGCGTGTGGCAGTCGCCGCAGGCCGCCCCGGCGCCGGTGGTCGTCGTCAGGTGCGCCTGGTGCGACCGCGACGTGAGGACCGTCGACGTGTCGCCGTGGCAGGCGTTGCACGCGAGCGTCCCGCTCCACGCCGGAGCCGTCGCCGTCCCCTGCGCCCCGAGCGCCGCGCCGTGACAGTAGAGGTTGCTGCAGACGTTCGCGCCGTCGTCGTAGTTCGTGTTGTCCGCGCTCGTCGACCCCGGGTTCGGGCTCGTCCCCGGGTTCCACGTCAGGTCGTACCGCACCTGCACCCGCGTGTTCAGGTTCGGCGTCACCTTCGCCGCCCACTCCGAGCCGTTCGCCACCGTCCCGCCGGGGCTGGTCGAGCTGTTGTGGTCGGCCCCGGTGTGGCAGGTCGAGCAGGAGTAGCCCTTGTTGTTCACCGCCGCCTCGTTGCTCGGGCGGCCCACGTGCGGGTCGTGCACGGCCGAGAGCCGGTACTGGTTCGCCGGCGTCGTCCCCGACAGCGCCGGGAAGCTGTGGCACCCGTTGCACTGCAGCGGCATGAACCCGTCGACCGTCGCCATGCTCCCATCGTAGTCGTGGCTGTGGCACCCCGAGCAGTCCCGGCTCTGCTCGTTCCCCGTGTAGTCGCCGTTCTCCGCGTGGTTCCCGTCGATGTTCAGCATCGCCGAACCGGAACCCGGCCGCGTCCCGTTGTTGTGGCACGCCACGCAGATGTTGTTCGCCTGCGACGCCCCGTCGTCGAAGGACTCCGCCCCGTTGCGCGCCTCGAACCGCATGTCGATCACCGTCGTCGTCTCCGACCCCG
>JACRCZ010000133.1 GCA_016218765.1 Deltaproteobacteria bacterium | reverse complement strand
CCGACGAGGACCACGGGCCGAAGGACGTCGGGACGGAGAAGGACCGCTATCTGCCGCCGCCCGATCCGCCGCCGCCGCCGCCGGATCCGCTGCCGCCGCCGGATCCCATGCCGCCGCCGGATCCGTTGCCGCCGCCGCCGCCACCCGATCCGCTGCCGCCTCCCGACGCCGGGGCGCGCCGGGACTTCGGCCGGGAGTTCATCAGCCCGGCGGACCCGCCGCCGCCGTTCGACGATCCGCCCCCGCCGTTGGACGACCCGCTGCCGCCGCCGGATCCGCTGCCGCCGCCCGATGCGGGCACCCGCCGCGACGTGGGCCGGCCGCCGCACGACGAGCTGCCGCCGCCCCCGCCGCCGCCGCCGCCGGACCCGCTGCCACCGCCGGACCCGCTGCCGCCGCCGGAGACGGAGCGGTAGAGCGGTGGAGCGGTGGACCGACTCGGATCCCCACCTCTCCAGCCGGCCTCCCCCCCTCTCCTACGGCTCGCGCATGAAGCGGCGGAACTCGGCGAGCGAGCGCGGCTGGAGCGTGTAGTTCCGTTCCTTCTCGTGGCCGAGGGTCGAGGTCGGGGTCGGCCCGTAGTGGTGGCCGGGGTAGACGATCAGGTCGTCGGGGAGTCCGCGCAGGACGTGGAGCAGGCTGTGGTGCATGGCGTCCACGCTGCTGCCCGGCAGGTCGACACGTCCGCATTCGCCGACGAACAGGGTATCGCCGGTGAAGAGCGCGTTTCCGGCGAGGAAGCAGCACGAGTCGGGGGTGTGTCCCGGGGTGTGGAGCACGCGGACTTCGACGGCGCCGAGGCGGACGATCGAGCCGTCGTCCAGCTCGAGATCCTTGCGGACGGAGCCGGCGCGGTGCGCCGCGATCTTCGCGCCCGTGGCGTGTGCCAGTCGTTCCGCATCGCGGACGTGGTCGGGGTGTCCGTGGGTCAGCAGGACGAGCTCGATCGCGGCTCCCAGTCGCTTCGCCTCGTCCTCCAGCGGCCGGGCGTCGAACGACGGATCGATGACGGCGAGCGTCTTGGCCTGGGCATCGCCGACGAGGTATCCGAAGTTGTCCATGGGACCCAGCGCGAACTGTTTCACCCACGTGTCTGCCATCGTCGTCTCCTTCTCCCGGCCCTGCGCACACGGCAACCAAAGCGGTCCCCGGTCCGCGCGTCAAGGGGCGACGGTCGGGCCGGGTGACGGTCGCGCGGCTTCGGGACCGCGCGCCGGGTCCCGCCGCGCCGTGCGGATCCGCTCGACCTGGCGTCCGGCGCGCGGTTCCTCGCACTGCGGCGGCGCACGCGCGAACTCGCACGGCGGGCGCGCGCGTCGCGGCGCGGAGCGCACGGCCGCCGGGTCCGTGATCTCGCGGTGTTCCGGGGCGGGCGCACAGCCCGTTCGCTTCCGCGCGGGACGGCCGCATGGCACGCGGATTGCTCCCGCAACGGCCGATTCTGCGGGGGGACGGCGTGGAGGCTACGGTGGGGCCAGCTCGAACGGTTGCGGACGTCGGCATCGAAGCGCTCGCGGTCCACGTTCCACGGCACTATCTGGACGTCGGCGACCTGGCTCGCGCCAACGGCGTCGACCCCGGGAAGTACTGCTTCGGCCTGGGCTGCCGCCGCATGGCGGTGCTGGCTCCCGACGAGGATCCGGTGGTGCTCGCGGTGCGCGCCGCGACGGCGTTGTTCGAGCGGTACGACATCGACCCGGCGTCCGTGGGGATGGTCGTGGTGGGCACGGAGAGCGGCGTGGATGCCGCCAAGCCGATCGCGACGTACGTGCACCGCATGGCGGGGCTGCCGCGGGACTGCCGGACGTTCGACGTGCAGCACGCGTGCTACGGCGGCACGGCCGGGTTGCGCATGGCGACGGGCTGGGTGCTGGGCGGGCTGCGTCCCGGACGGAAGGCGCTGGTCATCGCGACGGACGTGGCGCGTTACGAGATCGGGTCGCCGGGAGAGCCGACGCAGGGCGCGGCGGCGGTGGCGATGCTCGTCGGAGACGAGCCGCGGGTGCTGCGCCTGGAGCCGTACGCCGAGGCGGTCCACACCGAGGAGGTGATGGACTTCTGGCGGCCGACGTACCGGGCGACGGCGCTGGCGGACGGCCATCATTCGATCGAGTGCTACCTGCGGGCGCTGGAGGGCTGCTGGTCCGGTTTCACGGCCGAGAGCGGACTGGGCCTGGGCGCGTTCGACTACCTGCTGTACCACTCGCCGTTCCCCAAGATGGCGTTCAAGGCGCACAAGCGGCTGTACGAGGTGGCGACGAACGGGGGAGCGGGGTTCGACCCGGACTACGAGCGGCGGGTGTTGCCCACGTTGTGGTCGAACACGGAGGTCGGCAACGCGTATTCGGCTTCGCTGTACGTCTCGCTGGCCGGGCTGCTGGAGCACTCCGAGGTGGACGCGGCGGGCAAGCGGGTCGGGTTGTTCTCGTACGGCAGCGGGTGTTGTGCCGAGTTCATCGCGGCGCGGGTGGGGGACGACGCTTCCGCCTGGCGCGGCCGGACGGGGCTGCGTCAGGTGCTGGCGGCGCGCCGGGAGATCACGCACGAGTCGTACCTGCGATTCCGGCAGGCGCACGAGGAGCTGGCGCGGGACGGGTCGTTCCGGACGCCGCTGGCTCCGGAGGGCGTGGCGTTCTGCGGGACGTGGAACCACCAGCGGGTGTACCGCGACGCGACCTGGCCGGCCGCGGTGACCTCCGCACGTCCCGGGGACGCGTGCCCGCCCTCCGACGTGCTGCGTCCGGCTTCCCGCCCCGTTCGCGTGCAGGCGGGCGAGTAGGCGGCCGACACTCGACTCACGACGGTCGACTCACGACTCCCCCACCGGCGCCTGCTTCGCCCACTTGCGGAACCACGGATTCTGTCCGAGACGCACGAGGGGGTCGATGAGGCGGATGCCCCAGCGGCGGAACAGCTCGCCGCCGCGGAGGCCGGGCTCGATGTGCCAGCGCAGGCTTCGTTCGTAGCGTTTCGCGGTGGCGAGGGGGGCTTCGCGGTCGCGCAGGGCGTCGGCGACGAAGTCGGCGGCGAGCCGGCCGCTTTCCATGGCGTAGGAGATGCCTTCGCCGGTGGCGGGGTTGACGAGGCGGCAGGCTTCGCCGGCCAGGAGGACGCCCGGGGCGGCGTGATGCTCGATGGAGTCGGTCACGACCAGGGGGTGTCCGCGCCACTCGCCGAGCGGGCGGGCGCGGCTGAGCTCCGCGGCGTAGTGGCGCTCCAGGAAGCGGCGGAAGACCTCGCGGATGGGCGTGCCGGTATGGCGATCGGCTTCGACGCAGAGGCCGACGTTGACGCGGTCGTCGGCTTCGGGGAAGAGCCACGCGTAGTGGGGTGCGAGGTCGGCGTCGAAGAACATCTGGAGGACGTGGGGGCGGAACGGGAATTGGGCGAACCAGGCCATGCAGGAGTGGAGGACGTGGCGCGGGCGCGGGTCGGTGGAGAAGCGGGTGTTGGCGCCGTCGGCGGCGACGACCCAGCGGGCGCGGGCGTCGCCCGCGTCGGTGCGCACGCCGGCGACGCGTCCGCCTTCCCGCACGGCTCCGAGGACCCGCTGTCCGTCGTGGAAGGTCGCGCCGGCGGCGACGGCCTCGGCGGCGAGGAGGGCGTCGAGGCGTGGGCGGTCGAGGACGACGGCGGAGCCGGCGCCGACGAGGGTGGTTTCGCGGCCGCTGGGGCCGCCGAGGCGGATGCCTTGGATTTCGTAGGCGGCGGCGGCGACCTTGTCCCAGAGGCCGAGGCGGCGAAGGACGCCGCGGGCGCGGGGGGAGATGCCGCCGGCGCAGGGTTTGAGGCGGGGGAACTTCCTGGCGTCCAGGAGGAGGCAGCGCAGGCCGCGTCGTGCGGCTTCGCGGGCGGCGATGGAGCCGGCGGGTCCGGCGCCGGCGACGACGAGATCCCAGTCTGGTGCGTGGCTCAATTGCGGTTCAGGAAGCGGCCGGCGAGATCCTCGACGGTGTCCTTCGCGGTCTTCAAGTACGGTTCCCAGAACCCGCCGCCGTCCGTCTCCTCCAGGAGGTCCTTGTAGATCGCTTCCATGCGCCCTTTCCAGTCCGGATCGATGCGCACGGTCTTCTCGGCCCATTCGTGGCAGTAGCGGCAGTCCTCGCAATCGAGGTCCTGGCAGCCCTTGGTGAGGAAGCGGTCGAAGAATCCGTCGAGGGCGCGGTTATCGATCTGGACGGGGTTGGGGCCGAGGCGGGGGTAGAGGACGCTGGCGGTCTTGCCGAAGTCGATGACCTTGGTGAACTTCATGAGGTTGATGGCCTGGGGCTTGATGAAGTACTTGAGCATGCGGCGTACGGAGTAGGCGTCGGCGGCCTTGTCGCCCATCTTGTCGGCGGGGTAGGAGTAGTTCTGGACGAGGTCGAGCAGGTTGCCGTCGTGGCGGCGTGCGGCGTAGGACTTGACGCGGTCGAGGAGGATGCGGGTCGGGGTGTTGCGCTCGACGATCTTGAAGTTGTGGAAGCCGAGCTTCTCGTAGTGGCACAGATCTTCGGGTCGGATCCAGTTGGCGCGCAGGTAGTTGACGGGCTCCTCGATGCGGAGCTGGTTGCAGACGATGGAGCAGTAGTCGAGGGGGAAGCCCTTGGAGCCGGTCTGGGAGGCGTTGGAGAGGGTGACGGCGTGGTTGCCGGCGATGGCACAGTCCTGGCGGCACCAGTTGTTGACGATGAGCTGCAGCTCGACGTCGCCGGCGGCCTTCTTCATCGACTCCAGGACCTTCAGCTCGCGGTGGATGTTGACCTCGGAGACGACGATGTAGTCGGCGCCGTTGGCGACCCAGAAGCGCACCTTGCGGGCGTTGTCGGTGAAGCGGTGGGAGCTGATGCGGACCTTGAGGCGCGGGTGGCGTCGCTTGACGAGGCGGAGGAAGTAGACGTTGGCGACGGTGACGGAATCGACGCCGATCCCGTCCAGCCACTCGAGGATCTCCTCCATGTTGCGCTGGCCTTCGCGGGTGAACTCGGTGTTGCCCATGGCGGAGGCGTTGAGGAGGTAGTTGAAGGCGATGCCGTGTTCGTGGGTCTTGCGGACGTAGTCCGCGAGGGCGGTGCGGTTGACCTCGGGCAGGTAGAACGACGGCCGGCCGCCGCCGAAGAAGTCGGCGGTGAGCTTGCCGTAGATCTCGTACACGGGGTAGCCGCGCAGGCCGTCGAGCAGTGCGTCGTCGAAGTTGCAGGCCACGGAGAACTTCATGGGGACGTCCTTTCAACCGCCGCGAGGCGCCACGCGTGTTCGCGGCGCAGTCCGGCATGTCCGAGGAAGGTCTCGAACTCCTGGAAATCGAGCTGCTGCTGGGCGTCCGAGCGAGCGACGGCCGGGCAGGGATGGACCTCGACCATGATCCCCTGCGCGCCGGCGGCGAGCGCCGCGCGGGCCAGCGGGGCGAGGATGTCCTTGCGTCCGGCGGCGTGGCTGACATCGACGACGACGGGCAGGTAGCTCTGGGCGCGCAGCAGGGCGACGGCGGACAGGTCGAGCGTGTTGCGCGTCTGCGTCTCGAAGGTCCGGATCCCGCGCTCGCACAGGATCACCTGCTTGTTCCCGTGCAGGACGACGTACTCCGCCGCCCACAGGAACTCCTCGATCGTCGCGGACAGGCCGCGCTTGAGGAGCACGGGCTTGCCGGCCTTGCCCACTTCGCGCAGCAGGTCGTAGTTGTACATGTTGCGCGAGCCGATCTGGAGGACGTCGGCGTGCTCGGCGACGAGCTCGACCGTGCGCGTGTCCATGACCTCGGTCACGACCGAGAGTCCCCAGCGCCGGCCGGTGTCGCGGAGGATCTCCAGGCCGCGCTTGCCCAGGCCCTGGAAGGCGTAGGGCGAGGAGCGCGGCTTGTAGGCGCCGCCCCGCAGCAGGCCGACGCCCAGCTCGGAGAGCCGGCGGCCGACGGCGTCCATCTGGCCTTCGTCCTCGACGGAGCACGGTCCGGCGATGACGACGGGGGGGCCGCCGACGAGCTCGCGGCCGATCTTGACGACGAGGTCCGCTTCGCGGGACGCGCGGCTGACCTTGAGGACCTGTCGTTTCTCGGTCTCCATGAGGCGGACGGAAGCCTTGAAGATCTCCTTGAACAGGTGGCGCACGATCTCGTCGGGGAACGGCCCGCGGTTGGCGGCGACCAGCTCTCCCAGCATCGCCTGTTCGCGTTCGGGCACGTAGGTGGGGATCCCGTCGCGCGATTTCAGGGCCTGGACCTGCGTGACGACGCGGGCCCGCCGGTTGAGCAGGTCGAGCAGTCCGAAGTTGAGCTCTTCCAGCTCCTCGCGCAGGGTCTCCAACGATGGATCCATGCTCTGCTCCCCTCGCCTCCCCCAGGCGATCGCCGCCCGCAGAGGCAAGAGGCGAGCCAAGTCGGGGATCGTGGTGGGCGGCCGGGGTCCGGCGGGCTCGGGCGTGCGAGTCCGCGCGAATTGGCGCGTCTCTACGCCGTCCTTGTCCACGAATCGCACGGAGAGAGCGACACCGCACGCCGACCCCGGGCGCCCTCCCCCGCCGGGGGTCGTGCGGTCGCGCACGTTCCGTGCGAACCCCCACCTGGGGATGGTCCACGGGTCGGCCGGCGGCGGCGCCCGGTTGCGGCCAGACTTCGCCCGAACGGCTGCAACAGGCAACCGGCCACAGGCAACCGGCAACCGGCAATGATCATCGCCCGTTGCCGGTCGCCGGTCTCCCGTTGCCTGTTTCCTGGCCGCGCACGCCCCGGAGCCGCTCCGCTCAAGTGGATGGCCAGCCCGGCGTTCTCGCATCGTCCCGAACTTCCACCGCGCTTCATGCACTGCCGGCGCTTCCGCGGCACATTCCGGCCCCGGCACGGATCCTGCCTCGCCACCGGGTCGCCATGAGCAGCCGTGCCCACGCCCACACCGATGCCCGCGAAACGGGGGGCACGGCGCCTTGGACGAGCGGTCCGTTGCTGGGGCCCGGTCCGCCGATGGACCTTGCGGCGGCGCGGCGGTACTGCGCAGCGGTGGCGAGGGGCCGCGACGAGCTTACCCCGATCTTCCTGGGTCTTCTTTCCCGGGCGCAGCGGGAGGCGCTGGCGGCGGTCCACGCGTTCGTGCGGCTGGCCGACGACTTCGCGGACGAGCCTGTGTTCGCGGGGCGGCGCGAGGCGCTGCTGGACGCCTGGGAAGGCGCCTTGGAACGTTGTTTCGCGGGGGAGGCGTCGCATCCGGTGTTCGTGGCGCTGCGCGCTTCCGCGCACGAGTTGGGGCTGCCGCCGGAGCCGTTCCGCGACCTCCTGTCCGCGTTCCGGCAGGACGCGCGGGTGGGCCGCTACGAGACGTTCGGCGACGTGCTGGACTACTGTCGCCGCTCGGCGGATCCCGTCGGGCGGCTGGTGTTGCGCATCCTGGGCATCGACGACGCGCGGCGCCGCGCGTGGTCGGACCGCCTCTGCACGGCGTTGCAGCTCACGCGCTTCTGGCTGAACCTCTCGGTGGACATTCCGCGCGACCGGCTCTACCTGCCGCTGGAGGATCTGGACCGTTTCGGGGTCCCGCTGCGCGACGTGCTCGAGCGGCGGGCGACGCCGGCGATGGGGTCGCTGCTCCGGTGCGAGGTGGAGCGGGCGGAGGGGCTGTTCCGTGAGGGGTGGCCGCTGGTGCCCCGTGCGGGCTGGCCCGGCGGTCCGTATCTGGGCGCGGTCTGGCTGGGTGGGCGCGGCGTGCTGGCGATGACGCGCGCGGCGGGGACACGGGTGTTCCGGGAGCGTCCGGTGCTGGGCGTGCGAGGCGGCGCGGCGTGGGGCTGGGCGGCGGCCCGGCACGGGTTGGGAGTGGGCGGATGAGGGAAGCGTTGGCGCGCTGCCGCGAGATCCTGGCTCGTTCGGGATCGAGCTTCGCGACGGCTTTCCGCGTGCTGCCGGCGGAGCAGCGCGACGCGCTGACGGCGTTCTACGCCTTCTGTCGCGCGGTCGATGACGACGTCGACGAGTCGTCGGATCCGGCCGAGGCGGCCCGCCGGATCGGCGCTTGGCGCCGGCGGATCGATCGGCTGGAGGGGGCGGGGGCGGGCGAGCCGGTGGCGGTCTGTCTGGCCTGGGCTGCGGAGCGATTCGGGATCGAGCGCCGGCACCTGCACCTCATCCTGGACGGGGTCGAGACCGACCTGCGTCCGATCCGATTCGAGACGTTCGAGCTGCTCTACGACTACTGCTACCGGGTGGCCTCGGCGGTGGGTCTGGTCTGCGTGCGGGTGCTGGCGGGAGCGGAGGCGGCGCGGGCCGAGACGTACGCCGAGCTGACGGGGGTGGCGGTGCAGCTCACGAACGTGTTGCGGGACGTGGGCGAGGACTCGCGTCTGGGGCGCATCTACCTGCCGCTGGAGGATCTGCGGGTGTTCGGGGTCGGGGAGCGCGACATTCTGTTCCGATTGCGCACGCCGGAGGTCGAGGGTTTGTTGCGCTTCCAGGCGCGGCGCGCGGCGGACTACGACGAGCTGGCCGGGGCCGCGCTGCCGCCGGACCTGCGTCCGAGGCTGTTCTTCGCGGAGGCGCTGCGCGCGACCTACCGGCGGCTGCTCGAGCGGATCGAGGCGGAGGGGCTGCCGGTGTTGGAGCGTCGGGTCGCGGTGCCGGTGCTGGAGCGGGTCGCGATTGCGCTGCGCCATCGCCTCGATCCGAGGACGTTCACCGCATGAGAGTCGGCGGTGGCGGCGGCCTTGCCGGCCTGGCCGCCGCCGTGCGGCCGGCCGTGGAGTAGGGGCATGGGCAGACGGGAGTTCGAGGAGACGCCGAATCCGTGCGGTTTCGCACAAACTCGTGGAGACGACTTGGCGCCGGCTTCGTCCAGCAGTAGTGTACCCCTGATGCCGTCGACGGGCAGCAACCTCGGGGAACTACTGGAACCTATCCTGCGTGGGGCGGCCAAGATCCTGGGTTGTGGTACGGCGACGTTGATCTTCCTGGGCGAGCGGACTCGCACGGTACGGCTGGTGATTGGGGTACAGGGGGAGGGGACGCCGATCCAGGAGGTCGAGGGGATTTTCGGTTCGCAGGTGAGTGGGATTCGGATTCCGCGGGAGGCGGCGGAGGACAGTCTGGTTTTCGACGTCTGGCGTCGCGGTACGTTGCGCGAGGCGCAGACGGTGGAGCAGCTTGCCGGGTCTGCGTTTCCGGTGGAGATTCTCCGTCAGCTCGACACGTTGATCGGGCGGCATCGTTTCATGTGCGTGCCGGTGACGAGTCGCAGTCGGCGGTTCGGGGTGATCATTTTCGAGCGGGAGGGCGATGCGCCGTACAGTCGGCAGCAGCGCGAGCTGGGGATCCGGTATGCGAGCCGCATCGGTTCGATCGTGGAGAACAACCTTCGAGCGGAGGGGGAGCTCCTGTTGAGCGAGGCCGGCGGCCTGCAGGAGGCTGGGGAGCCGGTCTATCTGCTTCTGGACAACGACGGCGGGGTGGTGACGCGTTCTTCGGGCGGGGGGGCGCACGGGGGGGTCGGGGACGCGGGCGAGCGGGTCCTGGAGGAGTCGCTGGGGGAGATCCGGACGCGTGCGGCCGCGTTGTTGCGTGGGGATGCGCCGGCGCGGACGTGTGCGCCGGTGGACGTGGGTTCGTCGGGTTCGGGGGGTCTTGGGGGTCGCCGGGTGTGGGCGGAGCTGGTGCCGCTGACGATCGACGGGCGGCGTCTGGCGCTGGCGCGGGTGTGGGAGCCGCGGCGGGCGGCGGACGCTTCGCTCGAGAACGTGCTGCAGCAGTTCGCGTTGGGCGAGGCGGCGCCGTCGTTGTTCCTGGACAACGACTTCCGGATCACGTCGTGCAATCGTGCGGCCGAGGCGCTCTTCGGGTGCGCGGCGACGGAGATTCACGGCCAGTCGGTGGGGACGGTGTTCCACGACCCGCACGACATCCAGCGGCTGCTCTCGCAGCAGCTCCAGCGCATGACGGGCAGCTACGGCGAGGAGATGACGGCGATCCGTCGTGCGGGTGGGGGCATCGTGCCGGCGCGGGTGGAGGCGGTGCTGCTGGCCGACCGCAGCGGGCGTGCCGCGGGTTTCCTGCTGCTCATCCGTCCGCGGCCGGAGACGGACGCGACGACGGACAGCATCCTGCGTCGCGAGCGGCTGGCGACGATGGGGGAGATGGCGGCGCAACTGGCGCACGAGATCCGGAATCCGCTGGTGGCGATCGGGGCGACGTTGGAGAGCGTGGTCGACGAGCTGGGGAGCGACGTGGAGGCGGGCCGCATCCTGGGGGACGTCTCGCGGGAGATCGTGCGGCTGGACATGCTGCTCAAGGACTATCTTTCGCTGGCCGTGCGGCAGGACACGCTGGTGGCGCGGGTGGATCTGGCGCGGGTGCTGGAGGAGTCGTCGGAGCTGTTGCGTCGCACGGGCAAGGTGGGGCGTCGTTCGCTGGAGGTGCGCTTGCCGCCGGACGCCGACGCGCTGGCGGACTCGGACGGTCTGCGGCACGTCTTCTTCAACCTGCTGCTCAACGCGGTCGAGGCCACGGGCGAGCGGGGACGCATCGTGTGTCACGGGGCGCTGACGGACCGCGACGCGACGGTGTACATCGACGACGACGGTCCGGGTCTTTCGGTCACGAGCGAGCAGTGTCTGCAGCCGTTCTTCACGACGAAGGAGAACGGCTCGGGTCTGGGGCTGGCGGTGTGCCATCGCATCGTGCAGGCCCATTCGGGCACGATGTACTTGCAGAACCGGGAGGAGGGCGGCTGTCGAGCGGCCGTGGTCTTCCCCAGGAGTCCGCGATGAATCAGGTACAGCCGCAGTCCCGGGAGCAGGGCGCCGCGTTCCGGGCGCTGGTGGTCGACGACGAGCAGCTTTTCGCGCGCGCGGTCGCGCGGGAGCTGGGCCGCCGAGAGGTGGCGGCGGACGTCGCGTACACGGCCGCGGAGGCGCTGGAGCGGGCGGCGACGGGCGAGTACCAGGTGATCCTGCTGGACCACAAGCTTCCGGACGACGACGGCATCCGCATCATCCCCAAGCTCCTGGCGCGGCAGCCCGACTGCGCGGTGGTGGTGATGACGGCGTACCAGACGATCCCTTCCGCGGTGCAGGCGATGCGGCAGGGTGCGGAGGACTACATCGTCAAGGAGGCGACGACGGCGCGGATCGTGGAGCGGGTGCTGGAGGTGCGCCGGCGCGAGGCGGTGCGGCGCGACCTGACGGACCTGCAGGAGCACAAGCGGGACGGACTCCTGGGACGTTCGCCGGGCGTCGTCAACGTCGTCCGCATGCTGGAGCAGGTCGCGGCTTCGGCCGACACGACGGTCCTCCTGGTGGGCGAGAGCGGTGCCGGCAAGGAGGTGGCGGTCCAGCATCTGCACCGGCTGTCCACCAGGCCCGGCAGCCCGCTGGTGACGGTCGACTGCGTGGCGCTTCCGGCGAACCTGGTGGAGAGCCTGTTGTTCGGCCACGAGAAGGGCTCGTTCACGGGGGCCGAGCGTTCGACGGAGGGGCATCTGGAGGCGGCGGCGGGCGGGACGGTGTTCCTGGACGAGATCGGCGACATGGATCCGGCGTTGCAGGGCAAGCTCTTGCGCGTGCTGGAGAACCGGACGTTCCAGCGGCTGGGCTCCAGCAAGCTGTGCCAGGTCCGTGCGCGCATCGTGGCCGCGACGAATCGCGACCTGTTGCAGCAGGTGCGTCAGGGCACGTTCCGGTTCGACCTGTACGAGCGTCTGTCCGTCTTCCCGGTGCACCTGCCACCGTTGCGCGAGCGGGGCGAGGACGTGCTGCTCCTGGCGGAGCATTTCCTCGGCTTCTACGCCCAGCAGCTCGGGAAGACGGTCGAGCCCCTGCCTGTGGAGACGAAGCAGGCCCTCCTGTCGTACGACTATCCCGGCAACGTGCGGGAGCTGAAGAACGCGATCGAGCGGGCGGTGATCATCGCCGAGACGGGGCGGATCGAGGTGCGGCATCTGCCGGAGCGGATGGTGCGGCGTCCGGTGGCGGGTCCGGAGCGGCGCACGCCGCCGAACGGCGTCCCGGTCGATTTCGTCCCCGGGGTCGACACGCTGGAGAGTCTCGAGCGCCGGATGATCCAGGAGGCGCTGGGGCGCGCCCGCGGCGTGAAGACGGAGGCCGCCCGGCTGCTGGGCATCAGCCGTTTCCAGCTCCTGCGGCGGCTGGAGAAGTTCGGCATCCGCACGGACGAGGACCGCGGCAGCGAGGGATAGGCGTGGCACCGCACGCGCTGGTCGTCGCCCGTGGCGCTCTCGGCGCCCTCCCCCGCCTCTGGCGTCCCGAGTGGCGTGCGGCGGCGGTGATCGCGGACCGCCGGGTGCTCCGGCTTCACGGCGGCGCCGTGCTGCGGCGGCTGGCCCGTTGTACGGGCGTCGTGCGGGTCTTCTCTTTCCCCCCCGGCGAGCGTTCGAAGACGCGGGAGACCAAGGCGGTGCTGGAGGACGGGCTGTTGCGCGCGCGGCTCGGCCGCGACACGTGCGTCGTGGCGCTTGGCGGCGGCGTCGCGTTGGACCTGGCGGGTTTCGTCGCCGCCACCTACCTGCGCGGGGTCCCGTCGCTCTACCTTCCGACGACGCTCCTGGCGCAGATCGACGCCGCGGTGGGGGGGAAGACGGGTGTCGACGTGCCTGCGGGGAAGAACCTGGTGGGCGCCTTCCATTTCCCGGCCGCGGTCCTCATCGACCCCCGTTTCCTGCGGACGCTGCCGCCGGTGGAGTGGCGGTGCGGGCTGGCGGAGCTGGTTAAGCACGCGGTGCTCGGGGACGCGGGGCTGTTCGCGGGGCTGGAGCGGGCGGCGGCGCGGATGCGGGAGCCGCACGCGCCGGGCCCCGGCCTGCTCGAGGCCGCGTTGCGCGTGAAGCTCGGCGTCGTCCGGCGCGACCCGTACGAGCGGGGGGTGCGCGCGGTGCTCAACTTCGGCCACACGGTGGGTCACGCCATCGAGGCGGCGTCGGGGCACCGCGTGCCGCACGGGCTTGCCGTCGCGGCGGGAATGGTGGTGGAGGCGGACGTCGCGGCGGCGCGCGGCGTCTTTCCGGCGGCCGAGCGCGACCGTCTCGTCGGGCTGCTGGTGCGCCTGCGGCTGCCCACGGCTCATCGGGGCCCGTTCTCCCGTCTGGTCCCGTACCTCTCGGTCGACAAGAAGAACCGGGCCGGCGCGATCCACGTGGCGCTGCCTCGGGCGCTGGGCACTGCGGTCCGCGCCCGCGGCGGGTGGACCGTTCCGGTCTCTCTGGCCGAGCTGCGCCGGGCGTGGGACGGTCGTTCGTCATGACGCCGGTCGTGGTCGTTCCCGGCTCGAAGAGCATCACGCAGCGGGCGCTGATGCTGGCGGCGCTGGCCGAGACGCCGACGGAGCTGGTGGGTGCGCTGGACTGCGACGACTCGCGGTATCTTCGCGACGCCCTCCGGTCCCTCGGCGCCCTCTCCTCCCCGCACTCCCCGCACTCCCCGCACTTCCCGCACTCCCCTCCCTCCCCGCACTTCCCGCACTTCCCGCACTCCCCCCACTCCCCGCACTCCCCTCTCTACTGCGGCAATGCGGGCACGACGATCCGATTCACGGCCGCGTTGTCGCTGCTGGTCGACGGTCCGATGTCGCTCGATGGCGACGAGCACATGCGGCGGCGACCGATCGGCGACCTTGCGGACGCGTTGGGGTCGCTGGGGGTCACGGTCCGTTGGGGCGGCGTGCCCGGTTTTCCGCCGTTGACGTTGGAGCGGCGTCTGGCTGCGCCGACCGAGGTGGAGATCGACGTCACGCGCAGCAGCCAGTTCGCGAGCGCGCTCCTGCTGGTCGCGCCGCGGCTGCCCGGCGGGCTGGCGGTGCGGCTCCGGGGCGCGGCGGTTTCGCGGCCCTATTTGGCGCTGACGGTGGACGTGTTGCGGCGGTTCGGGGCGCGTGTGGACGAGCGGCCGGAGGGGTATCGGGTGGAGCCCGGGGCGTTGCGCTGCGAGCGGTTCGAGGTCGAGGGGGACTGGTCGAGTGCGGCATTCATCCTGGCGGCGGCGCGCATCGCGGGTCGGGAGGTGCGGATACCGAACCTTCGTCGCGACTCCGGGCAGGGCGATCGGGTGATTGTCGATTTTCTCGAGCGTCTGGCCGGGCCGGGGCCGCATCGTTTCGATCTGGGGGACTGTCCGGATCTGGTTGCGCCGCTGGCGGCCGCGGCGGCGTTTGCGGTTGGTCCGACGGAGATTCGCAACGTGGCGCACGCGCGGATCAAGGAGAGCGACCGGCTGCGGGTGTTGGCCGAGGGTTTCCGGGCCGCGGGGATTGTGGTGGAGGAGTTTCCGGACGGGCTCCGGATTGCGGGCCTGGCGCCGGAAGGCGCGGGCGAGGCCGCGAAGCCTGCTGTGCAGGCCGGGGCCTTCCTGGATCCGCACCATGACCATCGGATGGCGATGGCGTTCGGCCTTCTTTCCTTGCGCCTGCCCCATCTGCGCATCGCCGACCCCGAGTGCGTTTCGAAGTCCTACCCGGACTTCTGGCGCGATCTGGATTGCTTCCGCCGGCCGACCGCCTTCTACCTCATCGGCCTTCGTGGCTCGGGCAAGACCACGGTGGGGCGGTTGCTGGCGGCGAAGGTGGGGCTCGAGTTCGTCGATGCGGACGAGGAGGTCGAGCGGCGGGCGGGGGAGTCGGTCGCGGAGATTTTCGCGCGGGGCGGGGAGCGCCGGTTCCGCGAGTTGGAGCGCGAGGTGATGCTCGGGCTCCTGGCGCGGGGCGGTCTGGTCGTCGCGACGGGCGGGGGTTGCGTATTGGACCCCGAGGTTCGCGAGGGGTTGCGGCGCTCGGGTGCGGCGGCATGGCTGGACGCCTCGCCGGCGGAGCGTGCGGCCCGCATCGCGGGCTCGGGGCGGCCGCCGCTCACGGATCGGGGCGGGGTCGAGGAGGAGGAGGCCATCGCGCGCGAGCGGGAACCGTTGTACCGTGCCTGCGCGGCGACCCGGGTGCCGACGGGGGGTCGCAGTCCCGAGGAGGTTCTGGGCGATGTCGAACGTTTTTGGCGAGATCCTGCGGGTCGCGACGTTCGGTGAGTCGCACGGGCCCGCGATCGGCGCGGTGCTGGACGGGGTGCCGCCCGGGCTGCACCTGGACCTGCGGTTCGTGCAGCGGGAGCTGGACCGGCGGCGTCCGGGGACGTCGGACCTGGTTTCGGCGCGGCGCGAGCGCGATCGGGTGCGGGTGTTGTCCGGGGTGTTCGAGGGGGTGACGACGGGGGCGCCGATCTGCCTGGTCATCGGCAGTCGGGACGCGCGACCGGTGGACTACGAGCCGCTGCGGGATCGTTTCCGTCCCGGGCACGGGGACTGGACGTGGTGGGCCAAGTACGGGGTGCGGGACTGGCGGGGCGGGGGCCGGCTTTCCGGCCGCGAGACCGCGGCGCGGGTCGCGGCGGGTGCGATCGCCAAGCTCCTGCTGGGCCCGTTGGGCGTGGACGTCGCGGCGCAGGTGATCGAGATCGCGGGCATCGCCGCCGTTCGCCGGGACGCCGCCGTCGCCGCGAGGAGCCCGCTCTGCTGCGGCGACCTCCGCGCCGCCGCACGCATGGCCACCGCCATCCGCCGGGCCAAGGCCGCCGGGGACTCGGTCGGCGGCATCGTGGAGGTGGTGGCGACGGGCGTGCCGCCGGGTTGGGGCGATCCGGTCTTCGGGAAGCTTGACGCGCGGCTGGGCGGGGCGCTGCTATCGATCGGGGCGGTGAAGGCGGTGGAATTCGGGGACGGTTTCGCGCTGGCGCGGATGCGGGGCAGCGAGGCGAACGATCCCTTGACGCCGCGCGGGCCTGCGTCCAACCACGCCGGCGGGATCCTGGGCGGCATCTCCGACGGGGCGCCGATCGTGGCGCGGGTGGCGATCAAGCCGACCTCCACCATCGACATCGAGCAGGACACGATCGACGTGGGCGGGCGCCCGGCGCGGATCCGCGCGCGCGGCCGCCACGATCCGTGCATTGCCCCGCGCATCGTGCCGGTGGCCGAGGCCATGGTCGCTCTCGTGCTCGCCGACGCCGCGCTCCGGCAGGAGGCGCTCCGCGCCTTCTCCCCTCCTGTCCCCTGAATTCGCCATCCCCTTGGCGTCCTTCGCGGTCCTTGGCGCCCTTGGCGCGAAATTCCCGTGCATCGATGCTAGGATGACGAGCAATGCGCACGACCCGTCATTCGATCGTCGGTTCCCCGGGCCGCGAGGAGACGGAGGGCGGGGAGTCGGACGAGGATCGCGACCCGGACGACACCCGCGTCTACAACATGAAGGGGCGGGCCGGCGGCCGGGGTGCGCCGCTGGAGCTGATGGTCATCAAGCGGCGCGGCGTCTCGCACACGGATTCCGCGGTGACGTGGGTGGCGGTGGAGATCTGGACGCGGAACCGCATCTACCTCATCGATGGCACGATGCGGTGCATCGGGGTGGTCGACCGGGCGACGAACCGCCGCGGCGAGGACCATTCGCTGCTCGGGGCGACGCTGACGGGTGGTCAGCGGCGCACGAGCGCACACATCGAGCTGTCGCAGCCTTTTCCGCTGCCGGGGATGAACGCGATCTTCCGGCACCGCGCGGCGTCGCGGGGCATCCACCCCTTCGGGGAGACGTCCCCGGTGGAGCGCGTGATCCTGCGTCTGGGCCTGACGACGGTGGACGTCGACGCGCTGGGCGAGGCGCACCACGAGCTGACGGCGCGGTTCTTCCTCAACCCGCGGTAGGCCCGCGTCCGCGATGTGGAGCAAGCTCTACCGGACGTTCTCCCGCACGAACGTGGAGCGTCCGGGGGCGGTCTTCCGTCGGGTGTTGCGGCTGGCTGCTCCGTACCGGGTGCGGCTGTTCGCCGCCACGGCATGCATGCTGCTGCTCGCGCTGACGACGAGCGCGTATGCGTACGTGGTCGGTCCGCTGTTGCGTTTCATCTATGCCGGCGGCGGGAGTCCTTCGGGGTTCGGCGCGGTGGGGCGCTGGCTGGGCGACTGGCTGGCGACCGATCCCGGCAACATGGCGGTGCTGCTTTCGGTGATGGTGGTGGGCCTTGCGGTGGTGAAGGGGCTCGCGTCGTACGGCGAGCTGTCGCTGATGGGCGCGGTGGGTCAGAGCACGATCCACGACATCCGGCGCAACCTGATGGATCGGGTGCTGATGCTGGCGCCGGACCAGCTTGTGGCGGACGAGCGGGGCGACCTGGCGTCGCGTTTCATGATCGACGTGGCGCTGATGGAGGGCGTGGTCACGTGGGGCGTGACGGCGCTGGTGCGCGACCTGTTGCAGGCGACGGCGCTGCTGGTGCTGGCGATCTACCTGGACCCGGTGCTCGGGCTGCTGGCCATCGCGATTCTGCCGGTGACGACGTGGATCATCGTGGCGATCTCGCGGCGCACGCGCCGCACGCAGCGTGGGGCGCAGGACGCGCTGGGGGCGCTGGCGGCGCGGGTCGAGGAGACGGCGGGGGGGCTCTCGGTGATCCGGCATCACGGTGCGGAGGCGACGCAGGCGGCGCGGTTCGCCGAGGCCAACCGCGCGGCGCGCGACGGGCAGCTCCGCGCGATCCGCATCCGTGCGTTCGCGTCGCCGCTGATGGAGCTGCTCGGGGCCGCGGCGCTGGCCGCGACGCTGTGGTACGCGCAGAGCCGGGTCTCGTCGGGCGAGATTTCGCCCGAGCGTTTCGTTTCCTTCTTCACGGCGGTCTTCCTGCTCTACGGTCCGGTGAAGAGCCTCGGTTCCATCGCGAACCTGCTGCAGTCCGGCCTGGCGGGCGCCGACCGCGTGTTCCGGCTGCTCGACCGGGCGCCGACGCGGGTCCGGGAGGGTGCGGACGAGCCGCCGGCGTTGTCGCGGTCGCTGGAGCTGCGGGGGCTCAAGTTCCGTCGCGGCGACAACGTGGTGCTGGACGGGGTGGACCTTCGGATCCGGGCCGGCGAGCGTTTCGCGCTCGTCGGGCGCTCGGGGGCGGGCAAGACGACGACGGCGCAGATCCTGTCGCGGTTCCTCGACGCCGACGAGGGGGCGATCCTGTGGGACGGCGAGCCGATCGAGCGTTACGCGGGGGCCGGGATCCGGCGTGAGATGGCGGTGGTGCCGCAGGAGTCGTTCCTGTTCCACGATACGATCCGGGCGAACATCACGCTGGGCGCGGCCCCCGGGCGGGTCGGGGTGGAGGAGGCGGCGCGCCTGGCCGGGCTGGAGCCGCTCCTGGCGCGGCTGGAATCGGGGCTCGGGACGGACGTGGGGGAGGCGGGAGGCCGGCTGTCGGGGGGCGAGCGGCAGCGCATCTGCATCGCGCGGGCGCTGTACCACGGGGGGTCGTTGCTGCTGCTGGACGAGGCGGTCTCGTCGCTCGACGCGACGGCGGAGGCGGAGGTCGCGGCGGCGCTGGACCGTGCGGCGGAGGGGCGGACGACGCTGATCATCGCGCACCGGCTCTCGTCGGTCCGGCGCGCGGATCGGATTGCGGTGCTGGACGGGGGTCGCATCGTGGAGGCGGGAACGTTCGACGAGCTGCTGGCGCGCGGGGGCGCGTTCGTCGACATCTTCCGCGAGCAGCTCGTGCGCGAGGCTCCCGGCGCCGACGCTTCCGGCGGAGCTTCGGCATGAGTGTCGATCCGGCGACCTCCGGAGACCGGACCGTGCCCTGCTCGGCGGCACAGCCGCCGAGTCCCTGCTCGGCGGGGGACCCGCCGCGTCCCGTCGGGGCCGGGGCCGGGGCGCGGCTACCCGGTGGGAGCATCGACGGGGTCATCTTCGACCTGGACGGGACGCTGGTGGACAGCCTGGGCGGCATCACGGCGGCGCTGAACGAGGCGCTGGCGGACGAGGGTTTCGGGCCGGTGACGGCGGAGCGGGTGCGCGGGATCGTCGGCGACGGGCCGCGCAGCCTCTGTGCCCGCGCCGCGGCGCTCGAGGCCGGCGACGGGCCTCGGATCGATCGTCTGGTCGGCCGGTTCCGTGCGCGGTACGCGGCGGAGCCGGTGCGGGGCACGGTGCCGTATCCCGGGGTGCTCGGGGTCCTGGACGCGCTGTCGCCGCGACGGTTCGCGGTGTGCACGAACAAGGGTCGTCGGGTGGCGGAGCTGGTGCTGGGCGCGTTCGCGATCCTGCCGCGGCTGCGGGTGCTGGTGGCGGAGGACGATCTGCCGGTGCGCAAGCCCGACCCGCGGCCGCTGCTGGTGGCTGCGGAGCGTCTGGGTGTTGCGGCGGCGCGGGTGCTGGTGGTCGGGGACGGCGTGCAGGACATCGGCGCGGCGCGCGGTGCGGGGATGCGTTCGTGTGCGCTTCTGCAGGGTTACACGGCGCGGGACGTCCTCCTGGCGGCCGGACCGGACCTCGTGCTGGAGCGGATCGGGGAGCTTCCGGGGGTGTTCGGAGTTTCCGCCGGTCCTGCGGCGCGCGGATCGTGGGGCGGGTAGTTCCGGGGTTGTCGGGGCCGGTTCAGAAGTTGAAGAGCACGCCGGCGTTCAGGTCCCAGTTCGCGGTCGCGCCGTCCTTCGCGAGGACTTCGATCCCGATCGGCCGGAACCAGATGAGCAGGAGACCATCGACGAGCGCGACGCCGATCTGGCCGGTGAAGATCATGTTGAAGAGGGCGGTGGTGGAGGTCGACGACGTCGTGCCGCCGGTCCACGGGTCGACGACGGTGGTCTTGGCCACGAGGAGGGTGACGCCCGTCGCGAGGCCCGGCGTGATGATCAGCGCACCCGAGCCCCAGTCGTAGACGTTGAAGTCGACGCCGATCCTCGCGTCCAGATCGATGCCGGTCCAGCCGCTGCGGAACGCCTGGTTGAACAGCCCGCCGACGAACAGACCGGGGTGGTCGCCGAAGGACCAGACGCGGTAGCCGACGTCTTCTTCCAGCCGGAACGCGGACCCGACGCCTTCCAGGTTGAACACGCCTCCGACGCCCAGTCCGACGTAGAATGGCCGGCTCATGAGCCCGCCGGCCGACCCGGCCGTGGCCGGTTCCTGCGCCGAGGCGGGACCGACCGACGCCGATGTCGCGAGCACGAATGCAATCGCGGCCACCCATCCAATTCCCGGCTTCCCCTTCATCCTTTTCCTCCTCCCTTCCCTGACGGTCGGTCAACGACCGTCGTTCGACCGAGCGCGAATGCCGCACGGATAACCACGTTCTTACCACGAGCAAGGGGCGGAGCGCGACTTCCCGGGGTCCGGGGGAAGGGGGAAGAAACCACCGATGGACACCGATGGACACCGATCCCGGACAAGGGGACGATCCGGACCTGTGCAGCGCACCCGCGTGCGAGGGGTGCACGTCCGCTGCTCCGCGACGTTGCCGATCGTGCGCCGGTAGCGTACCATTTCGTTGCTCTTGTCCCGTGGTCGTGCGGCTGCCGCGGAGCGGTTGCGCGAGGCGGAAGGGAGGGTTCGTGCCATGAGGGATTCCCGTCTTCTCCCGATCGCGGTCGTGCTGCTGGCGGTTGCCGGCTGCGCGGAGGGTTCGGCCGGCCATCCGGACGTCATCGACGAGGTTCCGGACGTGCCCGGGGAGGACGGCGTGGTACCGGGCGAGGACGGCGGGGGGGACGCGGACGTCGAGGCCGACGGGGACGGGGACGTGCCGGAGGCCGAGGAGGGGACGGACGGCGGGCCGTGCGAGGCGACGGGGCCCGAGCTGTGCAACGGGTTGGACGACGACTGCGACCGCGCGACGGACGAGGATTTCGACCTGCAGGACGACCCGGCGAATTGCGGCGAGTGCGGTTTCGCGTGCGGGGGCGCCGCGCACGCCGCTCCCGCGTGCGACGCGGGCGACTGCGGGCTGGCGTGCGACCCCGGGTACGCGGATCCCGACGGCAGTCCGGTCGACGGGTGCGAGTACGCGTGCACGCGGGTCGCGGACGTCGAGACCACGTCGGGGGGGACGTGCGACAACGGCATCGACGACGACTGCGACACGCGGACCGACGCGACGGACCCGGACTGCTCGACGTGCGTGCCCGAGTTCTGCAACTACGAGGACGACGACTGCGACGGGCTGACGGACGAGGACTACGACACGGATTTCGACGCGCTGCACTGCGGGGCGTGCGGCACGGTCTGTCCGGCGCAGGACCATGCGCTTCCGGCCTGCACGCTGGGGGCCTGTGACATCGTGTGCGAGGCGGGTTTCGCGAACACCAACGGGGTGCTTTCCGACGGCTGCGAGGACGACTGCGTTCCGGTGGCGATCCCGGACGAATCGATCTGCGACGGGGTGGACGACGACTGCGACGGGGGGACGGACGAGGAGTACGTCCCGTACCAGTGCGGCACGGGTCTCTGCGTGCGGGACTCGGTCTGCTCGCACGGCATGCCGGTGTGCGAGCCGCGGCGGCCGCCGGCCTCGACGGACGCCACGTGCGACCACATCGACGACGACTGCGACGGTGAGGAGGACGAGGAGGGGGACTGCTGGTGTTCGACGGCGGCGGAGTGCGACGACGGCAACCCGTGCACGTCGGACGTCTGCGGCGCCGACCTGCGGTGTTTCAACTCGCCCGCGGCGGACGACTCGGCCTGTGCGGGCGGGATCTGCTGTGGCGCGAGGTGTGTCGATCCGCTGACCGACGGGGCGCACTGCGGGACGTGTGCGGGCGTCTGCGGCATCGGCAGCTCGTGTTCCGGCGGCTCGTGCGGTTGTGCGGCGGGTCTGCTCAACTGCGACGGCAACTGGGGCAACGGGTGCGAGGTGAACGGCGTGACGGACGTCGCGAACTGTGGCGCCTGCGGCTCGGCCTGCGGCCTGCACGGCGCCTGTGCCGCGAGTGCCTGCGGGTGCGTCGCTCCGTACCTCAACTGCAACGGGGGCTGGGCGGACGGGTGCGAGGCGGAGCCGGCGACGGATCCGTTGAACTGCGGCTCCTGCGGCAACGCGTGCGGAATCAACGCCTCGTGCAGCGCATCGGCCTGCGGCTGCACGTCGCCCTTCCTCAACTGCGATGGGATGTGGTCGAGCGGCTGCGAGGTCAACCCCGGGAGCGACCCGTTCAACTGCGGCCGTTGCGGCAACTCCTGCGGGTCCAACTCGTCGTGTTCCGCGGGCTCCTGCGCCTGTTCCGCGCCGTGGCTCAACTGCAATTCGAGCTGGTCGGACGGCTGCGAGGCCAATCCGACGAGCGATTCGAACAACTGCGGCACGTGCGGCAACCGGTGCGGTCCCAACGCGTCGTGCTCCTCGAGCGCCTGCGCCTGCTACACGGGCTGGGGCAACTGTGCGGGCGGCTGGGCGGACGGCTGCGAGACGTCGCTGACGACGCTCACCAACTGCGGCGTCTGCGGCCGGACGTGCGACCTGGCCAACGCGAGCGAGTCCTGCGGGACGGGGACGTGTTCCATCGTCTCGTGCAACGGCGGCTGGGGCAACTGCGGCGGGGGCGACTCCGACGGCTGCGAGACGTCGCTGACGACGCTCAGCAACTGCGGCTTCTGCGGGACGCCGTGTGCTCCCGGGCATGCGTCCGGCGCCTCGTGCGCGACGGGTTCCTGCAACTACTCGAGCTGCAACTCCGGCTGGGGCGACTGCAACGGGAGCCGTCCGGACGGCTGCGAGCGATCGCTGACGACGCTCACGGACTGCGCGGTCTGCGGCACGCCGTGCAGCCTGGCCAACGCGACGGAGTCCTGTTCGTCCGGGACGTGCACGCTCGTCTCGTGCGACGGCGGGTACGGGAACTGCGACGGCTCGTCGGGCAACGGCTGCGAGCGTGCGATGAACACGAGCACGAGCTGCGGGACGTCCTGCGGGACGATCGTCAACTGCACGACGCTGCCGTACGTCGGCACGACCGGGTGTTCGTCGGGCTCGTGCACGATCGGGAGCTGCGCCTCGGCGCGGGCGGAGTGCAACGACGTGGTTTCGGACGGCTGCGAGCGCAACCTGGACGACAACTTCGGCACGTGTTCGGGGGCGAGCAGCATCGGGAGCGTTTCGGGCGACACGGGTTCGGGCACGATCACGCGGTCCTCGTACGGGGAGATGTGGTACCGCTTCCGGGTGGAGGAGGACAGCACGTCGAGCGTCTACATCAGCTTCCGGGTGCAGCTCGACGTCCCGGCCGGGGTGGACTACGACCTCTACGTCCACGGGGGCGGGTCGTGCTCGAGCTGCATCCGGAGCGGGACGGCGGCGACGGGGGTGGACGAGGACGTCCTGGTGCGCTGGGAGGACACCTTCGCCATCGACGACGGCCGCGACGTCTACGTGGAGGTCCGGTTCTTCAGCGGGAGCACGACAGACTGCGGCGGGTGGACGCTGACGGTAACGGGCAACTACGCGGTGGGTTCCGCGACCTGCTGAGTCCTTCACCGGTTTGAACGTCCCGGAACTTGCCGCGTCCAAGGGCCCGTGCCTATGGTCCGGCTCGACAGGAGGATTTTCGATGAACCCCCGTACGGTCCGCAAGCTCTGGTCGTGGCCCTGGATCCTGCTCGTGGTTTCGGCGCTGGTGGGCGGCGCGGTCTTCGCGGCGGAGGAGCGGCCGCCGACGCCGGCGCGGCGGGTGCGGGTGCTGGAGCGGGTGGCGACGGCGGCGCAGCCCAAGGGGGTGACGATGAGTCCGGACGGCCGGACGCTGGTCGTGACCAACTTCGGGCGGCGCACGAACAAGAACATCTACTTCTACGATGCGGAGACGCTGGAGCTGACGGCGCAGATCGACATGGAGAGCGCGAACGTCGTGGAGTCGGTGTGGGCTCCGGACGGCGGCACGGTGTACGTCTCCGACTTCCGCAACGACCAGGTGCTGTTCATCGACCCTGCGACGCACGAGATCCGGCAGAAGGTGGCCGTGGAGAGCGAGCCGAAGGTGCTGGTGTTGACGCCCGACGGGTCGAAGCTGTTCGCGAGCTGCTGGGCCCACGGTTACGTCTCGGCGGTGGACACGGCGACGGGCGAGGTGCTGGGCAAGGTGCGCGTGGGCACGCAGCCCCGAGGGATGGCGGTGAGTCCGGACGGGACGAAGCTCTGGGTGGGCAACCACGGGTCGCACGACCTGCACGAGATCGACATCGCGACGCTGGCGGTGACGCGCCAGGCCGACCTCATCGCCCGGTCGTACCCCCGGCACATGTTGATCAACCGCGCGGGCGACCGTCTCTACGTCAGCTCGATCGGCAAGCGGGCGATCTACGTGGTGAGCACGGAGTCGCTGGAGGTCGTCGAGCGCATCGGGGTGGGGGAGTGTCCCAAGACGATCGTGTTCTCGCCGGACGAGAGGTGGCTGTACGCGGCGGACTACTGTTCCCACGAGGTTTCGGTGGTGGACCTGGAGACGTTCGGGGCGCGCCAGGTGGCGATTCCGGACATCAACCAGCCTTCCGGCCTCGCGATCAACGCGGCCGGCACGCGCCTGTGGGTGACGGGCTGGTCGAGCGCCGAGCTGATTTCGCTGGAGATCTACGATCCGGAGTGAGGGGCGGGGCGGGGGAAACCGGGCTTGAGCGCGGGGGCGAAGTCGGGTAGAGGGGCGCGACCCTTCCGGCAGGAGAGGGGTGCGTCATGCCGTTACCACCGTTGAAGGATCCTCCGGAGCCCGGTCGGCGGGCGCGAGCGTTGGCGAAGGTGGTGCCGGTTTCGGCCTTCCTGGGCTCGACGCTGCTGGCGTTCAACGCGGCGCAGCTTGCGACGGTGGTGCTGCGGCCGTTCTCGGCGCGGGCGTTCAACGGTTTCGGCCGGTGGGGTGCCGACACGTGGTGGGGCTGGTGCATCGAGCTGGCGCGGCGGCTGCATGGGACGCACATCGTGGTGACGGGGGACGCGGTGCCGGACGAGGAGACGGCCCTGGTGCTCGCGAACCACCAGCAGATGGCGGACATCACGTTCCTCATGATGTTCGCGCGCAGCAAGGGGCGGCTGGGCGAGATGCGGTGGTTCGTGAAGGACGGGCTGAAGTGGGTGCCTGGGGTCGGCTGGGGGTTGTATCTCCTGGGCAGCGTGTTCGTGAAGCGCGACTGGGCGGCGGACCGGGCGGGGATCGAGCGGACGTTCGCGCGGTTGCGTCGCGATCGAGTTCCGGTGTGGCTGGTGCTGTTCCCGGAGGGCACGCGGCTGACGGCGGGGAAACTCGAGCGGAGCCGGGCGTGGGCTCGCGGGCAGGGGCTCGAGCCGCTCCGGCACGTCCAGTATCCGCGGCCGCGGGGATTCGTCGGATCGATGGTGGGGTTGCGGGAGCAGCTCGACGCGGTGTACGACGTGACGATCGGGTACGAGGGTGGGGTTCCGACGCTGCGGCAGTTCATGCTGGGCTACGTCGAGCGTGCGCACCTGCACGTCCGCCGGTTCCCGACGGCCGAGCTGCCGGCGGGGGAGGCGGAGCTGGCGGAGTGGCTGGCGGAGCGCTTTCGCGAGAAGGACGCGCTTCTGGCGGGGTTCTACGCCACGGGGCGGTTCGACGCGGCGGGGGTCAGTCGACCGGCTGCGGGGTGATGCCGCGGGCCCGCAGGTCGGTCAGCTCGAGCATCGTCGAGACGCCGCGCTCGAAGTTGCCCTTGCCCTGTTCCTCGACGACGCGCGCCATGGCGACCTTCACCGCGTCGAGGAACTTCGCGTCGTGGACCATCGTGGTCTCGACGAAGATCGGGGTCCCGGCCTCGACGCCGTCCGCCGCGGTGCCGTGCCAGCCGACGAAGGCGTGGCCGGGCACGAGGACGATGATGGGCCGCAACCCGATTGCCTCCATGAGGCTGGCGAAGAGGATCGTCCCTTCCAGGCACTGGGCATTCGTCGAGGCCAGCACTTCGGACGGCAGCCGGGTGCGCTGTATCGTCGCCGCGCCGGCGAACAGGGACGGGTCCATCACGTAGGACACGCCGCGCGACTGCAGCTCGTTCCAGATCGCCTCCACCTGCGGCCCCGTTTCCGTCTGCTCGCCCGCGAACGTCGCGCCCGGCGCGCGTGTCTTCGCCGCCGTGAGGAACTGCTCCACGGCGCGGGCGTTGGGGGTGATCCAGGCACCGATGTTCTCGTAGGCCGGGACGACGACGTCCGTCGAGATCTTGCGTTCCAGGACCAGCGAGTCGCGCGGCAGCACCTTCACCGCCACGGTCTCGTCGTACAGCACCCGCTCCCCCGTCTCTTCGATCGCGGTGATCTTCCAGGCGAGCTGCGCCTCGCGCTCCGCCCGCAGCCCGGCGACGTCGAAATCGAACTTGAGCGGCGGGACGAGCAGCACGTCCTGGGCGCCGGCCCTGAGCAGCATCACGGTCTGGGAGGTGCGGTCCGAGAGCCCCTGGATCTCGACCTCCAGGTGGAGCTGCCGGTCGGTCTCGGCGAAGCTGGTCAGCGAGAACTTGCACAACGGCCCGGCCACCGCCCCCGGCGTCGCGGAGAAGAGGTGGTAGGCGCCGAGCGGGATCGGGGCCTGGCAGACCCAATCGACCGCCATCCCGGTGGCCCGCGCGAGTGCGAGCTGCTGCTTGAGGTAGGTCACCAGCGGATCGCCGGGGAAGATCTTGTCCATCTCCGTCACGGCGCCGTCGGCCTCGTCGAGCCGGTGCAGGTGGTACAGGGCCTGCAGCCGGAAGTAGTGCGTGCGCACGAGGACGTCCCGCTTCACGTCCTCGTCCTGCACTTCGTCGGCATGCTCCAGCGTGGCGCCCGCGACCTGTAGGCACGCCTCCCACTGTTTGGCCGCGCAGGTCAGGAAGCCTGCGGCCGTCGCCAGCTCCACGTCGTCCGGGAACTTGCCGGCCAGCTCCTGGATGGCCTGGCCGGCCTGCTCGAGCCGCCCGAGCCCGATCAGGGCGCGGGCGAGGAAGTACGGGCGCGCCTTGTCCGGCACGGCGTCGAGCATGGCGTACGAGACCTGCAGCAGGGTGGCCCAGGCCCCGACCGTGTGCAGGCAGCTCTGCAGCGCCTCGTAGGCGGGCCAGACCTCCGCCGTGGGGTTCGGCGCGACGAGCTGCAGCGCCGGAATGAGCACCTGGATGATCCCGCCGCAGTCGCGCGCCCCGGCCGGTTTCGCGTACTCCTCCACGGCCGCGCCGATCATCTGCTTCGCCTGTTCCGGCGTCAGCGCCGGTGCCACGGGCTCCGCCGACGGCATCTCGCGGCCCGTGGACGGCGGTGCCGGCGCCGCTCCGTCCGGGGCCGCGGCGACGGCGCCCGCGTCCGCGGCCGGGGCCGGCGTCGCCGCCGGGGTTTTCGCGGCCTGCGCCGGCGCCGCCGGCGCGGCGGTGGCCGGAGGAGCCTCCGTTCCCCCCTCCTTCTTCTTGCAGCCCGAGCCTGCGACCAGCAACGCGATCGAGCACCAGACGACGAGCCTCTTCATGGCGTCCATCCTCCTCCTGGGCGCGATCCGCGTCGCGTCGCGTCCCTCCCGTACACTACACGAATCATGGGCGGACGGGCGCAAGGTCGGGTTGCGGTTCGCGGGCCGTCAGGGGGGCTGACCGCCCGGGCGCGGGTCATGGCCCCCGCCGAACAGGTCGCGGATCGTCGCGCACCCAAGCTCGATGCGGCTCCGTCCGGCTTGCCCGCCATCGCTCCGGGAGCGCCGGGCCCTCGCACGAGCTACCTGCGAAGGCAGCGGACGAAGACCGAGCGCTCCTCGAATTGGCTCTGCACGAAGGCGTAGCTGAAGCTGACGGTCCAGGCCTTGGATTCGGCCCCGACAGAGCCCGACGACGACCAGTACGTCCCGCAGCCGCCCGCGCCCGAGACCGCCGGGTCCCAGTAGCACCCTCTCGCGCCCGGGCCGGTGAGCCAGGAGCAGCCGGTGCACGCCAGGACCGCGCAATCCTCCCCGAGGCACGAGTCGGTCACGCCGCATGCGCCGCCCGCCACCGTTCCCGCGCACCCGCGCATGAACGACCGCAGCTCGGAGACCGTCGGCAGGCGCCAGGTCCCCGCCGGCTCGCCGCACAGCACGAGCTCGTCGCACCGGGTCACGGCGTCGTCCCAGCTTCGCAGCGTGTGCGTCGGCGGGTCCTCCCACAACGCGCCCGACGTCGGGTCCTGCCACGCGCCATCGCAGACGATCGCGTCCCCGCCGACATCCCCGTCGTCGGAGGCTCCCGCGTCGGAGTCGGCATCGGTCGCGTCGTGGCTGTCCGCGTCGTCGAACGGCTCCGCGTCCTCCGACGGTCCCGCGTCGCCATCGGGCGCGACATCCGTGCTGCCGTCGGCCTCGGCGTCGGCGTCGGCGTCGGCGTCGGCGTCGGGTGCCCCGTCGGCCTCGACTCGCCCGTCGGTGTCCGCGTCGGCGTCCGACACGTCGGGCGCCACGTCCACGTCGGCCCACGCGTCCTCAGCTGCATCCCCGTCGCCGGCCGCATCGGCGCGCGCCTCGAGGTCACCGACCGCGTCGTGCGCCACGTCGGCGACCGGCGCGTCGTGCCCGGAGTCCGCCGTGACCTGGTAGCTGTCGTAGCAGCCCGGCAACAAGACGAGCGCCGCGACCGTCGACGCCGCACCCGGGCTCGTTCGGCGAACCATGCTCATGTCCCACGCGGGCCCTCGATCGTCAGGTTGCCCCGGCCGGGTCGACCGCGTCGCCCGTGCTCTGCGTCTACGGCGTCCGGGAGCGGCGCGGCGTCGTCGACGCCCTCGGCCTGGTCGGCTCGGGCGGCGAGACGCTCGCTCGCGCCTCGTCGCCTCCCTCCTTCTCCCCGACCACGTTGTACAGCCGCACCGTCTTCATGTAGAGCTTCGCCATGGCCGCCGTGAAGCCGCCCAGCACGCGATCGGGCTTGAGGCGGCCCCGGTTGAGCGTCTGGCCCATCTTGACCCCGAGGTCGTACGCCATGCGGAGCTGGCGGTCGGAGACCCGGCGCAGGAAGTACAGCCGCTGCCAGTCCTGGTCCGACGCCGGCATCCGGACCAGGTCGGCACCCGCGTAGATCTCGCCGACGTAGTGGCCGTTGAACGACATCGGCATGTTCTCCCGGATGAACTTCGTCCCGTCGTTGCACAGCTTGGCCAGCTTCTCCGGCATGCCGCCGGCGCTGGCGATGGTCGCGATCGCCCGCACCTTCGTCGAGCGCGGCGCCGGCACGCCCTTGAGACCGGCCAGCTCGCCCGTGGGCTTGCACACGCGCCACACCGCACGCTCGTAGAAGGCGGTCATCAGGCCCGTCAGGAACCCGTTATGCACCGGCGACGCGAAGATCAGCCCGTCCGCGTCCAGCATCTTGCGCAGGATGCCCGTCACATCGTCGTCGATCGTGCAGGGCGCCAGCTCCGACTCCACGTCCCGGTAGCACTTCAGGCAGTTCTGGCAGTACCGGATGTCGTGGTCCCGGAGCATGATCATCTCCGCTTCCACCCCGGTCGAGGCGACGCCCTCCAGCGCCTTCCTCGTCAGCATCGTCGTCGAACCCTTCGGCCGATACGTCGAGTTGATCGCGATCACCTTCATGGTGTTCCTCCCTCGCACCGGCACCGTACCACACGGAAGCCCGGTTCCGCATCGCCATGCCGCTCGGGCACGGCATGCGACGCAGCGCGCCTGGCGGAGCGGAGGACATCCGCCAGCGGATTCGCGTCGCGGCGTGCTAGCTCGGCTCGGCGATCTCGTCGCCGCCGCTCTTGGACTCGCCGAGGACGCCGAAGAGGGCCTGGACGACCTTGGGGTCGAACTGGCGGCCGGTTTCCTCTTCGACGATGCGGAGGGTTTCTCCGAGGGTCTTGCGGTCGCGGTAGGGGCGGTCGGAGGTGAGGGCGTCGAAGGAGTCGGCGACGGCGACGATGCGGGAGGCGAGGGGGATGTCCTCGCCCTTGAGGCCGTCGGGGTAGCCCTTGCCGTCCCAGCGCTCGTGGTGGTGCTTGACCATCCCGGTCACGTTGCCGAGGAACTTGAGGGGTCCGAGGATGGCGTCGCCGAAGATGGGGTGGCCGCGGATGATGGCCATTTCCTCCGGGGTGAGGCGGCCCGGCTTGAGCAGCACCTCGTCGCGCACGCCGATCTTGCCGATGTCGTGCAGCAGGGCCGCGGAGTAGATCTCCTTGCGGTCGTCCTCGGGCAGGCCGAGTTTCTCGGCGATGCGCATCGACAGCTTGGCGACGCGTTCGGAGTGGCCCTGGGTGTAGGCGTCGCGGGCTTCGAGGGCGCCGGCGAGGGAGCGGAGGGTGTCGTAGTAGGTTCGTTGGGTCTCGTCGAACAGGCGCGCGTTCTCGATGGCGATGGCGGCCTGGGAGGCGAGGGTTTCGAGCATGCGGTGTTCTTCTTCGCCGAACGCCTTGCCCTTGGCGAGCTCGAAGACGCCGATGGTGCGTTCGCCGACGCGCAGGGGCACATCGACGGTGGGTTCGCCCTGCCGGGAGACGCCCGAGGAGGCGCGGACGCGGAGCTCCTTGGTCTCGAGGTCGAGGAGCTTGATGGTGGAGGACGAGGTATCGATGATGTCGCGGGTCATGGCGAGGATGCGCTGCAGGGTGGTATCGAGGTCGAGGCTGGAGGTGATGGTCTGTCCGGCGCGGTGCAGGGCGAGGAGCTGGCGGACCTGTCGTTCCAGGGCGTCGTTGGCGCCGGCGATCTGGCGTGCGTACTGTTCCAGCTCGCGGTTGAGGCGTTCCATCTCCTTGATGTTGGCGCGCAGGGCGGTGTTGGCGTCCTCGACCTTCTGGAACATGCGGGCGTTGTGGATGGACGCGGCGGCGTGGGAGGCGAAGACCTCGAGGAGCTCGAGGTCGTCCTGGTCGTAGGCGCCTTCGACGGGGCTTTCGGCGTCGACGGTTCCGATGGTTTCGCCGCGGACCTTCATGGGTGCGATCATCTCGCAGCGGGCGCCGGAGCTGCCCTGGACGTAGCGCGAGTCGCGGGTGACGTCGGCGATGAGGAGGCCCTTGCCGTCGCGGACGACCTCGCCGCTGTGGGTGCCTTCGAGGGGGATGCGTTTGCCCTGGATGTCGCCGTAGCCGACGGAGGCGCGGACGACGAGGTCGCCCTTTTCGCGGTCGAGGAGGAGGACGGCGGAGCGGGAGAAGGCGAGGGCCGTTCCGGCGAGCCGGAGGACTTCGTGGAGGACGAGGTCGGGGTCGAGGGCCGTGGCCATGGCCTGGCCGGCCTGGTGGAGGATGGCGAGGCGGTGGGCGCGGCGGTCGAGCTCGGCGGTGCGGCGTTCCAGCTCGTCGTGGAGGCCGGCGTTCTGGATGGCGACGGCGGCGTGGGCGGCGAAGCCGGAGAAGAGGTCGAGGTCGTCGGGGTCGAAGGCGTCGACCTTGGGGCTTTCGGCGTCGAGGACGCCGATGATGGTGCCGTCGAGGCGGAGTGGGGCGGCCATTTCGGTGCGGCCGCCTTCGAGGCCGGGGACGTAGCGGTGATCCTTGGTGACGTCGGCGACGACCTCCGGGGTGCCGGAGCGGAACACGGTCCCGCAGATGCCCTGTCCGGAGGGGATGCGTTTTCCGACGACGTCGCCGTAGCCCATGGCGGCGCGGACGAGCAGGTCGGCGCCGAAGGGGTCCTTGAGCAGGAGGGCGCAGCGCTGGAAGCCGAGCGCCTCGGAGGCCAGCTCGAGGATGCGGTAGAGGACGGCGTCCGGATCGAGGACGGTGGCGATGACGCGGCCCGCTCGGCTGAGGAGGGCGAGGCGCTGGGCGCGTCGTCCGACGCGGCCGGTGAGGTTGGCGTTGTGGAGGGCTGCGGCGACCTGGTCGGCGAGGGCTTCGAGGAGGCGCTGGTCGGAGTCGTCGAACGCGTCGGGGTCGAGGGCTTCGACGTCGAGGACGCCGACGACCTTGGAGTCGAGTCGGACGGGCACGGCCATCTCGGAGCGTCCGCCCTGGACGCCGGAGATGTAGCGGCCGTCCTTCGCCACGTCTCCGACGCGTGCGGGCCGGCCCGTCGCGGCGACCTCGCCCGTGACGCCCTTGCCGAGGGGGATCCGCAGGCCTTCCGGCACGCCGTAGCCCACGGCCTTGCGCAGCACCAGCTCGCCGGTCGTCTCGTCGAGCAGCAGCACGGCGCAGCGCGGCACGCGCAGGGTTTCGCGCACGACGCCGAGGATTTCCACGAGCAGGCGCTCGGGGTCGAGCACGGTCGCCAGCTTGCGTCCGGCGGCGACCAGGGCGGTCATCTCGAACGCGGTCCGCTCCGCCTCGTGCCGTTTCCCGTCCGCCTCCACGCGCAGCAGGGCGTTGTGGAGCGCGGCCGCGGCCTGGTCGGCGAAGGAGGAGAACAGTGCCAGGTCGAGGTCTCCGAAGGCGCCCGCGCGCGCGCTTTCGAGGTCCAGGACGCCGATCGGCTTGCCTTCGACGAGCAGCGGCGCGGCGATTTCGGAGCGTGCTCCCGAGACTCCCTCGACGTACGACGGCTCGGCGGTGACGTCCCCGACGACGACGACGCGGCCTTCCTCCACGGCGCGGCCGGTCAGGCCCTTGCCGCGCCCGCCGCGCCAGCTCTCGACGACCTTGGGCTCGTAGCCGTGCGCGGCGCGGATGCGCAGGGTCTCGCCGTCCGGCTCGAACAGCAGCACGGCGCAGTTGTCGAGGTCGAACACCGCGCGAGCCCAGCGCACGACCACGTCGCACAGCTCGTCGGGATCGGCCGCTGCCTGCATGGAGCGGGCCGCCTCGACGAGCTTCCGGAGCCTTGCAATCGCGTCGCCCACTCGAACTCCTTCCGCCCCCGGGCGCCATCGCCGTGCGTCGCCCCGGGCCCGCCCCCCTTGGCGTCCCCCCTGTGACGCCTCGACGCTCATCTTCGTGCGAAGCGGCGGGAAAGGCAATCGGTCGATCAGAGCTCGCGGGCGGCGCGGGCGATGACGGCTTCCATGCGGACCTGGTCGCCGCCGACGACGGGGCGGCGGGAGCGGTAGCGTGCTTCGAGGAAGCGGCGCGCCTCGTCACGGGCCCAGGCGGCGTCGCGGCCGGTTTCGGCGGCGAGGACGAGGGCGGCGGGGAGGGCGCAGCGGATGCCGCCGCAGGGGCCGGTGCCGAGGCGGGTGCGGCGCGACACGTCGGCGAGGGTGCGGGCCCGCTCGTGTCGGGCGGCCCACCGGACTTCGGCTTCGAGCACGGGCTCGCAGCGGCAGAGGGCGCGGCGTCGGGCGGGCCGTTCGGAGCAGGGGGCGAGGACCTGGGGCGCGAGGGAGCCGTGGCGGTAGGCGAGCCGGCGGACGGCGTGTCGGGGCAGCCGGAACTGCGCCGCCAGAGCTTCCTCGTCGGCCGCGGCGTCTCCGCCCGGCAGCGGCTCGTCGGCGGTCCGGCAGGGACGGGAGACGCCGAGATGACGTGCCAGCGCGTCGGCGGCGTCCTCCGACATGGCGCGGTACGAGGCCAGCTTGCCGCCGGCGATGGAGAAGAGGCCCGGCCGGCCGTCGAGCGCGCCGTGGTCGAGCACCTGGTGGTCCCGTGACAGGTCGTCCTCGTAGGGGCCGTAGCGGTAGAGGGTGGGACGGACGCCGACCCAGGCGTCGATCAGGCGGCACTGGCGGATGGACGGGTAGATGGACTCGATCGAGGCGAGAAGGTATTCGACTTCGTCCTGGGTGACGGGCACGTCGTCCAGGTCGCCGAAGTAGTCGTCGTCGGTGGTGCCGAGGATGGTGATGTTCTGCCAGGGCTCGAGGAAGATGGAGCGTCCGTCGAGGGCGGAGGCGGTGATGGAGTAGTTGCTGACGCGGCGGTCGAGGACGAGGTGGACGCCCTTGCTGGGGCGCAGGCGGCAGGAGGCGCCGCCCAGGGCGGCGACGCCGGGTCCCCAGGCGCCGGCGGCGTTCATGACGGTCCGGGCCGTGGCTTCCCAGGGGATTCCGTCGAGCGTTCCCCGGCCGCGGACGACCCATCCCGGGGCGTCGGCGCGGGGCTCGATCGCATCGACGCGCACGTGGGTGAAGCACGTGCCGCCGGCGTCCATGCCGGAGCGGGCGTTGAGCCAGCAGAGGCGGTGGCCATCGATGCCCCATTCGTCGAAGACGACGGCCCCGGCGATGTCGTCGGCCAGTCCGGGCTCGACCCGGCGGGCCTCGTCGCCCGTGAGCCGCTCGTGCCGGAGCCCGTTCTTGAGGGGTTGGTACCGGTCGTACGCCTCGAAGAACCCGTCGAGGCCCAGGAGGAGGGCGCGGGCAAGCTTGCGGTTGCGCGGGACGGCGAAGAGGAAGGGGATGCGGAACAGGAGGTGGGGTGCGAGGCGTTGGATGCGGCCCGAATCGAGGCAGGCGAGCTTCGTGACCTTCGGCTGGTGCGCCAGGTAGCGTGCTCCGCCGTGGATCATGCCCGACGACGCGCCGCTCGCCCCGGCGGCGAAGTCCTCCTTCTCCACCAGGGCGCAGCGCAGTCCGCGCAACGAGGCGTCGCGGAAGATCCCTGCGCCGTTGACGCCCCCGCCGATGACGATCACAGCGTATTGGGGATCCACCGAGATTGCCTCGCCACCGTACCCCGCAAGTCACGGGCCGCCTTCCGCATTCGACCCGCGCCCTTCATGCTTTCTCCGCACTTCCCGCACTTCCCGCACTTCCCGCACTTCCCTTGCACGCGATCCCGAGCTCCTTCAGCTGTGCGTCGTCCACGTCGGCGGGGGCTCCGGTCATGAGGCACGCGGCGCGGGTCGTCTTGGGGAAGGCGATCACGTCGCGGATGGAGTCGGTGCCGGCGAGGAACATGACGAGTCGGTCGAAGCCGAGGGCGAGGCCGCCGTGGGGTGGTGCGCCGTGGGCGAGGGCATCGAGCAGGAAGCCGAACCTCCGTTGCGCTTCGGGCTCGTCCATTCCGAGGGTGCGGAACACGCGGGCCTGGAGCTCCGGCTGGTGGGTACGGATCGAGCCGCCGCCGACTTCGACGCCGTTGACGACGACGTCGTAGGCTTGCGCGCGCACCTTTCCGGGATCGTTCTCGAGGAGTGCGGCGTCTTCCGGCACCGGCTGGGTGAAGGGGTGGTGTTTGGCGGCCCAGCGTTTCGTGGCCGGATCGCGCTCGAACATGGGGAATTCGGTGACCCAGGTGAAGCCCCAGGTGCCGTCCTTGACGAGGCCGAGGCGGCGGGCGAGGTGTTGTCGCAGTCGTCCGGCGGCGGTGGAGGCGGTGTCGGGATCGGCGTCGGCGACGACGAGCAGGAGGTCCCCGTCGGCGGCTCCGGTCCGGCTTGCCAGCGCGGCGCCCGGGTCGCCGGCGAGGAACTTGGCCAGGCCGCCCTGCCAGGCGCCGCCGGCGAGTTTCGCATTCGCGACGCCCTTGGCGCCGTAGGGCTTGACGACCTCGGTCAGCTCGTCGAGCTCCTTGCGGGAGAACGAGGCGCCGGCGAGGCGCAGGGCGGCGATCCGGCCGCCGGCCTCGAACGGCTCGCGCAGGAACCGGGCTTCGGACTTTCCGAGCACGTCGCCGACGTCGAGCAGCTCGAGGCCGTAGCGGACGTCGGGGTTGTCGACGCCGTAGCGGCGGATCGCGTCGGCGTAGGTGAGTCGGGGGATGGGCAGCGGGACTTCGACGCCGATGGTCTCATGGAACACGCGGGCGAGGAGGCGGTCGGTGACGGCGATGACGTCGTCGGCGGCGACGAAGCTCATTTCGAGATCGACCTGGGTGAACTCCGGCTGGCGGTCGGCGCGCAGGTCCTCGTCGCGGAAGCAGCGGCAGATCTGGAAGTAGCGGTCGAAGCCGGCGACCATGAGGAGCTGTTTGAAGAGCTGGGGCGACTGCGGGAGGGCGTAGAAGGAGCCCGGGGCGATGCGGGAGGGGACGAGGTAGTCGCGAGCGCCTTCCGGGGTCGAGCGGGTGAGGATGGGGGTTTCGAACTCGAGGAAGCCGTGGTCGGCCAGCTCCTCGCGGACGACGCGGGCGGCCTGGGCGCGCAGGCGCATGATGCGCTGGAGGGCGGGCCGTCGGAGGTCCAGGTAGCGGTAGCCGAGGCGGGTGGTTTCGAGGGCATCGATCTGGTCTTCGATGGGGAAGGGCACGGGCTTGGACCGGGAGAGGATTTCGAGATTCCCGGCGTGCACTTCGATCTGTCCGGTGGGGAGCTTCGGGTTGACGTTCTCGCCGCGGCTGGCGACGGTCCCTGTGACGCGCACGACGAATTCGGGCCGGACGTCCTTGGCCGTCGCTCCCGCGGCCGGGTTTGCGCCCGGGTCGATCATGACCTGGACGACGCCCTCCCGGTCGCGCAGCTCCAGGAAGGCGAACCCGCCGAGGTCGCGTTTGCGGTGCACCCATCCGCACAAGGTCACCTGTTGCCCCACGTGTTCCGCCCGGAGTTCGCCGCAGTAGTGCGTTCGTTGGCTCGTCATGGTCGCGGACTGTACCACGCGGTTTGGTCCGGCGGCACGCCCTGTGCTACGTAGGTCGAGTCCGTGGAGGCGTCCACGACCCGATGAAGGAATGGCTCGAACGATACGCGCGCTGGTGTGCGCGGAACCCGTGGCGGGTGCTGGCGGCGACGGCGGCGGCCTGTCTGGTCGGTTTCCTTCTCGCGCGGAACCTGTCCATTTCCTCCGACCTGGGGGCGTTGCTGCCTGAGGATGCGTCGAGCGTGCGGCACATCGAGCTGGCGGCGCGGCGGGTGGGCTCGACGGACGCGCTGTATATCACGATCCAGTCGCCGGACAAGCTGGCGAACCGTCGGTTCGTGGACGACGCGGTGGCGGTGGTGGAGCGGTGGCCCGAGCATCCGCTCATCCTGCACAAGCTGGACATCCGGTATTTCAAGGACCGGCGGCTGTTGTATGCGGATCTATCGGACCTGGAGCAGGTTCGGGACAACCTCGCGGTGCGCATCCGGTGGGAGAAGGTGCACTCCAACCCGGCGTACGTCGACCTGGAGGGCAAGCCGGCGCCGGAGATCCTGCCGCCCGGGCTGGAGCGGAAGTACGAGGATCGGTACCGGGACGAGCTGGGAACGACGTTTTCGCGGGGAGCGGACGCGGAGCTGGTGGGGCCGGAGGACTCGGCACGGTCGCGGCTTGCGGACGCCGACTTTCTGTACCTGGAGAAGGCGGTCGAGGAGGCGGGTCCCGGGGGGGCGAAGCGGACGGAGTACATCACGACGCTGATGCTGCGTTTCCGGTCGGCGGCGGTGGACGTCGACACGGCGGAGAACGCGGTCTACCGCGCCGAGTGTCTGATCGGGGCCCGGGTCGGGTCGGACTGCCGGGACGTCGAGCGGTGGCCCGGGCTGGAGAGCCTGCCGCCGGAGGCGTCGGTGGTGTTGCGGGCGAAGGACTACCATCCGGAGGCGCGCGCGGAGATCAGCGGGGGTCTGCGGTCGCGTGTGGCCGAGACGGACGCGCTGTACAAGGACGTCATCGCCTCGGCCATCGGCTCGCTGATCGCGATGGCGCTCATCATTTTCGTGTCGTTCCGGCGGCTGCGGGCGTTGCTCTACGTGATGGTGCCGCTCCTGGTCGGCATCCTGATGTGTCTCGCGGTGGCGTGGCTGCTGGTGGAGAAGCTGAACGTCATCAGCGCGTTCACGTTCGCGATCCTGGTGGGTCTGGGCATCGATTTCGGGATCCACCTGGGCAAGCGGTACGAGGAGGAGCGGCTGGGGGGTCTGGGGAACGAGGATGCGATCGCGCGTGCGTTCGGCAGCACGGGCAAGGCGATGGCGCTGGCGATGGTGACGACGGTGCTGGCGTTCGCGACGCTGTTGTCGTCGCGTTTCCGGGGTTTTTCGCAGTTCGGCGAGCTGTGTGCGATCGGGATTCCGCTGTCGATGATCGCGGCGTACGTGTTGTTCCCCGCGGTGGTGACGATTGCGGATCGGGTACGTCCGATCCGGCCGCGGCCGGGACGTCCCTCGCTGCCGCCGGAGTTGCGGCGGTTCGCGTCGCGGACGGTGGGGTGGATCGTGGTGGCCGGGCTGGCGGCGACGACGGTGGTGGCGTTGCTGGCGACGCGGTTCCTGCAATTCGAGTACGACTTCGCGAAGCTGCGGACGAAGCGGTCGGTGATCGCGCACATCAATCCCGAGGTGGCGACGCGCGGGTATTCGGGGTCGCCGGCGGTGGGTCTGGCGGACTCGCCGGAGCTGGCGGCGGTGGCGCAGCGTCATCTGGAGCGGCGCACGCGGGGCGACAGCAGTCCGTTGCGGGCGGTGTTCTCGATCTTCTCGTTCGTGCCCGAGCAGCAGGCCCGCAAGCTGGCGGTGCTCAGCCAGATCGACCTCCTGATGGACGACCCGTCGTTCGGGTTCTACGAGGACCGGCTGTCGGACGCGGACCTCGAGGCGCTGGACGAGTGGCGGGCGTATTTGCGGGTGGGCGCGGTCGACCCGCTGGCGGCGGGTTTCCCGCAGTGGGGCAAGGATCTGTTCACGGAGCTGCCGGAGGTGGAGGCGGTCCCGGAGGGCGCGACGGAGGCCGAGCGGAGGGCGATCGAGGCGCGGAACGCGTCGCGGACGCCGCCGGTGGGGCGCATCCTCTACCTCATGCCGCGCGGGCGCACGACGGACGGCATCGAGGCGATGCGGCTGCAAAGCGAGTTCGAGACGGTGCGGCTGCCGCGGGGGAAGACGATTCCGGTGGCGGCGTCGGCGTTCGTCTTTGCGGACGTGGTGCGGAACATCCGGCGCGACGGGACGTTCGTGAGCGGCATCGCGCTGGTGTTCGTCTTCGCGGTGCTGTTCGCGGCGTACCGTTCGGTGGCGCGGGCGTTGGTGGTGCTCTTGCCGCTGGTCATCGGGCTGGCCTGGCTGTTCGGGCTGCTGGTGCTGCTGGACATTCCGCTCACGTTCTTCTCGATCGTGATGATCCCGGTGGTGATCGGCACGGGGATCGACGCCTCGATCCATCTGTTCCAGCGTTATCGCGAGCTGGGTCCCGGTTCGATCCCGACGGTGCTCCGGCGCACCGGGCCGCCGGTCGTGCTGTCCACCGTGACGACGATGGCCGGATTCGGCAGCCTGATGCTGACGCAGCACGCCGGGCTGGCCTCGATGGGGCAGCTCGCGGCGATCGGCATGAGCACGGTGCTGGTGGCGACGTTGATCGGGCTTCCGGCGCTGATCCTGGCGACGGAGCGTCGGCGGCCGCCGTCTCCGGCCGACCCGGGGCCCCCGGACGGGCGCGAGAGGCGCCGTGTCTGAGAGAGGGTCCGGCGGGTCGCGGCGGGGCACGCGGGCCTCCCCGGTTCCTGCATTTTTGTTGCCTGTTTCGCCGGTTGAAACTAGCTTCCCGGCCCGGAGGTGAGGTGATGGGTCGCAAAGACGTCGATCGGGAGAGGCTGCACGTGGCACGGGACGAGGCGCCGGCGAGCGCCGGGGTGCAGCTCCTCGAGCACACGTTCGTGGTCGTCACCCAGGCCTTCTGTCCTGCGAGCCACAACCTGGTCGGGGCGGGTCCGACGGCTTTCGACGGCTATCCCGGCATCGCGATCTGGGTCGATGACGGGAAGACGCAGGGGCTGGTCGAGCTGAGCCCGATCCATGGCGACCGGTCGAAGGTCGGGCCGGAGTTCGCGGCCGGGACGCGGCTGCGGCTGGAGTGTCCGGTCTGCCGGGCGGAGCTGGCGTTCCTGGCCGAGTGCTCGTGCCAGCCCGGCGCCACGCTGCGCAAGCTGTACCTCAACGAGCGGCGGGACGAGGCGCACGTCGTGGGTCTGTGCGACATCTGGGGCTGCACGCGTTCCCGCGTCATCGACGGGAGCGAGATCCTCTCCGAGTGGCTGGCGGGGAACATCCGCACCTCCGAGTAGCCGTTTCCCCGCCGGGACCTGGTCCATGAGCGAGCGCGAACCCGTTCCGACCCGTCCGGGTCCGACCGAAGGCTGGATCCTCGCCGGACGTCTCGACGGCGTCCCGGCCGCACCGGACCTGCTGGAGGACGTCGCGGGGCTGCGGCACGCGCTGCGGCTGGCCTGCGACATGGCGCAGGGCGGCATCGAGCGCATTTTCGTCGTCTGGGCGGGCGAGGCGGCGCCCGACCTGTCCGCTGTCGCCGCTGATCCTCGACTTGCGGGCCGCGTGGCCCTGGCGGTCGTTCCGGTGCCGCCCGGCGGGGACGATTCCGCTCCGGTCCTGGTCGTCCGCGGCGACCGCGTGTTCCACCGCGAGCTGCCGAAGCTCGCCGTGCGTGCCTGGCGGGAGTCGGCCGCGGGTCTTGTCCGGGTTGCCGGCGACGAGTACGACGGGGTGGTGGTCACGGATCGTGCGGCGGCACGGCGCCTTGCGGCCGCCGCGGTGGAGCGGGGCGGGTTCGGCGGGGTGCTGGCCGGGCTTGAGGCGCGGCCGGGCTTCGTGCCGGCGGAGGCGCCGTACCTCGGGTTCTGCGTTCCGGCGCCGGACCGGCGGGCGCTGCGTCGCGCGGAGTGGAGGCTCCTCTGGTCGTTGCGGAAGACGGCCGACGGCATCGCGGCCAGGCTCGTGAACCGGCGGATCTCGCTGCCGGTGACGCGCGTCCTGATGCGCACGCGGGTGCACCCCAACGTGGTGACGGCGGGGGCGTTCCTGTGCGCGGTCGCCGGGGGGATCCTCATCGCGCTGGGGGGCTGGGCGAACGGCGTCTGGGGCATGGTGTGCGTCGAGCTGGGTTCGATCGCGGACGGCATCGACGGGGAGCTGTCGCGGCTGCGGTACCAGGGGACGCGGGTGGGCCAGTGGATGGACACGGTGTCCGACGACGCTTCCAATGTCGCGTACGTGTCCGGCATCACGTATGCGCTCTGGGCGGCTGGGGCGACGTGGGCCGGGTGGCTCGGGATGGTGTCGCTGGCGGCGTTCGTGCTGAACCAGGCTACGCAGTACGTGCTGATCGCGACGGTGTACAAGTCGGGCGACCTTGCGGCGATTCCCTGGATGTTCCAGAGCTCCGCGTTCCTGTCGTCGCGTCCGCGGGGTTTCCTGCCTCGTGTCAAGGCGACGATTCCCAAGCTGCTCAAGCGGGACTTTGCCGTGACGGCATTCGTCGGCTTCGCGCTGCTGGGCCGCCTCGATGTCGTCCTGCTGGTGTTCGCGGCGGGTGCGCTTTCGTTCCACGTGACGCTGTGGATCCAGGTCTTGCGCAACCGCGGGGCGATCGCGGCCGCGCGGCGCGATCGCCTGGCGCGGGTCCCTTGACACGGTCGGTCTCAACGGCTCTATTCGCGCGCATGCACGCGCTGGTGACGGGCGGAGCGGGGTTCATCGGGTCGCAGCTGGCGTTGCGGCTGCTCCGGGACGGGCAGCGGGTCACGGTCGTGGACAACCTGTCCACCGGCTACCGGGAGAGCGTGCCGGCCGGCGCGGGGTTCGTCTACGCGGACCTGGGCAATCCGGAACACTACCGGCGGCTGGACGAGGTGCGTCCGGACGTGGTGTTCCACCTGGGCGGGCAGTCGTCCGGCTGGATCAGCATGGACGGGCCGCTGGGCGACCTGGAGGACAACCTGCGCTCGACGATCCTGCTGGCGGACTGGGCGCTGGCGCGCGGCTGCCGGCGATTCCTCTACGCCAGCAGCGAGTCGGTGTACGGGGAGGGGAGCGCGGAGCGGGCGTTCACGGAGGCCACCCTGCCCCGTCCGCTGACGTACTACGGCTGTTCGAAGCTGGCCGCGGAGCACTACCTCCGCGTCAAGGCGGAGAACTCGGCCTTGCAGCACACCTGTCTGCGGCTGTTCACGGTCTACGGTCCCGGGCAGGATCTGGCCAACATGCGGCAGGGGATCGTGAGCATCTACCTGGCGTACGCGGCGAAGGGGGAGCCGGTGGTGGTGAAGGGCAGTCTGGACCGGATCCGCGACCTGGTGTTCGTGGACGACGTGGTGGGGGCGTTCGTGGCCGCGGCGGCCGAGCCGCGAACGATCGGGCTGGAGCTGAACGTCGCGACGGGGGTGCCGACGCGGCTGGGCGATTTGATCCGGGACATGGTGGTCGCGGTGGGGTACCCGGAGCTGGCGGTGCGACCCGAGGCGGGGACGCCGGGGGACGTGATGCACAGTTTCGGGGACGCTTCGCGACTGGCGGCGCTGACGGGATGGCGGCCTGCGGTGAGCGTGCGCGAGGGGTTGGACCGCGCAGTCGCGCGCTATCGTCGCGTCTCGACGGCCTGACGTTCGCGTCGCAGCCGCAGGTGCGTGGCGGCGACCAGCGCGAGGGCCGCGGCGGCGCCGGCGACGAGGCCGACGAGCGAGAGCTCGGGCAGGTCGAGCACCGCGGTGGCGAACACGAAGAGGTCGATGAACTCGCGGCGCGCCGCGTGGGCGGCGACGTCGCCGAGCGTGCGGCGGAGGGAGCGGCGTCCGTCCGGGCCGTCGACGCCGGGGCCGGCGCCCAGGACCCTGGTGTACTCCTGGTTGTTGGGCGAGCCGGCGACACGCGCGCAGTACCAGTAGATGAGGGCGAGGGTGGCGAGGGTGGCGCCCAGGGTGCCGAGGGTGACGGCGCGGACGGGCAGGTCCGGGTGGCGGGCGGCGACGTGCCAGCCTACGGCGAGGAGGGTGGCGACGCGAGCGGTGTCGTCGCCGATCTCGTCGAGGAAGGCGCCGAGCTTCGAGGTCTGGAGACGGAGGCGGGCGACTTCGCCGTCGATGTTGTCGCCGACGGCGGAGACGAAGAGGATGGCCATGCCGAGGAGGTGGTCCCAGTAGGTCGGGCCGGCGCCGATGATGCAGCCGGCGACGCCGCCGAGCATGGCGAGGATGCTGATCTGGTTGGGGGAGAGGGGCAGGCGGAGGAAGAGCCGGGTGAAGGGGCGTGCGAGGGGGCGCCAGAACCTGCGGGTGAAGAAGCCGTCGAGGGGTTTCTGGAGGACGTTGAGCTGCCACTGCCACGCGTCGGCCGCGCGCGCCTCGTCGGGGGTGGCGGCGGCATGGCGGGCGCGCGGGCCGATCTCGACGCGGTTGGCGTGGGGCCAGCGTTCGGCCAGCGACCGGTCGCCGTCGGCGAAGTCCTGGCGCAGGGCGTCGAGGACTTCCGCCGCGCGGTCGGGCTCGGCGCGCAGGGCGCCAGCGTACTCCCCGCCGCGCCCGGGGTCGATGGCGACGCGCGTGCCCGGCTCCTCGAGCCGCAGCGGTTCCAGGAGGGGCGGGGCCACGACTTGTCCGGTGGCGCGAACGAGGAGCAGCGGCGAGTCGTGGAGGCTGGCGGCGGCGCGGTCCAGCTCGGCCGGGGTTCGAGCGACGAAGACGCGTTCCGGGGGGATGCCGGCGCGTTCCGCGACGCGGCGGGCCCGCGGTCCCAGGCGCAGTCCGGTGACGACGCGCTCGTGTTCCGGGGTCGGCGCGAGGATCAGCGCGGCGATCGTGCGTTCGCTCACGGGCGGGGACTATAGCCCCGCGGTCCGGCGCGGGACAACGCGACGGCGGCTTGGGGTCCGATCTACTGCAGGGCGCGGACGGGGTCGAGGCGTGCGGCGCGGAGGGAGGGGAGGAAGGCGCCGACGACGGTGAAGACGACGGCGAAGCCGATGCCGGTGGCGACGATCCAGGGTTGGAAGTCGAAGAACGTGGTCGGTTTGTAGGGGAAGTTGGGGACCATGGTGACGAGCATGGTATCGAAGACCAGGGAGCTGGCGTAGGCGAGGAAGAGGCCGAGGAGGCCGGCGAGGAGGCCGACGACGGCCGCTTCGAGGAGGAAGACGTTGCGGATATTGGCGCGTGTCGCGCCGATGGCGCGGAACAGTCCGATTTCGCGTTTGCGTTCCAGCACGAGCATGAGGAACGTGTGCATGATGTTGAAGCCGGCGATGGTGATGACGATGAGGGCGATGAGGAGGAGGATGATCCCGAGCACCTCGACCATGCTGGAGACCTGTTCGGCCATGCGCGACTTGATGTCGAAGCCGGCCTGTCGCACGAGGCGGATGACGTCGGAAATGTCCTCCTTGCTGCGGGCGCGGACGGAGACGCTGGAGTACCGTGCGGCGCCTTTCGTGCCGGCGTATTCGTCGTTCCAGTCGCGGACGTAGGCGATGGGGAAGGTGACGCCCAGGTCCATGGATTTCTCGGACACGCCGGTGATCTGCATGCGCACGCGGCGTTGGCGCCAGGGGACGGCCTCCTGGCCCATGATCGAGTCGCCGAGGCGGGTGGTGAACTCCAGCTCCTTCTGGGCGACGCGGAGCAGACCCTCGTTGAGCTGGACGTAGCCGTGTCCCGGCGCGAACATGGTGTTGTAGAACTCGAGCAGGTAGCGCGAGAGCAGGGTCGGCACGGGCAGGGCGCACGCCCGGTAGCGGCGGACCGAGAGCGGATCGGCGTCGGCCAGGTCCGTCGCCGGCGGTCCTTCGAACCTGGTTTCGCAGTATTCGCCTTGCGGGCAATCGATGTCGAAGCGGCAGATGCGGTTGGACTGGGACGGCCGCCGATCGGCGAAGGGGACGGGCGGGGCGACGAGCTCGTCGGCGACCTGTTCGGGCGGGATCCCGTCCGCGATGGTTTCGACGCGGATCTCGCTGCCGACGAGGGCCTTGCCGCCGTAGCTGACGCCGGAGAACTTGAGGTTCAGCCGCGGGAGCACCTCGACGACGCCGGGGATGCGGGAGATGGTCTTCACGTCCTCGTCGGAGAGCCCGAAGGTGTCCTCGCCGAAGAGGGAGCCGGCGAGGCGCTGGAGGTCGGAGGACAGCGGGACGACCTCGACCTGGTCGATGGGCACGATGTCGCCCTCGACGACGTTGCGCACCTGTTCCACGAGGGCCAGGAACAGCCCGAAGAGGGCGATGCCGGCGGCGATGCCGACGGCGGAGATGGAGAGCGAGGTGGAGTTGCGCCAGATGTTCTGGCCCACGACTCGTCCCAGGCCGACCAGGGTCATGCGCGGCCTCCCGGCGTCGCCGGGTCGGTCGTTCCGGGGGTTCCCGTCCGCTTCCGGATGTCCCGCGACGCCATCGGGAGGGAACGTATACCGAAGCGCGGCGAGGGGCCACAAGCAACGCGGCGGGTGGGCGGCGAGGACGCTCCGCAGGACGGCTGCAACAGGCAACCGGCCACAGGCAACCGGCGACCGGCAATGATCATCACCCGTTGCCGGTCTTGCGCCGGTCCCCTCCGATGTCGTAGAAGCGGCTCCGTGTCCCGTTCCTTGCGGGTGGCCCTGGACGCACGGTACCTGGCGGGTCCGCGCGGCGGCGTGGCGTACACGGTGGAGAACCTGCTGCGCGAGTTCGTGCGGCTGGAGCCGGGGATCTCGCTGCACCTGGTCGTTCGTCCCGGACACGCTCTTCCGGACCTCGGGGCGGCGCGGGTGAGCGTGGCGGCTTGCGACTACGAGACTCCCGGCTTGCGGGAGATGTACCTCTTCTCGCGTCGCGTGCGGCTGGACGGCTGGCCGGTGTACCACGCGCCCCACAACTTCCTTCCCCGCGGGGTGGGCACGCGGACGGTCCTGACGGTGCACGACGTGATGTGGCTGCAGTCGCGGGACAACATCGTGCGTGATCCGCTCCAGCGGCTCGCCGTGGGCTGGTTCTACGACACCTACCTTCCCGACAGCATCCGGCGCGCGGACCGGGTGATTGCGGTGTCGCGAGCCACGCGGGACGCGCTGGTCGGGTTCGTGCCGGAGGCCCGCGGCAAGACGGTCGTGATTCCGAACGGCCGCGATCCCTACTTCGAGCCGCGGCCGCCGGCGGAGGTGGCGGGCCTCACCCGAGCGATCGTTCCGGACGGGTGCCGGGTGGTGCTGGCGATCGGCAACGGCTCGCCGCACAAGAACCACTACCGGGCGGTCCAGGCGTTCCTGCGCGCGTTCGGTGGCCGGCCGGAGTGGCGGATGGTGCTGGTGCGGCGTTTCGAGCGCCGGGACGGGCCGATGGCGGCGCTGCTGGAGTCGTCCGAGGCGCGCCGGCAGGTCATCGTCCTGCCGTACGTGGCCCGGGACGTGGTACGCGCGCTGTACTGCCGGGCGCGCATCTTCTTCTTCCCGTCGTGGGTGGAGGGTTTCGGCCTGCCGATCCTGGAGGCGATGGCGTGCCGCACGCCCGTGCTCACGGCGAACGTGAGCGCGCCGGCCGAGGTCGCCGGCGAGGCGGCGCTCGCGGTGGATCCCTTCGACGTCGGGGCCCTGGCGGACGGGCTGCGGCGTCTGGACGCGGACGAGGCGCTGCGGGAGGAGCTGATCGGCCGGGGAGCCGAGCGGATCCGCGCGTTCGACTGGACGGAGTCGGCGCGGCAGACGCTGGAGGTCTACCGCGAGCTGGGGGCGGGGGCCGGCTGAGAGGAGAGGGGGGGAGGCCGGTCAGGGGATCAGCCGGCCGCAGCGGCGCGACGTTCGTCGATGCACTGCTGGAACACGCGCCGCAGGTGGTCGGTGTGGGCCTGCCAGGTGTAGCGTTCGAGGACGCGTTCGCGGCCGCGCCGGGCCATGGCCCGCGCCTCGTCGGGCCGTGCGAGTAGCCGGTCGAGGGTGGCGGCGAGGGCGGCGGGGTCGCCCGGCGGCACGAGCCGCAGGTGTTCGTGCTCGTCGAACAGGTCGCGTACGTTGCGCGAGTCGCACGCGACGACGGCGCGTTCGGCGGCGAGGTATTCGAAGATCTTGAGCGGGTCGAGGGCCAGGTCGCCGTTGCGGGCGGTGGCGACGTGTCGCGCGGGCTCGTAGGCGGCCACGCAGACGTCGCAGGCGGCGACGTAGGCGGCGACCTGGTCGTACGGCACGCGGCCGGGGAGGACGAACCGGTGGTCGAGTCCCGCGGCCCGGACTTGCGCGGCGATTTCGCCGTGCACCTGGCCGTCGCCGACGAGCAGGAAGCGGGCGTCGCGGCGCTCGAGGCGCCGGGCGGCCTCGACCAGCGTGCCGAGACCGTGCCACGGGTAGAAGGCGCCCGTGTAACCGACGACGGGCGCGTCGCCCAGGCCGAGGCGCGCGCGTACGGCGGCGCCGTCCGCGTCCGGGCGGAAGCGCTCGGGGTTCGCGCCCCAGTGCACGTGGACGACGCGGTTCCGGACGCGGTCGGGCAGGAGGGCTGGGCGGGTGGTGACGAGGCGATCGGCGAGGTGGAGGGAGAGGGGGCTGAGCTGGTACTCGAGGACCATGGTGACCAGGGGCACGCGGCAGGCGAGCTTGAGCATGGCGCCCAGGCCGAAGGCGGAGAAGCGCTCGTAGATGACGTCCGGGCGGAAGGCGCGCACCTTGCCGAGGACGAGCGGCAGGTAGGCGAAGGGGAGGAGGTGTTCGAGGACGTCGGGATTGCCGAGGCCGATCGGGACGACCTGGGGGCCGGAGGAGCCGACGCGGGCCAGGACCATGACCTCGGCGTGGCGCCGCAGCCCTGCGGTGACCTCGGTGACGTGGGTCGCGCCGCCGTTGGTGCCCGGGATGCGGATGTTCGGCGCGACGTAGAGGATCCGCATCCGGTCAGCCGCCTGCCGCGTGTTGCGGGTCGTCCTGGGCCGAGCTTGCCGGGGGGGGTTCGTGGTGGCGCGAGCCTGCGGGAGGGCCGTCCTGGGGGAGCCATTCGTCGAAGAGGGAGCAGGTGCGCGCGCAGCCGAGGGTGCAGCCCGTGTTGCAGCGTTTGGGCGTGTGGTACTGGCGTCGCAGGTCGTGCGGTCCGTAGTCGGCCAGGGGTTTGCCGAAGATCTCGCGCGTCTGCGAGCACCAGCGGACGATGCCGAGCTCATCGATGTACAGGTAGCGGCTTCCGGCGCGGCAGCGGAACGGGGCGCGGCCGTGGGCGATGAGCTTCTCGCGGTAGTCGCCCATGTCGCTCAGGTGGAAGCCGACCTTGCGTTGCAGGCCGCGGTACATCGCGAGGTCGGCGGGGCGGAGGGCGAGCTGGCCGTCGTCGTGGTGGACGAGGAGGATGCGCGGGCGGAAGCCGTGGTCGCGGGCGAAGCGGATGACTTCCTCGACTTCCGCGACGGTCGCGCCGCTGCCCACGACGCCGCTCAGGACGATGTCGAAGCGGGCGAGGCGCGCCAGCAGCTCGAGTTTCGGGCGGAGGGGCTCGAGCGCCTTGACGGTGGTCTCGTTGGCCTTGACGCCATCGACGCTGACCTGCGCTTCGTCCAGGCCGGCGGCGTTCAGCTCCTCGATGCGCCGTTCGGTCATGAGGTAGCCGTTGCTGTTCAGGCGCACCGAGACGAAGCGGCGATTCCGGGCGTGGGCGACGAGCTCGCCGAGCTGCGGGTGGAGGAGGGGCTCGCCGCCGGTGAAATCGATGGCCACGGTGCCCAGGCGCGCCAGGTGGTCGACGCGTTCGCGCAGGACTTCGGCCGGGACGAGCGGGGAGGTGCGATCGAACTCGGAGCAGTAGCCGCAGGCGAGGTTGCAGCGTCGCGTGACGACGAGCTGGGCCAGCAGGGGGGAGTAGCGGAACCAGCGCCAGACGCGGGAGGTCGCGGCGCCGTCCGCGGGGGGTGCCGATGTCCTGCCTGCCGCCGCGCCCTCCCCCGCCGGGGCGTCGTCGTTCGCGGCCGCGGCGGCGGCCCGCCGGACGTAGCGGGCGACCGCGTCGATGGGGCCTCGCACACCGCTCATGTCGTACCTCGACTTCCGCTCCGGCCCGATGGCGAGCGGTTCCCGGCCGGTCGTGTCGCGACCTGCCGCAAGGGCGGGAGGCTAGCATCGGGCGGCGTCCCGGGCAACGCCGCGGGGAGTTGCGGGGGTCATTCCCGTGCGATGCGGGCGAGGTACCGGCCGTAGTCGGTGCTGGAGAGCGGCTCGGCGAGTTTCTCCAGCTCGGCGCGGGAGATCCAGCCCTGGCGGAAGGCGGTTTCTTCGGGGCAGGCGATCATGAGGCCCTGCCGTTGTTCGATCGTCTCGACGAACTGGGATGCCTGCAGGAGCGTGCGGTGGGAGCCGGTGTCGAGCCAGGCGTAGCCCCGTCCCAGCTTGACGACCTGCAGTCGGCCGGCCTGCAGGTACAGCCGGTTCAAGTCGGTGATCTCGAGCTCGCCGCGCGCGGACGGTTGGAGGGTTCGGGTGAGGCGCACGACGTCGGGGTCGTAGAAGTACAGTCCCGTGACGGCGAAGCGCGAGCGCGGCTGGGCGGGTTTCTCTTCCAGGCTGAGCACGCGGTTTTCCGCGTCGAACTCGACGACGCCGTAATCCTCGGGCCGGTCCACCGGGTAGGCGAAGATCGAGGCGCCCTGCTGCAGCTCGGTCGCCTGGCGCACGGTGGCGGAGAGCCCTTCGGCGTAGAAGATGTTGTCGCCCAGGATGAGGGCGGTGCCCTCGCCGGCCAGGAAGTCCTCTCCGAGCAGGAAGGCCTGGGCGATGCCGGCGGGTCGCGGCTGCACGGCCCATTCGAGGGTGATGCCCCATCTCGAGCCGTCGCCGAGGAGGCGCTGGAAGAGGGCCTGTTCGTGGGGCGTGGTGATGATCAGGAAGTGGCGCAGACCTCCGAGCATGAGGACGCTCAGGGGGTAGTAGATCATCGGTTTGTTGTAGACGGGGAGGAGTTGTTTGCTGACGCCGAGGGTGATGGGGTACAGCCGGGTGCCGCTGCCGCCGGCCAGGATGATGCCCTTGCGGATCATGGACGCTCCCTCCCTGCGTAGTTGGTCTCGAGCCATCGCCGGTATTCGCCCGAGCGCACGCCGTCGACCCACTCGCGGTTGTCGGCGTACCACGCGACGGTCTTCTGCAGTCCGGTTTCGAAGCTCTCGGCGGGGTGCCAGCCCAGCTCGGTGGTGATCTTGGCGGAGTTGATGGCGTAGCGCAGGTCGTGTCCCGGGCGGTCCTTGACGAAGGTGACGAGATTCCGGAGCTCGGCTTGCGGTTTACCGAGCCGTACCGCGGCGACGGCGCAGATCGCCTCGACCACGGCGAGGTTCGTCCGTTCGCCGTGTCCGCCGATGTTGTAGGTTTCGCCGACGCGTCCGTCGAGGAGGACGCGCAGGATAGCGGTGCAGTGGTCCTCGACGTACAGCCAGTCGCGGACGTTGGCGCCCGTGCCGTAGACGGGGAGGGGTTTGCCTTCGAGGGCGTTGAGGATCATGAGGGGCACGAGTTTTTCGGGGAACTGGTAGGGGCCGTAGTTGTTGGAGCAGTTCGTGAGTTTGACGGGGAGTCCGAAGGTCCGGTGGTAGGCTCTGACGAGGTGGTCGCTGGCGGCTTTCGAGGCGGAGTACGGGCTGCTGGGGTCGTAGGGGGTGGTTTCGTGGAAGGCGCCTTGGGGGCCGAGGCTGCCGAAGACCTCGTCGGTGCTGACGTGGTGGAAGACGCGGTCGTCTTGGGAGGTCCAGCGTTTCCGGCACTGTTCGAGGAGGTTCAGGGTGCCGACGACGTTGGTTTCGACGAAGCGTCGCGGTTCGAACAGGCTGCGATCGACGTGCGATTCCGCGGCGAAGTGGACGACGGCGGTCGGGTCGTGGCGTTCGAACACGCCGGCCAGTGCGGCATCGTCGCAGATATCGACGTGTTCGAAGCGGTAGTTCGGCGCCGCCGCGATCGGCTCGACGCTCCGCGGGTTCCCGGCGTAGGTCAGCTTGTCGACGTTGACGAAGGTCCAGTGGGGGAACTCGGGGACGAAGCGCCGCAGGAAGCAGCCGCCGATGAAGCCGCAGCCGCCGGTGACCAGCAGGGTCCTGTCCGGGCGCCCGCTCACGGCCGTCCCTTCCGTCCGGGGAACTCGCGGATGGCGTCGACGACCCGGCGTCGTTGTGCCGCGGTCAGCTCGGGGTAGATCGGCAGGGAGAGGACCTGATTGCAGGCGCGTTCGGTTTCCGGGAGGTCGCCCCGCCGGCGGCCCAGGTCGGCGAAGGCCGGCTGGAGGTGCACGGGGATCGGGTAGTGGACGGCGGAGCCCACGCCGCGCTTCGCCAGCCAGGCCCGCAGCTCGTCGCGCCGATCGCTGCGCACGACGTAGAGGTGGTAGACGTGGCGTGACGTCGGCGACGCGTGCGGCACGCGGACGGCGGTTCCTGCCAGGTCCGCGTCGTAGCGGGCCGCGTGACGTCTCCGCCGCTCGTTCCACTCGGCCAGGCGGCGCAGCTTGACGCGCAGCATGGCGGCCTGCAGCTCGTCGAGGCGGCTGTTCACGCCGGTCTCGCGGCAGGTGTAGCGCGGCTGGGTCTCGCCGTAGTTGCGGAGCGAGCGCACGCGGCGCGCGAGGGCGGGGTCGTTGGTCACGACCATGCCGGCGTCGCCGTAGGCGCCCAGGTTCTTCGTCGGATAGAAGCTGAAGCAGCCGGCGGCGCCCAGCGAGCCGGCCTTGCGTCCTCGGTAGGCCGCGCCGTGTGCCTGGCAGGCGTCTTCGATGACGGGGATGCCGCGCTTCGCGGCCGCTTCGAGGATGGGGTCCATGTCGGCGACCTGGCCGTAGAGGTGGACGGGGAGGATGGCCGTGGTGCGGCGGGTGAGCGCGCGGGCGATCTTGGCGGGGTCCATGGCGAAGGTGCGGGGGTCGATATCGGCGAAGACGGGGCGTGCGCCGGCGGCGCGGATGGCGCAGGCGGTGGGGACCCACACGTTGGCGACGGTGAGCACGTCGTCGCCCGGCTTGACGCCGCAGGCCCGGAGGGCGAGGTGGAGCGCGTCGGTGCCCGAGCCGACGCCGACGCCGTGCGTGCAGTCGTGTGCGAGGGCGAACTCGGCTTCCAGGGCTTCGAGCTCCTCGCCGAGGATGAACGACGAGCGCCGGAAGACGCGTTCCATCGCGGCCTGGAGCTCGTTTCGGAGCTCCCGGCGCTGTTCCCGCAGGGAGACGAACGGGACGGTCGCGGGGTGCCGGTCATTCCCAGTAATGGGATTTCTCCTTTTCGTAGAACTCGAGGGTTCTGCGGAGTCCTTCTTCGAGCGGGACGGCGGCCTTCCAGCCGAGCCGCTGTTCGATCTTTCTCGTGTCGGCGACATAGTCTCCCACCTCGACGCCCCGCGACGCCGCGGGGTACTCGGCCAGCTCGTAGTTTCCGCGTCCCGCGATCCGGATGAGGGTACATGCCAGGTCGGCGAGTCCGACGGGTGTGCCTCCCAGGTTGAACACCTCGCCGTCGGCCTCGGCCGACGCTCCGGCGCGGCAGAGCGCCTCGACGACGTCATCGACGTAGTTGGTGTCGCGGACCTGCTTCCCGTCGCCGTAGACGCGGATGGGTCGGCCGTCCAGGACCTGGCGCACGAACCAGCAGATGACGCCCTGCCGCGGGTGTTTCATCTGGTGCCGCGGGCCGTAGGTGTTGCTGAGGCGGAGGGAGGTGGTGCGGAGGCCGTAATAGCGGTGGTACAGGAGGTGGTACTGCTCGCCGGCCGACTTGTTGATGCCGTTGGCGTCGGCGGGTGCGAGGGGGTGTCGTTCGTCGACGGGCAGGCGTTCGGGCCGTCCGTACTGGCCGCGGGTTCCGGTGAAGACGACCTTGGCGTCGGAGTTGTGGTTGCGGCACGCCTCGAGGAGGGCGATCTGGGCGCGGCAGTTGATGTCGAGGTCGGTGTACGGGTCGGCCATGCTGTCGGTGTGGCTGGCGGTGCCGGCGAGGTTGAAGACGACGTTCATGCCGCGGACGAGGCGGTCGAGGCGGTCGTGGTCGCGAACGTCGCCGATTTCGACGGCGATCCGGTCGCGGATCCCGGCGGCGTTGTGTTCGTTGCCGCCGCACTCGGGTCGCAGCGAGTCGAGCAGGGTGACGCGTGCGCCGAGGGTGACGAGGCGATGGGCGAGGTTGCTGCCGATGAAGCCGAGGCCGCCGGTGACGAGGACGGAGGCGCCGTCGTAGCGGTTGGTTTGCGGCATGGTCAGAGCACCGCCTGGTAGGCGTTCAGGGTGTCCTCGACCATGCGCGGCACGGTGAAGCGGCTGGTGACCTTGGCGCGGGCGCGGCGTCCGATTTCGCGGGTGCGTTCGGGCTCCCGCATTGCCTCCAGGATGCGCGTGGCCAGGGCACGGCGATCGCCGACCGGGACGAGGAGGCCATCGACGCCGTCGCGGATGAGGGTCGGGGTGCTTCCGACGTCGGAGGAGACGACGAGCTTCTCGCAGGCCATGGCTTCCAGCATGGTGAGGTCGTAGCCGTTGCTGCGGAGGGTGGCGTTGACGAACGCGTCGCACAGGTTGAAGTATTTCGGCAGGTCGCTGAACGGGACGAAGCCGAGGAACCGCACGCGGTGGTCCAGGCCGAGGCGAGCGGCGAGGGATTCGAGGCGTGGTCTCTCCCGGCCGTCGCCGGCGAGGAGCAGGCGAGCGCGCGGCTCGCCGCGCAGGACGTCGGGCATGGCGCGGATCACCTGGTCCAGGCCCTTGTCGCGGGCGAAGCGGGCGACGCAGGGCAGGACGCGGTCGCCGGGGTCCAGGCCGAGTTTCCGGCGCAGGTCTTCGTCGGGCGGGGCGGGCACGAACATGTCGTGATCCATTCCGTTGTAGACCTTGAACAGGCGGTCCGGAGCGACGAAGAACATCCGTCGCACGAGCCGGTCCTGTTCGTCGCTGGTGACGATCACGCCGTCGGCGCGGGCGACGGCGCCGAGGTAGAACCAGAGGTATTTCACGACCCAGGCGCCGATCTGGAGCACTTCGACGGACGCGCCGAGCGACGGGCTATGGGCGAGGATGTTCACGCGGCTCGCGATTTCGTCGTAGGGCGTGCCGTGGAGGGTGAGCACGGTGGGGAGGCGGCGGGTGACGTTCAGGCGCCGGTCGAGGAAGGCGCAGGCGCCGATGCTCTGGCTGTGCAGGACGTCGAAGGGGCGCCGGTCGTGCAGCGCGAGGATGGCGGCGGGGCTTTTGCGCCACCAGGCCCAGGAGTAGTAGCGGGGGCTGGTGCCGCGGAGGTAGTGGATTTCGACGCCGCGGATCGTTTCGACGGTGCGATCCGGGAGGCCGGTGGTCAGGACGGTGACGGCGTGGCCCCGTTCGACGAGTCCCGCGGCGAGGGCGAGGGTGTGGTCTTCCATGCCGCCGCGGCCGTGCGCGGGCATGGCGCGGGTCACGATGCCGATGTGCAGGGGTTCGTGGTGCACGGCGGGCCTCACGCGCGTTCGAGGAGGAAGACCGCCTCGGAGGCGAGGAGGTTGGGCCAGAGCCGGGAGAGCGGCCCGGTGTGGCCGAGGTAGGCGGCGTCGCGGGGTTGGAGTGCGAGCTTGCGGATGGTGCCTGTGAAGTCGCGGATCGAGAGCTGGTGGATGTGGCCGGTGTCGTACCAGTCGTAGCCGAAGAGGAGGCGTCGCGGCATGCGGCCGAGTGCGAGCAGCTCGAGGCGGTTCCAGTAGAAGGCGAAGTTGGGGAAGGAGACGATCTGGAAGCGGGCGATGCGTCGCATTTCGCGCAGGGTCACTTCCGGGTTCATGACCATCTGGAGGGTGACGTTGCAGACGGCGTAGTCGAATTCGTCGGCGGCCAGGTCGGTGAGATCGACATCGATGGACCCCTGGCGGACGCGGAGGGCCTGTTGCCTGCAGAGCTCGACGCCGCTGGGCGCCAGCTCGATGCCGAACTCGGCGACGTCCTTTCGTTCCTTGAGCAGGCGGAGGAGGGAGCCGTTGCCGCAGCCCAGGTCGATGACGCGGCTGCGGGGCGGGATCCAGCGTTCGATGATCGCGTATTCGGGCCGTTCGCTGTGCGCGCGGTCCGTCCAGTCGTAGCGGCGGTTGTCGTTCATCGGCACCGTCCCCGTGGGGGGCGCCGGATGTTGACCTGCCGGGCGCGTGGCGTCAAGCGGGCCGGTCCTGCCGGCGCTGCAGGACGAAGAACACCTGGCTCAGGGTGTCCGAGAGCAGCTCTTCGCGCTCGATTTCGAACCGTCGTGCGAGCAGGCGGCGGAAGTCCGCCAGGGGCCGATCGCGCAGGCCCGGCTCCCACTGGTGTTCGTCGCACATGGGGCGGCGGCGCCAGAACGCGGGCAGTCGGAGTCCGAGGTTCAGGGGGTGGTCCTTGTTGAGGGTGAACATGCGGACGGCGAGGTGCCAGGTCATGCCGGAGTAGGGGACGGAGACGACGGCGTGGGAGCGGGTGACGGCGGCCATCTGTTCCAGGGCGAGGGCGGCGTCGTCGAAGGCGAGGTGTTCGAGCACCTCGAAGGCGGCGACGGCGTCGAAGGAGGCGGCGGGGAAGGCGCCGGCGAGGCGGCGGACGTCGGCGACGACGTCGGGGCGGGTACCGGGATCGATGTCGACGGTGACGACGCGCAGGCCGCAGGCGCGCAGGGCGGCGCTGACGACGCCGGTGCCCGGGCCGATTTCCAGGATTTCGCGGGCGCCGGTGTCGCGCAGCAGGGTGAACTGCTGGTGGAAGCCCAGCCAGCGGGACCGATCGAGGTACCCCGGCGTGGTGTAGTGGGCCGTGACGCCCCCCGGTTTCCGCTCGTCGTCCACCCTTTCGTGCCTCCTGGCGGCCGCGGTTTCGGCGGCGGCGCCGGCCCGCACCTTGGCCCAGTCGTCGCATTCGATCAAGTCCGCGGCGTGGACGCATTGGGGTCGGTGGAGTACAGTCCGACGCCCGTGGACGACGTGCGCGACGAACCGCCTGCCGCATCGCCGCCGGCGGCGCTCGAGGGGCAGGTGCTGGCCCGCCAGGTCGGCGTCGTGGTGATGGGCCGCATTGCGGCGGCCGCGGCGGAGGTCCTGCTTCCCATCCTGCTGGTCCGGTTCCTGGACAAGCTGTCGGTGGCGGTGCTGGCGTACGTGCTCCTGCTGTACGGGACGGTCGCGACGATCGTCGCGACGGGCCTGCCGGAGAGCGTGCTCTATTTCCTGGCGGGGAAGTCGCCGGGGCAGCGGCGGCGGACCGTGCGGCGGCTGGCGTTGATCCTGGGCGCTTTCGGCGGGCTGGTGGCGCTCGGATTCCTTGGCTTCTGGGCCATTGCCTCGTGGACGGGGGCGGTCGAGGCGCGGATGCTGCGGTTCATCCCGTGGCTGGTGCCGTACGCGTTGTTCGACCTGCCCTCGCGGTTGTTGCCGCACCTGCTGGTGGCCGAGAGCCGTCACCGGCAATCGGCCTGGTTCTCGATGCTCGATTCCGGCTCGCAGCTCGTCGCGGTGCTGGTCCCGGCGGGGCTGGGTGCTCCGCTGTGGGTGCCGTTCGCGGCGCTTTCGGCGTGTGCGGCGGTGAAGCTCGGGGTGTTGTGGGGGGCGATGCGGTGGTTCTACCGCGGCGGCGGGGGCGACGATGCGGCGCCGGTGTCGGTGGGGGCGATTTTCCGCTACGCGTTGCCGCTGGGGCTTTCCGAGATCACGTCGATTCTGAACCAGCGTTTCGATCGTTTCCTTGTCGCGGCGCTGTTCACGTCGGCGCAGTTCGCGGACTACTTCGTCGGCGCGTGGCAGATCCCGGTGGTGACCATCATCCCGTTCGCGGCGGGCAACGTGCTGATGCCTCGGTTCACGGAGCTGTTCCAGGCGGGGCGCGGGGCGGAGGCGGTGGCGTTGTGGCGTCTGTCGGCGGAGAAGATCTGCCTCATCATCCTCCCGGTTGCGGTGCTGTTCGTGGTCTCCGCGGAGGAGACGGTGGCGTTGCTGTTCGGGTCGAGCTATTCCGGGGCGGCGTGGGTTTTCCGCATCTACACGCTGGTGTTGTTGGGGCGCGTGGCCGCCTACGGCAACATGCTGGCGGCCGCGGGGCGGACGCGCGACGTGCTGTACGCCACGTCGCTGGGGCTGGTGGTCAACGTGGTGGCGAGCGTCCCGCTGGCGTACATCGTGGGTTTCACGGGGGCGGCCTGGGGCACGGTGGCGGCGTTCGTGGTGATCGTGGGCTACTACCTGCGGCAGATCGGGCGGTCGAGCGGGGTGCCGGTGCGGCAGGTCTTCCCGTTCGCGCGGTGGGCGCAGGTGCTCGGGGTCTGCGGCGCGGCGGCGGGGCCGGCCGTGGCGTTCAAGCTGCTGGTGCCCGCGGGTCCGGGGCTCGCGCTGGCCGGCGAGGCGGTCGCGATGCTGGTGACGTATTCGGTGCTGGGCACGGTGCTGGGCTTGATCCGGCGCGCGGATTGGGCCTACGTTCGCGACTGGCTGTCGCTCCGCGGACTGCGTTCGGCGGAAGGGAGAGGCACGTGACCGAGGATCGGGCGCGATGAGCGGGCCGGCGGTATCCGGCGGACCGCGCCGGCTGTTGCCCCGCACGGGCGGGTGCCTGCTGTTGCTCGTGGTGTTCCTGCTCGGGCTGGCGGCGTTCACGCTGTTCTACCGTGCCCCGACGGGGGAGGCCGACCGGCGCGGGGCGGCGGACGACGCCGGCGACGCCGCGCCGCCGCAGGATCGTCCGACGATTCGTGCGCGTGCCGTCTCCCCGGACGGGACGCTGGTCGCCTCCGGGGGCGAGCGGCGCGAGGGCGACCGGTATCCGATCGAGCTGCGGCGGGTCGAGGGGGCGCGATTCCTGGACCGGGAGGCTCCGTTCCGCGTCCTTGCGGCGCACGAGGGGCCGGTGACGGTGTTGCGCTTCGGTGCGGGGGGTCGGGAGCTGTTTTCGGCCTCGTTCGACGGGCGGGTGCTGCGCTGGCGTCTGGACGGCGAGGCGCCGCCGGAGGCGTTCGTGCCGCCGCGGACTCCCGGTGTCGCGGCCGGGCTGCTGGCGCTCGCGCTTTCGCCGGACGGTCGTCTGCTGGCCGCGGCGGGCTGGTCGGGCGAGATCTTCGTCTGGGATCTGGTCGCGGGCGGCCCGCCGTCGCGGCTGGCGCCCGCGCCGCCGGCGGGGGACGCGGACGAGGAGAAGGTCCCGGCGGGCCATCTGGAGGACGTGCGTGCGTTGGAGTTCGCGGGCGGGACGTCTCCGTTGTTGTTCTCGGCCGGCGGCGACGGTCTGCTCATCGCGTGGGACGTGGCGGCGCGGCGGGCGACGCGGGTGGTGGGCCTGAACGGGAAGAGTCCCAAGACGAAGGACGTGCGGCTGCGGCTGGTGATGGACGGACCCGATCGGGAGGGTGCGATCATGACGATGATCGCGTCGTCGTCCCGGGGCGGGTTGTTGTTCTCGGACTACCGTTCGTGCGTGTACGAGGTGGTGGTTGGCGAGCGGTGTGCGGCCTGGTGGTCGGGCGGCGAGGCGTCTGCCGGGGTGCAGCCGGGCGCGTGTCTCAAGCCGCTCTTGGACCGCAAGGTGTTCTGCGCCGCTCCGGACCGTGCGGTGACGGGCCCTGCGGTGGCCTTCCTGCGTCTGGCCGACGATCCGGTCCGGGCGGGCGGGTTTCTCGGGGTGGGTTCGAACGGGGTGTTCCGGATCGTGCGGCGGGGCGACACGTTGCCGTGGCGGGAGTTTCCCGGTTCGGCGCGGCGGGGCGACCAGCTGGTCGACGCGGTCGTCGACGGGTCCCGGCGCGTGGTGTTCACGGGTTCGCGCGGCGGGTGGCTGTTGCTGCACGAGATCCGGGGCGACGCCGATTCGCCGGACATCGTGCTTGCGGACCAGCTTTGAGCGGACGGCCTGCGCGAACCCGCGTCCGGACCGGGCGGGGAAACCACAGATGAACACAGATGAGCACAGATTCCGACCAGGGGGACGAACCTAGCGTACCCGACCCCGCCGGGCTTCCCAAGCCTTCCGACAAGTGACATAGTGCCGCGCCATGAAGGCGGTCCTGCTCGCCGCGGGCATGGCCACGCGACTTCGTCCCTTGACCGACGACCTGCCCAAGTGCCTGCTTTCCGTGGCGGGCGTGCCGATTCTGCGACGCGCGATGGACACGCTGCTCGGCTGCGGGATCGGGGAGTTCGCGCTGGTCACGGGGTTCCTGGAGGGGAAGATCCGCGCCGCGGTGGGGGGTTGGTACCCCGGGCTGCGGGTGGCCTGGTTCACGAACCACGACTACGCGACGACGCAGAACGGGCCGTCGCTGCTTGCGGCCCGACCGGCGCTGGACGGCCGCGAGTTCCTGATGCTGGACGCGGACATCGTGTTTGACCGGGGCGTGATCGACGCGGTGCTCGGTGCTCCGTGGCCCAACTGCCTGGCGTTGCGCCGGGCGGCGGATCTGGGGGAGGAGGAGATCAAGGTCGAGCTGGACGAGCGGGGTCGGGTGTTGCGGATCGACAAGCCGGTGCCGGTGGCGCGGGCGGCCGGCGAGTCGATCGGCATCGAGCGGTTTTCGGCGGAGGGTTCGCGGGTGCTGTTCGCGACGCTGCACGAGCGGGTGGTGGGGCGTGGACTCGGCAACGAGTGGTACGAGAAGTCGTTCGAGCAGATGATCGAGCGTGGGGAGGCGGAGATCCACGTGGTTGACGTGACGGGCCACTACTGTGCGGAGATCGACACGGCGGAGGACCTGGCCGCGGCCGACCGCGTCTTGCGCGGGCGTGGTGCGGGGCGCGGGCCATGAACCTCTTCTCGATCCGCAAGGGATTCGACGGGCTGACCGGGCCGCTGATGCGGACGTGCGGGCGGCTGCCGTTCTCGCCCAACACATGGACGGTGATCGCGTGGGTCTGGGCCATCGTGGCCGCGGCGGTCTACGTCCTGGGCTGGCATTTCGCAGGCACGGCGCTGCTCGGGCTGCGGGGTCTGGCCGACCACGTCGACGGCTACGTGGCGCGCCGGCGCGGGCAGACGTCCATCCTGGGCGGCGTGCTGGACGAGATGGGCGACCGTTACCTCATCGGCATCTGGGTGGTTGCGGTGGCGTTCCATCTTTCGCCCCGCTGGCCGCACCTGCCGTACGTCGCGGCGTTCGCCGTGTCCGGGGCGTTCTGCAACGCGTTCATCAAGAACTGCCTGTACGTCGAGTCGCAGGACACGACGCGCCGGAACGGGAAGCTGACGCACCCCATGGACAAGGTCGGGATGTTCGGCTCGGCCGAGTTCCTGATCTACTTCGGCATCCCGACGCTGTTCGCGGGTGCGCTGGGGGTCGAGTGGCCGGTGGTGGCGGGCATCTGGGCCACGGCGGTCCTGTCGCACGTGTCGTTGTTCCAGCGCATCGCGTACGTGGCGCGGCACTACCGGCACCAGGCGTGAGCGACCCGGCCGGCGCCCGCGGCGGGCGTGGACGGCGCGGCGGTGCCCGGCGCCGGCGGGTCCGGCGACGGGGT
>JACRCZ010000011.1 GCA_016218765.1 Deltaproteobacteria bacterium | reverse complement strand
CACGGCCCCGGACGTCCTTTCCGCGGCGGTCCGCCCGGTGGCGGTCGCCCCGGCGGCGGCGGCCGCCCGGGCCGCGGCGGTCCACCCCGCGGACGCGGCGGGCCGCCCCGCAAGCCCGGCCGCGGCAGGTAGTTCCGTCCGCCCTCCGAATTCTGCCGCTCTACCGCACCACCGCTCCACCGCACCAAACATGGACCGCGTGGCGGGGCTGGGGTACTCTAGCGGGGGAAGGCGGGTGATCGCGCCGCGCGCGTGCGGTGTGGTGTGGAACGACGCGAATGTCCGAGTTGGAAGGAAAGATCCTCGATGGGAAATACCGGCTGACCAGGAGGTTGGGTTCCGGTGGCGTGGGCACGGTCTACGAGGCGGTCCACGCCGTCATCGGCCAGAAGTTCGCGGTCAAGATCCTCAAGCCGGAATACGCCACGAGCCCGACGCTCGCGTTGCGCCTCGTCCAGGAGGCGAAGGCGGCGAGTGCGATCGACCACCCTTCGATCATCAAGGTCTTCGACGCGGGGCGGACCAAGGACGGCCTGACCTTTCTCGTCATGGAGCTGCTCGTCGGCCAGGAGCTGTCGGCGCGCATCCGCGGGACTCCCGAACCCATGTCCCCCGACGAGGCCGTCGACATCACGTCGGACGTGCTGGACGCGCTGGTCGCGGCGCACAAGAAGGGGATCATCCATCGCGACCTCAAGCCGGAGAACGTGTTCCTGACGCGCGGCCCGCACGGACAGCGCTGGATCAAGCTGCTCGACTTCGGCATCGCCAAGGTCGTCGACCAGCGGATGGCCGGACCCCGACTGACGCATGCCGGGACCGTGGTCGGGACGCCGTTCTACATGGCACCCGAGCACGCTCGCGGCGCGCGCGATCTCGATGTCCGCGTCGACGTCTACGCCGCCGGCGTCATGCTGTTCGAGATGCTGACGCGGCGCGTCCCGTTCGACGGGCAGTCCTACAACGAGGTCCTCGCCAAGGTGTTGTCCGAGCCGTTCCCGCGGCCGCGCAAGTTCAATCCGGGAATCCCCGAAGGCCTCGAGGCCGTGATGCTCCGGGCCACGGCGAAGGACCGCAACGCCCGCTTCCCGACCGCCAGCGCGTTCCTCGAAGCGCTGGGACCGTTCGTGCCGGAGGCGCCGAGCGCCGTCTTTCGCCTCCAGGAAGCCGCGGCGTTCGAACGCGAGCGGAGTGTGGGCACGGCGGATCTGGAGATGGTGCCCGAGGAATCGATCCCGACCATCTCCGCGGACATTCCGGCACCGGACACTCGCCCGGCGCCGGACCGACCCGTCGCCCGGGTCCACCCGCCGGGGTCGCCCGAACCCGCGCCGGCGCCCGCTCCGGCCGGCGAGCCGCAGCCGGAGGTCGCCGCGGCCTTCACGGTCAGGCTGTCGGACGAGCCGGAGGACAGCATCGAGGCCCCGCGCGCGGAGCAGGAGCGGGGAACGCTCACCGGCGCCATCGTGCCCGCACCGGAACGCGCTCACCCGCGGCTCGCGCTCTGGATCTCCGCGGGCGTCGTCGTCGCCGCCGTTGCCGTCACCCTGATCTGGTCGGCCGTGGGCGGCGGATCGGTGCCGCAGCCTTCCGCGCCGCCGTCGCCGCCCCCCGATGCGGCGGCGACGGCCTCGATCGCCGACGCGGCGCCCGCCGATGGCCCACCGTCCGTCGAGGCGACGGCGGCGGACGAGGCCGCGGATGCCGGGCCGTCCGTCGCGGCGCTCGCCGACGCGTCCATCGTCGAAGCGGTCGAGCCCGTGGAGACCGCGACGGCCGCGGTGTCCGACGCCGCCCCGCCCGACGGCGGTGCGGCCCAGGTGACGATCCGGGTTCTCGGCGTGCCGGCCGAGGCCAAGATCTGGGTCGACGGCCTGCCGGCGGTGAATCCGTTCGAGATCGAGCCGTCCGACGCCGCGCACCGCCTGAAGGTGACCGCGCCCGGCTTCCAGCCGTTCTCGACGACGTTCTCGGCGTCCGAGAGCATGGGGATCGCCGTCCGCCTGCTGCGGGCGCGGGATACCGGCCCCGCCGACGCCGGCGAGGCCCGGGACACCCGCGCCGGCCAGCTCCTCCCGGACCCCCACCTGCCGCACTAGTGCCGTCGACTTCCCCTCGCCTTCAGGCTATTTTGCCGGTCGCGCCGCGGGGGAAGGCTGGCGTGTGCCGCATGAAGCCCGTTCTGATCCTGTTCGGAATCACCCTTCTTCCCGTCCCCGCCGCCGCGGCGGACGAGTCGCCGGCCGCGTGGTATCCCATCGCGGACGAGTGCCGCATCGCCGCCGAAACCGAAGACGCACGCCGGGCGCTCGCCGCGTTCTGGTTCGAGCAGGGGAGGGCGCAGGTCGACCGGGAGGCGTTCTGGGAGGCCGAACGGTCCTTCGCGTGCTCGCAGGCGATCATCCCGCACCCCTCGACGCTCTACAACTTGGCCCGCGCCGCGGAATGGGCCGGTGATCTCGACTCCGCGCTCCGCGCCCTGCGCGAGTACCTCGACGGGTCGCCCGACGCCCCGAACCGCGCCGAGGCCGAGGCGCTCACGGTCGTCATCCTCGGCCGGATCGAGCTGCAGGACGGTCCTCCTCCTCCCCCTCCTCTTCCCCCCCCTCCTCCCCCTCCGCCGCTCGACGAGGCCGTGAGCGGGGAGGAGATTGCGGGCTGGACCGTCATCGGTCTGGGCTGCGCGGCCGCGGCCGCGGCGACGACCCTGGGCGCGCTGGCCGGCGTCAAGCAGGAGGAAATCGACGACCAGGGCGCCGGAATCTCGCCCGCGGACCGCGCCGGCCTCGCGCGCGAGCGCGACGACTTCCTCCTCGCCACCTACATCAGCCTGGGCGTCGTCGCCGCGACCGCCCTCACCGGCACCCTGCTGCTCCTGTTCGACGACGAGGACGGTCCCGGCGCGACCGTCGTGCCGGCCGCTTCGCCCGACGCCGTCGGGCTGGCGATCGGCGGGAGGTTCTGACGTGGGCGTACCCGTTCTCTTGCTGCACCATGCCGGCGGGGGAGCGTCGGACTGGTCGGAGATCGTCGAGCGGCTCGGGCCCGGTGCGGACGCGCTGGCCGTCGACCTGCCGGGGCATGGCGCTCGGCTCCTCGAGGAGCCGTTGCGGGACGTCACGGCGATGGCGGCGTTCGCGGCCCGCGCGGTGCGCGCGCGGTGGGGGCGGCCGGCGATCGTCGTCGGCCACTCGATGGGCGGCGCGGTGGCTCTGCAGCTCGCGCTCGACCATCGCGAGGCCGTTGCCGGGCTCGTGCTTGTCTCGACCGCGGCCCGCCTGCGCGTGGCGACGGCGCTCCTCGACTTGGTCCGTGAACACTTCCAAGAACTTCCGCAACAGATGGCGGCGATGGGCTTCGCACCTTCCGCCAGTCCTGCGGTCGCGGCGCGTTGGTTATCGGCGCCGTGGCCCGCCTCGCCAGCCGCGGCGGTTGCCGATTTCTCCGCGTGCGATGCGTGCGACCTGCGGCCGAGGCTGCCGGAGATCGGCGTTCCCGCGGTGGTCATGGTCGGCGAGCAGGACCTGATGACGCCGGTCAAGCGTGCCCGCGAGCTGGTCGAAGGGATGCCCTGCGCCCGGATGCGGGTTTTTCCCGATACCGGGCATCTTCTGATCTGGGAGCGGCCGACGGAAGTTGTCGAGGAGATCGAGCGGATGGCGGGCGGAATCGATCCGCGGGCGCCGCGGCGCACCTGCGAAGCGGCCGGGGGGGAGGCGGGCGGATGACGCCGCAGGGCCTCGGCCGCCTCCGCGTCGCGGATCTCGTCGTGGAGCTCCCGGCGGATCTGGAGCTGCCGGATGCGGCCGTGCTGGAGGCGAACCTGCGGCCCTTCGCGGTGGGCGAGCGCGCGGGGGCGGACCCGGAGGAGGGCGCCGCGGACGAGGCGGATATCGTGGTCGGACGTGCCGCGGCTTCGCTGGACGGAGCGGCGCTGCCGAAGGGAGCGTTTCGCGTCGATGTCAACCGCGTGGACGCGCGCCCCGTCGAGGATCCGATCGTCAAGCCGTTCTGGATCTGGGAGGGCGCCGAGGGGCGGGAGGACGCTGAGACCGACCGAACTACCGCTGAGGCGCTAAGGGCGCTGAGAGGGACGCGGAGAGAGCCAGGGAGGAAGCCGGTAGCGACGACGATTCACGTGCGGGGCGCGTTGAGAACCTCGCTGGAGGTCATCGCGGGGATTCACCTGGGGTTGGCGCATCTGTTGCCGAAGCGCGACGGTCTCCTCCTGCACGCGTCGGCGGTCCGGGCGGCGGGAAACGCCTTCGTCTTCGCCGGCCCCGCCGAGTCCGGAAAGAGCACGGCGGCCGGAGGTTTTTCGGGCGGAACGGTGTTGGCGGACGAGCGGGTGGCCGTGCGGTCGATGCAGTGTACCTCTCCCGCGCCCACGCACGGCTGGCGCGCGTATCCCGTGCCGATGTGGGGCGGGAAGTACCAACCCGTGGCCGCGGACGTCGTTCCGCTGGCGATGGTGGTCGTGGTCCGCAAGAACGCGCCGCTGGCCGCCTCCGTGCTGCCGGCGCCGGCGGGGATGAGCCGCCTGGCGCGGGCGGTGGTGCACAACCACTACGACGGAGCGCGCGCCGACGCGGTGCTGGGCACCTTGGCGCGGCTGGCGACGGAGGTCCCCGTCGTGGAGCTGTCGTACGGACTGGGAGAGCCGTTCGCCGACGTGCTCGTGGAGCGATGGGTGGCGGCGCGGCGAGGGGAGGTCTCGTGCTGACGGACCAGCTGCGATTCCGGCGGCATCCCGACGTGGCGTTCCGCGTGATCGACGGGCAGGCGGTGATCGTCGTGCCCGCCACGCAATCGATGCACACGCTGAACGAAGTCGGGACGTTCGTGTGGGAGCGTTGCGAGGGCCGGACGGTCGACGAGATCGTCGGACTGCTCGTGGAGGAGTTCGAGGTCGACGACGCGACGGCGCGCGGGGATCTCGAGACGTTCGCGCGCGAGCTGGGCGAGAAGCGGATGCTGGTGGTCGAATGACGACCGTGCCCTACGGTGCCCGCTCGAGCGCCCTGGCGATGCTCGAAGCCCTGGCGAAGAAGCACCCGGTGCCGCTCGCCGCGATCGTGCAGCTCACGCGCCGCTGCAACCTGGGCTGCAGGCATTGCTTCCAGGTCGAGCGGACGGGGAGCGAGCTCGGCACGGACGAGTGGAAGCTCGTCCTGCGCCGGCTTGCCGACGCGGGCGTCCTGTTCCTCACGTTCACGGGAGGCGAGCCGCTGCTGCGGCGGGATTTCGTCGAGCTGGTGCGCGAGGCCCGCGCGCTGGCCTTTGCGATCAAGCTCAAGACGAACGGCCTGCTTCTGGACGGGGCGACGTGCGAGGCGCTCGCGGCGGCGGCGGTGATGGAGATCCACTTCAGTTTCTACTCCGCCGACGCGGAACGGCACGATCGCGTGACGGGTCTGGCCGGATCGCACGCCCGGACGCTGGCCGCGGCCCGTCGGATGCGCGACCTGGGAGCGCGCGTGCTGCTCAACTGCGCCCTCCAGGCGGACACCTTCGACGGCTACGGGGCGGTGATTGAATTCGCAGAGGCCGAGGCGATGGACTGGTCGTTCGACCCCGGGATCCAGGTCCAGGAGGACGGCTGCTCGCGGCCGGCGGACCATCGACTCGCGCCCGGGCAGCTCGAGCGGTTGTACGCCGATCCGCGTCTGGCGCTGCCGCCGGAGGCAGACGACGTGCCGGAGAAGCTGCCTGTGCCGGTGTGCCGGGTCGGCCAGGCGATGGTCGCCGTGGCGCCGAACGGCGACGTCTGGCCCTGCTTGAGCCTGCTGGAGCCGCTCGGGAATCTCGTGGAGTCGCCGCTCGAGCGCATCTGGGTGGGGAACCCGCGGCTGGAGCGGTTTTCCCGGATCTGCTGGTCCGACCTGCCGGAATGTCGGGGCTGCGAGTTGTTGGGGTTCTGCGTGCGGTGCCATGCCAACGCGCTGCACGAGGACGGCGACCTCCTGGGCCCGTCGCGGCTGGCCTGTGCGGGGGCGCGGGCAAGGGCACGTGCGGCCGGCCGTCTTCCCGGCCGGCCCGACGACTCGGGGCTTGCACCGGAAGGGGAATCGCGTAGACTGCCGTTCGCAGGCGGCGCCGCGGAAATGGCCGGGGAATTCACCATCCGACCGAGGCGCCTGGAGGAGGGGCAGCGATGACGCGTGGTCACGTCCGGTTCGGGCTCCTGGTTGTTGCCGTCGCGCTCGGGGCGGTGGGGTGCTCCGATCCCGCCAGCCGGTCGATCTCGATCGTGTCGCCCGGAGACGGTATCACCGTCACCTGCGAGGACGACGTTTCGACGTCCATCGCCGGAACCCAGATTGACGTGACCGTCCGCGTCGGAGGGTTCGCCTCCGGCGACGTCGTCCACCTCACCGTGAACAACGACCCCACCCTGGCCATGGACCGGACCTACTCCGGTGACGACGTCGTCTTCAACGACGTCACCCTGGAGACGGGCGAGAACGTGCTCGAGGCCAGCGGCGGGGGCGTGCGAATCGACATCACCGTGACGCTCGACTGCGGGCACTGCCCGGTGCTGACCTTTGCGCGGCCGGCGGCGAGCGCGCGGCTGGAGACGCTGGACGACGCCGACGACGATCCGTCCAACGGCTTCCAGTACGACGTCCAGATCACCACCACCGCCGCGGACGGGGCCGACGTCGAGCTGCTGGTCGCGGGAGCCTCGGTCGGTACGGCGACCGCGACCGCGGGGCGGGTCGATTTCGCCGCGGTGACGCTGGCGGCGGCCTACCCGGAGCCGGGCGCGGCGGTGAACGTGACCTTGCGCGCGCAGACCTCCCCGGCCTGCACGGCGACCATCACCGTGCAGATCGTCCGGTCCGAGGTCTGCCCGTCGTTCACTTTCGTGGAACCGCCGCCGGCGGGGGCGACGTACGGCGTCTCCGATGACGAGAACCTCGACATGGCCGACGGCTTCCAGAAGACCATTGTCGTCTCCACGGACGCCGAGGCCGGGACCGACGTCCAGCTCCTGGTCGACGGCGGCGAAGTCGCCTCGACGACCGTGTCCGGCACCGTGCTCCAGTTCGTCGAGGTGGATCTCAGCGACGGCGAGCACGTGCTGCGGGTGCAGACGAGCGACGTCTGTCCGCCTCCGGGAGACGAGGTCACGATCACGGTGGAGACGGGCTCGCCCGAGTGCGACATCGTGGCGCCCCCGGGTGGCAGCCTGAACGCCGGTGACGACGTGGACGCCGGTGTCGCCGGGCTGCAGATCGACTTCGACGTCACCAGCGACGCCGAGGACGGCCAGCCGGTCGTGTTGATCATCGATGGGGTCGAGACCGGGGCACCGTCGGAGAACCTGGCGGGCGGGCACGCGGTGTTCGATGCCATCGATCTGGATGAGGGCCCGCGCGAGGTGCAGGCGCGGTGCCGCAACGCGGTGGGCAATATCGGTTTCTCGACGACGTTCACCTACACGGTGGACACGGTGATTCCGGGCTGCGCGATCACGGCGCCGGCGGACGGAACGTGGTTCAACGACGGCGACGACGCGCTGGCCGGCGTGGCGGGGACGCAGGTGCAGCTCACGGTGAGCACGACGGACTCTCCGACGGGAACGACGGTGGCGCAGTGCGGCGCCGCGCCGCTCGACCCGGAGGGCATCGTGGCCCTGGACGGCTCCGGGGCCGGCACGGGCCACGTGACGCTGACGGGTGTCGGCAACGAGGTCTGCTGTGCGGTGCAGGACGATGCGGGCAACGCCGGCGAGGGCAGGATCACGTTGAATCTGGAGACGGACGCGCCGCAGTTCGCGATTCGCCGTCCCGACGCGGCGACGGCGCTCATCCTGGCCGTGAACGACGAGGGGCCTTCGGACACCCTGTGTCAGTACACGGTGGAGGTCGGCTGCAGCAACGTCGGCCAGGAAGTCACGCTCTACGTGAACGACGTTCCCAAGACCCCGGTGACCTGCGTCTCTTCGGGCGACGCGCTCGGCGGCACGGCGACCTGGACCTCCACGACCCTCCCCCAGGGCTCCGTCACCCTCCGCGCCGAGGGCGACGGCATCGGCGGCCTCCACGGCGTCTCGCCGGACAAGGCCGTGACGGTGGATACGGAACCGCCGGTGCTCGCGCTCCAGCGACCCACGTGCGGCGCCATCCTCACCCCTGCCGACGACGTCGACGGGAACAACGCGAACGGGATCCAGGTCCTGGCCACCGTCCGGACGAGCGACCCGATGCAGGTCACGCTCGAGGTCACGGACGCGACCACCGGGGCCGCCGTGCCGCCGTCGCCGTACACGGCGACGCCCGGGGGCGGCTTCGCCCAATTCCCGACGACGACCCTCGTGCCTCCCGGCTTGACCTACGGAAGCGTGAATCTCGCCGCGTATGCCGTAGACGATCACGGTCAACGCGGCGACATGACGCCTTCACCCTGCTCGATCGAGGTGCGGGACGTGCCGCAGGTGAACATCACGGCGCCGGCGGACGGTGCACTGCTCGGTCCTGCCAACGACTGCGATGTCGGCGCGGCGGGGTTCCAGCTGGGTGTGACGGTGCAGACGAACATCACCTCGGGCACGGTGGAGCTGTTCGTGGGCGGAGCGAGCGCCGGCAGCCTGGCGTACAGCGGCAGCCCTGTGACGTTCTGCGTCGGCGCGGCCGACGGGGCCGGCATCGCGATTCGGGCGGACGGCACCGACGCTCGCGGCACGGGTACCGACTCGATCACGGTGACGATTGATTCGACCCCGCCCGACGTCGCCATCACCGACCTGGCGATTGCCGTCGCGGATCGCCGTCGCGGAACGCTCGATCTGGCCTGGACGGCCCCGAGCGACGCGGGCGGCGGGAGTGTGAGCGGGTACCAGATCCGGTGCCTCACGGCGGCCTCCGCGGCGGCGACCTTCGATTGGGCGACGGCCACGCCCTACTCCTTCACCGGGTCCGTGGTCGCGCCGGGCGCGCCGCAGCTCCAGCGATTGACCGGTTTCCGCATCGAGCGCTACGTGACCTGCATGGTCCGGGCGACGGACGGCGGCGGCTCGCTTGGTCCCGTCGGCAACGCGCCCCAGGTCCAGCTCGCCTTCTTGCGCCAGGAGATCCTGGGTCCAACGGCGACCACGCTTCGCTTCGGATCCGAAATCGAACCCTTGGGAGACATCAACGGCGACACGTATCCGGACTTCGGTATTGGCACGGCCGCGGGAGCGTCGGCGTACCTCGTCTTCGGCCAGGCGTCGGGCGCGCCGTCGGCCTGGGGAACAGCGATCAGCGGGCCGCCCGCCAGCGGCTTCGGCGCGTCGCTGGCCGGGGTGGGCGACTTCGACGGCGACACGCGCAACGACGTGCTGATCGGAGCGTGGGGCGGGTCGGGCCCCGCGGGAGAGACGAACCGTGGCCGGGCGTTCCTTTTCAAGGGGCGGGCGTCGTGGCCCGCAACCCTGGACGTTTCCGCAGCCGACGTCACGTTCCTGTTGGACGACTCGACCTCGACACAGGACAACAACGGCTTCCTGGGCTGGGCCGTGGCGTCCGCCGGGGACTTCGACGGCGACACCCGGGCCGATCTGCTGATCGGCATTCCCGGCTGGAACGGATTCCAGGGGGCGACCCTGCTGTACTTCGGTCGGTCCTCGCCGCCCGCGTCCGTCACCGTCCCGGGCGACCGGGCGACGGGATTCGGTGGCGACATCATGTTCGGCACGGTTGCCACCGGCGGCCAGTTCGGAACGGCCCTGGCCGGAGGCCAGTTGGTCAACGCCGACAGCTTCTCCGACGTTCTTATCGGCGAGCCCTCGACCGCGAACGGCGGCTCGGCGTATCTCAGCTTCGGTCGATCGAGGTCGATCACGACGGGGCTGGTTTCGGTCTCCACCTACGACCAGCAACTTGTCTCGCCGACCGCGGGCGCCTCCATCAACTTCGGCGCCCAGCTCGCGATGACCAACCTGGACGGCGGCGCCCGTGCCGACCTGCTCGTTTACATGGACTATCCGCCCGGCGGCACGGCCAACGACCAAGGCGTGGTGTTGACCTTCCTCAACGCGAGCGGCTCCGTCCCGTCCTCGTACACGGGCTCGATCCGGAACGATGCCTCGCCGAACACCAGTGATCGCCTGGGGTTGTTGTTGGCCACGGGCCAGGCGCCCGGATTGCCCACCAGTTCGGACATGGACGGCGACGGTCGCACGGACGTACTCGTCGGCATGAACCGTCTGGGCGGGGCTGGCGGCGCCGGGCGGCTGTTCATGGGCCGGGATTTCGCCACGGCGATCACCTCGAGTTCCGCCGACGTGACCGTGGCTCCCGACACGACGGATGTCCTGTCCAACGGCGGCGTGGGTTACCTGGCGGACGTGACGGGCGACGGATCCCCGGACTTCGCCGTCGGACACACCCGCCACTCCACGGATCGGGGACGGATCATCGTCGTGTATTGAAAGGTCGGGAAGGGAGGAACGCATGGAAAGGTCGAACCAGCACCAGTCGGACAGGAAGCAGGCGAAACGGCCTCCCCGGCGGCCGTACCGGCGTCCCCAGATCTCGAACTCGGCGTTGTTCGAGTCCCTGGCGCTGGCGTGTGCCGACACCGGGCCGCTGTGCGTTGGTGCCCCCCCGAGCTGACACGGCGCCTGTCCCGACAGAACGTGACGCGACGGATCCCCGTGCGAACTTGGATGCCGGCGGGGCCCCGTAGCGGCTGCGGACGGGCCCGCGACGCCCCCCCCCGAGTGTACTGCCACGCCAGCCGAAGCGTGGCTCAAATTGGGGGGGAGGCGACCTTGCGGCCGAACGGTCCGGTCGCCCATACTCGCCCTCCATGTCGTTCGGCGGCCCGGAGAGCATCCAACCTGTCCGCGACGCGTCCCTGCGGGCCGCCGCACGGGCCCTCGCCCGTCTCGACCGACACGTCCTCCGGGCGATTTCCGCATTCCGCTCCCTGACGGGAGGCATCCTCCACGGTGCCTGTACGCCCGCGGAGGCGGCGCGGCTCACCATCGCCCTCTTCGACCATTCCCTGGCGCGATCGGATCCCGAACGCGGTCTGTTCGACTGGGAGAGGAGCTGGTACGCGGCCGTCCTCCCCCCCGCCCCGGCGCGTGTCCTCGTGACCGCGGCCGGGGCCGGCCGGGAAGCCATCGTGCTGGAGCGCCAGGGCTACGCGGTGGATGCTCTCGAACCCTCGTCTCGCGGCGCCGCCGAATGCGCGCGACGGCTGGCACCCACCTCCCTGGTGACAGCGGCCTCATACCAGGACGTCGCGCGGTCGATCCTGGATGGGCATCTCAACTCGTGCGCGACGATCGCCCGTCAGACCTACGACGCGATCGTCCTGGGCTGGACCAGCCTGACGAACGTACTCGTTCCGACCGATCGCGAGCGTCTTCTCATGGCCTGCGATCGCATCTGCCCGTCCGGTCCGATTCTGGCCAGCTATTGGGTGGGCGGCGTCTCCCCGTCCCGTGCCGGACGCCTCGGGCGCCGGATCGGCGAGTTCTTGCGGCGAAGGGGCGCGCCCCGCCTTGCGCCGGGTGTGGAGTTCGTACCACACGCCGGCTTTGTGGTGCGCATCGACGAGCGCGAGCTCGCGCAGGTGGCCGGCCGGCTGGGAAGGCGGTTCGAGCGAGCCGCGTCTGCCCCTTTCGCCCACGGGACGTTCGTCAAGTAGCTTGCAGCATCCTCGCCTGCCCGGACCAACAACTCCCCACTCGACCGACTTCCCCAGCTTTCTTGCCCCCACCGCCCCCCGCGGCCTACCCTTCGCGTCGATCGCGCGAGGAATTCGCTCCGGCGCCGCGAAGCCGGGGGAGGGATGAGCATGGGCGAGGGCGAGAGCAGGGACGGGAGTGCGCAGGGCGTCAACGGGTCCGTCGAGCCGCAATCCCCCGGGGCGGAGGCGCGGCGGCACCCGTGGTACGCCGACGGGTCTCCCAAGGCCGTCTATGCCCTCATCCAGCGCTACCGCGAGGAGGCGTCCGACGACCGCGAGCCGCTCGTCCGCGCCCGGCTGCTCTACGAGATCGGCCGCATGTTCGAGGAACACCTGGGCGACGGCAAGCAGGCCCAGGCCCACTACCAGGAAGCCCTCTCCGCCGTGCCCTCGTTCGTCCCCGCCCTGCGGGCGATGCGCCGCCAGCACCTCGCACGCCATGCCCATCCCCAGGCGCTCGAGCTGCTGGACCGCGAAATCGCCGCCACCACCGCTCCCAGGGCGCTCGCCGCCCTGCGGCGCGAGCGCGCGCTGCTCCTGGGCTCGCACCTCGGCCGCGGCGAACAGGCCCGCGCCGATCTGGCCGAGGCCCGCCGGCTCGCGCCCGAGGATCCCCTCGCACTGCACGCCGCCGCGTCCGCCGCGCGGCGCGGCGACGACGCCGAGGCCCTCCGCGAGGTCCTGGTCGAGCTCGAGCGTCAGGCCGGAGAGCCCGAGCCGCGGCGCTCGATCCGCCTCGAGCTGGCGCGGCTGGACGAGACGGTGCGCGAGCGCCCCGCGGACGCCGAGGCCTGGTACGCCCGCATGGCCCAGGCGGACCCTCTCGATGCCGACGCCCGGGAAGGGCTGCAGCGCGTCTACCGGCGCACCGGACGCTGGCAGGAGCTCCTCGCCAGCCTGACGGAGGACGCTTCGCGTCTCGAAGGGTCCGCCCGCGCCGACTTCCTCTACGAGATCGCCCGGATCTCGATCGATCACCTGGACGACCCCGCCCGCGCCCGCCTCGCGCTCGAGGAGATCCGCACCATCCAGCCCGACCGGCCGATGGCGCTGCGCGAGCTGCTCGCGCTCTACGAGGCGGCCGCGAGCTGGGAAGAAGCGGCGATCACGGCGCGTGCGCTGGCTTCGCTCTCTTCCGATCCCCGCGAGAAGCTCCTCCTCCTCCACCGCCTCGGCCTCATGCTCCACGAGCAGCTCGGCCGCCCCGACGACGCCATCCTCGCCCTCCGCGTCGCCCTCACGATCGACCCGCTCTCCACGCCCGTCCTCCAGTCGCTGGGCGAGATCCTCGTCCGGCACGAGCGCTGGACCGACCTCTGCGCGATGCACTTGGCCGAGGCCGAGGCGCAGGAGGACGTCGAGCGCAAGGCGGTGGCGTTGTGCCGCGCGGCCGAGGTTTGCGAGCGGCAGCTCCAGAAGCCCGGGGACGCCGTCGCGCACTACGAGGCGGCGCTCGGCGTCCGGCCCTTCTTTCCGCCGGCCCTGCGCGGGCTGGAGATCCTCTACCGCCGCACCGGCATGTCGCGCGATCTCGCCGTGCTCTTCGGCCGCCTGGCCGACAACGCCACGGAGCCGTCCCTCAAGATCGGGTATCTCGAGCGGCGGGCCGCGACGCTGGAGAACGTGGTCGGGGACGTCGAGGGCGCCGTGGTCGCGTTCGAGGCCATCCTGGAGCTGGACCCGGAGCACGCGTCCGCACGAGCGGCGCTGACCCGCATCCACGAACAGCGCAAGGACTGGGAGCAGCTCATCGTGCAGCTCAAGCGTCTGGCCGAGCGCGACACCTCGGAGGAGAACGCGGCGGCCCTCCTGCTGCGGGCGGGCGAGATTGCCGAGCGCGAGCTGGGGGATCCGGCGCGTGCGCTGGCCGAGTACGAGGCGGCGCTGGCGCTGCGTCCGAACCTCCTGGCCGCCCTGCAGGCTGCGGGACGGGTACTGCACCGCGAGGGCCGCTGGGAGGACCTCGTCGGACTGTACCGCCGCGAGCTGGACCTCATCGATTCGCCGACCTCGCGCGCCACCACCCTCTGCCGCGTCGGCGGCATCCTCGAGGAGAAGATCGGCGACGCGGAGCGCGCACGGCAGGCCTATCACGACGCGTTTCTCGCCGACCCCGCCTGCGCCCCGGCCCTCCAGGCGCTGCTGCGCATGCACCACGAGAACAAGAACCTCGAAGGGGTCATCGAGGTGCTGGAGGCGGAAGCGGCGGCAAGCCGCGACTCGAAGCGCAAGGCCGTCGTCCTCGCCCGCATCGGCGAGATCTGGGAAGACCCGTTGGGCAAGGTCGAGCTCGCCCTTGACGCCTACACCCAGGCCCTCGAGCTGGATCCCCGACTCACCTCCGCCCGCGCCGCCCGCACCCGCCTCCTCGCCGAGCGCGGTGCCTGGGAGCAGGTCGTCGAGCTGCGGCTCGCACGGCTGGGCGAGCTCAAGCCCGACGGCGAATCGTTCCGCGCCTGGTCCGAGCTGGGCTGGCTGTGGTCGGAGAAGGTCGGCAACCTGCCGCGCGCCGCGGAGGCCTTCCGCCGCGCGCTCGACCTCCGCCCCGACGCCGTCGGACCCCTCCGCGCGCTCGCCTGGATCCACACCGCCACCTCGCAGTGGGAGGCCCTGGCCGAAGTGCTCGACAAGCTGGCCGAGACGCTCCCCGCGGACGCCGTGCGCCTGGGCGTCCTGCGCGATCGGCTCATCGAGGCCGAGCGTGCCGGTCTGCCCGCCGCCCTCCGTCTCCGTCTCCTCGACGAGCTTCGTTCCGGCGCCCCGCACGATCCCGAGCTCGCGCTCCTGGGCGAAAGCCTCGCCCTGGAAGCCACCGACGTTCCAAAGCTCGTCGAGCTGCTCGAATCGGACCTTTCGGACCTCGGCGCACCTCCGGACCAGGAAGCAACAACCGAAAACCAGGAACAGCGCGCGGCGCAGGCCGCGCGCCTTGTCCGCCTCGCCGACTGGCTGGCCCGCGCCGGCCGGCTGACGGAGGCGACCGAGCGGGCGCGGCGGGCCGCGGAGCTGGATCCGTCGTCCCTTCCCGCGGTGAGCCTCTGGACCGCGCTGGTCGAGGCGACCCACGGCCGGATCGGCGCCGAACACCTGCGCCGGCTGGCGGACGCGTCCGCGGACGACGCGACGCGCTGCGTGCACCTGGTCCACGCCGCCGAGGAGACGGCCGCCGAGGAGTCGGCCGAGAGCTGGCGGCGCGCCGCCGACATGCTCGGCCAGGCGTTACGCGCGTGCCCTGATTCCGTCGAGGCCATGGGACTCCTGGTGCGGCTCTTCGGGGAGCGGCAGGCGTGGGGCGAGCTGGCCGAGCAGCTCCGCAGCGTCGCCGACGACCTCGGGGACCGCGCGGAAGCGGTCGAGGTGCTGTACATGCTGTCGACCCTTCAGCGCGACCGGCTGGACGACCGCGCCGGGGCCGTGTCCACCCTCAACCGCGTCCTGCGCCTCTCGCCCAACCACGCCCCGGCCCTCACCGACCTGGGCGACCTGTACGCGGAAGAGGACCAGTACAACGAGGCGGTGACGATCTACCGCCACCTGCTGCGCGTCGACGAGGACGAGACGACGGCGGCGCCGGCCGCGGTACACCTGTCCGTGCTCCTCGAGGACAAGATGCAGGACACGGCCTCCGCGCGCGAGGTGCTGGAGCAGGCGCGCGAGAGGTTCCCGCAGGCGCCATCGATTCTCGAGCGTCTGGTCGTCCATCTGCGGCGCGAGGCCCGCTGGCGCGAGGCGCGGGAGATCCTCGAGGGACTCATCGCGCGCGAGGACCTGGCGTCGAGTCGCGTGGGCTATCGCCTGCAGCTCGCCGATCTGGTGATCGAGGGCTACGACGACGAGGCCGAGGCGGTGGCCGTGCTCAAGGCCGCCGCCGACGAGGAAACCGGCTCGATGCGCGCCGTCGCGCGACTGATGCGCCTGTGGTCCGAGCGCGGGCGGTGGACGGAGATCGCCGAGCTGCTCGACCGGCGAATCGCCGCGGCGGGGACGGGGCTGGGCAAGAGCCACGCACCGCTGCTGCTCGAGCTGGCCAAGGTGCGGGGGACCCACCTGCGCGACCCGGCCGGTGCCATCGCCGCGCAGGAAAAGGCCGTGGAGCTGGACCGCGAGAACCGGGCCGCACGCCTGAAGCTGGCCGAGCTGCAGGCCCAGTCGGGCAACACGCGGCAGGCCATCGTGCTCGCCCGCGGCGTCCTGGCCGACGACCCGCTGGAACGCAAGGCGTACCGCATCCTGTTCGACGTGCGCGAAGTGGCGGGCCGGGTCGGGGCCTCGGCGGCGCAGGCCCTGCTGTGCCTCGGCGATTCGGACACGCCCGTGCAGACCATGCTCTCGCGGCGACGGCCGCGCGCCGTGGCCGAGCTGTCCGGACTCACGCTGCCGGTCCCGATGCTCAAGGCGCTGCTCCCGGCCGCGGCGACGCACCCGGCCGCGGACCTCCTCGCCCTCGTGGCCCCCGCCATCGGCGTGCTCTTCGCCACCGACCTCGAGGTCCACGGGGCCACGAAACGCGACCGACTGGGCGGCGGCCGCTCGCCCGCCGGCGGCGGGCTGGGCGCGGCGATCGAGGCGGTGTCCCGCGCGGTCGGACTGGAGGACGTCCCGGCGTACATGGCCGCCGTCGACCCCGTCAAGGGCGCGTTCGCCGAGCCGGAGGCGCGGCCGGTGCTCGTCCTGCCGCGGGAGCTGGCCGACGCTCCTGTCGGCGAACAGATCTTCCAGCTCGGCAGGACCCTGGGGAAGATCGCCCTCGGCCTGCACCTCGTGGACAAACTGGCCGCGGGCGAGCTGGCCACGCTCGTCGCCGCCCTCGTACGCCTCTCGGTCGGCGCGCGCGGCGCGACCGTCGCCGTGTCGGGTGCGACCGAGGAGCGCGTCGCCGAGCTGACGCAGCGCCTGGACCGGGACCTTCCCCGGCGCATCCGCCGGACGCTGGATCCCCTGGCCGCGGCGTGCGTCGAGCAGCCGCTGGAGAAGCCGGAGGCCCTGCTGGCCGGCGTCGAGCGCGGGGCGGACCGGATCGGCCTCGTCCTCTCCGACGCGCTCGACGTCGCCGTGCGCTTCGCCGCGCGCCGCGAGGCGCCGGAGGCCGCCGCCGCACCCGACCTTCGCGAGGCCCTGCGCCTCTCCGCTTCCGCGCGCGACCTGTTGCGGTTCTCCGTGAGCGAGGAGCGTGAGGCCGTCGGGCTCTAGACTCGTTAGAACATGTAGTTGACGCGCAGGCCCAGCGTGAACAGCTCGGGGATGCCGACGCCGAATTCGGGCGTGATCACCAGGTTCCGGAGCGGCTTGAACCGCGCGCCGAGCGTCCCGTGGATCATCGGGTACACCGGCCAGATGCCCTTCGCCTTGGTCGGGATCGGACCGTAGTGGCCGCCGCTCTCCTCGCAGTAGGCGATCTGCGCGCGGGGCTGCCCCGGCCCGTCGCATGCCGTCCAACCGTCGCCGACGGGATACGCCTCGGTCCGCGTCACCTCGCCCGTCGTCACGCCGAACCCGAACCCGCCGCCGTAGACCAGCGCGACCCAGGGCTCGAAATCGTAGCCCGCGATGAAGTCGACCGTGAACCACACGAGGCCCAACGTGGACTTGATGATCTCCGTTTCGCTCGCCGGGTCGCCGTCTTCGCGCGACGGCGTGTCGGCCGGGTAGCTGCCCCACCACACCGAGGTCACGATGTCGAAACCGTTCTTGCGATACGTGAACTCCGGCCCGACCGTCCAGCCGTAGACGGTCTCGAACATCTGCAGACCGAAGGCCTGGATCAGGAAGTCGGGGACGAAGAGCGCGTGCGAGCGCACTCCGAGCAGGTAGTACGGCTGCTCCGGGTCCTCCACCAGCTCCAGCTCCGGATCCTGCTCCGGCGCCGCGATCACCGGCGTCTGGTCGGGCTCCTGCCCCGCGAGGAACGCCGAGGCGCCGTCGCCGGGAGCCGCCGTTCCCTCGCCGCCCACCGTCGCGGTCCCTTCCCCCGCCGCGGTCGCGCCCTCCGCCGGCGCCGTCCCTTCCGCCGGTGCCGTCCCTTCCGCCGGCGCCGTCCCTTCCGCCGGCGCCGTGCCCAGGAACGACGCGGCGTCGTCCGTGCCCTCGCTCTGCGCCGCCGAGAACGCGGGCAGGACGAGCGAGGCGAGCAGCGCGAGCGGCGTCAGGATCTGGAATACGGGCAAGCGCCCCAGGAGGCGCTCGCCGATGGCACCCGGCGCGAGCCCGCGTGCCGCGGCCGAATCGAGGGTCTGGGGCGAAGATCCTTGCATCGTGGGTTCCTCCCTTTCCGTCAAGCCACGAATCGAACGGTCACTCGACCGCCGCCGCATCCTCGAGCCGTCGGACCTCGTGCTCGATCGCGGCCCGCACCGCGTCGGTCCGCTCCCGATCCAGGCGCCGGCGGAGCGCTCGAAGGGCCGCGGGCGTGCCGATCTCGCCCAGCGCGAGCGCGGCGGCCTCGCGCACGTCGGAACGCTCGTCGTCGAGGTAGGGCGAGATATGCGACAGCCCGACCTCGCGGAACGCGTGCGCCATCGTCTCGATGGCGCGGCGCAGGATGATGTCCGACAGCTCGGGCCGGTCGAGCACCCCCTCGATGGCGCGGCGCGTCGCGTCGTCCGGGAAGTACCCCAGCGCCACGATCGCCCGACCCCGGAGCAGCGCGACCTCGGCCTCGTCGCCCACGATCCCGATCAGCGCGTCCCGCACCGCGTCGCGCTCCCCGAGCGCCGCGAATTCCTCGGCCGTCGGCTGGTGCTCGTACGCGCGCAGCAGCCCCGACAGCCGCTCCAACGCCGCGTCCGGAAGGGCCGCCGGCTCGTCGGCAGCCGCCCCGGCCGGCGCGAGCAGCGCGAGCACGACCACGCACGTTCGCAAGGATCTGCGCATCGGCCATCCTCCAAGCCGGGGGGGCCCGGCGACCGAGTGGGCGTACTGTAACCAAGCCCCGCGTCCACGGCAACCCGTTCGTGCTTTCCCCCCCCTTTGCGTCCTTTGCAGCCCTTTGCGTCCTTTGCGCGAACTCCGGATCACCTGAACCCGGGAGCCTTCGCCCCGTTGCAGGCGGCCTCCGCTGTGGCTAGCATCCGCCGCGATGATTCCCCCGACCGACGATCCAGGCATCGCAAGTCTCGGCTACGCCGACGAGGTCTACGAGCTGTACCGCCGCGACCCGGCGTCCGTGCCCGACGACTGGCGCGCGTGGTTCCAGGCCGTCGAACGCGGCCGGGACGCACCCGACCCGGTCCTCGATCGAGTCTGCCTGCCCCACGTCGAGTTCGCGACCCGGCAGCTCCGGGTCGACCAGCTCGTCCGCGCCTACCGCATGCGCGGACACCGCGCCGCAGCCCTCGATCCCCTCGGCCGTCCCCCCGCCGCCGTCCCGGACCTCGAGCCCGCCGCCTGGGGCCTCGGCCCCGCCGATCTCGACGCCGTGCTCCCCGCCGGCACCCTGACCGGCGTCGGTGAGCTGACCCTGCGCCGGGCGATCGAGCGCCTGCGCGAGACCTACTGCCGCTCGATCGGTGTCGAGTTCATGCACATCGATGACGCGTCCGAACGCCAGTGGCTCCAGGCGCGCATGGAGCCCTCGGCCAACCGCCTCGCCTTGTCCCACGAGGAGCAGCTCCGCATCCTCACCCGCCTGACGGACGCCGTGATCTTCGAGGAATTCGTGCAGCGCCGGTTCGTGGGTGCCAAGAGCTTCTCGCTCGAGGGCGCCGAGAGCCTGATCCCGCTGCTCGATCTGGCCTTCGAGCGCGCGGGCGCGCAGGGCATCGTGGATGTCGTGATCGGCATGGCCCACCGCGGCCGGCTCAACGTGCTGGTCAACCTCCTGGGCAAGCGCCCCCACGTCATCTTCCACGAGTTCGAGGAGGTGGACGGCGAGCTGCACCTCGGCTCGGGGGACGTGAAATACCACCTGGGCCGTCACGGCGACTGGGTTACGTCCACCGGCCGCTCGGTGCACCTCGCCCTCTGTTTCAACCCCAGCCACCTCGAGTTCGTCAACCCCGTGGCCCTCGGCCTGGTCCGCGCCCGGCAGGATCGCAGCGGCGACGCCGGCGGCGCGAGCTCGCTCGGCATCCTCGTCCACGGCGACGCGGCGTTCGCCGGCGAGGGGATCGTGCAGGAGACGTTGAACCTCGCCGGCCTCGCCGCCTACCGCACGGGCGGGACCCTGCACGTGATGGTCAACAACCAGATCGGGTTCACGACCGAGCCCGCGCAGGGCCGCTCCAGTCCGTACGCCACGGACGTCGCCAAGCTGCTCCAGGCCCCGGTGTTCCACGTCAACGGCGAGGATGCCGAGGCGGTCGCACAGGTCGTGAGCCTCGCGCTCGAGTTCCGTCGCGAGTTCCACCGCGACGTCGTCCTCGACATGTACGCCTTCCGCCGGCGCGGCCACAACGAGACGGACGAGCCGTCGTTCACGCAGCCGCTGCTCTACGCCGCGATCCGCAAGCGCCCGCCCGTGCGCGAGGCGTACCTCAAGCGGCTGCTCGCGTTGGGCGAGGTGACGGCCGAACAGGCATCGGCGATCGAGCGGCGGAGGCGCGCCGAGCTGGAGCGCGAGTTCGAGCGTTCGCACGCCGATGCCCCGCCCGACCCGCCCGAGCCGGTCCGGCCGGGCGGGCTGGCCGAGGTGTGGTGCCGATTCCGCGGGGGCCCCGAGGCCGGTGTCCCCGAGCCCGACACCGGCGTCGACCGCGCCGCCGCGGCCGCGCTGCTCGAAGCGACCGTCCGCGCGCCCGACGGCTTCCACGTGCACGAGAAGCTGCGGAAGATCCACGAGGCACGGCGCGCGATGGCCCGCGGAGAGACCCCGCTCGACTGGGCCGCGGGCGAGGCCCTCGCCTTCGCCTCGGTCGCGATGGACGGACACCGCGTCCGGCTGACCGGCCAGGACACGGAGCGAGGCACGTTCAGCCACCGCCACGCGGTCCTGCACGACGTCGAAACGGGAGCGACCTGGGAGCCGTTCGCCCACCTGGCGCCGGGCCAGGCCCCGGTGGAGATCCGCAACAGTCCCTTGTCCGAAGCCGGCTGCCTCGGCTTCGAATACGGCTACAGCCTGTCCGCGCCCGACGCGCTGGTCGCCTGGGAAGCGCAGTTCGGCGACTTTGCCAACGCCGCGCAGGTCATCATCGACCAGTTCCTCGCGGCATCCGAAGTCAAGTGGGGCATGCTCTCGGGACTCGTGCTGCTGCTGCCGCACGGGTTCGAGGGGATGGGCCCCGAGCATTCGAGCGCGCGGCTGGAGCGTTTCCTCATGCTGGCGGTCGGCGACAATCTCCAGGTGGCCCAGCCGTCGACCCCCGCGCAGCTCTTCCACCTCCTGCGGCGCCAGGCGCTGCGCACCTGGCGCAAGCCCCTGATCGTGCTCACCCCCAAGAGCATGCTGCGCCACCCGCGCGCCGTCTCGCCGCTGGACGAATTCACGACGGGCCGCTTCCGTCGCGTCCTCGGCGATCCGCGGGTCCCGGGCCCGCGTGCCCGCCGCGTGCTGCTCGTGGCGGGCAAGCTGTACTACGATCTGGCGGCCGAGCGGGAGGCGCGCGGGCGGGACGACGTGGCGCTCGTGCGCCTGGAACAGTTCTACCCGCTTCCCGACGCGGAGATCCTCGAGGCGATGGGAGGCGTTCCGGACGGCGTCCCGGTGCGCTGGGTCCAGGAGGAGCCGGGCAACATGGGCGCGTGGCCGCATCTGCGGCTGCGCTTCGGCGAGCGCCTGGCCGGCCGGTGGGCGTGGTCCGCGATCCACCGCGACGAATCGTCGTCCCCGGCCACGGGCTCGGCCGCCAGCCACAAGCTGGAGCAGCGGCGTCTGGTCGAGCGGGCGTTCGAGGACCGCTGAACGCAGGAGGGAGTCGGGATGGAAGCCGTCGAGCTGAAGGTGCCGCCGGTCGGGGAATCGATCGCCGAGGTGACGATCGCGGAGTGGCTCAAGAAGGAGGGGGACGCGGTCGAGCGGGACGAGGCGGTCGTGGAGCTGGAGACGGAGAAGGCGACGGTCGAGCTGCCGGCGCCCGCGCCGGGCGTGCTGGGCCGCATCCTCAAGCGCAAGGGGGAGAAGGCGGTGATCGGCGAGACGATCGGGCTGATCGATCCGCGCGTCGTGACGACCGCGGCTCCCGGTCCGCTCCGCCCTGAGCGAGCCGAAGGGCTCCGCCCTGAGCGAGCCCGCGCCGAGCCGAGTCGAGGGGCCGAAGGGCTCCGCCCTGAGCGAGCCCGCGCCGAGCCGAGTCGAGGGGCCGAAGGGCTTCGCCCGGAGCCGGCACCGCCCGCGCCGGCCCGTCCCGAGCCGGGTCGAGGGGCCGAACCCCCGCGCGTGATGCCCGCTGCCGCCATTGCGCTCGCCGAGCGCGGCTTGCGGCCGGAGGACGTGAAGGCGACCGGTCCCGGCGGCCGCCTGCTCAAGGAGGACGTGGTCGCGCACTCCGGGCCCGCCCATCCGGACCGCGGGCTGCTCGGCGGCACAGCCGCCGAGTCCCTTCGGGGCGAGCCCGCGGCTGCCGGCGCGGCGGGGCCGCGCCCTGAAGGGCGCGCTTCGGTTTCGGAGGCCGCAATCGCGACCACCGAGCCAGCGGAGGGGCCCCATGCGGATCTCACCACGCAGCCGGCGGAGGTCGAGCCGCCGGCGGGGCCGCCGCCGTCCGGGGCGCGCGAGGACCACGTCGTCCCGATGACGCCCATCCGCCGCACCATCGCCGCCCGCCTGGTCCAGGCCAAACAGGAAATGGCCATGCTCACCACCTTCAACGAGGTGGACATGGGCGACATGATGGCGTTGCGCAAGGAGTACCAGGAGGAGTTCCAGCAGCGCCATGCCGTGCGGCTGGGGATGATGTCGTTCTTCGTCAAGGCCGCGATCAACGCCCTGGGCGACTTCCCGCAGCTCAACGCCGAGCTGCGCGGCGACAACATCGTCTACCACCGGCACTTCGACATCGGCATCGCCGTGGGCTCGGGCAAGGGTCTGGCCGTGCCCGTGATCCGCGACGCCGAACGGCTGTCGTTCGCGGAGCTGGAGCGCGTGGTCGGCGATTTCGGCCGTCGGGCCAAGGAGAACAAGCTGCGCCTGGAGGAGTTGCGCGGCGGCACGTTCACGATCAGCAACGGCGGCGTCTACGGCTCGCTGCTGTCGACGCCGATCATCAACCCGCCGCAGACCGGGATCCTGGGGCTGCACGCGATCCAGGACCGCCCGGTCGCGCGAAACGGGCAGGTGATCATCCGGCCCATGATGTACGTCGCCCTGAGCTACGACCACCGGATCATCGATGGCCGCGAAGCGGTGACCTTCCTGCGCCGGATCAAGGAGCAGGTGGAGAAACCCTCGCGGCTCCTCCTGGGAGTGTAGGGGGTTGGAGTGCGGGGAGAGCGGGGAATGCGGGGAGTGTGAAGGATGGAAAGCAGGACGCACGATCTGGTCGTGATCGGTGCGGGGCCGGGCGGATACGTGGCGGCGATCCGGGGCGCTCAGCTTGGGATGAACGTCGCCTGCGTCGACGAGAACCCGCAGCTCGGCGGCACCTGCCTGCGCGTGGGCTGCATTCCCACCAAGGCGCTGCTCGAGTCCTCGGAACGCTACGCCGAGGCGACCGCGGGACTGGCCGAACACGGCGTGCGGATCGCCGGCGTGTCGCTCGACCTCGCCGCGATGCTCAAGCGCAAGGACGCCGTCGTCGCCGGGTTGACCGCCGGCGTCGCCGCGCTGTTCAAGAAGCACAAGATCGCCCGCTACGAAGGCCGGGGACGCCTCGCCGGCACGGGACTGGTCCGCGTCCAGGGGAAGGACACGCTCGAGCTGAACGCGAAGCACGTGCTGCTCGCCCCGGGCTCCTCCTGCGCTCCGCTCCCCGGCGTGGCGCCCGACGGTGATCGCATCGGGACGAGCACGGAGGCGCTGTCCTGGGCCGCGGTGCCGCCGCGCCTCGTCGTGATCGGCGCCGGGTACATCGGGCTGGAGCTGGGCAGCGTGTGGCGGCGCCTCGGCGCCCAGGTCACCGTGGTCGAGTTCCTCGACCGCATCCTGCCTGGCACGGACCTCGAGATCGCCCGCGAAGCGCAGAAACTGCTGCGGCGCCAAGGGATCGAGTTCCGCCTCGGGTGCCGCGTCACCGGCGCCGGGGTGGAGGGCGGCGAGTGCGTCGTGACGATCGATGGCCAGGAGCCGGCACGCGGCGATCGCGTGCTGGTCGCCGTCGGGCGCCGCCCGTCCACCGCCGACCTGGGTCTGGAGCCGGCCGGCGTCGTCCCCGACGAGCGCGGACGCATTCCGGTCGACGACGGGTTCCGCACCAGCGCACCGGGCGTGTACGCGATCGGCGACGCGATCCGCGGACCGATGCTGGCCCACAAGGCGTCGGAGGAGGGAGTGGCCTGCGTCGAGCGCATCCTCGGCCGACCCGGGCTCGTGGACCACGACCTCGTGCCCGGCGTCTGCTACACGGAACCGGAGATCGCCGGCGTCGGCCGGACCGAAGAGGCGCTCGTGCAGGCCGGAGTGCCGTTCCGCAAGGGCGTGTTCCACGTCCGCGGCGCGCCGCGCGCGCGGTGCATGGGACGCATCGACGGACGCGTCAAGGTCCTGGCGCACGAGAAGACCGATCGCGTGCTGGGGGTCCACGTCATCGGCCCTCATGCCGGCGAGCTGATCGCGGAGGCCGCGGCCGCGATGGCCTTCGGTGCCAGCTCCGAGGATCTCGCCCGCGTCTGCCACGCCCACCCCACCCTGGCCGAGGCGATCAAGGAAGCCGCGCTCGACGTTGACAAGCGCGCGATCCACGCCTGAGCCGTCGGTGGGCGGGGACCTCCCGGCAGGGCCGGGTCGTCCGTGCTCCCCCGAACGCCGCGCGGACGTAAGGTCCGCCCCGTTCCGGCGAACGTACGGTTACGGCGGACCGTTGCCGCACGGGAGGGTGAGCGATGAACCAGCTTCGGAGACCGTGGCCGATCGTGATCGCGCTGGCGGCGGGTGCTTGCACGCACGAGCTCGACGGGTTGACGCCGTCCGCCACGCGGTTGGAACCGGCGCTCGTCTGCGACCAGCAGCTCACGACCGAGGTCGCCGTGACGGGCGAGGGGATGTCGCCGTTGCCGGTGCAGGTGCTCGGCGAACCTGCGATCCGGCTGCCCGCCCTCGAGCTGCAACGGACCGCCGACCTGCGCGGCGCCGCCGGGACGGGAGCGGCGCCGATCCGCATCCCGGACGACGGCTCGCCTTCCCGCGTCCGCTGGACCAGCCAGGAGAGCATGTCCTTCGACGTCTACCCCGAGCTGGGGCTCGCCGACGGCGTGTACTCGCTCACGCTCACCAACGGCAACGGGAATGCCTCGACGCTGGCGCCGGCGCTGAGCGCGGTACCCCCGCCGGCCGTGACGTCGGTGGACCCGGACCTGATCTGCGTCGCGCAGGCCGAGACCACGATCACGCTCACCGGCGAGGGTTTCCTGGACGTCGGCGGGACGCTGCCCACCGTCACCGCGACCCCCGACGGGGGCGGCGACCCGATCGAGCTGACGGTCTCCGGGGTCGAGGACTGCTTCGACGTCGCAGGCCCGACGGCGGGCGTGCGGAGCTGCACCGCGATCACCTGCACCATCCCCGCCGGCGGCCTGCCCACGAGCGGCGCCTCCACCAGCTACCTGCTCGTCGTGACCAACCCGGCGCCGGCGAATTGCGTCAGCGCCGAGCCGGTGCGGCTGACCGTCGTGCCCCCGCCGCAGATCGATTCGGTCGAGCCCCCGCTCGCGTGCACCGACGCGCTGCCGGCCGAGATCACCCTGACCGGCTCCGGCTTCCTCGTCATCGACGGCGTCTACCCGACCGTCACGATCGACGGCACCCCGGTCACGCTGACCGCCGCCGGAGGGTGCGTCGACATCACCGGCCTCGCGGAGACGGTCCAGAGCTGCACGAGCCTCACGCTGCCGTTCCCGGCGTCGGCCGCGACCCCCGGCGTCCACACGATCCACCTCGAGAACCCGCCCCCCGCGGACTGCTCGGCCACCGACGTGACCATCACCGTCGCCCTGCCGCCCGTGATCACCGGCGTGGTCCCCGCGCGGATCTGCTCGGCCGACTCGGTCATCACCGTCACCGGCGACAACTTCCTCCCGGAGACCACGGTCAGCGTCGGCGGCACCGCGGCAACCTCCACCACGTACGTTTCATCCACCGAGATCCAGGCGACCATCCCGCCGCTCCCTCCGGGCGTCCACGACGTGACCGTGTCCAACGGCGCCGGCTGCGAAGCCACCCTGCCCGGCGCCCTGACCGTGGTGGAGAACCCCATCGTCTTCTTCGTCGATCCGCCCGTCGCCTACAACGGCAGCGACCTCCAGGTCACGGTCTACACCTCGGGCGTCGTCGGCACCGTGTCCGGCGTGACCATCGCGCTCTCCGGCGGCGGAACGCCGATCGACCTGGCCTTCACGTTCGACGCCGCGCGTCCGAACCGGATCCTCGCCACCGTGCCCGCCGGGACGCCGCCGGGCGTCTACGACGTCTCGATCTCCACCGACCTCGGCTGCTCCGCGACGCTCGCCGCCGGCCTGACCGTCACCGACACCACGACCCTGGCGCTGGAGGCGATCGACCCCCCGTTCGGCTGGACCGCCGGCGCCACCGCCGTTTCGCTGACCGCCACCGACCCGCCTCCCGCCGGCACGGTCCCGTTCGCGGCGACGCCGCGTGCGTACCTCGATCCCGTCGGCACGGGTTTGGCCCAGCCGATGCGCTCCGTCGTCTTCGTCGACGCCGCCCGCCTCACCGCGGTCGTGCCGTCCGGGCTGGCCGAGGGCACCTACGACGTGATTGTCGTCAATCCCACGGGCGAGGTCGGCGTGCTCTCCGGCGGCTTCTCCGTCGGCGCGCTTCCTCCGCCGGTCATCGTCGAGATCTCCCCGGCCTCCGTCGTCAACTCGGGTCCGCAGACCGTCACCGCCACGGGCTCGGACTTCCGCAACCCGACCGCCAGCCTCGACTGCGTCGATCCCGGCACGGGCGCCCACTCCACCGTCGCGGCGACCGTGGCGGCCTGGACCGCCACCTCGGTCGACGTCACCGTCCCCGCCGACACCCTGCCCGCCGGCACGGTCTGCGTCGTCCGCCTCACCAACGACGACGGCACGTACGCCGACTTCTCCGCGCTGTCCGTCACCAACCCGGCCGCGAACCTCCAGCCGTTCGCCCCGGGAACCGACATGCTGGTCGCGCGCCGCGCCCCGGCCTCCGTTTCCGGGCGCGCCACCCGCGTCGCCCGCTTCGTCTACGCCATCGGCGGCGACGACGGCAGCGCCGCCGGCGCTCTCTCCTCGGCCGAAGCCGCCCCCGTCGACCTCTTCGGCACCATGGGCTCGTGGCGCACGCTCACCTACGGCCTTCCCGGCCCCCGCACGCTCGCCGGCGTCGCCCTTCTCGGTCGCTACGTCTACCTTGTCGGCGGCAACGACGGCACCGGCCCCGTCGGCGCGGTCTGGAGGGCGAAGATCCTCGACCCCGTCGAGACCCCGGAGGTCGTCGACCTCGATCTGCGGCGCGGCGACGGCACCACCGGCCTCGGCGGCGGAACCTGGCACTATCGCGTCTCCGCCGTCATGCCCGCCGCCGACCCGGACAATCCCGCAGGCGAATCGCTCCCCTCCGACCCCCTGGTCGTGCTCGTGCCGGCGCTCCCCGAGCTGGTCCGGCTGACGATCTACTGGACCGGCGTCGCGGGCGCCGCGTCCTACCGCATCTATCGCACCGCCGCCGCGGACGACCCCGCGGGCACCGAGCTGCTCCTGGGCGAGCTGCCGGCCGGAGGAGCCTTGTCGTTCGAGGATACGGGCCTGGCCGTGGGCACCGAAGCGCCGCTCCAGGTCGGCGACACGGGGAGCTGGGCCGTGCAGCCGGCGCTGACCGTGCCCCGCGAGGCGCCCGGCGTCGCCATCGCCGCCGACCCCACGACGCCCGGACTCTGGCACCTCTACGCCGTCGCCGGACGCGGCGCCGCCGGCGTCCTGCGCACCTACGAGCACGCCGCGATCACCGTCGCCGCCGACTCGACCCAGACGCTCGGCCCGTGGACCGCCGACGCGGCGAACCTGCTCCCCGCCGGACGCTCGCAGCTCATGGCCTTCGCGGTAGACCGTTCCGAGGCTTCCCGCGTGGCGGTCGGGGCGACCTACCTCTACGCCGCCGCCGGGGCGGACGCGGCCGGCGCCACGGTCCGCGACACCAACGCCGCCCTCGTGCAGGCCGGCGGCACCCTCGCCGCCTGGCAGGTGCAGGACACCATGACGCCCGGTCGCGCGGGTTACGGCGCCGCCGCGGCCAACAACCGCCTCTACGTCTTCGGCGGCCAGGGCGCCGCGCCCTCGACCAGCACCGCCTCCGCGGAGATCTGCGCCGGCCCCGGCGGGGGCTGCACCGGCGGACCGCCCGAGCTGGTCAACTGGAACGCGCTCGGCCTCTCGCTCAACGTCGAGCGCTACCTGACCGGCAGCGCCGTGGAGAGCGCGTTCATCTTCCTCGTCGGGGGGCAGAGCACCGGCGGCGTCCCCACCGCGTCCACCGAGCTGACGGTGTGGTGAGAGGAGGGCGGTCATGAGAGGATTGCTGGTAGCTGGTTGCTGGTTGCTGGTCGGGGAGCCCGCGGCGCAGGAAGCAGCCGACCTCGCGGCGCCCGCCGTGGTCGAGCCGTCCGACGAGGGCGAGATCGGCGCGGAGGCGTCCACGTCCGGCACAGGCCTCACGGTCGGCATCCGGGCGCAGGTCGGCTTCGCCCAGGTGTTCAGCGACCTCGGCGTCGCGCCCGCGGGGGAGCTGGAGGTCGGCTACCGGCTGCCCTTCCTCGGCCGGCGTCTGGCAATCTTCCTCGCCGGCGGGTACCAGTATACCTACGCGTCAGGCCCGGGCACCGACGAGCGCCTGGTCGACCCGGGCGGCGCCCCGTACCCCGACGGCTGGACCTGGGACCTGGCCGAACACGCCGTGAAGGTGACCCTGGGGTTCTACGGCCGGATCTTCGCCGAGGCGGACGCGTTCTCGCCGTACCTCTGGGTGGGGCCCGCCGTGTACTTCCTGGAAAGCGTGGTCACCGGTGAGTCCGGCGGCGAGGCGTTCGGCGAGAACACGGAGACCTCGACCGAGTTCGGCGTCGGTGGGGCGGTCGGCGTCGAGTACGTGCTCGGGCCCGGTCCGCTCTTCCTCGAGGTCGAGGTGGGCTGGTCGCCCCTGGCCCACGACATCACCGGCGACTCCACGACCGGCCAGCTCGGCCTGTCCCTGGGCTACCGTCTCTGGCTGTAGACGCCTACGGCGGTGGCCGGCGTCCCGCACCCGGAGGCGTCGCGGCCGGAACGGGTTCGACCAGGCCGAGGTCCACGGTCACGTCCGCGGCGGCGCGCACGGCGCGCACGAGCGGCGCGCGGCCGGGAATTGCGACCTCCAGCTCGTGAAGCACCGCGCCGGCGGGCACCGTGAAATCCGTCCCGACCACGCGACCGTCGAACCGGAGCACCGCGCCGGCCGGCACCCCGCGGATCCGCACGCGAACCGACTCGTCCCCCGATGCCGCCTCGCGCACCGCCGCGGGATCCCGCGATCCGTTCCCGCCGTCCCGGGTCAACAAGAGCGCCAGGGCGATTCCGGCGACGAGGACCACTCCGGCCGCGAGCGCCGCGAGCCGCGACCGCCGGCGTCGCCCCGCGCCGCCATCACTGTGCGACACCGCCGCCGGCGGCGCAGCGACCGGGCCCGTCGCGCCGCGAACCGCGACGGTCGGGGCCGTGTGCGAGACGATCACCGGCTGCGGCGTCGCGTCCGAGGCCTGGCGGTGACGGGCCGCGGTCCCCGGCGCCGCCCCCGGCGCAGCCGAGAAGCGCAGTTCGCGGAACGGCTCCAGCGCCGCCGCGAACGACGCCGCGTCGTGGAACCGCTCCCCACGGGCGCGCGCCGTCGCCCTCCGGATCACCCGCTCCAGCTCCTCCGGAATCTCGGGACACAGCTCCCGCGCGGAAGGGAAGGGCGCTTCGAGCACCTTGCACAGCGTCTCCTGCACGTTCGCACCCGCGAACGGCAGCTTCCCCGTCAACGCCTCGAACAGCACGACGCCCAGCGCGTAGATGTCGGCGCCGCCGTCGATCGCCGCCGTACCGGCCACCTGCTCGGGCGACATGTAGAACGGCGTGCCCATCACGGTCCCGGGGACGGTCAGCCGCGAGGCCGTTCCAGGCGTCGCGGCCAGCCGGGCGATGCCGAAATCGAGGATCCGGATGGCCGTCCCCCCCCGGGGCCCGGCGACCAGGAAGATGTTCTCGGGCTTCATGTCGCGATGGACGATGCCCTTCGAGTGCGCCGCGTCCAACGCCTCGAGCGTGTCGCACAGGATGGGGACGATCTCCGCCGGCGGAAGCTGCGTGCGCCGCCGAAGGACCTTCTCGAGGTCCTCCCCCTCGAGCAGCTCCATCACCAGGTACGTCCGGCCCTCCGGGGTCGTGCCCACGTCGTGGACGTGGACGATCCCGGGATGACCGACCGCGGCCGCGGCGCGCGCCTCCTGGAGGAACCGGGCGGACAGCTCGCCGTCGCCCGCCCACTCCTTGCGGATGAGCTTGATCGCGACGCGCATCCCGATGACGGCGTGGACCGCCTCGTAGACTTCGCCGACCCCGCCCCGCCCGCGCAGGCGCCCGACGCGGTACTTGCCGTCGAGAAGCGTCTCGGCGAAGTCCCGCGGCGCCGCGACGGGAGCACGGGCGACGCCGGCGGGCGCGGAATGGGATGAGGTGCGTCTCTCGGCCCGGGCGGCGGCGCGACCGGGGGTCTGGACGATCTCGCGCCCATTCCCCGTCGCACGAGTCGCCGGTGACGAAGCCGGTGCGACGTTCCGCGGCGCACGCGTCTCCATCTGCTCGAGGAACGAGCACAGAGCCTTCTCCCGCGCCGTCCCGCGGGCCTTGGAGCCATCCCTACCCATTCTCTCGCTACCGGACTTGTCGCGTCCGGGAGGAAGTTTACACGCCCGCGGCGGGACGCAAAGTCCGTTCGGACTCTCCGTCCGGCAGGCCCACCTGGAGCACGCCGCCGGTCCCCGGTTGCGGGAAGCCGCAGCTACGTCTTGAACGCGTCGAGCTTGCGCCGGTCGAGCGTCGCGGGGCGGGCGCGCGTGCGCGCCCACTCGCGCAGCGCCTTGAGCCGATCCTCGAACGTCGTCGCCAGCGGGACGGTTTCCGCGACGGCGCCGAGGAGGTCCGCGTTCTGCAGGTCGCGGCCGGCGGAGAAGGCGGCGTAGAGCGCGGACAGCACCGCCTGCTCGATCTCGCTGCCCGAGAATTTCTCGGCCTTGCGCACCAGCGTTTCGAGGTCGAACGGCGCCGGTGCCCGACCGCGCGCGCCCAGATGGATCTCGAAGATCTCCCGCCGCTCGTGGTGGTTGGGCAGGTCGACGAAGAAGATCTCGTCGAACCGTCCTTTGCGCGGCAGCTCCGGCGGCAGCGCCTCGACCTCGTTCGCCGTCGCCACCACGAACACGGGCTCGCGCTTCTCCTGGAGCCACGTCACGAACCCGCCGAGCAGCCGGCGGGAGGTCCCGGCGTTCTCGCCGGAGAAACCCTTCTCGATCTCGTCGACCCACAGCACCACCGGCGCCATCGCCTCCGCGATCCGGATCGCGCGCCGCAAGACCGCCTCCGGGTACGCGTGACCGATGATCATCCCCATGTCCAGCCGGACGATCGGAATCTGCCAGAACCGCGCGATGGCCTTGGCGGCGAGCGACTTGCCGCAGCCCTGGACGCCCATGAGCATCAGCCCCCGCGGCGGCGGCAGGCCGAAGTCCCGCGCGCGGCGCGAGAACGCCTCCCGCCGCTCGCCCATCCAGCGCTTCAGCTCGTCCAGCCCGCCCAGGCGGTCGAAGGGCACGTCGTCGGCCACCATCTCCATCGCCTCGACCTGCGAGAACCGCCAGCCCTTCTCGCGCAGCACGATCGACGCGTCCGGGAGCCCGCCGTTCGCGCTGCGCACGGCCTTGCGCACGACCCAGCGCGCCTCCGAGCCCGTGAGTCCGCGCAGCGCATCGCCGATCGCCGCCAGCGCATCGGCCGGCGCCGCGAGCTGCAGCGACGCCAGCGTCTCCGCCGCCACCGCCGCCAAATCCCCCGGCTCGGGCAACGGCAGCGACAGCACGACCACGTCGTGCTCCAGCTCCGGCGGCACGCGGAACAGCGGCGACACCAGGATCATCCGCCGTCCCTTCGGCGCCCGCGCCACGAACGACCGGATGGCGCGCGACACGACCGGCTCCGTCAGGAACCCGTGTACGTCGGCCAGGAGCAGAATCAGCGGTCCCGTGCCCTCCCGAAGCGCCGCGAGCTGTGCGGCCAGCGCCTCGACCGGAGGTGTTCCGACCGGCGCATCGAGCAGCGACCAGCGCACCAGCGGCACCCCCAGCTCCGCCGCGATCGCCGTCACCACCTCGTCCAGCCGCGCCTCCTCGTGTGTCTCGCAGCACACCACCGGACACCCGGCGTGCAGCACCTCGCGCAGCGGGGAAGAAAACGCGTCAGCCATCATCGTCTCCCGGCGACCCGCCGCCTGCACGATGTCCGGACCGACGACTCGACCCGTTCGACCAACCGAAGACCGCCAACTTCGCTCCCCGCCTCACCGCGACTCCTCCTGCACCGTCACGCGCACCACCTCGTTGAACGAGGTGATGCCCGCCGCCAGCTTGTGCACGGCAACCTCGCGCAGCGTGCGCATGCCGTCCGCGCGCGCCTGGCGCGCGATCGAAGCGGCATCGGCCTCCTCGGCCACCAGGCGACGGACGCCGTCCGTGACGTCCAGCACCTCGAAGATGCCCGTGCGCCCGAACAGCCCCGTGCCGCGGCAGCGCGGACAGCCCTCGCCGCGCGCCACCTTCAGCTCCGGCGGACGGCCCCCGCGCATCGGGATCTCGAGCAGCGCCACTTGGTCCGCCGTCAGCGTCTCCTCGACCTTGCAGTTCTGGCACACCTTGCGTGCCAGGCGCTGCGCCACGACCCCGACCAGCGTCGAGTTGACGAGGAACTTGTCGACCCCCAGCTCACGCAGGCGGACGATGGTCGAAGGCGAGTCGTTCGTGTGGAGGGTGGACAGGACGAGGTGGCCGGTCAAGGCGGCCTGCACGGCGTACTCCGCCGTTTCCGCGTCGCGGATCTCGCCGACCATGATGATGTCCGGGTCCTGGCGCAGGAAGGTGCGCAGCATCGTCGGGAACGTGACGTCGATCTTGTGCTGCACGGCGACCTGGTTGAACTCCTCGACCACCATCTCGATCGGGTCCTCGATCGTGACCACGTTGACTTGCGGCGTGGCGATCGCCCGCAGGGTCGAATAGAGCGTGGTGGTCTTGCCCGACCCGGTCGGACCCGTCACCAGGAGCAGGCCGTTGGGCCGCGCGATGAACCGCTCGTACGCCTCCAGCTCCTCGGGATACATGCCCAGATCGGGCAGATCCACGAGGATCTGCTCCGGGTCGAAGATGCGCAGCACGATCTTCTCGCCGAACGCCGCCGGCAGCGTGGACACGCGCAGCTCGACCTCGCGCCCCTCGCCCCCGGCCGCCCCGGCCGCCGTCTTGATCCGCCCGTCCTGCGGCTTGCGCCGCTCCGCCACGTCCATCCGCGACATCATCTTGATGCGCGACACGATCGCCGGCAGCACCACCTTCGGAATGCGGTACACCTCGTGCAGCACCCCGTCGATCCGCATCCGCACCACCCCCTCCTCGCGCCGCGGCTCGACGTGGATGTCGCTGGCACGGTTGTCGAAGGCGTAGTGCAGGAGGTATTCCACCGCGTTGACCACGTGCCGGTCCGTCGCCTCGATCTCGTCGACCTTCTTCAGCCGGAAGTACTGCTCCAGGTTCCCCAGGTCCACCCCCGGCTGGGCCGGTCCCTTGCTCCCTCCCCGGACCTGCTCCTCGGCCGCCGTGACTGACGACTGGAAGCCGTAGACCTCCGTGATGATCTTCTGGATCGCCTTCCGGCTCGCCATCAACGCCTCGACCCGGCGTCCGGTGATCCGCTCCAGCTCGTCCACCAGTGTCTCGTCGAACGGGTCGGCCATCGCCACGCGGATCGTCCCGTCCCCCGACTCCAGCGGCACCACGCAGTGCCGCCGCGCGAAAGGACGCGAGACCGTCGAGGTGATGAGGTCCGGCGAGAGCTTGAGCGGGTCGATGTGCGCGTAGGGCACGCCCATCATCCGCGCCTGCACCTCCACCACCCGATCCTCGTCCAGATGGTCGCTGGCATCGGTGGCCAGCGGGAAGTGGAACGACGCGATCACCTCCGCGTCCGTCGGCTCGTGCGCCTCCGCTCCGTGGAACCGCGCCGCCAGCCGCTGCCGCTGCAGGTGGGCACGCTGCTGCATCGCGCGCGCCGCGATCTCATCGCGATGGAGCGGCTTCAAGTGCCCGAGGCCGACCAGTGCGTCGAGCAGCTCGATGATCGTGGGCGCCCGTGGCGACGTCTGCGGCGGTCTGGAGTTCATGCCGTCCTTCCGGCGGCGCTTCCGGCCGCGCCGCAGTCCCGATCCTGTCCGACCCCCGGCCGACCCGTCAACCCTACCGCCCGTCGCTCGGATACCGCTCCAGCGCCCAAGCGTCCCAGATCCCGTCGTCGATTCCCCCCGCCGCGATCACGTCGCGGAACAACGCCGCGGACCCGCGCTCCGTCCGCACCAGCCCCGCGTCCGAGAAGTCGACCGCGAACAGCCCGAACCGCTGCGTGAACCCGTAGGCCCACTCGAAGTTGTCCGTCAGCGACCAGTGCAGGTATCCCCGGACGTCGATCCCCTCCGCGATCGCCGTCCCCAGCACCCGCAGGTGCTCGAGCAGGTAGAAGCCGCGCTGGTCGTCGGCCGCGTCCGCGATGCCGTTCTCCGTGATGTAGAGCGGCAGCCCCCACGACGCGTACCGCCGCAGGGTATCCAGGAAGCTCGGCGCGTTGATTTCCCGTCCCATCTCGTTGTGCGGCAGCGCGGGGTCGTAGGCGTCGACCTCCAGCAGCGGGAGTCCGCGCAAGGGCTCGATCGATGCGAACGAGCCGCCCTCCGCGGCTCCCGGCCCGTAGTAGTTGATCCCGATCCAGTCCAGCGTCCCCGCCAGCTCGTCGTAGAAGCCTTCCGGCGGCGACGTCTCGAGGTCGTCGAAGTCGCCGTCCATGTTGACGTCGAGGTTTCCCGACGTCCACGCCTGCGGGAAGACGTCGTTGACGATGTACCCGATGCGGTCCGAGGCGAAGACGTCGTCCTCGTCCGCCGGGTTCTTCGGCGGGAACTCGTTGGCCACGGCCGCGTTGCCGATCGACGCCGGCTCGCCGTCCCCGTCGGCGTCCAGCAGGTCCAGCTCGCGGATCGCCGTCGCCGCCCGCGCGTGGGCGAAGACGAGGTTCATCCCCGCCCGCATCGCCCGGTCCATGTCCAGGAGCCGCCCGGGCGGATGGTCCCCCGACAGGTATCCGGCCGACACGACGCTGAACGGCTCGTTGAGCGGAATCCAGAAATCCACGTCCGCCGCGAACGCAGGGACGACGTGCCGCGCGAACGCCTCGAACGCGTCCGCGAACGCATCGTTCGCCTCGGACACCAGGTCCGTCCGCGCCGCCGGCGACTGCACCCAGGCCGGCACCACCCAGTGGTAGAGCGTCAGGAACACGACCATCCCGCGGGCCCGCGCCGACTGCACGACCGCGACGTAGTGCGCCAGCGCGTCGTCGTCCCACACCCCCGCCGCGGGCTCGATGCGCGCCCACTCCACACCCAGCCGGATCGCGTCGTTCCCCAGGGCCGCCGCGCGGTCCAGATCCTCCTCGTACCGGTCCCAGAATCCCGCGCCGGCTCCGGAACGGGCGTGCCCCACGATGTGGTTCTCGTCCTCCCACTCCGACCAGTTGCTCGTCACGGTCCCGCCGTCCGGCGCCTCCCGGCCCTCGACCTGGTACGCGGCCGACGCCGTGCCCCACAGGAAACCGTCCGGGAAGCGCACGTCGACCGCCCCGTCCGGCCAGAACGGCGCGTCCTCCGCCCTCGCGTCCTCCACGGTCGCCTCCTCCCCGTCCGCCGCATCGCCCGGCGCCTCCGTCTCCCCCCCGGCGTCGGCGTCCCCGTCCCCCGGCGCGGACTTGTCCCCGCAGCCCGCGACGGCCATCCAGAGCGGCAGGATTCGGCGGAGCACGACGTCCATGGGCACCTCCGGAAGCCATGCTATAGTGGCCGGAGCGCGGGGGGAAGGGGACTCGATGCGACTCTGGTTGTTGGTCCTTGGCTGCTGGTTGGCGGGCTGCGAGTCGAGCGCGCGGGAGCCCGGCCCGTGCGGCATCCTCGAGCCCGCCACGGGAGAGGTCAGGGTGTGCGGCGAAGGCCAGTCCTGCCTGTGCGGCAACGTGCGCGATACCGGACGCTGCGCCATCTCCCAGCCGCTCTGCTCCGGCCGCTACCAGTTCGCCACCGGCACGATGGAGTGCCTCTCCCCCGCCCAGGCCGACCGCCTCATCCCGTCCACCCCGGCGGATCATCCCGCCTGCCCGTCGGTCGAGGATGCCGACGCGGAAGCCGAGGCCGACGCGGAATCGGACGCCGACGCGTCCTACGACGCGGACGCGGAGGCGGACCGTGGCGCCGACGAGGCGACGCCGGACGTCGATGCGGTCGACGGCGACGAGGGCGTCGAGGACTCGACGACGGAGGACGCGGCGGACGACGGCGCCGGCGACGGCGGCGCGCCGGTCGAGATCATCGTCTTCGCCGGCGAGGAGCTGCGGGCGGGAACGCCCGACCGGCGCACCGCCGCCCGCGACATCGGCTTTCCCGTGCCCCGACCGTTCGAGCGCATCGTCCTGGAGTACGACCTGCACACGGCCTGTCCGGTGCTGTGCGACCCGCTGGCGCGCGTGACCACGGTGCGCCTGGACGTCGACGGCGGCCGGACCATCGAGCTGCTGCGTGCGGTGACGCCGTTCGGCGAGGACGCGTCGTGGGTCGAGGATCTCACGTACCTGGCGCCGGTGCTGCAGCTCCGGCACCGCGTCTCGGTGTTCATCGACACCACGGAGGGCGCCTACGAGGTCGACCTGCGCTTCGTGTTCACGCCCGGCACGCCGCCACGGGAGGTGCGCTCCGTCACCCCGCTCCTCGACGAGACGGCGTGGACGGCGACGAGCGATCCCGCCGAGCAGATTGTCACCGTGCCGTTCGGCGCCGCCGGTGCGGCGCTGATCTACCGCCTGACGGGCCACGCGACCGGCGGCACCGGCTGCGACGAGACCTGCGCGCGCACGGCCACGGTGACCATCGACGGCGTGCCGCGCCTGGAAATCGCCCCCTGGCGCGACGACTGCGGCGACTTCGTCGCCGACAACCCGCTCGGCGATCCCGCCGTCGTCGCACTCGCGCGCTCGGGCTGGTGCCCGGCCGATCTCGTCCGCACGGGCGTGTCCGACGTCTCGGCCTGGCTCGCGTCGGACGACCACTTCATCGACCTGACCATCAACGACATCGATCCCGCGACGGGCTCGTGGCGGGCGAGCATGGTTCTGGTGATCTACCGGTAGGGGACGGGAACTTGGCGTCCGTGAACGGTCGGAAATCAACGTACAGGAGAGGGTGGGGGCGGGCGGCCGCGGTCGCCGCGCTCGCCGTGTCCTTCCTCGGCGGCGGCCGGGCCGCCGACGATCCGCCCGAGGCGGAGGACGCGCCGGCCGTCCCGTCGCGGGCGCCGGAGGTCGACTGGAGCCCGGACGAGTTCGCCGGTCCGGCGTACGAGGACTGGCTGTTGGGTGACCCGTTCCGCGTCGCGCCCCGCGCGCGCTCGCAGGACGTACCGCGCTACCCTCGAGGCCGGCCGATGCAAGGCGGCTTCCCGGGCCGGCGCCTGCTGCTGACGTTCGACGACGGGCCGTTCCCGGAGACCACGCCGCGGCTCCTGGAGATCCTGGAGCGCGAACAGGTCCACGCCGTGTTCTTCGTCGTCGCGGGCCGGGTGGACGAGACCCCGCTGCGTCGGAACGGCCGGCGCATGGCGCAGCAGATTCTCGCGGGCGGACACTCCATCGGGAACCACAGCTACAACCACCCCCACCTGGTATCGCTGGCCGAAGCGGGATGGAAGCAGCAGATCCTCCGCGCCCACGCGGCGATCCTGTCGGCCATTGATTACGCCCCCACGCTCTTCCGGCCGCCCTACGGCCACTTCAACGGAGCCATCGATCGTTATCTGACATACCGCGGGTATACCCGCGTCCACTGGACGTATGTCGCCGACGAGTTCCGCGGGCGTACGCCGGAAGTGATGACGCGGGGAATCCTGGAGCAGATCCGCGAACGGGAGCGCGCCGGGCACGACGTCGGGGGCATCCTCCTCCTGCACGACACCCACCTGCGCTCCGTGGAGTGCGCCGGTGTCCTGATCCGGCGGCTCAAGGCCGAGAACTGCACGCTCCTGGACGCCGGCGACGACGACATCTGGCGGTTCGTGGAGCCCGGCGAGTTCTTCCAGCCGGAGGGGCAGGGCGGCGAGGAATCCACGACGGCCAGCTCCGTCCCGGCCGCGCCGGCCGCGCTGGAGGACGCCCGACGCTGGTGCGAGGACCACGCCGCCGAGCTCGACGACATCCGGAAGCTCGACGACATCCAGGTCAACATCAACGAGGACGGCTTCGGCAGCGCCGGCGGCTACGGACCGCCGGACGAGGGCGATGCGCCGCCGTAGGGACCTCCCTACCGGATCGGAGTCGTCAGGGAAACCCGGAACACCGCCTCGGCCTCGTCGATCCCGTCCAGCGGGAACGAGAGCCCGGCGATCCGCTCGATGCGCAGCGTCAGCCCCGCCAGGTCGGGCGCCGGCGGGAGCTGGATCAGCGCCGCGGTGGGAAAGTCGAACTCGCCGTCGTCCGCGGGATGGCAGACGATGCCTCGCGGCTCACCGTCGACACCCGTCCAGACCAGCGACACGACGATGTCGCTCGCGTGATCGGGCCACGGAATCCAACGCAGATCCAGGCGCGGCTCCGGATCGAACATCCCGACCAGCCCGTCGCGCACCTCGTCGCCGCCGACGCGAAGGTCGGCCCAGCTCGGCGGCGCGCCGATCGAGAACCACGGGCTGCGGTCCGCCTCGCCCCGCACGTCGTAGCGGCTTCCGGGCCGGTAGGCCAGCCCGGACGTCCCGCCGTAGGTGACGCCGCTCATCACGTCGAGCAGATCGGGGAAGGTCCGGACCGCCAGCAGCTCCTCGGAACCGCCCCCGCGGGCGAGGATGCGCCCGACGTCCAGGAATTCCACGCCGGCCGTCGTCGTCGCGGCCGGGTCGATCGCGGGCGCCGCGGCCGGCACGCGCAGCGCCGCCGTGCAGTCGTCGGCAGGCGGCAGCGCGTCCAGATCCGCCAACCCCAGCACCTCGCGCACTTCCGCCTCGTACGGAGGATCGTAACGCACGAACCGCGCCTCGATCGCCAGCCGCTCGCCCGCCGGCGATATGCCCTGCGGGTCCGCCGTCGTCGCCGTCTGGAAAACCACCGCGCCCAGCGTCCGGGACTCGCTCCCCACCTCCGCCCGCCCCGCGAACGCCGCGAAGTCGTCGCAGCCCGCCGCAACGATCCACAGCCCGCCCACGACCATCACGCCGGCTGCCGCCTTCCTCACGCCCCACAGTATAGGGTCGCCCACCGCCACCTGGCAAGGTTGGGGGGGTGTGGGGTGATCGTCCGGGTCATGAAGGTCGTTTGGGTCGAGCTGGTTGTTCGGGTCGAGTTGGTTGTCCGGGTCGAGTCACCCGATTGACGTGACCACCCCGGACCTGTTCCCATCCCCGCCATGACAGGACCGACGTCCCAGGTAAAGGTCGCCTCCCTGCTGCTGGCCTTCATGGCAGGTTCGGCGACGCCCCGAGCCGCGCAGTCCCAGACCCGTCCGCCGACCGAGGGCCCGGCCGGCGCGCCGGCCCCGGCTCCGGCCGACACGACGGCGCCCCCGCCGGCCTGCGATCCCGAGGTCGCGGCGCTCGCCCGAGCTGCCGCCGCGCCCGCCGGGCAGGAGGATGCCGACGGCGTCGTCGTCTTCGACCGCTCCGAGGTGCGCGTGGAGGCTTCCGGGCAGGCCCACGTGGTGCGGCGGCGGCTCCAGAAGGCGCTGACCGAGGCCGGGGCGACGCGGCTGTCGGCCTTGCGCTTCGACTACGATCCGGCGACCAGCCTGCTCGAGGTGCGCCGCGTCGTCGTGCACCACGCGGACGGCCGTTGCAGCGACATCCCCCTCGACGGCCTTTCGGACGTCCCCCAACCCGCGTGGTCCATCTACTGGGGTCTGCGGGCTCGGCTCCTGGCCGTGCCGCGGCCGGCGGTCGGCGACGCGGTCGAGACCGAAACCTACTTCACCGGCTTTCAGATCGCGTACCTCGATGAGCCCCAGGACAGCGAGCGCTACGTGCCCCCGATGCGCGGCCACTTCTACGACTCCGTCCTCTTCGGCGACGAGTCCTGGCCCGTGCTGGAGAAGAGCTACGCCGTGGACACGCCCCGCGACAAGCCGCTGCAGTTCGAGACCTACGGGCCCCCGGTCTCCGTGTCGTCGACCTTCGACGAGCAGACCAACCACTACGTCTTCCGCGCCGAGGACCTTCCGCCGCTGCCGGAGGAGCCGGGCGCGCCCTGGATGACCGATTACCTCCCCAAGGTCGTGATGGCCACCGTGCCCGACTGGCGCGAGAAGAGCCGCTGGTTCTTCCAGGCCAACGAAGGCCAGTTCGCCGCGGACGACGACGTCCGCGCCGCGGCCGAGCGTCTCACGGCCGGACTGGGGACCGACGAGGAGCGCGTCGCGGCCCTCAACCGCTGGGTGGCGATGAACGTGCGCTACCGCGGGCTCTCCGTCGGTCGCGAAGAGGGCTACACGATGCACGCCGGCACGATGACCCTCGAACAGCTCGCCGGCGTCTGCAAGGACAAGGCTGGCATGCTCGTCACCCTCCTCCGCGCCATCGGTCTCGAAGCGTACCCGGCCATGACCATGGCCGGGTCGCGCGTCGAGCGCATTCCCGCCGACCAGTTCAACCACGCCGTCGTCGCCTGGCGCCTGGCCGACGGCTCCTTCCGGATGGTCGACCCCACCTGGGCCCCGTTCTCCCGCGACCTGTGGTCCCGCGCCGAGTCCGTCCAGCACTACCTCATCGGCACCGCCGAGGGCGAGGACCTGGCGCTGACACCGTACGAGGGACCCGAGCAGAACGGCCTCACGGTCCGCGGCGAGTCCCGCCTCGACGCGGACGGGAACCTCGAGAGCTCCGTGACCATCGAGCCGCTCGGCGCCCTCGAGGACCGCCTTCGCCGCATGCTCGGCCGCTCCTCCGTGCTCGAGACCCGTCACCAGCTCGAGGAGATCGCCGTCCGCCTCGCCCCCGCCGCGCAGCTCGCCGACTACGGTTTCGTCGATCCCTTCGACATCGACACGCCCTTCATGATGCGCCTGGAGTACTCCGCCGACGGCCACGCCGCGGCCGGTGCGACCATCCTGCGGTTCCATGCGCCGCTGGCGCGCCACCCGTTCGGCCCCGGCCGCCTCGCCGACTGGCTCGGCGCGGCGGAGGACGCCGAGCGCGAGACGCCCGTCCTCCTGCGCTCGGCCCAGACGGTCGACGTCGAGGAGCGCATCGCCGTGCCGGACGGCTTCGACCTCGCGGAGCCTTGGCAACGCCGCGTGGAGAGCGACGTCGCGAGTTTTTCCGGAAGCGTGTCCCAGGAGGGCAGGGCGATCGTCATCCGCTGGAAGGTCGTGACCCTGAGCCGCAACATCTCCCCCGACGAGTACTCCGGCCTCCACGACGTGGTCGAGGCCCTGCAGGAGCTCTCCGAGACCGCCGTCGTGCTCGTTCGCCGGCAGGAGGCCCCCGATGCGCACCGCTGACACCCGCCGGGAGTCCGGTTCCCCCCTCCTTCCCCTCCATCTGTGTTCATCTGTGTTCATCTGTGGTTTCCTCTTCCCCCTCCTCGCCTGCCTCCCCTCCGCGTCCGCCCAGCCGATGACCACGCGGATCACCGATGCCCCCGCCGATGCCCGCGTCCTCGAACGGGTCATCCACATCGAGATCGCCGCCGACGGCCGCATCACGCGCTCCGAGCGCCGCGTCGTCGAGTTCCTCACCGACTTCGCCCAGGAGATCTACGCCGATCCCGCGGTCGTCTTCGATTCCTCCTCGCAGCGCCTCTCGATCGATGTCGCCCGCACCACGGAGCCCGACGGCACGATCCAGGACACGCCGTCGATCGGCATCAACGAGCTGAGCCTTCCCGACCTGATCGGCGTTCCCGCGTTCGCATCCATCCGCGAGACCGTGGTCACCCACGTCGGCATCCAGCCCGGCGCCAAGGCCGAGCTGGCCTGGACCCTGGAGGACACCGTGCCGCCGCCCCGCGGCAACGCCGGCGGTGAGGTCGCCCTCCACTGGGCCATCCCGATCGAGCATTTCGAGCTGCGCGTGTCCGTTCCTTCCGGCGTGGAGCTGCAGCACGAGTGCTACGGGTGCTCACTCGCGCCCGTCATCTCCGAGGACGCCGGGGCGCGCACCTACCTCTGGCAGGCATCCGACCTGGAGCCCATCGACTGGTTCGAATCCCATCCCCACGTCGGCGGACCCGAGGACGGATTGGACGGGCCTCGGATCGTGTTTTCTACGGCCGCCAATTGGGAGGTTGCCGTGGCCCCGCTGCGGGAGGCCGTTCGTACGGGAAGCGCCGGCCAGCTCGGGATCGCGGATCGGCTGGACGCCGTGACCGAGAGCCTGCCGACCGTCTTCCAGAAGGTCGAGTTCCTCCAGGCCTTCGTCGGTGAGGAACTCGCAACCGTGCACATCCCGAGAGGCTTGCCCCTGCGGCTGCCGGATGGAGCGCAGGGGACCCTGGAGCGCTCCGGCGGTACGCCGTTGGAGAAGGCGATACTGCTGGCCGCGCTGGTCGCCGGATGGGTCACGCCGAAGTTGGTACTGGCGGCGACACCCGCGGGTGCCTCCGGCGTCCCGTGGGTGGCTTCCTTCCCCGAGGTGTTCGTCGTCGTGACGATCGACGGGGCGATGTACTGGTTGCCGGTGGATCGGCGAGGCATGTGGCAACCGGGACCAGGGTTCAGCTTCAGGACGGTCCTGCCGCTGGACGAGCCGAGCCGCGGACCCCAGCCCATGTATGGCTCCCCGTCTCCGGGAGGCATCGCAGCAACGGTCGAGCTCACGGTAGCGGACGACGGCGCCGCATCGGCCGACGTGTCGCTGACCCTCACGGGCGTGCAGAACCCCTACGCCGACCTTCGCGCCGACAAGTCGGACCCGTCCGATTCGCTGGGCGATGACGCCGCCGCCCTCCTGCCGTCGGGCCAGGCCGGCGAGGTCGTCCTCGAGGCGTTCGGCCCGGACCGAACGTCCGGCACCGCCACGGTCACCGGGCGACTGGACGAAGAGGCGCCGGGAACGCTCACCCTACCCTTGCCCTGGCCCGGCGGCGACCCCTTTCCGCCCGGCATGTACCGCTCGTCACGCGATACGCCGCTCGAGGTGGAACAACCGTTCGCACGCAAGGTGACGTGGGTCGTCAGGCTCCCCGACGGTTGGGAAGCACGGCTTCTGCCTCCCACCGTCTCCGTCACGTCGGCCGTCGGCCGTTTCGAACAGTCGGTGGTCGTTGGCGGCGGCGAAGTCCGTGTGGAACGGACGCTCGAGATCGTCCGTGCGCAGTCGGTCGTGGTCGGCGACGGGGAAGTCCGGGTGGGACGAAGCGTCGTCGGGGAACAGATGCAGATCGAGCCGTCCGAGTACGACGGGCTTCTCCGCATCTACCGCGCCTTCGTCACGGCCGGCTCCTCGCCCCTCGTGATCGCTCCCTCGCCGTAGGGAGCCCTTCCCCACGTCCGGACCTGGAACCCGACTCGGACGACTCGCCAACGACCAACGAGCATTGACCTTTGCCCGCCGGTCGGCCTATCTACCGTTCAATTCCGTGGGGGTAGCGAGCCGGGCATGAAGGTCGTCCCGTTCCACGTCGTGCATCGCAAGGCCCTGCCCGGGGGCTACGTGATCCTGCGCGTGGGCGGTGAGGCGCTCGAGTGCGAGCCGGGGCAGTTCGTCATGCTCCGCGGCGACTGGGGGTTCTCCCCGCTTCTGCCGCGGCCGTTCTCGCTGGCGCTGGTCGAGGGTCCCGATCTGACGATCCTGGTCAAGGTCATCGGCGAAGGATCGAAGAGGCTGGCTGCCGTCCAGCGCGGAGACGTGCTGCTGATCCACGGGCCGCTGGGGACGTCGTTCCGCCGCGTGGCGCCCGACGAGCGCGTCCTCATGGTCGGCGGCGGGGTGGGCATCGCGCCGCTGCTCTATCTGGCGCAGGCGAGCCGTTCGACGGCGGGCGGCGGCATCGTCTGCGTCTATGGCGGCCGATCCCGGCGCGACCTGCCGATGGCGGCCGAGCTGGCCGCCGCGGCGGAGAGCGTCACGTTCGTCACCGAGGACGGGACCGCGGGGGAGAAGGGGCTGGCCAGCCGGGCGATGGTCGAGCACCTGGCCCGGGCCCCGTTCGATCGTGTCGTCACGTGCGGGCCGTGGGCGATGATGGCCACCGTGGCCAGGCTGGCCGCCGAGGCCGGGCTCCCTTGCGAAGTCTCACTGGAGGCCATGATGGCCTGCGGTTACGGCATCTGCCTGGGCTGTGCCCTGCCGGCGACCGACGGCGGCTACGTCTACGCCTGCAAGGACGGCCCGGTCATCGACGCGGGCCGCATCGTCTGGGGCGACCAGCCCGAACCGAGCCTCGGAACGGAGGCCGACAAGGGCCGGAGGAAGCGCGGAGCGAAGACGTCTTCGGCGCCGGAGGCCCAGCTGCCGCTCAAGGGCAAGCAGGCCACGCCCGCTCCCGCCCCGTCGCCGCCCGCGCCCTCCCCAACGCCTCCGGACCAGAAGGGGGGCAAGCGGTCGTGAAGTCCGAGCGGTTGCGCATCGGGACCCTCAAGCTCCGCAACCCGGTGCTCACCGCCTCGGGCACCTGCGGCTACGGACTGGAGCTGGCGCGCTACTTCGACATCGCCGTGCTGGGCGCCATCTGCACCAAGGGCCTGTCGCTCGAGCCCCGCATGGGCAACCCGCCGCCCCGGACGTGCGAGACGCCCGCCGGGATGCTGAACTCGATCGGCCTGGCCAACGTCGGCGTCGAGGCGTTCGTGCGCGACAAGCTGCCCGAGCTGCGTGCCGCGGGCGCGACGGTCATGGCCAACGTGCTCGGCACGAGCCCCGACGAATTCGCCCGCATCGCCGCGCGGCTCGACGCGGTCGAGGGCGTGCATGCCCTGGAGCTGAACCTGTCCTGTCCGAACGTCAAGGAAGGCGGGCTCAAGATCGGGACCGATCCCGGCGGCGTGCGCGAGGCCGTGGCGGCAGCGCGAGGCGCGACGAAGCGGCCGATCGTGGTGAAACTGTCTCCGGAAACTGCCGACGTCTGCTCGCTGGCCCGCGCCGCGGCGGACGCCGGCGCCGACGCCGTCTCCGTGATGAACACCATTCGCGGCATGAGCATCGACATCCGCACCCGCCGCCCGAGGCTCGGCAACATCCTGGGCGGCCTGTCCGGCCCCGCCATCCGCCCCATCGCCGTCCGGCTCGTCTTCGAGGTCTCCCGCGCGGTCTCCATCCCGGTCATCGGCATCGGCGGCATCATGCGCTGGGAGGACGCGGTGGAGATGATGCTCGCGGGGGCCACCGCGGTGCAGGTCGGCACCGCATCGTTCGTCAACCCGCGCGCCGCGCTCGACGTACTCCAGGGCCTCGAGGCGTGGCGCCGCGCCCAGAAGTGCGGCTACGACGACGTGATCGGCGCCGTGCGCATCGAGTAGCTCCCCGCTCAACCCGCGCGCGCGGACAGCGCCACGAACAGGAAGGCGATGCTGAGCGCGAGCGACAGGCCTGTCGCCACGGCCAACGGCACGAGCGCCCGCGCCCCGGCACGCCGCGCCAGCGACGGCGAGAGCAGGAACGCCGCCACCGTCGCCGCCGCCGCGGTGAGGCGCAGCCCCCAGTCGAACGCCGCACCGCGCAGCACCCCCGTGCGCTCCAGCCCCGACATCGCCACCAGCGCGAGCACGAACGTCCAGAACGTCGTCAGCGCGATGACCAGCCGCCCGGCCCATACGGCGGCATCCGTCCTCGCCGGCTCCTGCGTCGCCATCGCGCGGCGGAGTATGCCCGCCCACCCCACCCGCCCGCAACCGCCCTCCTCCCCCCTGTATCTGTGTTCATCTGCGGTTTCCCTTTTTCCCCCTCCCGCTGCTAGAACCGCGCCGTGTCGCAGCCGCCCCGCCCATCCGCGCTGCTGGTCTGTGCCGGCGACCCCTCCGGGGATCAGCTCGCCGCACGCGCGGTCGAAGCGTGGCGCGCCGGCCACCCGGGCGGGGTCGTCGAGGGCTTCGGCGGACCTGCCCTGGCCGCCGCCGGGCTGCGGACCCTCTCCACCCCCGTCCTCTCCTGGCCCTTTCCCTCCCCCACCGGTCTCCTGGAACCGCTTCGCGCGGTCCCGGCCCTGCTTGCCTGCGCCCACACCTTCCTCAGCCGCGCGCGCAGGATCCGGCCGCACGCCGCTCTCCTCGTCGACCTTCCCGACTTCCATCTCCCGCTCGGGCGCCTGCTCAGGGCCCTCCACGTCCCCGTCGTCCAGGCCGTCGCACCCCAGACCTGGGCCTGGCGACCCGGCCGCAACGCGACGCTCCGCGATTCCTGCGATGTCCTCGCCGTCATCCTCCCCTTCGAGGAGTCGTACTTCCGCTCGCTCGGCATCGATGCCCGGTACGTCGGCCATCCCCGGGTCGAACGGCTGGCGCCCCTGCGTCCCACCGCACCGCCGGACCCCCGACATCCGATCCGCCTGGCTCTCCTTCCCGGCAGCCGGCCCGAGCGCGTTCGTCATGTCCTCCCGGCCTTGCTGTCCGGCGCGCGCGAGGTGGAGCGCCGAGGCGGGTTGGATTCGGTTGCCGTGTCGCGCGCTCCGGCCGTCGACCGGCGTGCGGTGGAAGGAGCCGTTCGCGTCGCCGGCATCGGCGTGCCGGTCGACATCGAGGACGGCCAGGCGCTACCCGCACCCTCCGGCGGCCTGGCTTTCGCCGGCGCCCCTGCCGGCCGCTGTCCCGCCGCGCAAGTCTGGGTTGCCGCGGGCACGGCGTCGCTCGAGATCGCCTTGGCCGGTATCCCCGCCTGCGTCGCCTACCGCACCGGGGCCTTCGGGTTCGCCGTCGCGAGCCGGCTGGTGCGTGGCCGCTGGGCCGGCCTCGCCAACCGGCTGCTCGAACGCGAGGTGCAGCCCGAGCTGCTCCAGGACGACCTTTCCCCGGCGCGACTGGCCGGAGTCTTCGAGCGGCTGCGGCGGCCGGATGCGTTCCGGGCGGCCGCGGGCGCCGCGACGGAGCTGCGCGCACTGCTGGGGGGACCGGGGTTTTCCCGGAAGCTCGCCGCGTTGATCGATGAGGTCGGCCGGTGATCCCCCCGTCCGGGTCTTCGCAACGAACCGAATCGTTGCCGGCGAGCCGAACCCCGTCCGCCGTCTTCGCGCGCTCTGCGTTCTGGCTGGTCGTTTCGGTCGATCTTCTGCGCCTCGCCGGCGCCATCCCCCTCGGACTCGGCGACGCCGAGGCGCTCTACGCGTGCTACGCGGACCACCTCCAGGGAGGGTATCTCGACCATCCGCCGCTCATCGGCTGGCTCGATGCCGCCGTGCTCGCCGTCTGGCCGAGCGCGCTCGCCCTGCGCGTCCTCGCCCTCGCGTTGTTCACGCTGTCCGCCTGGCTCCTCTTCCGGCTCGCGCGTGGGCTGTTCGACGACGCCGCGGCGTTCTGGGCCGTCGCGATCCTCTGCGTGCTGCCCGTCTTCCATCTGGGCGGTCTGGCCGCGGCCCCCGACGCCCCGCTCGTGCCACTATGGCTCGCCACGCTGCTCGGCGCGTGGCAGGCCCGGCGGCGGATGCGCGAGCCGGCCGTTCCCTCGTGGGGCTGGGTGCTCTCCCGGGCCGCGGGCCTGGGGGCGCTGCTCGGCGCGGCCTTCCTGGCCAAGTACTCGGCGCTCGCGCTCGTCCCGGTTCTCGGCTGGGCCGCGTGGACGCTGCCCCCCGCCCGGCGATGGGCGGCCTGGCTCGCCGGGGCCGCGGCCGCCGCCGTGGTCGCGGCGCCGGTCATCGTCTGGAATGCCGCCCACGGATTCGCCTCGGTCCTCCACCGCTTCGTCTGGTCGCAGCCGGACCCCGGCGCGTCGCTGCGCAACGCGGGCGCGCTGGTCGGCGGACAGCTCCTGTACCTCTCGCCCGTCGCCGCCGTGGCGCTCGGCTGGATGGTCGTCCGGGTCTGGAAACGCCGCGCCGAAGCGCCCGTCCGTTTCTGCCTCGTCGCCGGCCTCGTCCCCTTCGCCGTCCTGGGCGCGATCTGCCTGTGGAGCCGTGTGGCAGAGCCGCACTGGCCGCTGCCCGCGATCCTGGCCCTGCTTCCTTTGGCCGGGCACGCGGCGTCCGCCGCGATCGGTAGAGCGCGCCGGCTCGTGCGTGTCGCCCTGGGCGTCGCCGTCGCCTTCGACGCCGCCGTCTACCTCGCCGTCCTGACGCCGCTCCTGCCGGCGTTCGTGCCCGAGCCGCTGTACGTCGCCCGGTACGACATCGTCAACGAGCTGTACGGCTGGGACCGGGTGGCCGATGCCGTCCGGCGCCGCGTGCCGGCGGGCGGGGTCGTGGTGGCCGGTCACTACACGATGTGCGCACAGCTCGCATGGAACCTCCGGGGCGCCGGCATTCGGGTGGCGTGTTGGACCTGCACGCCGAGCGACTTCGACGTGTGGGGACCGGGCGCGGAGACGACGCGCGGCCGACCCGCGCTGTTCGTGTCCGACGAGCGTTATCCCGAGCTTCCCCCGACCGCCGGCCCCGCGAACGCGACCGTGACGGTGGAACGCGGCGGCGCGGTGGTGCGGCGGTTCGTCCTGACGGAGTACGCGGCAGGCGAGGTGCAGTGGCCGCGGCGTGCGGCTTGCGGCGGGACGACATCCGCGTCAAACTAGCGCTTCAGCCCGCACGTTCGGCGCCGGACTCGCGGGTTCGGGCGGAAAGGGGAGTGCGATGCGGAAGTCGGGTCTTCTCGAATCCGGGGCAGTGCTGGTCGTGCTGCTGGGTTGCGGTCCGTCCGCGGACGATCCGTGCTCGCCGGCCTGCGGCAGGGGATTCGAGTGTTACTTCGGCGTCTGCGTGCCGGAACACGAGGCCGGGACGAGCGACGGGGGCGACGAGGGCACGGCGGAGATCGCGGACGACGGCGCGGACGACGGCACGCCGCCCGCGCCGGGAAAGCTCGACCTGCTCTTCGTCATCGACAACTCCTCGTCCATGGGGGCCAAGCAGGCCGACCTGGTGGGCAACTTCCCCGCGTTGATCGATGACCTGTTCGATCCATCGATCGGGGCCGTGACCGATCTCAACGTCGGCGTCATCTCCACCGACATGGGCGTCGGGGGCTACTCGGTCCCGACCTGCACCGGGAACGACGACGGCGTCCTGCTGCACGACCCGCGTCCGGGCGTGCCGGGCTGCGCGCCTTCGTACCCGACCTTCCTGCACGCGGGCACCACGGACCACGGCTCGCCTTTCGCGGCCTCCTTCGCCTGCATCGGCACCCTGGGCACGGAGGGCTGCGGCTTCGAGCAGCCCTTCGCCGCCGTGAACAAGGCCTTGACCGTCCACAGCCGCTCCGGCGGCGCGAACGCCGGCTTCCTCCGGCCCGACGCGGCCCTGGGCGTCATCCTCCTCTCCGACGAGAACGACTGCTCCGCGACGGACCCGTCGCTCTTCGATCCGGAAGCGCCGGACGAGCTGCGGCTGCGGTGCGTCAACCACGCCGCCGAGCTGACCCCGGTCGCGGCCCTCGTGGACATGCTCCGCGGGTTGCGGCCCGGCACGCGTCTCGCCGTCGGCCTGCTCGTCGGCGTCCCGCCCTCGGTCGGGATCTGCAACAACACGGGCGACGTCATCGCGCCGTGCCTGTCCGAGCCGACGATGCGCGAGGAGGTCGAGCCTTCCACCGGAAGCGTGCGCCTCGTCTGCGGCGCCACCGCCGCCGAGGGCGCCACGCCCGGCGTGCGGCACGTGCAACTCGCGAGCGCCCTCGGTGCCCGCGCCGTCGTGCGCTCGATCTGCGACCCGCGATACGACACGTTCTTCGAGCTGTTCGCCCGGATGGCGCGCCAGGCGCCCTGAGTTGGCCCGTCGCCGGCGACAGCCGGCGGCCGGGAAGAGGAGGTCGGATGCGCAGGATCGGTTGGCTCGCGTTGTGGGCGTTGTTTGGTGCCGGATCCCTCGCCTCCTGCGGCGACGACTCGTCCGTGGCGGACGCCGCGGACGTGACCGACGGCGACGGGACGGACGGCGACGGCGAGGGCGGCCTCGAGATGATCGGTGGGCTGCGGGCAGAGCCGGCGTACGTCGGCATGCAGGCCGGCGAGAGCCGCACGGTGCGCATCTGGGTCGACCACCCGCCCGCCGCGGCGATCTCGCTGGAGATCGGGGCCGCGCCCGCGGGCGTGGTGACGGTCCCGGCGTCGCTCGACCTCCCGGCCGACGGCTGGCACGTCGATCTCGAGGTGGAGGGCGACGCCGCGGGAACCGCCGCCGTGACGGTGTCGTATGGTGCCCGGAGCACCGTCGTCACCGCGGACGTCGTCTCCCCGGAGGTCGAGTGCGCCGGCGACGGTGCCGGGACCCTGTCCCGCGGCGGCACGGTCGCCGGCTCGGGCGGTCTGGCCGACGCCTCCGTCTCGATGCCCCCCGACGACTCGCTCGATCCGCTCGACGTCACCATCGGCTGCGCCGAGGACATCGTGACGGCCGGCTACACCGCCGTGGGGCCGGCAGTCGCCTTCGGCCCGGCGCGCCGGTTCTTCCGCGAGCTGTCGTTCTCGATCCCGCTCAAGGTCGGGCTGTTGCCCGAGGCGGTGACGGTCGGCAACGTCGCGATCTTCTACTCCGACGGGATCCACCCCGCGCGCATCGTCCCCTTCGCCTCGACGTGGATCCAGGGAGCCGCCGGCGGCGGGACGCTCAGTTTCGCCTCGACCCGCCTCGGCACGTTCCAGGCTGCCTACGAGACGGCCGCCGGCACGCGGACCCGCACCCGCCACTGGACCTACAAGGGCATCGTCGGCGTCTCCATGGGCGGGGGCGGCGCGGGCTACGTCGGGCTGCGGCAGCCCGAGCGCTTCGACTTCGTCTCGCCCCTGGGCGGACCGCTCAACTGGACCCAGATGATGCACTACGTCGAAACCTACTACCTGGGAGGCTTCTGCACCGCCTCGCCCGACGACGCCGGCGACGTCGGCGAGCACTGTGCGCCGCCTCCGCCGACGCAGCCGTTCGAACGCACGGAGACCTACGAGGACTGGTATTACCCCGACGGGCGCGACGGCCAGGGCGGGACCTTCGACCGCCGCGAGTACTGCCAGATCTTCCGCGACATGGCGCTCGCCTTCGGCAACCCGGGCCTGTTCAACGAGGACTCCGTCTATCTCCCGCCGGGCGTGCCCCTGACGTGGTGGGCGATGGGCGAGTCCGAGCGCTGTGCCAATCCGGTCACGCTCGAGAGCTTCTACGACGACGAGTACAACCCGGACGGGTCGCTGCCGGTGATCACCTTCTGCGACGGCGCCGAGATCCCCGGCGACCACGGCCGCTGGGATCCCGACGGCACCAACGACTACCCGCTCGACGTCGGCGTCGCCGTCGACGTCGACGGCGACACGATCCGCGATCCCGGCGAGCCCGTGATCCGCAGCGGCCGCGAGCCCTACGACGACGTCGGCGTCGATGGGGTCGCCGACGCCCTCGAGACCGGCTACGACCCGCTGGAGAACCCCGATCCGGCGGACGACGACTTCGACTACCAGTTCAACCCGGCCGGGACGGAGGGCAACTGGCGCTGGGACGGGCCCGGAGGGACCGACCCCGGCGAGCCGTGGGAGGACTTCGGCCTGGACGGCGTGGCCGGCACGCCGCAGCAGCCGGCCGGCTACGACTGGGGCGAGGGCGACGGCACGTACAACGAATCGCCGCACTTCCAGGACTACCTCGACCACGACGGCTATTCGCTGCTTCGCGACATGCCGGACGACCAGCTCGACCGCATCGAGGTCCTGGCCGACGCCGGGGTCCACGACCTGTTTCCCTTCGTCGTGGGCGAGGACGCCATGATGGCCGCGCTCACCGCTCGCGGCCGCGTCGTCCGCTACTACAACGACTTCAGCTCGACCTACGGCGTGCCGTACGCCGACGAGATGCTCGACCCCGTGAAGATCAACTTCCTCACCCTCGGCCGCAACACCATGATCCGCTACGGCAACCCCGACGCCAGCGAGGCGCAGCTCGTGCGCGGCGACGGCGGCCACGTCGGCACCGTGACCCAGGTCATCAACCGGCTGGCCTACGCCACCTTCGCCATGTCCGCGCGCTGGCCCGGCGGCGACCGCCAGCGTCACGCCGCGGACACCGAGGGCGTGATGTTCTACGTCGATGACTGGGCCAGCCCCTCGACCGGCCGCGTCTCGCCGTTCGGCATGATCCTGCCCCCCGGCTACGACGACGAGTCCTACGCCGATACGCGCTACCCCGTCGTCTTCTTCCTCCACGGCTACGGCCAGGAGCCGGGGGACATGGTCGCCAGCGCCATCATCTTCCAGAACTGGATGATCTCCCTCAGCATCCCCGAGGACCTCCGGATGCAGAAGCTGATCATGGTCTTCCCCGACGGCCGCTGCCGCTCGGAGGAGAGCCTTCCGGACCCGGAGAAGGAGTGCATCCGCGGCACGTTCTACGCCGACTCCGTGCGCCCCGACGGACCGCAGATGGAGACCATCCTCTTCGAGCTGATGGACTACATCGACGCCAACTACCGCACCAAGGCGCCCGAAGACCTGCCGGAAACGTGGTGAGCAACGCGAGGGACGCGACGCGCTAGAACGCGAACTCGACGCCGAGCACCGGCTGCCACCAACCCGTCACGCCGCCGAAGAAGAACAGCGGAACCTGGTTCTCGAAAAAGATCGAGAGGGGACCCAGGGGAATCGACACGCCCACCGACGGCATGAAGGCGAAAAGCACCGGGAAGCCGAACAGGATGTTCGCCTCGAAGTACAGCCAGTCCGGCACCGCATAGGCGCGGAAGCTCCCGACGCCCTCCGCGCCCGCCAGGAAGCCGAACTCCGGGATGTTGAAGACGTGGATCATCAAACCGCCGCCCGCCGCCAGGTAGTCGTTGATGCGGTAGCGGTAGATCACCGGGAAGCTGAGCATCAGGAATTCGTCGCTGATGCAGGCCGAACCGCTCCCCCACTGTGTCGCGCCGAAGGCGCACACGAAAGCGCCGACGCCGACCGAAAGCTGGTGCACCGGCCGGTATTCCTCCGCCGGGGCCGGCATGACGACGATCGGTGCAGGCTGCGCCTTCGCGAACGCGGGGACGAGAACGGCGCACAAGATGACGACGGCCAGAAGCTTCTTCACGTTGCCCTCCTTCTTTGGAGGGAGATTCGCCCGAATCGCCCTCCGAGTTACACCCGATGGGCCGCATCGTAACATGCTCCGGACGACGCGGCACGTTCCGGGCGCGGGCGTGCGAAATCGCTCGGCCGGGCCGATCGCTGCCGCCGATCACTCGGCGCGGTAGGTGTAGTTCACCGTCTGCGATTGCGCGGCAAACGGGGGGAACTGCAGGCGCTTCACGAGAAGCGTGATGCACGTGTTCGCGTAGCCGGTGACGCCGCTCACCGAGGCGCCGGTCACGCGGCCCAACCGGCCCGCGATGGTCACCCGCACCGACGCCTGCCCCGCTCCCCCCAGACAGTCATCCACCTCGGGGCGGATGCTCTCCATGACCCGCCTCACGTCCTCGGGGCTCGGCCCTGCGGGCGCCGCCACATCGGGAGGCTCTGCCGTCGAACTCCCTTCGTCGCGCTCGGTCGTCCGTCCGTCCTCCCGCCGCGCCGTTCGCACGTCGCGGGCATCGACTCGCGACTCGCCGGCCCCCTCCGGCGTCCCCGCGTCGGCCGACGGATCCGGCGCCCCGGACCCGGCCTCCGACGGCTCGCCGCCGGGCGCCGATGACGCGCTCTCCGCCGATCCCCCATCGGGGCCCAGGTGCGGATCCACGACCGCCACGGGCTCGACCGCCGCTTCGCTCGGCAACCCTGCGTCGGTCCCGGCCTCCGGCACCGCCGGCGGCGGAGTCGCGCCGCCGTCACCCGTGGGTGGTGCCGCGAGCGTGACCCCCGGACCGGGCGGAGGCATCGCCCCTGCCGCTCCCGCGTCCGGTGCGGGGAGGGCGACGATCAGGTTGCCGCCGCCGCGCCCCGACTTGTCGTCCTGGCCGACATTCTTCCGGGTCGCGACCACGTAGAGCACTACCCCTGCGATGCCCAACGCCAGCACGACCGCCGTGACGACCAGCGGCAGGCGGGAGCGATCCGTGTCGCGCGACGGCGTGGGCGCCGCGGGACCGGCACCCGCGAGCGGGGGCGCCTGCGTCCGGGAGGGTGCCTGCGACGGCACGACCGCCGGCGCACGAACCGCGCCCGGCGTGGCCACCGTCTGCTGCGCGCCGAACGCGGTCGTCGAGGCCGCGGTCGGAGCCGGAGTGGGAGTGCGAAGCGCCGGCGGCGGGTGGTGCGGCGAGCTGGCCTCGGCAACGGTGGCGAAAGCTGCCGGCGACGCTTCGTCCGGCGGCCCGCCGCCCTCGCCGTCCAGGCGTACGGCGTCGACCGGGCAGAAGCGGTAGCTGAGGTCGTACTGCCGGCCGCATTTCGGGCAGGTCCTCGTCGCCGGACCCGCCGCGCCGCCCGCCGGCCCCCCCGCCGGAAGGCCGCCGGCGGCTTGCGCGACACTTCCACCCGGCCACGGCTGTGCCAGGACGGCCGGGGGCACCAGCGGCAGCAGCGCACGCATCATTTCCTCGGCGCTGCCGTACCGCCGCTCGCGCTCGCGTGCCATCGCCTTCTGCACGACCTCATCGACCAGCCGCGGAAGCCGCGGGTCGATCGCGGTCGGGAGGGGGAATGTTCCGCCGAGGATCTCGAAGATCATGCGGCCGATGTCCGGCGCCTGGAACGGCAGCCGGCCGGTCACGCACTCGTAGAAGATGACGCCCATCGCGTAGAGATCCAGGCGGTGATCAATGTCCCGCGCTGCGGACGCCTGCTCCGGCGCCATGTAGTACGGCGTGCCCAGGATGGCGCCCGGCCGCGTCATGGCCGGCCCGGCCTGCGCCGCCTGGTCCATGCGACAGATGCCGAAGTCGAGGATCTTCACGCCGATCACCCCGGGCGCCGAGAAATCGACGATCAGGTTGTCGGGCTTGAGGTCGCGATGGATGACGCCGATGCGGTGCGCGGCGGCCAGCGCCAGGAGTGCGCGAACGACGATCTCGGCCGCCTGCGCCGGCGGCAGGCGCCGCCCCCCCGCCAGCACCGCCGCCAGCGGCTGGCCTTGCAGGTACTCCATCACCAGGAACGGCGTCCCGTCCGGCAGCTGCCCAACGTCGTAGACCTCGACGATCCCCGCGTGCCCGATCGCCGACGCCGCCTTCGCCTCCCGCAGGAACCTCCCGATCGTCTCGGGCTCCCGCGCGATCTCCGGGTGTACGAACTTCACCGCGCACCGGCGGTCGAGCAGGATGTGCCGGGCCTCGTACACCGTCCCCATGCCGCCCTCGCCCAGCAGGCGCAGCAGCCTGTACTTGCCCTCGATCACCTGTCCCGCACGATCCATCCGGCGGCACCCTCGCTCGCGGGAGGCAGTCTAGCAGAGAGCCGACGCGCCGGATCTGTTGACAGGACGTGCGCGGACGGCGAACGTACCGCCCGGGGGAGGTGTTCCATGGGAAATGACAGGCTCGACTCGTTCGGTGCCCGTTCCGAGCTGACGTTCGCGGGCGGCACGGTTTCGTACTTCCGGCTCGACCGCCTTGCCGCGGCCCGCGTCGCGGACGTCTCCCGGCTCCCGGTCTCCATCCGCCTGCTGTTGGAGGCCCTCCTGCGCGGCGAGAACGGCCGCGAGGTCACGGCCGACGACGTCACGGCGCTGGCCAAGTACGACCCGGCCGCGCCCGGCGCGATCGAGGTCCCGTTCCACCCGGCGCGCGTGCTGATGCAGGACTTCACCGGCGTCCCCTGCATCGTCGACCTCGCCGCCATGCGCGATGCCATGCAGCGACTGGGCGGCGACCCCGCCCGCATCAACCCCGTCATCCCCGTCGACCTCGTCATCGACCACAGCGTCCAGGTCGATGCCTACGGCTCGCCCGACGCCCTGCGCCGCAACGCCGAGCTGGAGTTCGAGCGCAACCGCGAGCGCTACGAGTTCCTCCGCTGGGCCCAGGCCGCCTTCCGCGACTTCCGCGTCATCCCCCCCGCCAGCGGCATCTGCCACCAGGTCAACCTCGAGCACCTCGCCTCCGTCGTCGCCCTGCGCGACGCCGGGGACGGCCCCGTCGCCTTCCCCGACTCCTGCGTCGGCACCGACTCGCACACGCCCATGGTCAATGGCGCCGGCGTTCTGGGCTGGGGCGTCGGCGGCATCGAGGCCGAGGCGGCGCTCCTGGGCCAGCCGGTCTTCCTCCTGGCCCCGACCGTCGTCGGCGTCCGCCTGCGCGGTGCCCTGCCGCCCCAGGCCACCGCCACCGATCTGGTGCTGGCCCTGACCGAAATCCTCCGCCGCCGCGGCGTCGTCGGCAGCTTCGTCGAGTTCTTCGGCCCGGGCCTGGACGGCCTCTCCGTCCCCGATCGCGCCACGGTCTCCAACATGGCGCCCGAGTACGGCGCCACCGTCGGCTTCTTCCCCGTCGACGACAACACCCTGCGCTACCTGCGCGAGACCGCTCGGCCCCCGGAACGCATCGATCTGGTTGAGCGCTACGCCAAGGAGCAGGGCCTGTTCCGCTCGTTCGAGACCCCCGACCCCGTCTTCCACGACACGCTCGAATTCGACCTCGACTCCGTCGAGCCCAGCCTCGCCGGCCCCCGTCGCCCGCAGGATCGCATCGCGCTCGCCGGAATGAAGGCGCACTGGGAAGCGGCGCTGCGCACGCCCATCGAGAAGCGCGGGTTCGGGATGGACGCCGCCGCCGCCGCCCGGCGCTCGACCGTCGCGCTCCCCGGCTCGACCGTCGAGCTGGCCCACGGAGCGGTCGGGCTCGCCGCCATCACGAGCTGCACGAACACCAGCAACCCGTCCGTGATGCTCGCCGCCGGCCTCCTGGCCCGCAAGGCCGTCGAGGCCGGGTTGTCGGTGCGGCCCTGGGTCAAGACCAGCCTCGCCCCGGGCTCCAAGGTCGTCACGCGCTACTTCGAGCGCGCCGGCCTCACGCCGTTCCTGGAGCGCCTGGGATTCCATACCGTCGGGTACGGCTGCACGACCTGCATCGGCAACAGCGGACCGATGCCCGAGCCGCTGGCGACGGCGGTCGAGCGCGACGGTCTGGTCGTCGCCGCCGTGCTCTCGGGCAACCGCAACTTCGACGGCCGCATCAACCCCCACGCACGCGCCTCGTACCTCGCCTCCCCGCCCCTCGTCGTCGCCTACGCCCTCGCCGGCCGCGTCGACTTCGACTTCGACCACGAGCCGCTCGGCAAGCGGTCCGACGGGCGTCCCGTCTTCCTGCGCGACCTCTGGCCGTCGCACGCCGAGGTCGCCGCGCTTGTGCCGCTGGCCGTCGAGGCCGAGGGCTTCGACGCGGCGTACCGCGGGATCGACCGCTCGAACGAGGAGTGGAATCGCATCGCGACGCCCGCCGGCGCGAGCTACGCCTGGAGCGACGCCAGCACGTACATCCGCGAGCCTCCTTTCTTCACCGGGCTGACGCTCCGGCCGGCGCCGATCCGCCCCATCGAGGGCGCGCGGGTGCTCGTCGTGGTCGGCGACAGCGTGACCACGGACCACATCAGCCCCGCGGGCTCCATCGCCAAGGACTCGCCCGCGGGACGCTACCTGCGCGAGCACGGGGTCCAGCCGGCCGACTTCAACTCCTACGGCAGCCGCCGCGGCAACGACCGCGTGATGGCGCGCGGCACCTTCGCCAACATCCGCCTGCGCAACCTGCTGGCGCCGGGGACCGAGGGCGGGGTGACGATCCACCTGCCCAGCGGCGAGCCGGTGTCGATCTTCGAGGCCGCGCGGCGCTACCGCGAGGCCGGCACTCCGACGGTCGTGCTTGCCGGCAAGGACTACGGCATGGGCTCCAGCCGCGACTGGGCGGCCAAGGGGACCCTCCTGCTCGGCGTGCGCGCCGTGCTCGCCGAGTCGTTCGAGCGCATCCACCGCGGGAACCTCGTCGGCATGGGCGTCCTGCCGCTGGAGTTCCCCGCCGGGACCACGCGCGCCGGCCTGGGCCTGGACGGCACCGAGACGTTCCGCATCGCCGTCGGCGACGACGTCGCTCCGCGCTCGACCGTGCGCGTGGAAGCCGTGCGCTCCGACGGCACGACGGCCGCCTTCGACGCCCGCTGCCGCCTGGACGCCCCCATCGAGGTCTCCTACTACCGCCACGGCGGCATCCTGCCGGCGGTGCTGCGCGGGTTCCTGTCACCATAGCCCGGGGGTCAGGACTCGCGGGTCGTCCGGTCGTCGCAGCCCTTGAACTCGGCGCCCGTCGGACACCCGCCGCGAGCCTCGATCGGGACGAATTCGCAGCCCGCCGGACCGCAGTAGCGCCCGACGTACGACGCGTCCGGACGGTACAGCGCCGGCTTCGGCTGCGCCTCGGCGAACGTCTCCTCGATCACGTGGGCGCACCAGCCCGCCGTGCGCGACACGCCGAAGAACACCGGGAACATGTCGATCGGAATGCCCATCGCGTAGAGCACCGGGGACGAGTAGAAATCCACGTTGGGGTACAGATCGAGCGCCTTCTCCTCGCGCAGCCGCCGCCGCGCCACCTCCTGGACCTTCAGCGCCAGCCGGAACCAGCGCTCCTCCTCGCGGCCGTCCAGGACCTCCGCCGCGAGGTCGCGCAGGATGGCCGCCCGCGGATCCGTCGTCACGTAGACCGCGTGTCCCAGCCCCATCACGCGCTGGCCCGCCTTGATCCTCGCCGCCACCCAGTCCTCCACTCGCGATTCGTCCTCGATCTCCAGCAGCATCCTCATCACGCTCGCGTTCGCCCCGCCGTGCAGGTCGCCCGAGAGCGCACCGAAAGCGGCCGAGACGGACGAGTAGAGGTGGGCCCGGGTCGAGGCCACCTCGCGCGCCGCGAACGTCGAGGCGTTGAGCGAGTGCTCGGCGTGCAGCACCAGCAGCGCGTCCATCAGCCGGACCTCGTCCGGCGTCGGCGTACGCCCCCACAGCCCACGCAGGAACGCCCCGGCGTGCGAGTCCTCCGCCGCCGCCGTCTCCCCGCCGTCCCGCCCCCCCCGGAGCTGGAGCCACCGCGAGGCCATCGTCGCCGTACGGGCAATGAGCCGCAGCGAGGATCGGACCAGGTCCTCGCGGTTCGTCGAGCCCAGGGCCGGATCGTCGTCCGCGAGCGCCGTGATGCCCCCCTGCACGACGTCCATCGGCCGCGCGGTTCGCGGGCGGGCCCGCAGGTACGCTTCAACCGACGCCGGCAAGGCGCGCAAGTCGCGCAGCGCGCCCGTCGTCGCCTCCAGCTCCGACCGGCTCGGCAGCCGCCCCATGAGCAGGAGGAACACGACCTCCTCGAACGTCGACTGCTGCGCCAGCGTCTCGATCGCGTAGCCCCGGTAGTTGAGCAGCCCCTTCTCCCCGTCGACCAGGCTGATCCTGGTGTCCGCGACCGTCACGCCCCGCAAACCGATGTTCTTGGTCTCCACTTCGGGCACGGCTCACATCCCCTTCCCGCAAGCGCCAGCCCCGCCGGCCCTCCCGGCGACGGGCTCACGAGTCCCCGCCTGCCGACGATAACCACACTTCCCGCAAGAAACTACAATCCGCACCCAGCCCTCGCTCCTTCTTAATCTGTGTTAATCTGTGTTCATCTGTGGTTTCCCGTCTCCCCTGCTCCCCGACACCCGTTGATTCACGGCGAGGGAGTGCTACGTTCCCTCCACGACGGAACGTCCCGTCGAGGGATCGGGGGCTCGACCATGGAATACCGGTTCACGCTCATTCCCGGCGACGGCATCGGCCCCGAGGTCACGGCGGCGACGCGCGAGGTGCTGCGCGCCGCCGGGCTGCGCATCGAATGGGAGATCCACGATGCCGGACAGGTCGCGGTGGAGCAGACCGGCTCGCCCCTGCCCGATGCCGTCCTCGACTCCATCCGCCGCAACCGCATCGCCCTCAAGGGCCCGGTGACCACCCCGGTGGGCAAGGGCTTCTCGAGCGTCAACGTCGGCCTGCGCAAGGCGCTCAACCTCTACGCCTGCCTGCGTCCCGTGCGCTCGCTGCCGGGAGTCGCGTCGCCCTGGCGGGACGTCGACCTGGTCATCATCCGCGAGAACACCGAGGGGCTGTACTCCGGCCTGGAGCACGTCGTCGCCCCGGGCGTGGCCGTCGCCGTCAAGATCATCACGCGCGAGGCGTCGCGGGCCATCGCGCGCTTCGCGTTCGAGCACGCCAAGGCCGAGGGGCGGCACCGGGTGACGATCGCGCACAAGGCGTCCGTGATGCGGCTGGGCGACGGGCTGTTCATCGACACGGTGCGCGAGGTCGCGGCCGACTACCCGTTCATCGTGACCGACGCGGTCGAGGTCGACAACGTGGCCTTGCAGCTCGCCCAGGACCCGTCCGCGTTCGACGTCCTGCTGCTGGAGAACCTCTTCGGGGACATCGTCTCCGACCTGGGCGCCGGCCTGGTCGGCGGGCTCGGCCTCGTCCCCGGCGCGAACATCGGCGACACCGCCGCGGTCTTCGAGGCCGTCCACGGCTCGGCCCCCGATATCGCCGGGAAGGGCAGGGCGAACCCCATCGCCCTCATGCTCTCGGCGGCCATGATGCTCCACCACATCGGTGAACGCCGGCAGGCGACACGGATCCGCGAGTCGATCGCGACCGTCCTCGCCGCCGGCCGCACCCTGACCCCGGACCTCGGCGGTTCCGCCTCGACGATGGACGTCGCCGCGGCCATCGCCGACGCGCTCCCCCGGACCTGAGGGGAAGGAGGTCGCCATGACCAGGAACGTGACCCTCCTCCCCGGGGACGGCATCGGCCGCGAGCTGGTCGATCCCGTCCTGCGGGTGCTGGAAGCCGTGCATCCGGAGGTGACGTTCGAGCGCGCGGCGGCGGGGCGCGACGCCCACCGCGAGACCGGCGAGTCGCTGCCCGCCGCGACCCTGGACTCGATCCGCCGCAACCGCGTCGCCCTGGCCGGCAAGCTGCTCGCCCGTGTCGGGGATCCCTACCCCAGCCCGCGCTGGGATCTCCGCCGCCGCCTCGACCTCTTCGCCGCCGTCCTCCCCATCCGCAACCTGCGCGGACTCCCGGCCCGGCACCACGACGTCGACATCGTCGTCGTGCGCCAGGCGACCGAGGACATCTACGCCGGCCTGGAGGACCGCATCCGCGACGGCATCGTCGCCAGCATCAAGGTCGTCACCGCTGCCGCCTCCACCCGCATCACCCGCTTCGCCTTCGAGTGGGCCCGTCGCTACGGCCGCCGCCACGTCACCCTCGTGCACAAGGCCAACATCATGAAGATCACCGACGGCCTGTTCATCGAGACGGCCGAGAGCGTGGCGGCCGAGTATCCGGACATCGGCTTCCGCAAGATGATCGTCGATGCCGCCTGCATGCAGATGATGCTGCGGCCGTCGCAGTTCGACGTCCTGCTCATGGGCAACCTCTACGGCTCGATCATCAGCGACCTGGGCGCCGGCATCGTCGGCGGCATCTCCGCCAGTTTCGGCGCCTGCCTCAACGAGGACATCGCCGTGTTCGAAGCCCTCCACGGCGACGCGCCCCACCTCGAAGGCACCGGCAAGGCCAACCCGCTGCCGCTCCTCCTGCCCGCCCTCAACATGCTCGAGCATCTGGGCGAGCGGGACAAGGCCGAGCGCATCCGCGCCGCGGTCGGCCGGACCCTCGAACGCGGCGTGCGTACCCCGGACCTCGGCGGCTCCGCCACGGCCGACGAGATGGCCCGCACCATCGTCGGCGAGCTGTGACGAAGCACGAAGAACGCTAGACCTGCGCCCGCTCCCGCCCCGGCTGCGTCTCCAGCCAGTACTCGACCCGCGGGAAGGGGCGATTGCCCAACCCGTCGGCCAGGAACCGCACGCTGTCGGAGAACGACCAGGGCTCCTCGGCCTCCGCGTAGCGGGGCCGGAAGGCGAAGCAGCGCACGCAGGTGAACGACAACCAGGTGTGCTGCGCCGCCCGTCGCAGGCACTCCTCGTAGTGCGCGCAGCCGATCCGCCGGTGCACGTCGACCTCGTGCAGCCGCAGCGTCCGCCGCAGCCGGACCGGATGAGGACGCGCCGGGCCGGGCCCGTCCACCGCCGCCTACTCCCCCGCCGCGGCGTCGCGCGGCGCCTCGGCCGGCGCCGACCCCGGCTCGTCCCGGGCGGTCGCCTCGGCCGGCGCCGGGCCGGACGCATGGAACAGGTCCACCTTCCAGCACCCGTCCTCACGGACCAGCCGCTGCGTGCTCCACGGCCGCTCCGCCGGCGGCCCGCCGTCGGCCGGCGGACGGACATCGACCCACGCCTCGTCCCCCGCCGCCGTCCGCAGGACCAGCCACTCCGGTCGCGGCAGCACCGACCGCTCGGGTACCAGAATGTCGGTCGCGGAGAGCTTCTGGCCCAGCGCCGCGGCGGCCGCCTTCGAGCGCCGATCCAGATCGGCGAGCGCCTCCCGCGACAGGTAGCGCAGCGCCGCGCCCGGGTCGCTGCCGTTCATCGCCTCGACGAACGACTGCGCCACCGTTACCGGGTCGCCGCAGCGGTCCTTGCGCGCCCTGCAACCCGCGACCGCGGCCGTCACGGCCAGCACGACGAGCAGCGCCGCGCCGGCGATGGATCCGTCGCGGGGCCCGCGAGCGGCGATCGCCGGGCCCGCCCCGGGCCTGCCGGCGCCGGGCCGGGTCGAGGGGCCGGTGGGACCGCCGCGGTTCCTCACGCGCCACCCGCCGTTCCCGGTCCGCGCAGCCCCATCGCCTCCCGGACCTCGCGCATCGTCTCGCGCGCGATCGCGCGGCAGCGGGCGGCGCCCGCGTCGAGGATCTCCCACACGCGCTCCGGCTTCGCCCGCAGCTCCGCCGCCCGCTCGCGCACCGGCCCCAGCGTCTTCTCCATTTCCGTCGCCAGCATTCCCTTGCAGTCCCCGCAGCCGATCCCGGCCGTGCGGCAGTCGCGATCCACCGTCGCGATCACCTCCGCCGGCGAGAATCCCTTGTGCAGCGTGAAGATGTTGCAGATGTCGGGGTTGCCGGGGTCGCTGCGCCGCAGCCGCGCCGGATCCGTGAAGGCCGGCCGCAGCTTCTTCCGCACCTCCTCGGGCGTCTCCAGCATCCCCAGCGCGTTACCTCCGCTCTTGCTCATCTTGGCCTTGCCGTCCAGGCCCATCACCCGCGCCGAGGCCGTGAGCGTCCCGCGCGGCTCCGGGAAGATCTCGCCGAACCGGCCGTTCCAGTGCCGCGCGATCTCGCGCGCCAGCTCCAGGTGCTGGAGCTGGTCCTCGCCCACCGGCACCTTGGTCGCCTTGTACAGCAGGATGTCCGCGGCCATCAGCACCGGATAGGCGTAGAGGCCCGCGTTGACGTTCTCCTTGTGCTGGTCGGCTTTCTGCTTGAACTGCGTCATCCGCCCCAACTCGCCCATCGGACAGACGCTCAGGAACGCCCAGCACAGCTCGGTGTGCTCCGGCACCGCCGACTGCACGAAGAGCGTGCAACGTTCCGGGTCGAGTCCTGCGGCGACGTTGATCACCGCGGCGTCGAACGTACGCTGCGACATCTCTCGCGGGTCGTACTCGACCGTGATCGCGTGGTAGTCCACGAGGCAGAAGATGCAGTCGTCGACGTCGAGCAGTGCGGCCCAATTCCGGATCGCCCCGACGTAGTTGCCGACGTGAATCTCTCCGCTGGGCTGGATTCCGCTGAAAACACGCTCTCGCGAGGCCATCCGGCCACCTCCGACGCCGATCTTGTAGGGTCGGGAACCGCCGCCGGTCAAGGCGATTCGGCGGCGCGGCGCTGCGTCCCCAGCACGTACTCGCGGAGCTGGACCACCGTCTCGAAATACGCCACGCAGTGTTCCCGCATGTACCGCTCGATCGGCGCCAGCCGGTGCGCCCAGCCCGCCGCCGCCGCCGGCACCCCCGCGGCCTCCGCCATGTCGATGCCAGGCTTGAGGTCGTCCACGACCAGCATGTCGGTCGCCGCCAGGCCGTACCGCCGCCGCAGATCCTCGATCGGCCACGGCGACGGCTTCCGCCGCCCGTCGCCCGACTCCCAGCCGTAGATCGCGTCCGGCCTCGCCTCCACCGGCGCCCCGCCTGCCTCGTAGTGCGACCGGATCACGTCCGACTCGGAGTGCGACACGACCCCCAGCAGCCCCCCCGCCGCCCGGAAGTCCCGCAGCAGATCCACCATGCCGGGATAGAACCGCGGCAGTATCGTCGTCGAGTATCGCCGCCAGATCTCGTACTCCCGCGCCAGCTCATCGGCGCCCAGCCCCAGCTCCACCTCCAGGTAGCGCGAAATCCCCGGCTCGAAGTTCTTGAGGAACCACCCGTCCAGGTCCACCGGCGCGACGCCGGGCCGCAGCACCCGCATCGATTCCAGATGGGCCGCGTGGTGGATGACCCGCGAGCTGTCAACGACCGTATCGTCGTGATCGAGCACCAGGCAGCGGCAGCGCAACGCCACCCCCGGACCGTAGCGGCGGGCGCGCGTCCCGTCAAACGACTCGACCCGATCGACCTACCGCCAGCTCGCCCCGGACGACCAACTCCCCATCCCTCCTACCTCCTCCTCGCCTCCAGCCTTCTCAGCACCTCGTCCCACCCCACGCCCTCCGCCGCCAGCAGCGCCAGCGTGTGATAGACGAGATCCGCGGCCTCGTGCACCCGCTCCTCGCCCGTCACGGCCTCGACCAGCTCGTACGCCTCCTCCATCACCTTCCGGCGCAGGAGCCGCGGGCTCCTCGCCAGCCGGACCGTGTACGACTCCTCCCCGCCCTCGGCGATCCGCGACCGCAGCGTGTCGTAGAGCAAGCCCGTCTCGAAGCGCGGCCGGCCCGTGCCGAAGCACGAGTAGCTCCCCGTGTGGCACGCCACCCCCGTCTGCCGCACCACGAACACCAGCGCGTCGCGGTCGCAGTCCGCCTCGACCCGCCGCAGCTCCTGGACGTGCCCCGATGTCTCGCCCTTGACCCAGATCCTCCCGCGCGAGCGGCTCTCGTAGACGCCGCGCCGCGTCCGCAGCGCCCGGACGAGCGACCGGCGGCTGGAATAGGCCAGCGTCAGCACGTTGCCCCGCTCGTCGACCACGACGGTCGGCACCAGCCCGCGGGGGTCCTTGCCGAAATCGATCAGCGCCGCGAACGCCGAGGGCAGGTCGAGCTTCCCCGTGTAGATCGCCATGCCGACCTGCGCATCGATGCCCAGCCGGTCGAGCCGCAGGATCTCCTCCTCCGTGGTGATCCCGCCGGCGGCGGTGAGCGGCAGCTCCGTCGCGGCGCGCACGCGCCGGATCGCGTCCAGGTCCGTCCCCCCCAGGCCGCCCTCGCGCTCGACGACCGTGAACAGGAACCCCGCGCAGTACGGCGACAGCTCCCTGGCGCGCGCCTCCGGCGTCGCCCGCGTCCGCCGCCGCCACCCGCGGTCGACCACCGTGCCCCTTACCGCGTCCACCGCGACGATCACCCGATCCTTCGGGAGCTGCGCCAGGAAGCTCCGCTCCGCCTTCGTCCCGACGATGAGCTGCGCGGCCCCCGCCGCCAGCACCTCCCGTGCCCGCTCCACCGTGCGGATGCCGCCGCCCACGCGGCACTCGGCCTCCGCGCAGATCCGCCGGATCAGCGCGAGGTTGTCGCCCCTGCCGAGAGCGGCGTCGAGGTCGATCACGGCGATCGGCCCGTAGGTCCGGAAGCGGCGCGCCAGTCCCAGCACGTCGCGGCGCTCCAGCACCTTCGTCCGCCCCCGGCGGAGCTGCACCGCCCTCCCGCCCATGAGATCGATGCTTGGCACGATCATGGCCGCACCTCGATTCCCCGCGCTTCCAGGAAGCGCTTCACGCCCCCGACCGAGATCTGCCCGAAGTGGAAGATCGAAGCCGCCAGCGCCGCGTCCGCCTCGCCGGCCGTCAGCACCTCCGCGATCGACGCCGGCGTCCCCGCCCCGCCCGACGCGATGATCGGCACGCCGACCGCTCGGCTTGCCGCGCGCGTCAGGTCGAGGTCGAATCCGGCCTGCGTTCCGTCCTGGTCCATCGAGGTCAGCAGGATCTCTCCCGCGCCGCGGTCGACTCCCTCGCGGATCCACTCCAGGGCGTCCCTCCCCGTCGGGGTCCGCCCGCCGTGGATGACGACCTCCCACCGGCCGGGCCCCGTCCTCCGTGCGTCGACCGCCAGGACCACGCATTGGCGGCCGAAGCGCGTCGCGACCGCCGACAGCAGCCCCGGCCCCTGCACCGCGGCCGTGTTGAGCGACACCTTGTCGGCCCCCGCGCGCAACATCCGCTCGACGTCGCCCACCGTGCGCAGCCCGCCGCCCACCGTGAGCGGGATGAACACCCGCTCCGCCACGCGCGAGAGCACCTGCTCCATCGGCCCGCGGTCCTCGATCGATGCCGTGATGTCCAGGAACACCAGCTCGTCCGCCCCCTCCGCGTCGTAGCGTGCCGCCAGGTCCACGGGGTCGCCCGCGTCGATCAGCTCCACGAAGCGCCGGCCCTTCACGGTCCGCCCGTCGCGGACGTCCAGGCACGGGACGATGCGCTTGGTCAGACCCACAACCGCCTCATTTCTCCAGCCAGCGTCGCAAGAGGCCCAGCCCCGCCTCGCCGCTCTTCTCCGGGTGGAACTGCGTCGCCGTGATCGAGCCCCACGCCACGGCACTCGCGAACCGCACGCCGTAGTCGGTCCAGCCCGCGACCACGGAGACGTCCTCGGGCGCGGCGTAGTACGAGTTGACGAAGTAGCAGTACGCGTCCTCGACGACGCCACCGGCGCCCCCCCCGGCCGGCTCGACCCGGTTCCAGCCGATCTGCGGCACCTTGCCCGACGCGAAACGGCGCACCCGGCCGCGGAGCAGGCCCAGCCCCGGCACGCCCGGCGTCTCGTCGCTGCCTTCGAACAACGCCTGCAACCCGACGCAGATGCACAGCGCCTGCCGGCCCGATTCCACGAACTCCCGCCAGGGCGCCTCGAATCCGCGCCCGCGGAACCCGTCCAGGACGTCGCCGAACGCGCCGACCCCGGGGAACACCAGCCGGGCGCACCCCGCCAGCCCCCGCGGCTCCGCCGCCAGGACGGGGTCGGCCCCGGCGCGCCGCAGCGCCCGCACCACGCTGCCCAGGTTCCCCCCTCCCCAGTCGATGACCCCCACGCGTGTCGTCACCGGTCGACGCTCCCCTTCGTGCTCGCCGCATCGCACGCCGCCCGCGGATCCCGCACGGTCGCCTCGCGCAGCGCCTTGCCCAGGGCCTTGAACGCGGCCTCGAGCGCATGGTGATCGCTGCGCGCCCAGGGGACCAGCAGGTGCAGCGAGGCCCGCAGCTCGCGCGCCAGCGCCAGCAGGAAGTCCTCGACGACGTCGGCCTGCAGGTCGCCGACGAACGCGCCGCGCAGCGGCACGTCGCAGACCAGCGACGCGCGTCCCCCCAGATCAATCGCCGCGAAGCCGAGCGCCTCGTCCATCGGGAACAGGAAGCAGCCCGTCCGCCGGATTCCCCGCCCGTCGCCCAGCGCCTCGTGAAGCGTGCGGCCCAGCACCAGCCCGACGTCCTCCACCGTGTGGTGCTGGTCGACGTGCAGATCGCCGCGCGCCCGCAGGCGAAGGTCGATCCGGCCGTGCGTCGCCAGCGACGCGAGGAGATGGTCGAGGAAGCCGAGCGGCGTGTCGAGCCGCGCCGCGCCCGTCCCGTCCAGGTTCACGGCGCAGCGGATCCTCGTCTCCCGGGTCGTGCGCGAGACGTCCGCGCGCCGCGGCGGACGCCGCACGCCCGGCTCCCGCCGCTCCGCCTCCTCCGCGTCGTGGAACCGCCACGTCGCCGCCAGCGCCCGCCGGAAACGCGCCGGCACCCGCCGGCCACCGCCCGTCACGGCCTCACCTCCCGCGCCCTTGCCCTTTCCCTTTGCGTCCTTTGCGGTCCTTTGCGCTCTTTGCGTGCCTGCCCTGAGCGAAGTCGAAGGGCAATCCCCTGGACAGCCCAGCGGCGGCGAGTTCCGTCCCCGGCGAGGTCGAGCCAGCGATCCAGCACGCCCAGGAAGCGCCGGGTCTGCTCCACCGTTCCGGCCCCGACGCGCACGCAACCCTCCAGCCCGGGATGGCCGCTCTGGTCGCGCACCAGGATGCCGCGCCGCCGCAGGAACTCCGCCAGCTCGCTCGCCCGCCCGAACCGCGCCAGCACGAAATTCGCCGCCGACGGCCAGGAATGGACGCCCCTCCGCTCCAGCTCGCGCCGCAGCAGCGCCACCGCCCGCCGCGCCCCGCCGACCGTGCGCCGCAGGAAGGCGCGATCGGCGAGCGCCGCCTCCGCCAGGAGGGCCGCCAGCCCGTTGACGCTGTAGGGCGAGCGGACGCGCGCGAGCGCGTCGATCACCGGCGGCCGCGCGACCACGCAGCCCAGCCGCAGCGCCGCCAGCCCGTAGGCCTTGGAGAACGTCCGCAGCACCACCACGTTCGCGCAGCGTCGCAACAGCGGCAGGGCGGTCACTCCGTGGAACTCGAAGTACGCCTCGTCGATCGCGACCACGCATCGCGGGTGCGCCGCGGCGAGCCGCCCCAGCGCCGCGACCGGCGCCGTCGCTCCCGTCGGGTTGTTCGGCGTCGCGACGAACAGGAGCCGCGCGCCGCGCATCGCCCGCCGCAAGGCCGCCTCGGGAAAAACGGCGCCCGGACCCCACGGCACGGTCCGCAGCTCCGCGCCGGCCAGCTCGGCGTAGACGCGGTACATCACGAACCCGGGCGCGGGCGTCACCACCCCGTCGCCTCGCGCGACGAACGCCTGCGCCAGCAGGTGCAGCGCCTCGTCGATTCCGCCCGTCGGCAGCACGCGGTCCTCGCTCACGCCCAGATGCCGTGCCACGACCGCCTGCAGCCGGCCGTACTCGGGATACGTCGCCACCGACTCGGCGCCCAAACGCCGCAGCGCCCGCAGCACCGCGGGCGGGCACCCGACCGTGTTCTCGTTGAAGTCGAGCCGCAGCAGGCCGCGCCGGCCCTCCAGCGGCGGAACGTAGGGCCGCACCGCCAGCACCTCCGGCCGCGGACGCGGTCCGCTCCCCTTCGCCCCCCCCTTCGAGACCGCCGCTCCCCTCATGGGATGATCTTCGCAAGCCGCGTCTCGAGAATATCCGTCACGCCCAGGCGCTTCAGCTCCGGAATCAGGGCCGATGCACGGTCGCGGTCGACCGCGATCTTCACCGCGAACCCCTCCTCGCCCGCCAGCGGCGCGACGGTCGGGGACTTCATGGCCGGCAGTCGCGGCAACACCGACTCCAGCAACGCCTTCGGGACGTTCATCTCGAGGAGCACCTTGCGGCGGGCCAGCAGGACGCCCTCCAGGTTGAGCTTGAGATCCTCCACGACCTCGCGGATGCCGGGGTCGTCCAGGGACGCCGGGCAGGCGATGAGGCGGGTGGAAGAGGTGAGTATGTCCTCCAGGACGCGCAGGCCGTTCGCGCGGAGCGTCGCGCCCGAAGCGCAATTGTCGACGATCAGGTCGGCATCCTCGGGCGGGAAGACCTCCGTCGAGCCGTACGACTGCACGAAGACGTACTGGAAGTCCCGGGCCTCCAGCCACCGCCGCGTCAGGCGCTCGTACTCCGAGGCCGCGATCACGCGCCGCGCGCGCAGCGACTCCAGCGTCTCGGATTCGCACGCGGCGACGACCACGCGGACGGGGTCCAGGCCCAGGTCGAACAGCTCGGCGACCTTCGCCTCGCGCTCCTCGATCCAGTCGCGTCCCGAGAAACCGATGTCGTGGGCCCCCAGCTCCAGGAGCTGCGGCACGTTCTGCGACCGGACGATCTTCACGCGGAACCGCGGGTCGGCGGACTTTGGCCGGTAGGAACGGTCGTCCAGACCCAGGCGCAACCCGGCCTCCGCCAGCAGCTCGCGCACGCCGTCGAACATGTGTCCCTTGGGCACGATCAGTCGGACCGGGCGGGTCTCGGCCATCCGGCACACCTCCGCCGGAGGATGCTGGCCGGTCGCGACGGTGCGAGTCAAGCGCGAGCAGCGCCCCGCGGGCGGCGCCGGACCCGTGAGTCAGGGGCGGGAGAAACGCGGCGGCGAGAGAGTGACGCGGTTCCGGCCCGCGACCTTGCTCTGGTACATCAGGTCATCGACGCGGCGCACCAGGCTGTCCACGGTGTCCGAGGCGTCGGCCATGGTCGCGCCCAGCGAGATCGTCACGTTCACGAAACGGTCCCCCACCCGCAAGCTCGAACCCTCGACCAGCGCCCGGCAGCGGGCCGCCAGCGGCGGGAGCTGCGCATCGATCTGCATCGGCACGACGCAGAGGAACTCCTCCCCGCCCCAGCGACCCAGGAAGTCGAACGAGCGCAGGCTGCCCGCCAGCGTCCGCGCGACCATCCGCAGCACCCGGTCCCCGACCTCGTGCCCGAACGAGTCGTTCACGTCCTTGAAGTGGTCGATGTCGATGAACATCACCGCGAACGACCAGCCGTACCGTCGCAGCTCCTCCAGCCGCGCCGTCAACGTCTGCTCCGCGTGCCGCCGGTTCCCCACCCCCGTCAAGGGATCGATGAACGCGATCGCCTGCAGCTCCTCGACCTGCTTCAAGGCCGCGAGCTGCGCGGTGTTGTCGGAGAAGGTCTCCACCGCCCCGATCACCCGGCCCTCGCCGTTGCGCAGCGGCTGGACCCGCACCCGCACCGGCACGCGATGCCCGTCCCGGTGGTGCAGGAAGACGTCGGCCTCCCGATGCATCCCGTCCCCGATCGTGGCCGACAGCGGACACCCCGTCAGGCACAGCGGCGTCCCCTCCGCGTCGACGTGGATCAGGATGTTCTCCGAACACTTGTGCCCGACGACCTCATCGGCGCCGTACCCGCTGATCCGCTCGGCCCCGCGATTCCAGTAGCGGACCCGCCGCTCCCGGTCCGTCACGTAGACCCCGTCCTGCAGCTCGTCCAGAATCCGCCGCAGGTGCACGTCCGTCAACCCGTAGTGCTGGGGGCTCGGGCCCGCCCCATCGGGCAGCAGCACCACGCCCGCCCCCGGCAGCGTCTTCACCCTGGGTGTCCCGACCGCCGGTGTCGGCGTCCGCGGCGGCAGCGTCGGCGGGCGCGGCACCGGCGTCGGCGTCCGCGGCGGCCGGCTGGGCAACCGCGACGGCGCCGAGCCCCTCGGCGCCCCGCCCGCCCCCGGCACGATCGCGTCCCTCTCCCGCCCAGGAACCTCGAACGGCTTCTTCATCGTCTGCGGCGGCCGGGCGTCCCGGTCGGTGTCGTGCGTCAATGACCTCTCCTTCTTCGCGCAGCAGCAGCCGCCCCCGCCGCGAGGCCGCCAACATAGGAATCTCGGCGAACGACGGCAACTATTCCGGCGGGGTAGGCCCGGGTGGTCGAAGGTGCGCCTTCCGCCCCGGCCGGCCCCTCGGTCCTCCTTGCGCGTTCTGCCTTCCTCGCGCCCTCTGCGGGAAACCCGGTCGAACCTACCTCGCGGCGGTCATCGGCACTCCGGTCAGCGTCTTGCGCTGCGGGCCCTGGCGGTCCTGGATCGAGTCGAGGATCCCGGCGGCGCCGGTGCTCAGCTCCGCCGCATTGGCCTCGTCGGTGTCGATGTGCATGGCCAGCCGGAAGCTCGGCGACACGCGGATCAAGACGTCGCCGAAGATCAGCTCCCGCTCGCCTTGCGTCCGCACGCGGACCACGTCGCGGTCGTGCAGGCCGTACGTCAGGGCGTCCTCGGGGTGCATGTGGACGTGGCGCAGCGCGCAGATCACCCCCTCGGCGATCGTCACCTGGCCCACGGTGCCGACGAGCGTCAGCCCGGGGGAGCCGGCGATGTCGCCCGAGGCACGGATCGGGGCATCGATGCCGAGCTTGAACTCCTCGGTGCGCGAGATCTCCACCTGCGTTTCCGGCCGTTCGGGCCCCAGGACCCGCACGCGATCGACGCGCCCCTTGGGTCCCACCAGGTCGACGACTTCCTGGCAGGCGAACTGCCCGGGCTGGGACAGCTCCGAGCGGGGGGTCAGCTTGTGGCCCGCGCCGAACAGCCGCTCCACGTCCGCGCCGGACAGGTGCACGTGGTGCGCGGAGACCTCGATCGGGATCGGCTTCTTCTCGCGCGCCTGGATGATGGTGGTGACGTCGCGGTTGCCCAGCGCCCGCACCGTCTCGCGCGCGATCATCAACTCCTCGTCCGTCGGCACCACGAGCACCTTGACCGGGGCGCCCTCGGCCGAGATCTCGAACGCCGGCTCCCTGCCCGCCGCCGGAGCCCGGTTGCGACCCTCGTCGATGGTGATGCCCAACCGGTCCAGGCCCTGGCAGATCCTGGCGCGCGCTCCCGCGGCGTTCTCGCCGATGCCTCCCGTGAAGACCGCGACGTCCAGGCCGCCCAGCGCGGCCGCGTACGAGCCGATGTACTTCTTCACGCGGTAGGCGAACATCTGCACGGCCAGCGCCGCCCGCGGGTTTCCCTTCTCCGCCGCCTCCTCGATCTCCCGCATGTCGTTGCTCACGCCCGAGACGCCGCGCAGTCCCGACTCGTTGGAGAGCATCTTCTCGACGTCCGTGGGCGCCATCCCCCGCTGCGTGCACAGGTGCATCAGCAGTCCGGGGTCGATGTCCCCGCCGCGCGTCCCCATCACCAGGCCCTCGAGCGGCGTGAGGCCCATCGAGGTGTCGACCGAGCGCCCGTGATCGATGGCGCAGACGCTCGCGCCCGAGCCCAGGTGGCACGTCACCATCTTCAGCTCCACGATCGGCCGGCGCAGGTGTGTCGCCGCGCGCAGCGAGACGTACTGGTGCGACGGCCCGTGGAAGCCGTAGCGGCGGAGGTGCGCCTCGCGGTACAGGTCGTAGGGGATCGCGTAGAGGTGCGCGAACGGCGGCACGGTCTGGTGGAACGCCGTGTCGAAGACCGCCACCTCGGGCACCTGCGGCGCGGCCGAGCGGCACGCCTCGATGCCGAGCAGGTTGGGCGGGTTGTGCAGCGGCGCCAGCGTCGCGCACTCGCGGATCGTCGCCAGCACCTCGTCGTCGATGACCGTCGCCCCGCGGTAGCGGTCCCCGCCGTGCACCACGCGGTGCCCGATCGCGTCCAGCTCGCGCAGCGAGCCCAGCGGTCCGCCGCCCTCCTTCGTCACCGAGCGCAGCACGACCCGCAGCGCCGCTCCGTGGTCCGGCGCCGCCACGTCCTCGGTCGAGTCCCCGCCCGCCGCCTTGCGCTTGTGCCGCCCGCCGCTGGCCTGCCCGATGCGTTCCACGAGCCCTCGCACGTCGCCCGCGGCGCGCCCGCCGTCGAAGAAGCGGTACTTGAGCGACGACGAGCCGCAGTTCACCACCAGCACCCGCTTGCCGCCCAAGGCGCCCTCCGGCCTCAGCCCGTAGGGATCCTCGGCCTTGCGCCACATGTCCTCGGCATCGCGCTGCGCCGCGGGGTCCTTCTCGCGCTGCGCCAACCGTGCGGCCATCTTCCGCGCCAAGACGCCGACGGCAACCGGATTGCCCGCCAGCATCCGCGCGAAGACCGGCGCCGGGATGCGCAGGTGGCGGCACGTGGTACGCGCCACGATGTCCGCCCCCGTCAGCTCGCCCGTCAGGAGCGACATCTCGCCGAAATGGTCCCCGGGCGCCAGCCGGCCGAGCTCCCGCGCCGGCTCCGCCGGGTCCTGCGCCGGACGCTCCGCCGCGGCCTCGCCCTCGAGCAGCACCCCCAGGAACTCGCCGATCGTGCCGTACTCCAGCAGCCGCGCCCCTGCCGCGGTCTCCTCGACCGCCGACGCCCCCACCAGCTCGCGCAACGCCCCCTCGTCGAATCCCCGGAACAACGGCAACCCCTGCAGCAGCTTCGTCACGTCCATCGTACCGACCTCCCGACCCGGAGCCTCGGCCCCGCCCCCCTGTTCACCTGCCCCACCCCGTGCCCGCTTTCTCTCTCCGCGTCTCCGCGTCTCTGCGCGAGATTCCGCCTCAGCCGTCCAGACAGACCACGTCCGCCCGATCCCCCGAGTTTTCCGTCGGGCCGAAGCCGCTCGCGTGCCCCAGCGCCCGGCAGTAGAGGTGGATCGCGGCGTTGCACGCCGTCCCCCACCGCTCGGTCGTGCCGTCGCACCGCCAGTCGTAGGCCGACAGCGTCGTGTAGTCCGACCAGACGTACGTCGCCAGGCTGGACGGCACGCAGACGACCCAGGCCGAGGGGTACGAGTTCTCGACCGGACCGAAGCCGCTGACGTAGCCGCGCGAGGCGCAGAACCGGCTGATCGCCGCATTGCAGTCGGGCCCCGCGCGCTGCGTGAACCCGTCGCACGGCGCGTGGAACGTCGCCAGGGCGGGGAACGTCGCGTCGATCGCGCCCGGCGCGGTGACGCAGCTCACGGTCGCGCCCGGCGGCGTCCCGCCCACCGGCCCGAAGCCGGACGTCGAGCAGCCCGCGTGCGTGCCCCAGCAGTAGCGGTGGATCGCCGCGTTGCAGTCGGGGCCGATCGTCTGGCCCGCGCCGTCGCACGGCGACAGGTAGCCGGCGAGCGTCCCGTACGAGATGTCGTCCACGATCACGTTGAACCCCTCGTCCGTCGTCCCGTCGCAGTCGTCGTCCGCGTCGTTGCAGGTCTCGGTCGCGGCGCACGTGCTCCAGTTGCACGAGCCGGTGCAGCTCCGCGCGCCGGTCGAGCCGCACGAGGTCGTGCACGACCCCGTGGCCGCCATCACGCACTCGAAGCCGTCGTCCGGCGCGCCGTCGCAGTCGTCGTCCCGCCCGTTGCACGCCTCGGCCGGCCCGGCGCACGAGCCCCACGTGCAGCTCGTCCCGCAGGTGCGCGTCCCGGCGCCGCCGCACGCGGGCGTGCACGCCGTCGTCGAGCCCGACACGCATTCGAAGCCGTCGTCCGGCGCGCCGTCGCAATCGTCGTCCCGCCCGTTGCACGATTCGACCGGCGCGGCGCACGCGCTCCAGCTGCACGACCCGTCGCAGGAGTGGGCTCCGATGGATCCGCACGACGTCGAGCACGTGCCGCTGCTGCCCGCGGCGCACGGGAAGCCGTCGTCGGCGACCCCGTCGCAGTCGTCGTCGACGCCGGTGCACGACTCCCCGGGCGCGGTGCACGCGCCCCAATTGCAGGTCGCGTCGCAGGCCCGCGAGCCGGACGATCCGCATGGCGTGACGCACGAGCCGGTCGTGCCCGGCGCGCAGGCGAAGCCGTCGTCCGGCACCGTGTCGCAGTCCTCGTCGGCCCCGTTGCACGATTCCGCCGGCGGGAGGCACGCCGCGCCCGCGGGCGGCGTGCAGCTCGCCGAACACGCCCCCGACCCCGTCGTGCCGCAGGACGTCGTGCACGGCGTCGCTCGCCCCACCGCGCACGAGAAACCCTCGTCCGTCGTCCCGTCGCAGTCGTCGTCGATCCCGTTGCAGTCCTCGGCCGCGCCCGACGGCGTGCAGGCATACTCGCAGCCGGGCGCGCCGTCGCGATCCTGCCAGCCCGCCCGGCACGTCAGGATGCACGCCGACAGCTCGCACGCCCCGTCCGCGTTGAGCGCGTCCTCGCAGGCGTTGTCGCACCTCCCGCAGTGCTCCCGGTTGCCCGTCGGATCGATGCACTCGGCGCCGCACGGGATGCGCCCCCCGCCGCACGTCCCCGCGCACGACCCCTCGTTGCACACCTCGGTCGCACCGCACGAGTGCCCGCACCCCCCGCAGTTCGCCGGATCGGTCGTCAGGTCGGCGCACCCCGTCGCGCAGGGCGTCCGCCCCGGCGGGCACGCTCCGTCCCACGGCGCGTCGCGCCCGTCGTCCGCGACCGTCTCCCCGTCCCCCCCGTCCGGGCGCGCGCCGTCGTCCGGTGCGTCGTCCCCGCCCGTCGCGCACGCCGTCCCCGCGACGCACAACGCCGCGATCGCCCACCATCCCCCCCCGACGCCGGTCCGCATCGCCCCTCAACTCCTCACGCGGACGCTAGCATCGGCCCGCACGAGCGGCAACCGCCGATCGTCGCCCGCCGCCCGCCGACCCTGCCCTGCGCGGACCGACAACCAAAAACCAATTACCAAGAACCCTTCGCTCCCTGCTACTCTCCGCCCCGTGCGTCGCATTGCGCCCCTGCTCCCGGCCGTCTTGGCCTTCCTCGCCCCGCCCGCCGCGGCCGACGATCTGCTCGACTTCGAGCACGCGATGGACGCCTACCGCTCCTCCGACTACCCGGCCGCCATCGAGCGGTTCCGGGCGCTGGTGGACCCGGGTCGCGAGCCTTTGCCCAGCCGCGCCATTCGCGAGGAATGCCTGAAGTACCTCGGTGCCGCGCTCCTCTTCCAGGGTGCGACCAACGAGGCGTCGGCGGCGTTCGAGCGCCTCCTCGTGCTCGATCCCGACGCGGAGCTGGACGAGGGCGTCTTCCCCGCGCCCATCCTCGACGCCTTCCGGCTCGTGAAGAACCAGATGCGCGAGCGTCTCGAGGAGCTGCGCCGGGCCGAGCTCGAGCTGGCCGAGAGGCGTATGGAGGAGTACCGGAAGCGGCTGGAGGAGCTGGGCGAGGCGCTCCGGCCGCGCTATCTGGTGCGGCGGGACAACGATCACTCGCTCTTCCTCGCGTTCGTCCCGTTCGGGGTCGGCCAATTCCAGAACGGCGAGGATGCCAAGGGCTGGACGCTGTTCGGCGTGGAGGCGGCGCTGTTCGCGGCCAACGCCTGGACGTTCCTCGCGTGGGACTGGTACACGCGCGAGGCGTTCGCGGCGAACACGAGCGACGTGCGGCGGCAGCAGGCCGCGGACTACGCCAACGGATACAAGATCGCGAGCTGGGCCGTCCTGGGCACGCTCCTGGCCACCATGGTCGGCGGCATCATCGATGCCCTCGTGTTCTACGACGAGTCGACCTCGTGGCAGCTCCTGCCGCCCGAGGATGTCCCCGAGGACCTCCGGCTTCCCGTGCGCCGTCCGGAGGAGTTCCTCCTGCCTCCCGACGACTCCGTCCCCGCACACGCGCCCGACGCCGCCCCCCCCGTCAGCCTGTCATGGACGTGGTGGTTCTAGTCCTTCGTACCCCCTACTCCCCCGGGTGCTCCGCGCGCTCGAGGATCTCGCGCGCGACGGGCCGCCAGCGATTGCCCTCGATGGCCCAGTCGCCGACCGCGGGTCGCGAGAGCGCCTCGCGCGCCAGCTCCTTGGCCTCCTCCAGCTCGCCCTGCTCGAGCAGCGCGTCGGCCAGCATGATCAGGCTCGTCGGGTAGTCGGAACACGCGACCGCCTCGCGCAGGTACTCGATGCCCAGCTCCGGGTCGCCGATCGACTGCGGCCAGGGCGGCGCCGCGATGTACAGCATGCCCACCGCCAGCACCGGCCCGCAGCGGTCGAAGGTCCGGTCCAGCTCGAGCGCGCGCTCGGCCTCCGCCAGGATCTCGGGGATCATGTCCAGCGCTCCTACCGCCGTCCGCTCCGCCTGCCGCCCCAGGAGCGCGGCCAGGTAGTAGTGGCCTTCGACCCGATCCTCCCGCTCCGCGATCGCGGCCCGCGCCGCCTCCACCCCGGCCGCCAGCCAGCGCTCGGCCGCCTCGTCCGCCTCGTTCTCCTCGGAGAGCCGGAAGTAGACCCGGGCGCGAATCACGGCCCCGACGTAGCGGTCCGCCCCCAGATCGGCGGCGCGGTCCAGCGCGACGAGCGCGTCGAGCTTCTTCTCCCGCGGGGTGCCCGGCTGCGACCAGTCGTCGGCCAGCCGCAGGCACTCCAGCCCGTCCTCGGGCAACGTCATGGGATCGATGCGGCCGATGGGATCGAACGTCGGGGGGCAGGCGCCGCCCAGGCAGAGGAACGATGCGAGGACTAGCGGTACGCTCGCGGCGCGAGCGTGCACGGCGAAGCCTACTCCTCGGGCTGCGCCGGAGCCTCGTCGGCCCCCGCCTCGGCCGCCGGACCGGCCACGGCCGTCAGGCGATCGCGCTCGCGGATCCGCGCCGCCTTCCCCGTCCGGCCGCGCAGGTAGTACAGCCGGCTCCGCCGCACCCTCCCCTGCGTCGCCACCTCGAGCTTCACCAGCCGGGGCGAGTGCACCGGAAAGACGCGTTCCACGCCGACCCCGTGCGACATCTTGCGCACCGTGAACGTCGACTTGCTCCCCGCGCGGTGCATCTTGATCACGACGCCGGCGAAGACCTGTACGCGCTCCTTGTCCCCCTCCACGATCTTGTAGTGCACCCGCACCGAGTCGCCCGGACGCATCGACGGCAGCGGTTCCTTGCGCAGGTTCCGCGCTTCCACCGCCGCAAGTTTCTCCGAAAGGGTTGCCATCGCTGCCCTCGCTTCCCTGGCTCCCGCGTCCTTGTCCCGACCCCGCCCGGGAGCAGGACGCGCAGTCTACCCGCCCGAAGCCCGATGTCAACCTTCCGTTCCCAGCACGCGGTGGACGAGCCGGCACATCGCCCCAGGTGGGAGGCTCTTGGCTGGCAGTTCGATCGGCGTCCGAGTCGAGCAGAGGCATGGAAGGCGATCCAGGTCGTACTGCGGGTGAGCGGGGT
>JACRCZ010000010.1 GCA_016218765.1 Deltaproteobacteria bacterium | reverse complement strand
GTGGAGCTGGACGTCGTCGTGCGCAACGGCGAGACGATCGTCGTCGAGATCAAGGCCCACGCCGGTCGCGGCGACGTGGCCGAGTTCGCCCGCAGCGCCGATCTCTACGACAAGCTCCACGGCGGCGCCCCCTCGCACCGCATCCTGATCTCCCCCTCCGTCGACCCGAAAGCCCTCGACCTCGCCGCCAAGCTCGGCATCGAAATCTCCACCGACCTCAGCGAGTAGCCCCTCCGGACCAACAACTCGACCCAGACGTCCCACCAAGTACCGATAACTCCCCCCCCCTACTTCTCCTGCGCCTTCTTCGCCAGCTCGATCACGTCCGGCAAACGATCGAAGATCTTGTCGACGATGCCCTTCTTGTCCGGGATCGACAGCACCTGCACCCCGTCCGGCGTGAACGCCACCACCGCCACCGGTCGCACCTTGCCGCCGGCGCCCGCGCCGCCTCCGGTCCCCTTGCCCTCGAAGCCGACGTCCGACTTCCCGTCCGCCTTGCCGCAACCCGGCCCGTGCCCGTGGTGCGGATGCCCGTCCGCGAAGTCCCCCTCGCCCTCGCCCCCGCCGCCCCCGAAACCGACGCCCACCCGCGAAAGCGTCACCAGCGTCACGTTGCCCGCAACCACCGGCTCGCCCACCACGACGTCGCTCTTCGAGAACTCCGACACCTTCCCCGAAACCAACTCCACCAACTGCAGGATCCCTTCCATCGCAGACCTCCTCCGGGCCTACTGCCCAAGCGACTCCAGGCGCACCTTGCCGCCCTCGATGATGACCACGGCCACCGGAACGGCCTTCGCCGCACCGCCGACACCGCCGCCCGTCCCCTTGTGCGGCCCCGTCGCCTTCCCCCCCGTCGTCGTGCCCTCGCCCGTCCCACCGCCGCCGCCCAAACCCAGCGTCAGCTCGCAAAGCGGCACCACGTGCCGGTCGCCCACCGACAACGGCTTGGCCACCACCGCGTTGCGCTTCGCCAGCCCAGCCAGCCGCTCGCCCAGCGCCGCCAACATCTTCTTCACCTGTTCCATCTCACAGCCTCCTTGCTACACCCCACGCATCGCCCCCCAGGCGCGACGGACGTCCCGCCGCACCCACAGCGCCAGCCCGACCGCCACGACCTGCAGCGGCCACAACATTCCGCGAACCGTACCCTCCAGCTCCAGCGTCTCGTCCACCCAGTCACAGTCAACCGCGACCACGAACCGCTCGCTCCCGCCGTCCACCGTCGCGAGCATCCCGTACAGGACGGCCGTGTCCGCAGGGTCGTCCAGCCCCACCGTCCCCTCGATCCGACCCCGCAAGTGCAACGTCCGCAACAACCGCCGCATCGCCATCCACAACGTCCGCCGGTGCGCCCACGCCGCCCCCGGCTTCCCCTTTCCATCGGTGTCCATCGGTGTCCATCGGTGGTTTCTTCCCTTGCGCTTCCCCTCCGCGCGCGACTTCCCCTTCACCCGGAACAGCGGCAGCCCGAAGACCCGCACCCGCCCCTCCTCCCCCGAGCCGATCGTGAGCCGCACCACGCCCCCGCCCCACCGCGCATCCACGACGCCATTCGCGCTCTCCCCCCGCACTCCCCCACACGCCCGCACGCTCACCGGCACCAGCAGCGCCAAGAGCAGCACGCCGCCAAGCACCACCGCGAGCCAGAACAGGACGGCAACCAGGATCGTCATCCCAACCCGATCGCCCGCAACCACCCGCCCCACCGCGACACCTTGCCCAGAGGTGCCCGCCGCATCACGCGCGCCGCGCCCGCCCTCATCGCCCGCCCGATCGGGCGCAGCCCCTCGGCCGCGGTCTCGGCCAGCGGTCCCGCCGTGAGCTCCGCCGCAGGTCCCGCCGAGAACCCCGCCAGCGGGCCCCGCCACGCCCACGCCGCTCCCCCCAGCGCCGCACGCGCCACCGGGAACCGGCTCCCGCGCGCGGCCTCGCGCGCCGGCGGCGCCGCCACCCCAAGCTCCCGCTCGATCCGCCCCGCCAACCCCGCCGGCGCCTCGTCCGGCAACGTCGATCGCAGGATCTCACGCAACAACAGCGCCTCGCGCAGCGCCGCCGTGACTTCCGGCTGGACGAGGTCGCGCTCGAATCGCCGCGCCTCCTCGCCCTCCAAGGTCCCGTCCAGGTACGCCTCGATCCGCTCGTCCAATTCCTGCCGCGCGTCCATCGCTCACTCCCCCAGCGCCGGGCCAAGCCACTCGCGCAGCTTCTCGCGCGCCCGGAACAACCGCGTCTTCACCGTCCCCACAGGCATCCCCACCGCCTCCGCCACCTCGCTGTCGGACAACCCCTCCCGATAGCGCAAGGCCAGGAGCGCCCGGTCCTGCACGGCCAACCGGCCCAAAGCCTCGTCCAGGATCGCTCCCGCCTCCCGCGCCGCCGCCCGCTGCTCGGGTCCCGGCTCCGCTTCGTCCCGCAGCTCCCCCGCCGCCTCCGGGTCCGCCCCCGCCCGGCCCGGTCGCGCCGCACGCCCCACTCGCCGCAACGCCGCGTGATACGCGATCGACGAGATCCACGCCGCCAGCGATCGCTGATCGTCGAACGTGCCGAACGACCGGTGCACGCTCGCGAACGCCTCCTGCACCGCGTCCTCGGCCTCCGCTCCCGCACCCAGCATCCGCGCCGACAACCGGTACGCCAACGGTGTGAAACGGCGGATCATCTCGCGCCACGCCTCGGGACGACCCTCCCGGCAGCGTCGGACAAGCTCCCCCTCGGACCAGGAACCCGACGCCATCCGCCGTCCCGCTCCTCACCCGCTAACTAGCCGGTCCGACCCCGATCGGTTTCACGAGAAGAGCTACGGAACGGAGTCCAACTGCAACAGCGCCCGCCGAATGGCCCGCTTCACCCAGTCGTCCTTCTCCCCCGCCAGCACCGACCGGAGCAGCTCCGCCGCATCAACACCCCCGACCTCCGTCACCGCCCCCACCGCGGCCTCGCGCACCGCCGGCGACGAGTCGGCCAGGAGAACCTCCAACGGCTCGAGCGCCGCAGCATCCTCCGTCCGCCCCAGCAGCCGCGCCACCAGCTCCCGCACGCTCGCCCGCTCGTCCGCACGGTACGGCGCCAGAAGCGGCACCCCCACCGCGATCCCCAGCCCGTCCAGCGCCTGCAACGCCGCCGGCCGCAGCCGGTCCCCGCCCAGACCCTCCACCAGCGGCTCCCGCGCCGCCGGACCGAACGAGACGATCGCCTCGACCAGCCGCCCGCGATCGTACGCCGACATCCGCGACGCCGCGTCCAGGATCGCTCGCACCGACTCCGCTTCCCCGATGCGCGCCAACGCCTGCGCCGCCGCCGCCGCAATCGAACCGTCCGCCGCCCCCAACGCACGCTCCAGCGTCGCCCGCGCCTCGCTACCCCCGATCGCCCCCAGCGCCCCCGCCGCCTCCCCCGCCGCCTCCGCGTCCGTCCCCTCCAGCAGCGCCGACAACGCCTCCACCGCCCGCTCGTCCCGCGCCGCCGTGAAATACGCCGCGGCCCGCGCCCGCACCAGCCCGTCCGCGTCCTCCAGGAGCGGCAACACCGCCGCCACGTGCTCCGTGTCCTCCAGCCGCACCAGCGCCTCCAACGCCCCGGCACGCACCGCCGCGTCGGGCGAGTCGAGCCCCTCGACCAGCGCCCCGATCGCCCGGCGCCCGAACAACAGGATCGCCCGCAGAATCGGCTGCTCGTTCCGGTACGCCGGATTGCCCCCGAACGCCGCGATCAGCTCCGGCAACGCCCGCACGTCGCCAATCGCTCCCAACGCCCCGACGATGTAGTCGCGCAACACCGCATCCAGCCCGGCCAGCTTCGCCACCAGCGGCGGCACCGCCTTCTCCGAGCCGATCGCCCCCAGCACCTCCGCCGCACCCCACGCAATGCTCGGATCCGCCGCGTCCAGCGCCGCCCCCAACGGCCCGATCGCCGGCTCCCCCGCCGCCACCAGCGCCGCCTCGGCCGCCCGCACCACCTGCGACGGCTGCTCGCCCGACAAGAGCGGCATCAGCGCCTCCACCGACGCCGCGTCCCGCGCACCCGCCAGCGCCTCCGCCGCCGCACACCGCACCCGCTCGTCCGTCGCAGCCAACATGCCCCGCAACGCCTCGTCCGCGCCCCGATCCCCCAGCCGCCCCAGCGGCACCGCCGCCGCCGGCCCCAGCTCCCGCCCCTCGCGCACGATCTGCCGCAGCCGCGGCGCCGCCGACCGGTCCCCCAGCCGCCCCAACGCCACCGCCAGCAGATCCTGCGCCGCCGCACCCTCCACCCCGCGCAGCGCCTCGCGGATCGCCGTCCGCACCTCCGCGTCCCCGGACTCCGTCAAGAGCACCAGCACCGCGTGCGCCACCCGCGGATCGGGATCCCCCAACGCGCCGCGCAGCTCCTCGAGATGCTCGGCCAGCACCGCCGCCCGCCCCGGAACCGCCCCGCCCCCGAAGTCGATGTCCGCGCCGAACCGGCACGCCGTCTCGCCCGCAGGCACCAGCCACGCCTCGCCCGGCGCAGGCACCGCATCCGTCGTCTCCACCACCGCAGGCGGCGCCCCCCGCGCCGCCCGCCAAAAACCCTCCACCCCCGCCAGCCGTATCGCCGGCTCCCCGTCCCGCAACAGCGCCGCGTACATCGACAGGAGATCCGGATCCCCAGCCCGACCCAGCGCACCCGCCGCCACCACCCGCGCCTCCGGCCGCGAGCCCTCCAGCGCCTGCGCCAGGTCCCCGTACGACACCCGCCCCAACGCGTACAACGCCGCCTCCGCCTCCTCCGGCCGCTCCCCCAACAGCGGATCGGCCAACACCTCCCGCCCGGCCGCCGCCTCCCGGTCCAACTCCACCTGCGCCCGCGCCTCGATCGCCTGCGCCACCGTCCCCACCAGACGCTCCGAACGCACCGAACGCGCCGGAAGATCCAGCTCCCAACGCACCCCGGGCGGCACGTCCAACGCCTCCCGCTCCGCCGCCCGCCGGATCACCAGCGTCAACCCCACCACGTACGTGGGCTCCGTCACCGCCGCCCCCGCCGCCGGACGCTGCAACCCCACGTCGACCACCAGGAACGGCTCCAGCCCCGACGACCGCGTCGACGACAACAACCCGTCCTCCTGCCGCCGCGCCGCCGCACGCGCCACTCCCTCCGACAACCGCGCCACCTCCGGATCCGCCTCGAACAACGGACGAGACGATAGCGCCGCCGCCAGCTCCGAAAAAAACACGTCCTCCCGCGTCACCGGGTCCGCGTCCTCCGCCGCCGCCCGCGGCCGCAGCGCGAGCCGCACCCGAAGCGGCGGAACCTCCGCCGCCCCCCCGGCCTCCCCCACCCCGCCTGCCACCGCCGCCGCGCCGCCCGCCTCGCCCGACCCCGCCTCGCCCCCACCGTCCTCCTCCGCCACCGCCACCCGCGGCGCCCGACCACCCGTCCCCTCCGTCCACGGAATGCATCCCCCAGACGACGTCAGATCCGGCGGACGACAGGTGGACGCCGCCGCAAGCGCCGCGAGCAGCAGCCACCGACGTCGGCGCGGCGGCCGTTTTTCGTTCTTCGCTTTTCGTTCTTCGCCGGACAGGCACGCACCGCTCCCCCCGCCCGATCCGGAAACGAAAAACGAAAAACGAAAAACGAACAACGGAAAACGCCCCCCGCGTTACGATACCGCCTTCACCCGCGCGCGCCCCTCCCCCTCGTCCGTGTCGACCTCCAGCGACGCCCGGCTCCCCGCCGGACGGCCGGCAAACAACCGGTCGAGCTGCGCGCCGATCGAGCGCAGCGTGCGCTGCTTGACGTGGAAAGGCAGGAACGCGCTCTTGAAGCCCCAGATCACGATCTGCCGCAGCTCCTCCATCGTGAACCCCAGGTGCCGGTGCAGAAGGTACAGCTCCTTGGACACCGACGTGTCCGTGATCAGCCGGTTGTCCGTGTTCACCGTCACCCGTACCCCGAAGTTGTACAGGAAACGGATCGGATGCTGGTCGATCGATGGCACCGCCCCCGTCTGCACGTTGGAAGACGGACAGACCTCCAGCGGCACACGGTGGTCGTTCACGTAGTTGAGCAGGTCGCCGTCCTCCCGCAACCGCACCCCGTGACCAATCCGATGCGCACCCAGATAGTGGATCGCCTGCGCCACGCTCTCCGGCCCGTACGCCTCCCCCGCGTGCGCCGTGCAGTTGATGTTGTTCTTCAGGATGAGCTGGAACGCGTCCTTGTGCGCCTTCGCCGGATAGTTGAACTCCGCACCCGCCAGATCGAACCCCACCACCCCGTGGTTCTTGTACGCCACCGCGAGCTGCGCCATCTCCAGGGAGCTGGCCGGCGAGATCGAACGGATGCCGCAGATAATCACCCCGGAGTCGATCCCGAAGTCCTTCTGCGCCTGCCGCAACGCCTGCGTCACCGCCTCCACCACCGCCGTCAACCGCAACCCACGCCGCGTGTGCAGGATCGGCGAATACCGGACCTCCATGTACCGCACGTTCTCCGCCGCCGCATCCTGCGCCAGCTCGTACGCCGAACGGTACAACGCCTCCTCCGTCTGCATCACCGCCAGCGTGATCTCGAACGCCGTCAGGTACGATACCAGCGAATCGCAAACCTGCCCGACGTGCATCGCCTCCCGCAAGCCCTCGGTCGTCTCCGCCGGCAGCCGCACGCCCTGCCGCGACGCCAGGTCCAGGATCGTCGCCAACCGCAACGAGCCGTCCAGATGCACGTGCAAATCCGTCTTCGGGAGCTGCTGGAAGAACTCGAGACTCCGCTCCTCCATGCACAAGATCCTAGCCCCGACGATTGCGGAAGGCAACGCGGCTGTTCTATAATCCTGGACTTCCGAGCGTCCCGGCACGATCCGGGGACCCGGAGATCGTCGGAGACTCGATGGAGTACCAGCGCTTCGGCAAGCATATCCTGCTCGAACGGATCGCCGCCGGCGGCATGGCCGAGGTGTTCAAGGCCAAGGCATTCGGCGTCGAAGGCTTCGAGAAAGTCCTGGCCATCAAGCGCATCCTGCCCCACGTCTCCAGCGACAAGGCCTTCATCGAGATGTTCATCAACGAGGCCAAGATCCTGTCGGCGCTGTCCCATTCCAGCGTCTGCCAGATCTTCGACCTCGGCCAGGCCGACGGGGCGTTCTTCATCACCATGGAGTACGTCTCCGGAAAAAGCCTCCAGACCATCCTCCAGCTCTTCCGCAAGCACGGCCGCACCATGCCCCTCACCATGGCCGCCTTCGTCATCTCCCGCGTCTGCGAAGGCCTCGACTACGTCTACCACAAGGTGGGCCTCGGCGGTCAGCCACTGCGCATCGTCCACCGCGACGTCTCCCCCCACAACATCCTCGTCGGCCACGAAGGCACCGTCAAACTCATCGACTTCGGCATCGCCCACGCCAGGTCCGCCAGCGAATCCGGCAGACCCACCACCTCCCAGAAGCTCCAGGGCAAGTTCGACTACATGTCCCCCGAACAGGTCGCCGGCGAAAACGTCGACCACCGCTCCGACGTCTTCTCCGTCGGCGTCTGCCTCTACGAGCTCGCCACCAACCGCCACCCCTTCACCGGTAATACCGAGTTCAATACCCTCGAGAACATCCGCAAACTCTCGCCGCCCCCCGCGTCCACCATCAACTCCGACTGCACCCCCGAGCTGGACGCCATCATCCAGAAGTCGATCGAGAAGATGCCCTCCAAACGCTGGGAACGCACCGGCGACCTCATGGAAGCCCTCCAGCGCTACATCGTCTCCAAACCCCCGCTCTTCAACGCCACCTCCCTGTCGCAGTTCATGCGCCGCACCTTCGCCCGCGACATCGAGGACGAACGCAAAAAGGGCGAGGCGTACGCCTCCGTCAAGATCGACGGCGCCGGCGCCGCCGACGACGCCGCAACCGCCGAAGGCCTCTCCACCGACCTGCTGGCCGAAATGGCCCGCGTCGCCTCCGCCAAGGCCGCCGGCGCCTCCGCCTCCATGGGCGCACCGACCGTGCCGCCACCACCACCGCCCCAAGCCCAGACTCCCGCTCCCCCGCGCGGACCCGCAGGCAAACGCACCATCCTCGGCATGCCCGCCGTCGGCCAACTCGCACAGCCCCCGGCACGACCCGTCGCCAGACCCATCGCCCCACCCCCGGCTCCACCCGCCGCTCCCGTCCGGCGCGCCATCTCCACCGTGCCGCCGGCCGCAGCTCCGCCACGACCGAGCACCCCGCCCCCACCCGCCCCGCCCCGCTTCCCCACCTGCGCAAGGCCCGCCGCAGCCGCCGCCGACCTCGCCGGCAAGGCCGCCGTCCTCCACGCCGTCCCCGCCGGCGGCGAACACAAGGTCGTCGCCATCCCGACCAAACCCGGGTTCCCAGCCGTCCAGGCACCGGCTCCCCCGGCCCCGTCCGAAAACGACCTCGACTTCGACGAGGACGAAGCCCCCACCGCCGTCCTGGACGACAAGCTCGCCAGCATCGTCCGCACCCTCGCCGGCGCCGAAGCTCCCAAAACCCCGTCCGTCCCGCCGCCGCTCCCCATCGTACCCCCAGGCGGCGACGACGATCAGCCCATCGGCTTCGACCTCCAGCCGCCGCAGCACGCCATGAGCGACGTCTACGAAGTCGAACCCCTCGCCAAACGCAAGCCCGCCGCCGCAACCCACGTCGCCCAGCCGAAGAAGAAAAGCTCCGTCACCCTCGCCATCATCATCGCCGCCGCCATCGTCGCCGTCGGCGTCACCGTCATCTTCATCCTCTCGCGCGGCGGCACCACCACCGGCTCCAAGGACGCCACACCCGCCGTCGCCCTCGCGGAAACCGGCTCCACCACAGGAGCACAGCCCGAGCCCGATGCCGGAACCAAGACTCCCGAGGCCGGCGAGAACCCCGACGCCGCCGCCCCACCCGATGCCGGCGCCACCGATGCCGCCGCGCCTCCCCCGGACGCCCCGGCCGAAGCAACCCCGGAAATCACCCCCGAAGCCGAACCGGAAACCGGCCCGGAGGCCGAACCACCTCCCGACGCCGCGGCCGCCACCGAGGAAGTCACCCTCGTCGCCATCGCGCCAACCCCGGACGCCGGCGAACCACCGCCACCCGAGGAAGACACCGTCTCCGTACCACCGGAACGCGATGCCGGAACAACCCCACCGCGCGACTCCGGCCGCGAACGCGATACCGCGACCCCACGCGACACCTCCCGCGAACGCGATACCAGCGGCGGCCGCGATACCGCCTCCGAACGCGATACCAGCAGACCCCCACCCACAGGCGACACCGGAAAACTCTCCGTCATCGCCAGCCCCTGGGCCTGGGTCTCCATCGACGGCCGCGACACCAACAGGAAAACCCCGCTCGTCAACTACGAGCTGTCAACCGGCGTCCACCGCGTCTGCCTGCGCACCGAAGACGGCCGCGAACACTGCACCGCCGTGCGCATCACCGCCGATCAACCCGCCAGGGTCGTCCACAACTTCTAGCGGCGCGCCAGCCGGGGGGACACCAGCCGTCGTGGAATCGTCGCTCGAAATGCTCAGCCAAAAGTCTCGCGACCGCCGGAACGGCACCGCGCCACGGGAAGGTACAGAACCCGGACTACTGCTTCGGCTTCTCGTCGTCCCCGCTGCCGCCCAGACGAATCGTGCCCACGAAAATCGCCAGGGCCAACAGGACGATCGCGAAATTGCCCCACAGGGCGCCGGAACAGCCGGCCTGGCTCGCGATCAACGCCAACGCGATCGCTGCCACCTTCCCACGTCCACTGTTTCGTCCCACTCGGATCATTCGGGTCTCCGAATATCTCACATGTACAATTTTATACTACCCGTGCCCCGGGCTTCCAAATTTTTATCCAAGACCCACCTCCCGATGCAAGGGAAATCTGCCCGTGACCCGAAAATTCCCACGAGGGCTTCGACATGACCCCGGGCAGCCCCATTCGAAAACCGATCGTCATCGCCGTCGCCAACCAGAAAGGCGGCGTCGGCAAGACCACCACCGCCGTCAGCCTCTCCGCCGGACTCGCCATCGCCGGCGTGCGCACCGCATTGGTCGATCTCGACGGCCAAGGCTCCGCGTCCGCCACCTTCCGCTGGACCGATCCGCCGGACGGTCCCCGCTCCTCCGCCACCCTGTTCGCGCGCGAGCTGCCCCTCGCCCAGGCCGCCGTCGCGACCCACGTCGCCGACCTGTGGCTCGTCCCAGCCGACGAACAGCTCGTCGGCCTGGACGCCAAGCTCGCCTCCGCCTTCGGCCGCGAACGGATCCTCTCCCGCTGCATCGCCGCCTCGCGCGATCCCGAGCTCGAGGCCGTCGTCATCGACACCGCACCCTACCTCGGCCTCATCACCCTCAACGCCCTCATCGCCGCCGACTACGTCGTCGTCCCCGTCTCCTGCGAGTACCTCCCCATGCTCGGCCTGCGCCTCCTGCACCGCACGCTCGACGACGTCCGGCGCCGCTGGGGCGCACGCGCCGAGGTCCTGGGCTACCTGCTCACCATGTACGATCGCCGCGAGGCCATCACCACCGAGGTCGAGGGCATCCTGCGACGCACCTTCGGCGAGCTCGTCTTCGCCCAGCCGGCCCGCGTCGATACGCGACACAAGGCCAGCCCCTCGCACAAACAGACCATCTTCGAGTTCGAATCCGAATCGGGACGCGGCCGCTCCGACTACGCCGCCCTCGTCGAGGAAGTCCTGCGCCGCCTCCGCCTCCGCGGCCACCACCTCGGCGCACCCCCACCCCCGTCCTTCGGCTAGTCTTCTCAGCGTCTGTCTCTGTGGTCTCAGCGTCCGCTTGCGCCCTGAGCTTGTCGAAGGGTCAGCGGTGAATCCGGTCTCCGCGCCCTCCGCCCCCTCCGCGCCCTCCGCCCCCTCCGCGCCCTCCGCCCCCTCAGTACCTCGACGGCCGGAACCGCATGTGGTGCCACCAGCGGATCTTCTCCATCCGCCGCACCTGGTCCGCCGGCGCGTGCCGCTCGCACGGACCCATCTCGTCCGTCTTCCGCCCCGCCCCCCACCGCACCTCCGGACACTCGTTCGGATTGTACGACTGCTCGAACCGCTCGAGACGCTCCACGACGTCCGCCAGCGAGAGGTGCCACGTCGAGCCATCGCTGCGCGTGTACTCGATCCCCAGCTCCCCGGACAGCCTCCGCCACTCCTCCGTCATGCTCCGCATCAACGCTCCCGGCGACGTCCCCTCCGGGATGCGGAAGATGGCCGGGTTGTCCATCACGTACTGCGGAAAACCGATCAGCTCGTCCAGCGCAATGAGCAGCCGCAGGTCGCGCGCCGGCGTCGAATAGTCCTCCCACGGACCCGTCGTCTCGAAGATCGCTCCCCCCTCCGGCATCTCAATCGCCGCCCACCCGTGCTCCTTCTGGTACTCCACCGCGACCTCCACCGCCGCCCGGCGCTCGTCGAGCAGCTCGAGCACCCCCTCCATGTGCGAGCGATACGCGGCGACCGGATCGAGCGGCTCGGGATTCAGCAGCACGTCGATCTTGCGATAGAACGCGTGCGTCGAAGGCAGCTCGTACTGCTCCAACGACACGTGCGGCAGCTTCGGGTCCGCCGCCAGCTCGGCGTTGCTGAGGAACCGGATCCTCCCCTGCTCGTAGACCACAGGCCGGAACGCCTTGAAACCGCCCGTCCGCAACGCCTCGTCGAACTGGAACGACGCCCGCGCGAACCGCTTGTGCGAGACCGTCAGGTCGGGATGGGCGTCGATCGCCAGCAAGAGCCCGATGCGCTCCGCCGTCCCCGGCACCCACTGGCTCACGACCAGCACGTGGCCGTTCGTGTCGACGAACACCGTCCCCGGCCGCAACGTCTCCCGCGACAACGCCACCGGGACCAGCTCGCTCGGATCGACCTCCGGCAACACCCGCCCCGTCGTCGAGTGCACCGTGTCCGCAATGTCCTCCACCAGCCACTTGTTGAACCGCGCCACCGGGGACTCCACGTCGCCCCACTCCTCGGTCAGGTTCGTCTGCGGATCCCCGTAGCACCGCGTCCCCCGCTCGCGCGTCCCCCGCGGGCAATGCCGCACCGCGAACGGCAACCGCAGCTTCCACGCGAAGTACGCCCGCAGGAAGAACGGCGTGTCCCCGCAGTCCGGCTCCACCACCACCACGTCCCCCGACGCCGGATCGTCCTCCCCCAGCCCCAGATGCCCCCACAGGAAGTTGCGCTTCGGATCGCGCAGTACCGTGTGCAACGGCCGCCACCCGGCCCGCGCCCCAGGATCGACCCGGAACAACCGCCCCACCCACGCCGCGTAAAGGTCCTCCATCTCTCCGTCCCACGCCCGCTCCACAGGCCACACGCTCTTCCCCGCCCGCTCCGCCTCCCCCGCCCCACGCACCCCAACCTCCACCGACCCGCACGCCAGCGGATGCGCCGGATCCCCCGACGCCACCACGAAACGCTGGATTCCCGGCGGCGCCGACTCCATCGTCACGCTCCACGACCACGGCGGCCCACCCCACATCGACAACGGCTCCACGTCCGTCCGCCCCGCCACCGTCTCGAGCTGGATCGCCGCCACCTCCAACTCCTCCTCCGTCACCGCCACCACACGCAACGGCCCACCAGCCACAGGCCGCGCCGGCGAAAAGTACAACCGCGCGCGCCCCGCCCCCTCCGGCGGACACACCGGCACCACCGGATCCTCCATCACCCCAGCCCGCTTCCCCCCCGCACTCGCCGCACTCCCCGCCCTTCCCGCACTCGCCGCACTCCCCCCCTCTCCCGCCTGCCCCGCGCCCCGTCGCAGGTCTCGCCCCGCCTCCCCCACTCCCCCCACCACATCCGCCTGCTCGTCCCCCGTCGATGCCAACGCCTCGATCCCCTGATGGAGAAACTGCGCCGCACCCAACAACACCACGATCACCAGCGGAATCCCAAACCCGTCGAACCTCACCCCACGCCCGTTCCCCACCGCCCCGCCCCCAAGCCGTCGAGACTCCCGCCATTCGTCAGTGTGCGACATGGTAGTATTATATCCTACCCAATTCCCCTTTGCGAACTTTGCGTCCCCTTCGCCGCAGGCGCCCTGAGCCTGCCGAAGGGTGCGCCCTGAGCCTGCCGAAGGGTGCGCCCTGAGCCTGCCGAAGGGTGCGCCCTGAGCATGCCGAAGGGTGCGCCCTGAGCCCGCCGAAGGGGGCGTCCTCCGCCCCGCATAACTTGACATGCGTTCATGCGAAGGCATAGGACGCGCTCTCAGGGAAGGGTCGCCGGACGTGCGGCCGATCGCCGCACGCCGCTCGCGCCCCGGGGGAGGGTTCGGTGGAGGCCGTGGCCAGGAAACCCAACAACAAGCAGGAACAGCTCTCGCTCATGGCAGACCCGGCACCCGCGCCGTCCTCCGAGACGTCGCGCCGCAAGCCGCCGGTCGGCGATCGCCCCGCGAAACGCGCCGCCAAGACCGCGCGCGGCAAGGGCCGCGACCTCCAGCTCCCCGTGCTCGGCCCCACCGAGATGGCGGGCCGTGGGAAACATGAGCAGAGCCGTGGAGCGGGAGAGAGCGGTGGAGCGGTAGAGCGGCAGAGCGGTGGTCCGGACAAACGGGCATCCTCGGCGCCCGATTCTTGCCCCGACCCTTCGCCCCCCGAAGCCCCGCCCTCCGGAACCGAAAACCAAGAACCGAAAACCAGGAACTCCCCCTCGCCCTCCCGGCGGGCCTCCGCCGAATCGATGGCCTCCAAGCAGCGCGACATCTCCGTCGCCGAGTTCTTCACCAAGAACCGCCACCTGCTCGGCTTCGACAACCCCGCCAAGGCGCTCCTCACCACCGTCAAGGAAGCCGTCGACAACGCGCTCGACGCCTGCGAGGAAGCCGGCATCCTCCCCGACATCGACGTCGCCATCCGGCAATGCAACGGCGACGAACGCTTCCGCGTCTCGGTCCGCGACAACGGACCAGGCATCGTCAAGGCGCAGATCCCCAAGATCTTCGGCAAGCTGCTCTACGGCTCCAAGTTCCACTCCTTCAAACAGGCCCGCGGCCAGCAGGGCATCGGCATCAGCGCCGCCGGCATGTACGGCCAGCTCACCACCGGCCGCCCCATGGTCGTCGTCTCCCGCACCGGCAAGGGCAAACCCGCCTTCCGGCTCCTCGTCCGCATCGATGCCCAGAAGAACCAGCCCGAGGTCCTCGGCGAGGAACAGCTCGAATGGGACGTCGACCACGGGACGAGCGTCGACATCGAGCTCGTCGCCACCTACCGCCGCGGCACCCGCTCCGTCGAGGAGTACCTGCAGCAGGTCGCCATCGCCAACCCCCACGCGCGCATCGCCTACCACCCGCCGGCAGGGCAGGGCGACGACGTCGCCTGGGAGCGCGTGTCGGAGGAGCTGCCGCCCGAGCCCCGGGAGATGAAGCCGCACCCGTACGGCGTCGAGCTGGGCATGCTGCTCAAGATGCTCCTCTCCACCAAGAGCCGCACGCTGCGCGCCGCGCTCGTCCAGGACTTCTCGCGCGTGTCGACGCGCGTCGCCGACGAGATCTGCGCCGTCGCCGGCGTCAAGCCGGAGCTCCGAGCCAACCGCATGCAGCCGGAAGAGGTCGAAGCCGTCCACAAGGCGATGCAGGCCGTCAAGCTCCTCGCCCCGCCCACCTCGTGCGTCGTCCCCATCGGCGAGGAGCTGATGCGCCGCGGCATGGAAAGCCGCTTCAAGGGCGAGTTCTTCACCTCGTCGACTCGCCCGCCCTCCGTCTACCGCGGCAACCCGTTCGTCGTGGAAGTCGGCCTCGCCTACGGCGGCGACATCCCGGCCGACGAGCCCGCCGACGTGATGCGCTTCGCCAACCGCGTGCCGCTCCAGTACCAGAAAGGCGCCTGCGCCGTCACCGAGGCCGTGACCGACGTCGCCTGGCGCAACTACGGCCTGCAGCAGCCCCGCGGCTCCCTCCCCATCGCCCCGATGGTCCTCGCCGTCCACGTCGCCTCCGTCTGGGTCCCGTTCACCAGCGAGTCCAAGGAGGCCGTCGCCCACTACCCCGAAATACTCCGCGAGCTGAAACTCGCGCTCCAGGAGTGCGGCCGCCGCGTCGCCATCTTCCTCTCCGCCCGCCGCCGCGCCATCGATGCCGGCAAGAAGAGCGCCTACATCAAGAAGTACATCCCCCACATCTCCGGCGCCCTGCGCGAGATCCTCGGCTACGGCGACGCCAAGGAGAAGGAAACCGTCGAGTGCCTCGAGTACGTCCTCGAGCGCTCCCGCCTCGAAGGCATGAAGTCCGTCGAGGACGAGATCGCCTCGACCGTGGACCCCGAAGCCGAAGCCGCCGCGGACGACGCCGGCACGGAGGCGACCGATGCCTGACTCCTCCATGGTCAAGGCGATCCGCAAGGTCGCCGGAATGATCCACGAGAAGATCCTCGCCCGCCGCAAGCCCAACCTGAAGTTCCCCCTGCGCTCGCTCCAGAACGTCCGCTACCGCCCCCAGATCGGCTTCTTCGAGCTCCTGGGCAAGATGAAGGAACGCACCCTCACCGTCGGCACCGTCAAGACCTTCGCCCAGACCCTGCGCATGATGTCCCTCTCCAAGAACCTCGTCGAGACCGACGACATCGCCACCAAACGAGAGGCCTACTACGTCTCCAAGAACTGGGGCGAGGCGCGCTTCGACGAACAGCCCGAGAGCGACCAGGTGATGGAGGACATCGAGGCCCTCTTCCGCGTCAACCGCGAGCAGATCGGCTTCATCCCCGAGGAGAAGGGCGGCGAGGTCGCCGGCAAGCTCACCGTCATCGACAAGGACCGCGACACCGGCAAGACCCTCAAGATCGATTGCACCAAGTTCGGCTCCGGCGCCTACTCCATCCCCATCTCCGTCGAGGACCTCGGCTTCCAGACCGACGCCAAGTTCATCCTCGCCATCGAGACCGCCGGCATGTTCCAGCGCCTCGTCAAGCACAACTACTGGAAGCAGGCCAGCTGCGTCCTCGTCTCCATGGGAGGCGTCCCCACCCGCGCCTGCCGCCGCTTCGTCCGCCGCCTCTCCGACGAGAAGAAAATTCCCGTCTACGTCTTCGTCGATTGCGACCCCTACGGCATCGCCAACATCTACCGCACCCTCAAGGTCGGCTCCGGCAACGCCGCCCACGTCAACGAGTTCTTCTGCGTCCCCAAGGCGACGTTCCTCGGCATCACCCCGCAGGACATCATCGACTACAAGCTCCCCACCCACCCCCTGAAGGACGTCGACGTGAAACGCGCCGCCGACGCCGTCAAGAACGACCCCTTCATCCAACACCACAAGGCCTGGCAGGGCGCCTTCGAGAAACTCGTCAAGATGGGCGTCCGCGCCGAACAACAGGCCCTGGCCAAGCACGGCCTCAACTACGTCATCGACGAATACCTCCCCCAGAAACTCGCCCACCCCGAACGCTTCCTCCCGTAGCTCCCCATCCCCCCCGATGACCTCCCCGCACTCCCCGCACTCCCCGCACTCCCCGCACTCCCCGCACTCCCCGCACTCCCCGCACTCCCCGCACTCCCCGCACTCCCCGCACTCCCCGCACTCCCTCTACGTCCTCCTCGCCGCTCTCCTCTTCTCCACCGGCGGCGCCGCGATCAAGGCCGTCTCGCTCGACGGCTTCCAGGTCGCCTGCCTCCGCTCCGCCTTCGCCGCCGCAGCCCTCGCCCTCCTCCTCCCCGCCTCGCGCCGAGGCTGGGGCCGCCCCCGCACCTGGCTCGTCGCCGCGTCCTACGCCGCCACCCTCATCCTCTTCGTCACCTCGACCAAGCTCACCACCGCCGCCAACGCCATCTTCCTCCAGTCCACCGCCCCCCTGTGGATCCTGCTCCTCGGTCCCTGGCTCCTGAAGGAACGGCTCCGCGCGCGCGACGTCTGGTACATGGCCGTCGTCGCCGCCGGCCTCGCCGCGCTCTTCCTCGGCTCGCCCGGCGCCAGCATCACGGCGCCCGACCCCGCGACGGGCAACATCCTCGCCACCGTCGCAGGCCTCTCCTGGGCCCTCACCGTCTCCGGCCTGCGCTGGCTCGAACGCTCCGGCGAGCGCGGCGGCCTCCCCGCCGCGGCCCTCGGCAACGTCGTCGCCTGCCTCGCCGTCCTCCCCTTCGCCGCCCCGTTCCCTTCCCCACCTCTCGCCGACTGGCTCACCCTCGCGTTCCTGGGCCTCGTCCAGATCGCCGCCGCCTACGCCTTCCTCACCGCCGGCCTGACCCGCGTCCCGGCGCTGGAGGCCTCCCTCCTCCTCCTCGTCGAGCCCGTCCTCAACCCCGTCTGGACGTGGCTGTTCCACGGCGAGGACCCCGGCCCCTGGCCCATCGCCGGCGGCGCCCTCGTGCTCGCCGCCACCGCCGTCAAGGCCGTGATGGATGTCCGAGGCTCCGCGGAAGGGAAGAAACCACCGATGGACACCGATGGACACCGATAGGGTCCATCCGCCCCGCGATCGGCTGGCCCTGAGCCTGTCGAAGGGCCGACCGCCGACCGCCGACCGCCGACCGCCGACCCCTACTCCTCGAACGGCGGAACGCACGTGTCGATCAGCGGCTGCGTCATCCCCTCCGGGATCGGATCGCACTTCACCCAGCCGTCAACGCTCCCCCAGATCGTCTGGATCGTAACCGGCGTCCGGGCCGCGAAGTGCCCCGGCGCCACCACGAACTTCGTCCCCATCGTCGCCACCGCGAAGACGTCCGCGTCCGGCGTCAGGCTCACCTCCATCCCGATCGGCACCTGCAGCCACGAGAAATCCCCGCGCACGCGCGACGTGGAGATCGAATGCGACGGGCCGAGCGGATGCTCGGAGGACGCCGTCGCCAGCCCGTCCGCTCGCACCCAACCCTCCACGATCGCCTTCGCCGTCGGATAGCGGATCATCCGCCACCCGTTCTCCGCCTCCCCCAGCGCCCGCACCCGCATCCGCAACGAGCCGTCCGAACGCAACGTCGCGATCACCACCCCCGTCGGCGCGTCGCGCACCTCCAGCCCGACCGCCGGCTCCAGGCTCACCGTCTCCTCGTTCACCACGAAGTCGCTCGCGCGGTAGAACCGCCCCAGGAGCACGTCCGGCACCCACCCGTCCGCCTGCAGCTCCGCCCCCTGCGTCCGCACCCGCGTCCACCCCGCCCGGCGCTCGACCACCGCCACCAGCGCCCCCCCCGCCAGCTCGATCCGCGGACCGTCCTCGGGCGCCGTTCCTCCCGCGCTCGCCGCCAGCGTCACCGGCTCCACCGGCACCAGCGCCAGATCCGTCTCGCGGATCCACACCGCGTAGAGCAGGTCCTCGCGCGCCGCCACCACCCGCACCTCGTCGCCCGACCGGTCGGCGATGACCACGTCGAACGGCAGCCACGAGACCGCCCCCTCCTCCGGCGCCCGCCACTCGTCCTGCGGCGTCACCTTCCACGTCCCCATCCGCTCCAAGACCCCGCGCCACGCGTGCGCCGGCGTGAAACCCTCGGTGAGCGCCGTCGGATCGGGCCCCGTCGGCGCCGGCGTCGCCGCCGGCAGCACCGGGCCGACGGGCCCGGTTTCCACGTGCGCCGCCGGACAGGCCGTCGCCGCCGTGGCGAGCAGTGCGATCGCAATCGCGACCAAGCGGATCCGCTGCTTCTGGCTCATCGTCTTCTCCGTCGTCCCCGCCGCCGGCGTGCCCCTTCGCCCGCCTCGCGCCGGACCCGGATCGTACCGACTCGCCCGCGCGGTGCAAGTGCCTCGCCCGCACTTGAGCCCCCCCGACCGAGCGAGTACGCTCCGCAACGTGACCGACGAGCAACGCCGACGGATCGAGTGGGACCTCCAGCCGGCCGAAGAGCCGTTCGATCTGTCGGTCACCCCCGAGGAACGCGAGGAGCTCGTCTACCAGATCAAGTGGTTCTCCCGCTTCTCCGTCTCGGAGAAGTTCGCCATCGCCGCCCGCCACCGCCGGCTGGCCGAACGGCTGCGGGCCATCGGAGCCGCGCATGGACCCCGCTGATCCCGAGCTGGAGGTCCTGCGCCGCGCGTACGACGCGGGCGTGCGCTTCCTGCTCATCGGCCGCCAGGCGTGCATGCTCTACGGCCTGCCGGTCCTCAGCTTCGACTACGACCTCTGGGTGGCGCCCGACCCCGAGAACCTCAACCGGCTCGTCGCCGCGGCCCGCGAGGTCGAGCTGACGCCGTCCGTTCCCGTCGACCGGCTTCGCGAGACGGGTTTCTTCCGGCTGGAGAACGACCGCCACATCGATGTGCACAAGGTCGCCTTCTTCACCGCGCCCGACGGCGCCCGCGTCGTGTTCGACGAAGCCTGGGCGCGCCGCGTGGAAATGCGCGACGACCCCGCCGGCCTGGTCATCCCCGTGCCGGCCATCGAGGACCTCATCGTCACCAAGCTCGTCGGCCGCCGCAAGAAGGACCTCGAGGACGTCAAGGCCCTCCGCGTCGTTCTTGAGCTGCGGCGGCAGGGATCGGGCGGGTAGCCGGCGCCGGAAGCCGAGCGGTCCCGGGCGGAGCGGTCAGCGCCCCGCCTCGTCGGCCGTTCAACAACCCGGCTCCTCCGCGCAATCCGCGTCCCGGCAGTCGACGTCGCCGTCGCAGTCGTTGTCCCGGCTGTCCGGGCAGATCTCCACGCTGCACCCCGCGCAACTTGCGTCGCCGCGACAGTCGAAGTCCGAGCAGTCCGTCGAGCCGTCGCAGTCGTCGTCCACGCGGTTCGCACATGCCTCCGGTCCCGCCGGCACGCAGCATTCCGGCGCGGCCGCGCAATCCGGATCCGCACAGTCCCACAATTCGTCGCAGTCGTTATCCACCCCGTCGTCGCACACCTCGGGCAGCTCGTCCAACAGCTCCCGAACCAGCGCCCTCCGCCGCGCCGCCACCGCCGGCTCACCCCCCAGATGGTCGTTACAGACCCCGGCCGTGCGCCCGAGTTCTTCCGCCTGCTGCGCCCGCTCTTCCCCCCGCCGTCGCGCCGCCACCGCCGCCCGCACCGTGATGCGACACGCATAGTGCAAGACCGAACATTCGCCGCGGAATCCCCCCAACGCCGCCACGAACCCCAACAGGCTCTCCTGCGCGACATCCTCGGCGTCGGCCCGCGCCGGCCCCAACACCACGCGCGCCAGACGCAACACCGACGGCGCCACGGCCCCTATCAGCCGCTGCATCGCACCGGCATCGCCGGCCACCGCATCCCTCACCAGCGAACGCAACGGGTCCACCCGCGCCACCTTCCCCTCACCGTACCCCGTGGACCCGAGCGATGAAAAGCGATCACGAGCAGAACGACGCTGGACTCCCCCCCTCCGTTCCTCCCCTATCTGTGTCCATCTGTGTCCATCTGTGGTTTCTTCTCCCCCTCAGCGCCTCCGCAGGATGGACCGCGTGATCAGCAACGCCAGCAACGGCAGCGAAGCCGACAACACCCGGTTCGTCCGCCGCGACGACCCGGGACGCATCGCGGAACCGCTCGGCCCCGCATCCCCCGCACACCCTCCGCCTCCACCCCCGCCGCTGCATCCTCCTCCCCCGCCGGTGTCCCCACTGCACCCGCTCCCCCCGCCCCCCGTGTCCCCGCTGCACCCGCTGCCCCCGCCGACGTCTCCCGTCGTGTCCCCGCTGCATCCGCTGCCCCCGCCGACGTCTCCCGTCGTGTCCCCCTCGCACCCGGCCCCACCACCAGGATCCGTGCTCGTGTCCCCCTCGCACCCCGATCCCTCCGAGTACCCCTCCGGCGTGCTGCCGTCACAGCCCGTCTCGTAGTCGTACGCCGGATCGTCGAAGACCACCTCGACGTCCACGTCCACCCAGACCCGGTCGTTCCACGTGTACTCCGGCCGCGGCCGGCTCTCCGGCTCCCGCCCGGAAAGCGTGAACGAGCCGATCCGCAACGACCGGACGCGATCGTCGGCCGTCCCGACCGTCCCGTCCGTCCCCGCATCCGTGAACAACAAGTCGAACTCCCCCGCGTACGGCCCGTCCTGGCCCTCCAGCGAGACGATCGAGATCCCCCCGCCCACCCGCGCCGACCGGAAAACCGGCGCCCCCGCCAGGTACTCGCGGTAGGACGCATCGATGTCCCGCGTCTCCTCCCCCGCGTACGCCGGCAGATCGATCTCCAGCTCGAAAAACGCCCCGCCCGTCCGGAAACCACCCGCGTAGACGTACAGCCCCGGGTCGTACTGCGACGCCCCACCCGACAACACGCCGACCACGTCGAATCGCTCCCCCGTCGCCGGCAGCCCCGATGCCTCCGATACGCACGCCCCCGCGTCGCACCGCACCGCGTCCTCGTACACCGTCGCCACCACCCGCGACGTCACGTCTCCCGTGTCGCACCCGGCCGCCGGCAACGCCGCCAGACAGGCCGACGCCACGACCGCACCTCGCCACCTCTCCCGCCGGTCTCCCCACCTCTCCCTCGCCGGATCGCGCGCTAGGCACAGCCTGCGTGATCCCGGCCTGGATGCCTCGTCGGTCTGAGGCGCAGCCTCGCCTAGATGTGCCATGTCTGCGTCACCATCACCGAGAACCGCACCCCGCCGCCTTCTCCCTCCCCGGCGTACGTGTCCAGCACCTCGGCGTCCTGGCCGCCGAACAACACCTCGGCGCGGATACCCGTCGACGCGTACTCGTGCCAGCGGTACTGCAGCCCCAGCGCCCCGATGAACTCCGCGAACCAGTCCTGCTTCGAGACCGACGGCCCGTCGACCCGCGAGACCGTCCCGTCGATGTACGACGCGCCGCCCAGGATATCGACGTAGGTCCGGATCTGATCGTAGATCGGCAGCAGGAGCCGAAGTCCGCCGAAGATGTCGACGTACGTCCGCTCCGCCGTGAACGCCGTCCCCGTGTTGGGGTTGCTCCCGTCCCCGGAGAACGAGATCGAATCCGCCCCCGTCACGAAGTAGAACCGCAGCGGAAAGTCCCGGAACTTCCCCCCCACCCCGATCAGCCCGCCGTACGCGAAGTTCGGAC
>JACRCZ010000132.1 GCA_016218765.1 Deltaproteobacteria bacterium | reverse complement strand
TCCAGGAGGCGGCTGTGGAGGTTGAACACGTCGCCGGGGTAGGCCTCGCGTCCCGGCGGCCGTCGCAGGAGGAGCGAGACCTGGCGGTAGGCCACGGCCTGCTTGGAGAGGTCGTCGTAGACCACCAGGCCGTGCTTGCCGTTGTCGCGGAACCACTCGCCCATGGCGCAGCCGGTGTACGGCGCGAGGAACTGCAGCGGGGCGGGGTCGCTGGCGGTGGCGGAGACGACGGTGGTGTACTCCATGGCGCCGGCGTTGCGCAGCTTGTCGACGACCTGGGCCACGGTGGACTGCTTCTGTCCGATGGCGACGTAGATGCAGAACACGTTGTGGCCGCGCTGGTTGATGATCGCGTCGACCGCGATGGCGGTCTTGCCGGTCTGGCGGTCGCCGAGGATCAGCTCGCGCTGGCCGCGGCCGATGGGGATCATCGAATCGATCGCCTTGAGGCCGGTCTGCAGCGGCTCCTTGACCGGCTGGCGGTAGACGATGCCCGGCGCCTTGAGCTCGACGCGCCGCCGTTCGGACGACTCGATGGGACCCAGGCCGTCGATGGGGATGCCGAGGGCGTTGGTCACGCGGCCGACGGTGGGCATGCCCACGGGGACATCGGCGATGCGGCCGGTGCGGCGGACGGTGTCGCCCTCGCGGATCTCGCGATCCTCGCCGAAAAGCACGACGCCGACGTTGTCCTCCTCGAGGTTCAGGACCATGCCCACGACATGGTGCGGGAACTCGACCAGCTCGCCGGCCATGACGTTGTCCAGGCCGTAGACGCGGGCGATGCCGTCACCGACCTGGAGCACCGTCCCCGTCTCGGTGATTTCGACCTTCTGGTCGAATTCCTCGATCTGCTTCTTGATGATCCGGCTGACTTCTTCCGCTCTGAGCTGCATCAGTTCACCTCATCGTCGCGTCCGGCGGGCTGCGCCGCGCCGCTACACCTGCGGGGCCTCGTTCCCCTCCAGCAGTCTCTCGCGCAAGCGGGCGAGCGCCGCGCGGAGCGAGCCGTCGTACAGGACGTCGCCCACCCGCGCCACCACCCCGCCCAGGATCTCGGCGTCCACGTTGCGCTCGACCGACAGCTTCCGCCCGCTCGCCTTCTCCAGGCGCTCCTGGAGGCTGCGGTGGAAATCGTCCGGCAACGGCACCGCCGTCGTCACCGTCGCCCGCGCCCGCCCCGTCCGCTCCTCGATCATCCGCTCGAACGCCCGCGCCACGTCGGTCAGCAGCAGGATGCGACCCTTCTGCAGCAGCAGCCGGACCGCGCCGCGCGTCGCGGGCGAGGCGGGCAGGCGATCGAGCAGATCGGACAACGCCCGCTCGCGCTGCGCGAGCGGCAGGTGGGGATTGGCGAGGGTGGGACCGAGCGTCGGGCTCTCCCGGAAGGTCTCGGCCAGGTCCTTCCACTCGCGCTGCAGCGTCGGCAGGTTCTGCTTCTCCTCCGCCAGCGCGAAAAGCGCCCGGGCGTAGCGCACCGGAACGGAACCGCCGCTCATCGCGCCTGCCCTCCCTCCGCGGGGAGCCGCCGCACGAACTCCTCGGCCAGCCGCGACTGGTCGGCCGGCCCCAACCGCTCCCGCAGCGACTTGCCGGCCGCCTCCAGCGCCTGCTCGACCATCCGCGCGCGCAGCTCCCGCGCGGCCGCACGCTCGATCTCCCGCGCTGCCGCGTCCGCGTCCTTGCGGATCTTCTCCGCCCGCGCGCCGGCGTCGGCGATCAGCCGATCACGCTCGTCGTGGCCGACCCGCAGCAGATCCTCCTTGAGGTGCGCCAATTCCTCGTCGAGGTTCTTCGTACGCAGCACGACGCCGCGCAGCTTGCCCTCCGCCCGGACCTTCTCCTCGAACGCCTGGTCGACCTCTTCCTCGACCTTCTTCCGCCGCTCGAGCAGGAAGCCCTTCACCGGGGCCTTGCCGAAGTGGATGAGGAGCCCGAACAGGATGGCGGAGTTGATGATCAGGGCGATGACCGCAGGCGTGTGGCGATCCCCGAACCCGACCCAGTTGAGCTTGAGATGGGGGTCGGCGTGCCCGGCGCCGTGACCCTCCGCCGCCGCCGGGTGCCCCTCGGCCGCGTGCGTCTCGGCGACCGCCGGCGCGGGCAGGAACGACAACGCCGCCACCAGCAGGAACCACGTCGCGAACCGTGGGAATCCGTGCACCACGTGCACCTCCACCCCCTAAACCCCCTCGGTCCCGGAATGTCGACCGTCGCGTCCCGGACTACAGCGGCCGCCCGGCGAGCCGCGCGGCGATCCCCCCGGCCAGCATGCCAGCCTGCTCGACGGCCTCGCGCTCCGCCCCCGCCCGTTGCGCCTCGACGGACGATCGGGCGGCGTCGGCGGTGCGGGCCGCCTCCTCCTTCGCCAGACGCAGGATCTCCTGCTCGCGCTGCTTCGCGAGCTGCCGGATCTTCTCCCGCTCGGCCTGCGCGTCCAGCTTCGTCTGCTGGAGCGAGCGCGCCAGGGACTTCGTGCGCCCGTCGGCATCGGCATCCAGGCGTTTGGCTTCCTCGCGCATCCCGGTCGTCTGCGCCCGCCGCTCGTCCGCAAGTCGAATGAGCGGCTTGAACACGAGTCCCCGAAGCAGCAGGAAGCAGACGAGGAACAGGCCGAGCTGGACGAACAGCGTGGCATCGACGTCGACGATCGAGCGGGCGGAGGCCCAGACGATGGAGGCCAGATTCATCATTGCGGCCGCTCCTAGCACTTCCGGGGGCGCGGGGTCAAGGACGACGTGCGCCCTGCGCGGTCCCGCGAGGCGGGACCGCGCGGGTCCTCGGTTCTTGGTGGGTCGTCCGGGTCGAGTTACCGGTCCGAAGGGGCGGGAGTCGGAACGCCGCAGCCGGCAGACGGCGGCGAAGCCGGGTCCTGGGAGACGGGCAACGTCGGGCCCTCGATCCCCAGCAGTTCGTCGATCCACAGGCCGAACCAGGACGGCGGCACGGCCCCGGGCATGTGGCGTCCATTGACGAACGGCGAGGGCGTGCCGGTGGCGCCGACACGCCGGGCCTCGACTTCGTCGGCCTCGAGACGTGCTTCCGCCTGCAGCCCCGTCCGATCGCGCTCGAACCGCTCCGCGTCCAGGCCTGCCTCGGCCGCCCAATCTCTCCATGGCACCGTGCCGCCTTCGTACAGGACCCGCAGCTCGTTCTGGCGCTCGAAGAGTAGATCGTGGAACTCCCAGAAGCGGTCCTGCATGCCCGCCGCGATCGCGGCCAGCGCCGCCTCACGGGCGGGGGGATGGACGATCCACTGGCGCCAGACGATCCGGACCCGGTCTCCGTACGCCTCGACCAGCCGGTCAAGCGTGACCTGGAGCTTCTTGCAGAACGGACAGAGGTACTCGCCGAAGACCACGACGGTGACCGGAGCGTCCGCCGGGCCGCGGGTCGGGTTCCACGACGCGACCTCGACGTCCTGCACCTCGTCGGGCAGCGGTGGCGGCGCACGGCGCGCGGGTGGCGCGGCCGGCATCGCACCGGCGTCCTCCTCGGCGGACGACGCGTCGACGACGCAGAACGCGACGAGGCAGCCCAACACCCCGACCCGGAGTTTCGTCATGCCGCCTTCGATAGCAGAAACGGACGGGAGATTCACGCGAGCCGAGGCGGGAGCGACGACGATCGGGGAACTACCTTCTCTTGCCGGCCTGGATCGGTGGTGGGACGATCTGGACGGGGGGCCAGGCTTGGACGGCGGGCGGGGGAGGAACGGCGGCCACGGGCATCGGCGGCGCGGAGGGGTAGGAAGCGCGCGGCGGCAGCGACCCGTCGGAGGGGCCGGCGGGGGCCGGCATGCCGGGCGGGACCGGATCGGCGCCGACATGTTCGGCGCCGGGGCCTTCGGGCCGGCAGACGTTCTCGCCGTCGTCGCCGCGCATCTGGCAGCGGCCGTCGAAGACGACGCCCTTGCCGACGTAGAGCGACGGGGACGCGATGTCGCCCAGGACCCGTCCCGGCGCGTGGATCTCGACGGCGTCGCGGGCGCGGATGTTGCCGATGACCACCCCGCCCTTGACGATCAACGTGCCCACGTCGATCTCCGCCCGCACCTCGGCACCCTCCCCGATGATCAGCACGTCGTGGGTGAACACCTCCCCCTGGAACCGCCCGTCGATCCGCACGGTCCCCTCGAAGGTGAGCTTCCCCGCGAAGTCCGTGCCGTGCCCGAGCAGGGCGTTGATCTCGCCCGTTTCGATCGCCATGGTCCGCTCTCTCCCCGGCACCCCCCGGTCCGGCCGCGTGAGTACCGACTATACCGGCGCAGGTGAGCGCGTTCAAGGGAGAGTGCGACTCGTCCGCACTCCTCCGCACTCCTCCTTGCCGACGGACGGGCGGCGCAATAGGATGCGGCGGCGAACGCGGAGGCGGCACGCGGTCCCGGCGGCGGAGGCCGGGCGCGCCGCGCGGGGGCGCGACCAGGGAGGATAGCGGCATGGCAGTGGTGGAACAGGTCGCATCGTGGGCCGCCAGCGACGTGGGACGCGTCCGGGACCACAACGAGGACAACTTCCTCGTGGACAAGACGTTGAACCTGTTCGCCGTGGCGGACGGGATGGGGGGCCATGCGGCCGGCGAGGTGGCCTCCACGCTGGCCGTGCAGACGGTGCACGACTATCTCATCGCGCATCGCGACCTGGTCGAGCTGGCGCGGACGGTGTCCCACGACACGCCGGGCGGCGACGAGATCCAGCGCCGCATGCTGCGGACGCTCGAGGACGGCGTCAAGAAGGCGTCGGCAGCCATCTTCCACGAGTCCGAGATCGACGAGAGCAAGCGCGGCATGGGGACGACGCTCTCGCTCCTGCTCCTGGGCGACCACTTCGGCTTCGTGGCGCACGTGGGCGACTCGCGCATCTACCAGCTCCGGATGGGCGAGGTGAAGCAGCTCACGGAGGACCACTCGCTGGTCAACGCGCTGATCAAGGAGGGGCGGCTCAAGCCGGAGGACGCGGCGACGGTCGAGTTCAAGAACGCGGTGACGCGGGCGGTGGGGGTGTACGAGGGGGTGGACGTCGAGACGTTCTCCTTCCCCGTGCTGCCGGGCGACCAGTTCCTGCTCGCCTCCGACGGGCTGACCGGGTACCTGCAGGCGCAGGAGCTGCCGGCCTACATGGCGCGGGAGGACGTGAAGTCGATCCCGCCCTCGCTCATCGACCTGGCGAACAAGCGCGGGGGCAAGGACAACATCACGTCGGTCGTCGTGCGCGTGGTCGACGTGCAGGGCGTGGCGCAGGAGCGCTTCCGCGATCTCAACTTCCGCATGGAATCGCTCTCCAAGATGCCGTTCTTCAAGTACCTCGGCTACAGCGACCTCTTGAAGGTCTTCGTCAACATGCAGACGGTGCGCTTCGGCAAGGGGCAGACGATCTTCGTCGAGGGGGACGGCGGGGCCGACCTCTTCCTAGTGCTCTCGGGGCAGGTCCGCATCCACCGCGGCGAGGGCGACCTGGCGCGGCTCGGGCCCGGCGCGCACTTCGGCGAGATGGCGCTCATCGACCAGGCCCCGCGCTCGGCGTCCGTGACGACCACGGAGGACACGCTGCTCCTGCGGCTCGATCGCAAGATGTTCTTCACGTTGATCCGCAAGGAGAGCGAGCTGGCCAAGAAGGTGCTGTGGAACATGTTGCAGGTGTTGTCGGCGCGGCTGCGCACGACGAACCGCGACCTGGAGCAGGCGCGCGAGGCGGCGACGCCCCAGGAGATCCCCATCGACACGATCGAGGTTTTCGGGGAGTAGTTGACACCCGGAAGGCGCCGCTGCTAGCTTGCGCCGCATGAGGGTGGACGCGATGCGAAGCATCTTCGCGCCGATGTGTGGGCTGCTCGTACCGGTCGTGCTCCTGGCGACTGCTCCCGCAGGGGCCGACACGGCCACGGGATCCACGACGGGAGAACGGGCGGCCGAGCACAGCGCTGCCGACCGCGCGGTCTGGGATTTCGTGCACTTCGTCTCGCCCAGCGAGGTCGTCGATGTGCTCGACGCCTTCGACGGCGAGGACCCCTTCGACCTCAGCCTCTCGGTCGCGTACGACTACTCCCTGCGCCGCTCCAAGATCACCCGCGAGTGCCGCAACCCGACGCTGTGCAACGCGCGGAACGTCCGCGACGACGGGGCGTACAGCGAGTTCGTCGACTTCATCGACATCGCCCGCTACACCCAGACCGTCCACACCCTGGACCTGCTGCTGGTCCTGGGCCTGTACCACGACCTCCAGTTCTACACCCGCTGGCCGCTCATCCTCTCGGACAACCGCAGCCTGGACTACGAGGCCGAGACCGATCACAACTTCGTCGACAACATCGTCGGCGACCTCTTCACGCTGCCCTTCACGTCGCCCGAGCGCAGCGGCATCGACTACTTCACGGTGGGGCTCTCGTGGGCGCCGTTCAACCAGGAGCGCGATCCGACGGAGCCGAACTGGGTGCTCAACGTCGAAGGCCGGTTCGGCATCGGCGAGCTGCTGCAGGCGTCGAGCGAGGCGGAGGGCGGGGGCGGGGAGAGCCGCGGGTTGAGCGAGGTCCGGCTGGGCATGGCGCTCTCGCGGCGGTTCCAGTACATCGAGCCGTTCGGCGGCCTGTTCGCGATGGTCGGCATCCCGAAGAACGACACCTACCACCACTTCGACAACCCGGTCGAAGGGCAGATCAACACGATGCCGCCGGTCGAGGGGACGCTCCTGTTCGGGATGGACATCATCCCGTGGGAGAACCTGGAGCGGTTCCAGAAGCTGTGGATCGGCCTGGAAATCTCCGGGACCTTCCACAGTGAAGGGCGCACCTACTCCGAGCTGTTCGACGCGCTGGGGTCATCGGACGACTGCCGCCTGACCTACGCCCGGCAGAACGCCGACGGCACGGACTCCGGGTGCTACGACACGGCGGGGGAGCAGTCCTTCCTGGACGCGTGGCACGGAGCCTACGGTGGTGACGCCCTGTATCGCTGGAGCGGGATGACGGACGTCGAGAACTACGCGACCTTCATGGGGCGGTTGACCGTGGGGATCCAGGCGGCGAAGTACGTGAAGTTCGTCGCCGGCGTCGGATTCGCGCACGACCAGGAGCACTACATCACGTTCACGGACGAGTGCAACTCGGAGGCGCCGGGGACGTGCGGGGGAGTTCCGGGCGGCGGCCACGAGCAGTACAACCCGATGACCCGCGAGGCGATCGACGCGCCGGGCAACCGGTTCCGGGTGCAGGAGACGACGGTCTTCGACGTGTTCGCCGCGGTGACGGCGATGTTCTGAGGCGAGGCCGAGGCCTTCGGCCGACCAGCCGTACAGCAGCGCGTGCCGTGTGCCGCCCGTGCGCGAAGCCGGCATGGGAGAGGTGGGGAGACCGGCCGGGGAGGTGGGGAGGGGACGGGCAGGGCACCTTCGGGGGCGGGGGTCGAGAGGTCCACGATGGCGGAGAAGATGAGGGCGGTCGTCAAGACGAAGCCGGCGCCGGGCGCCGATTGGCGCGAGGTGTCCATCCCGAAGATCCTGCCCGACTGGGTGCTGGTGAAGGTCCGCGCGACCTCGATCTGCGGGACCGACGTCCACATCTACAAGTGGGACCCGTGGGCGCAGGGCCGCATCGGCGAGAAACGTCTGCCGCAGACCCTCGGCCACGAGGTGGCGGGGGAGGTCGTCGAGGTCGGGGCGCACGTCAAGCGCATCAAGGTCGGCGACTCGATCTCCGCCGAGACCCACATCTACGACCCCGGCGACCTGACCGCGCTGCTCGGCTCGTTCCACGTCGGCGAGCACATGAAGATCCTCGGCGTGGACTGCGACGGCGCGTTCGCCGAGTACTTCGCGGTCCCGGAGTCGGTGGCGTGGGTCAACGACAAGAGCATCCCGCCGGAGCTGGCGACGATCCAGGAGCCCATGGGCAACGCGTGCTACGCGGTCCTGGGCGAGGACGCCGACGTCGCGGGCAAGACGATGGTCATCACCGGCGACGGCCCGATCTCGCTCTTCGCCGTCGCCGTCGCCCGCGCCTGCGGCGTGGCCAAGATCATCCTCATCGGCAAGTACGACTTCAACATGGACCTGGGCAAGAGGCTCGGCGCGGACCACCTCCTGTTCACGAACAAGTCGACCGCGGACGAGCGCTACCAGTTCGTGCGCGACCACACGGGCGGCAACGGCGTCGACATCGCGCTGGAGATGGTCGGCTCCCAGGACTCGATCGTCGACTGCTTCCGCATGGTGCGCAAGGCGGGCCGCGTCACCGCCTTCGGTATCCCCTCCAGCTCCCCGCTGCCCGTCGACTACAGCGCGGGCATCGTCTTCAAGGGCTGCCAGATCCACGGCATCAACGGCCGCAAGATGTTCGACACCTGGTACCGCAACCGCAACCTGCTCGCCGCGGGCCGCATCAACGTCTGCCCGGTGATCACGCACATGTTCTCGCTGGAGGACTACACCAAGGGCTTCGAGGCGATGACGACACGGCCGCGCGCGTCGGCCAAGGTCGTGCTCTTCCCCGACCCGGCGGAGCTGGCCGCGGCGAAGAAGCGCTGCGGCATCGACTGAGCTGGTGGCTGGTAGCCGGTAGCTGGTAGCGGCGCCGGCCGCGGTCCCCCGTCCCGGTTGCGGCCCCGCGCCTCGCTGTGCTACGGGTCGCGGCGAGGGTATTCGGGGGAAAGGAGAGCGACGACATGTACGGCAAGATGAAGGATTGGCTGACGACCGAGCTGGCGAGCATCAGGGAACAGGGGCTGTACAAGAGCGAGCGGATCATCATGGGTCCGCAGGCCGCGGACATCAAGGTCAAGACCGGCGAGGACGTCGTCAACTTCTGCGCCAACAACTACCTCGGCCTCTCCTCCCACCCCAAGGTCGTCAAGGCCGCCCACGAGGGCCTGGACAAGTGGGGCTACGGGATGAGCAGCGTGCGCTTCATCTGCGGCACCCAGGACATCCACAAGACCCTCGAGGACAAGGTCAGCAAGTTCCTCGGCACCGAGGACACCATCCTCTACTCCTCGGCCTTCGACGCCAACGGCGGGGTCTTCGAGCCGCTCCTGGACAAGGACTGCGCGATCATCACCGACCAGCTCAACCACGCCTCGATCATCGATGGCATCCGGTTGTGCAAGGCCACCCGCTACATCTACCAGCACGCCGACATGTCGGACCTGGAGGCCAAGCTCAAGGAGACCCAGGGCGCCAAGTACCGCCTCATCTCCTCCGACGGCGCCTTCTCCATGGACGGCGACATCGCGAAGCTCGACCAGATCGTCGCCCTGGCGGAGAAGTACGACGCGCTCGTCCAGGTCGACGACGCGCACGCCACGGGCTTCCTGGGCAAGCACGGCCGCGGCAGCCACGAGCACAACGGCGTCGTCGGCAAGATCGACATCATCACCGGCACCTTCGGCAAGGCGCTCGGCGGCGCCTCCGGCGGCTTCACCTCGGGCCGCAAGGAGATCGTCGAGCTCCTGCGCCAGCGCTCGCGCCCCTACCTCTTCTCCAACACGGTCTCCTCTGCCGTCGTCTACGCCACGATCGCCGTGTTCGACCTGCTCTCGGAGACCACCGAGCTGCGCGACAAGCTGGAGTGGAACACGAAGTACTTCCGCGAAGGGATGACGAAGGCCGGGTTCGAGATCAAGCCGGGCGTGCACCCGATCTGCCCGATCATGCTCTACGATGCACCGCTGGCGCAGAAGTTCGCGGCGCAGCTCCTGGCCGAGGGGGTCTACGTCATCGGCTTCTTCTACCCCGTGGTGCCCAAGGGCCAGGCGCGCATCCGCGTCCAGCTCTCCGCGGGCCACGAGAAGAAGCACCTGGACAAGGCGATCGCCGCCTTCACGAAGGTGGGCAAGGAGCTGGGGGTGCTGAAGTAGCAGTCGCCTCCCCATGACCTCCCGCCTTCCCACTGCTCCTGATCCCGCCGCGCTGGCCGCCCTGCAGGCCGAGACCGTGAGGACCCTGCGCGCGACCCTGGACGAGCTCAAGTCCCGCGCCGTAACGCTCGGCCAGGACGCGCCGCCGCAGGCCGTGGCCGACGCGCTGCGCGAGGCGGGGGCGTTACGGGATCGGATCCAGCACGACCTGCGGATGGGACGCATCGCCCGGGGTCCCGCGCGGGCGTTGCAGCGGGAGGTCGACGACCTGGGCCGTGGCGCGCAGGAGCGGCGGCGCGAAATCGGACGCCGGCGGGAGGAGCAGCGCGAGGCCCGGGCGGCCCATACGATGGCCCTGCCCGCCGCGGTCCAGGAGTTCGTCGCCGCCGTCGCCGCGTACGACCCCCTGGCCAAAGGACGCGAGAAGGCCGACGCCGTCGTCGCCGCACGCGACGCCGTGCTGCGCCTGCTCGAGGGCGGCGCCGACCCCGGGAAGGCCCGCGAGCCGATGGCGCACTTCGACGAGGCGCGCCGCGAGCTGGCGACGAAGTACAAGCAGCGCGAAGCGGTGGCCCGCGAGAACCACGCGCACGCCGAGGGACTCATCCTGGGCCTGCGCGCGACGATGGCCGAGGTCGACCCCGACGCCCCCAAGGAGCTGCTCGCCGTCGCCTCGAACGCCCGCCGCAAGGTGGTCGAGGCCTTCCGCGACCTGCTGCTGCCCAAGGAAATGCGCGCCCGCCTCCAGGCCCTCTTCGAGCCCCTGGACCAGCGCCACCGCGAGATCCTCGACGCACGCCACCACGCGTACCTCGAGCGCAAGGAGCGGCGCGAACGGCTGGCGCGCGAGCGCAGGGAGTGGGAGGAGCAGCGGGAGCGCGAGCGCCGGGAGCGGGCCGAGGCGCGCTGCAAGGAGCAGCTCGTCGCCGAGGCGAAGATGCTGCACTACGCCTCGATGTACTGCTCCTACGTCTACGCCTACGACCCCGCGCAGGCCCCGAAGGGCGAGGCCGCCAAGGTCCGCCTGGCCCGCCGGCCCTTCGACATCCTGCTGCGGGACCGCGTCGGCCGCCCGTCCCGCGTGAACCGGATCGTCCAGGCCGTCCGCACCGCGGCGCTCGACTTCGAGGATCTGCTCGAGCAGCGCCGGAAGATCTTCGTCGGCGACCGCGACGAGGATCACGGCCCCGCGGCCCCGCTGCCGTCGCCGGTGGCAGACGACCGCGAAGCGGAGGCCGGAGAAGGCGGCGCGAAACGCGCGACGCCGCGGAAGGCGGACGGGCCGGTGGCGGCGGCCGAACCGCAGGCGGAAGCGCAGCGGGAACCGGACGACGGCGAGCCGCCGCCCCCGGAGCCGGACCTCGCGGCCCTCCAGGACCCGCCGGCGGGGGAGGGCGACTCCTGATCGCCTGGCTCGGCCTCGGCGCGAACCTCGGAGACCCCGCCTCGCAGCTCGTCCAGGCCGCCGGGCGGCTGGATCGCCTCGACGGAGTGCGCGTCCTGCGGCTCTCCCCCGGCTACGTCTCGACGCCGCACGGCCCGCCGCAGCCCGACTACGTCAACGCCGTGGTCGAGGTGGAGACGGGGCGTGACGCGGCGTCGCTCCTGGCGGCGGCGCACGAGGTCGAGCGCGGGATGGGGCGCGAGCGGACGGGCGAGCGCTGGACGGCCCGCGTCATCGATATCGATCTGCTGCTCGTGGTCGGGGATGGTACCGAACTTCCGGGACGCGGAGGCGCAGCGGAGGACGCAGGCCGGGTGGAGCCGGTGGTGCCGCACCCGAGGATCGCGGAGCGGCGCTTCGTGCTGCAGCCGCTTTTCGACCTGGTTCCCGGGCTCGTGCATCCGGTGCTGGGCCGGACGATCTCGGAGCTGCTGGCCGCATGTCCCGACGCCGTGCTGCTCGACGGACCGTTCGCGCTGCCCCGGACGGTGCGCGCCGAACGGCTCGACTACGGCGGCGACATGGCGCTCCGGGCGGAAGGCGCCTCGTTCGAGGATCTGATCGTGCAGGCGGCGCACGGCCTGGTCGACGCGATCGTGCCGCGCGACCGCCTGCGCGAGGAGAGCCGCCGCGACGCGTCGCTCGAGCTTGCCGGGTACGTGTCGCGCCTCGGGGCCGCGGGGCGCGCGGAGGCGCTGGCCGACGTCCTGGCGGAGCTGATCGTGTGGCTCGACGCCGACCTGTGGCTGCCGGCACGGGTGGCGGTGCGCATCGGCGGCTCGACCGTGCGTCTCGCCGCGTTCGGCCAGGGCCTTCACGGCCGCGGGCTCCCGACCGACCTGGTACCGAAGGCGGTCACGCGCCACGAACTCCGGGTGGTCCGACGGCGGGCAAGGCCGGGGCGTCCGGAGAGCTGGACCGGGCACGTCGTGCTGGACCTCTGACGCGGAACCGCCGACACGGGAGCCGCTTCCGTGCCGGTCCCTTGCCAACGGCACCCGGGCGGACCATCATGAGCGTGATGATCAAGTTCGGCAGATCCGTTCCGGCCGACGTGGAGCAGCGCCTGCCCCGCCTCGTGGAAGCGCTGGCCGGCGACCCGCGGCTGGAGGCGCTGTGGCTCTTCGGTTCGCGCGCCCGCGGCGAGGCGGATGCGCTCAGCGATGTGGACCTCGCCGCCCTCGCGCATCGCGCGATCGAGCCGGACCGGCTGTGGGACTGTCAGCTCGAGTGGACCGGCCGCGCGGTCGAGGTGCTCGGCACCGACGAGGTCGCGGTGCAGGCGCTGAATCGCCTCCCGGTCGCGCTGCGCCACGGCATCCTGCGCGACGCGCGGCTGCTGTGGGCCCGATCGCCGGAGTCGGCGCGCGACTACGAGGCACGGACGCTCAGGGAGTATCTCGACTTCGAGCCGCTGCTGGAGCGCTACGATCGCGACCTGTTCCGGCAGGCGGCGACACGGAGCCTGCGGTGACCATCGATCGCGGCATCCTCGCCGCGCGGATGGCGACGATCCGCGTCGAGCTGGGCCGCCTGCGGCGCCTGGAGCACCTCGCGCTGGACGATTTCCTTGCGTCGGTCGTCCAGCAGCACGCCGCCGAACGGGAGCTGCAGATCGTGATCGAGGCCTGCCTGGACATCGGGCATCACGTCATCTCGAGGGAGGGCCTGCGGCGACCCGGGGATTACCGGGACGTGTTCACCGTGCTGCGCGAGGCGCACGTCGTCGACGATGCGCTTGGCCGGCGGCTGGAAGACATGGCCGGCTTCCGCAACCGTCTCGTCCACGGCTACCTCGACGTCGAACCGCGGCGCGTCTTCGACATCGCGCGCGACGAGCTCGGCGACGTCGAGGAGTTCCTGGCGGCCGTCGTGCGGCGGTACGACCTGGACCGGGCGTGAGCGTCACCCCAGGCGTTCTCGGGGACACGCCGGACCACGCGAATCCGATCCGGGACCGGCACCGCAAGAAGAAGCCTTATGCTGCCGCGGGCCGGGGCGCGGCGGCGGAGGAACCCCGATGGGCCGAACGCGGTTCGAGCTGCGGCGGATCGATGACTTCCGGTGGGTCATTCCCAAGACCGGCGCCATGCGCGCCGAAGCGCTGGTCTACGCTTCCGAGCGGCTCCTGGCGGCGTCCGACGCCGGCGAGGGCACGGCCCTGGAACAGCTCGCCAACGTCGCCCATCTGCCCGGCCTGGTCGGGCGGGCGCTCGCGATGCCCGACTTCCATTTCGGCTACGGCTTCCCGATCGGGGGCGTCGCCGCGTTCGATCCCGCCGGCGGGGGCGTCGTCTCGCCGGGCGGCGTCGGCTACGACATCAACTGCGGGGTGCGGCTCCTGGCGACCGGGCTGGCAGCCGACGACGTGCGGCCGGCGCTGGCGGCCCTGCTCGAGCGGATCTTCCAAGCCGTTCCCAGCGGCGTCGGCTCCCACGGCGAGGCGGTGCGGCTGGACCGCGGGGACCTGGACCGCTGCCTCGTCGACGGGGCGCGCTGGGCGGTGGAGCGGGAGCTGGGGACGCCCGACGACGTGGACGCGATCGAGAGCGGCGGGCGGATCCCGGGCGCCGACCCCGCGGCCGTCTCGGACCACGCCCACGCGCGCGGCCTCCCGCAGCTCGGCTCGCTCGGCTCCGGCAACCACTTCGTCGAGCTGGGACGGATCGCCGAGGTCTTCCGGGCGGACGCGGCGGAGGCGTTCGGGCTGCGCCCCGGACAGCTCGTGGTGACGATCCACACGGGCTCGCGGGGTCTGGGGCACCAGGTCTGCGACGACGCGGTGCGGACGATGGGACGGACGGCGGCGAAACACGGGATCGCGCTTCCCGACCGGCAGCTCTGCTGCGCGCCGCTGGGGACGCCCGAGGCGACCCGCTATCTGGCGGGGATGGCGGCGGCGGCGAACTTCGCGTTCGCCAACCGCCAGATCATCGCGCACCAGGTTCGCGCCGCATTCCGGGCCGTCTTCGCGGGGCAGGGTGACGCGCTGCCGCACACGGTCTACGACGTGGCCCACAACATCGCCAAGTGGGAGGAACACCACGTGCGGGGCGCGTCGCGGCGGCTGTGCGTGCACCGCAAGGGAGCGACGCGGGCCTTCCCGCCGGGGCATCCCGAGCTTCCGGCGCGCTACCGGAGCGTCGGCCAGCCGGTGCTCATCCCCGGCGACATGGGCCGTGCGAGCTGGGTCCTCGTGGGCCTGCCGGGTGCGATGGCCGAGTCGTTCGGCTCGACCTGCCACGGTGCGGGGCGCCTGCTCTCTCGCGCGCAGGCGAAGCGGCAGGCGCGCGGCCGCGACATCGCCGCGGAGTTGGGGACGCACGGCATCCTCGTTCGTGCGGCCTCGCGGGCGACGATCGTCGAGGAGATGCCCGAGGCGTACAAGGACGTGGGCGAGGTGGTCGACGTCGTGGTGGGCGCGGGGTTGTGCGACCGGGTGGCGCGGATCGAGCCGCTGGGCGTGGTCAAGGGGTAGCTACCTGCCCAGGATGTGGTGCTCGTCGGCGCGGCTCTCCCCGGTCGCGGTGACGATGATCGCGGGACTGGGGCCGAGGGGGCAGACCTTCTCGCAGGCGCCGCAACCGTTGCAGCGTTCGGGGACGACGACGGGGAGCAAAGGGGCGGAGGGTGACGGGCCCGGATCGAGGCGGATCGCCTTGGGCGAGGTCGGGCAGAACTCTTCGCAGACGGTGCAGGTCTCGCCGGTGGCCCAGGGGAGGCAGCTCCCGCGGTCGAGCTTCGCGGTGCCGATGCGCAGCGGCGGATGGCCGTCCGCGCCGAGCTTGCGCTCGGCCGTGAAGAGTCGGATGGCGCCGGTGGGGCAGACCTGACCGCACAGGGTGCAGCCCGGCTGGCAGGCGCCGATGCGGGGGACGAGCACCGGAGTCCAGAGCCCCTCGGCGCCGGCTTCGCCCACCGCGGGGTGCAGCGCGTTCGTCGGGCAGACCTTCATGCACTCGCCGCAGCGCACGCACCGCGCGAGGAACTCGCGCTCCGGTCGTGCCCCGGGCGGGCGGATGCGCAGCGGATCGGGGGCACCCCGGAAGAGCGGCGACGTCCGCAGCAACGGAACGACGACGATGCCGGAGGCGAAGGCGGCGACGAGCGTGCGGCGGCGCGTGTCGATCGTGAGGACGGGGGGGGGAAGCGGGCTGGTGGCCGGCAGTTCGTGGCTGGTGGAGGGGGACGGCGAGGTCGGACCACCGGCTACGAGCCACGAGCCACCGGCCGCAAGCTGGAACCGCAGCGCTCCCTCCGGGCACGCGGCGACGCAGTTGAGACAGGCGTGGCATTCCGCCTTGCGCCACGGCACGCCGTCCTCGGGACCGTCGGCGCCCTGGCAGTGGTCCAGGCACTTGCGACAGGCGTTGCAGCGCGAGGCGTCCTTGCGCAGCCACAGCAGGGAGAACCGGGAGAAGAGCCCGAGGAGCGCGCCCAGCGGGCAGGCGAAGCGGCAGAAGAAGCGGGGGCGCCACAGCGAGAGGCCGAGCACGGCGAGGAGCACGCCGCCCAGGAGCAGCGACGACTGGAACACGGCGTCGCGGTACGGCAGCCATCCCTGCGCGATGAGGTAGCGGATGCCGTCGCCGCCGTAGGCGAGCGGGTAGTCGGTCGCGTACAGCGCGTCCATCGCACGGCGCGCGGCATGGCCGGCGGCGGGCACGACGGAGAGCGCGATGCCGCGGAAGGCGATCGCGATCGGGTCCAGCAGCGCGACGAGCGACGAGCCGGCGAGGCCGGCGCCCAGGGCCGCCAGGAGCACGCCGTACTTCGTCCGCTGCGCGGGATGCCAGGTGTTGCGGGCCCGCCGGCGCCCCGCGGGGAGCTTCCGGCGCAGCCAGGCCGCCGCCTGCTGCAGCGTGCCCAGCGGGCAGATCCAGCCGCAGAAGACGCGGCCGAGCACCAGGGTCAGGGCCAGCGTGAGCAGGGAGAGGACGAGCCCCTTGTACAGGATGCCGGTGCCGAGCAGGGTGGACAGCGCGAGGAACGGATCCAGCTCGAAGAAGACGCGCACCGGCATCGGCAGGCCGGAGGCGTCGCCGGGCCGCGCGGGCGAGAGGTCCGTGCCGAGCACGAGCCAGAGGAACGTGCCGAGCGACAGGGCCTGGACGGAGCGACGGATCCACACCCAGGCGATCCACCTCCGTTCGCGCGGGCCCGTGGTCATCGGCGCTCCTGCCTACAGCTCAATGTCCCTCCTCGCGTCGTCCGCGACGGCGGCCGTGCCCAGGCCGGCGACCTGGGCGAGGTGGATGTACGGGACGTCCTCGACGGTGCGGCCGAGCAGGCCGGCGGCCCAGGCATCGATGGCCACGGGGTCCGTGGAGGCGCCGAGCAGGTCGCGTTGTTCGACGTCGGAGAGCCCGCCGCCCTGGGGACCGTTGCGCACCATCACGCGCGTCGCATCGACGATCGTCAGCGTCGGGCGGAACGCGACGGCGAGGTCGGCGATGCCCTGGTCGATCTCGCGGTGCAGGCGCGAGCGGCGTTCGTCGCCCAGCACGCCGTACCAGTTCTTCATGCCCGCGGTGAGCCGCGCCGTGCCGTGGTGCTTGGCGACCGGAACGTTGATGATCCGCTGCGCTGCCGCGACGGGCTTGAGCACCTGCCAGACGCCGAGGATCCCTCCCAGGTCGACCTCTTCGAAGTCGCCGTCCGCCGGCAGCAGGACCTCGGCCCCCGCGTCCTCGGCCGCGCGCCAGATGCCGCTGCGGTCGAACGAGCGGCGGGCGTCGTTGCACGACACGTCGGTCACGACCACCTTGGCCGCGCCGGCGCCCCGGCACAGCTCGACGACGGCCGCGACGACCTGGGGATCCGTGTTCGCGCCGTGCGCCGGCAATCGGTCCCAGCCGACGTTGGGCTTGACCAGCACCGTCTCGCCCGACTTCACGAAGCGTCCGATGCCGCCCAGCTCCTCGACCGCGCGCCGCACCGCCTCGGCCCGCTCGCCCCCCTTCACGGTCACCAGCACCGGCGCCGCCGCGTCCGCGGGGACGCGCGTGTCGAATGCCCGCCCCTGGCCGGACTCCTCGGGCCGCGCCTCGTCCGCCTCGGCCTGGTGGAACAGGAGCCCGGTCGCGCCGACGCCCGCGAGCCCGGCGCCCAGCCCGCCGACGTGCTTGAGGAACTCCCTCCTATCGGTGTTCATCGGTGTCCATCGGTGGTTTCTTCGTCGCGTCCCCCGAGGGTGTCCCCGAGGGCGGCGGCGAAGGCCAGGAGCGGCTCGCGGGCGCCCGCGATCAAGGTCGCGACATCCGTCTCGGCGTCGTCCTCGTAGCGCAGGATGGCGAGGAAGCGGCCGCGGGCGAGGCGGAGCTGGTCGGCGTCGAGGCGTGCGGCGTCGACCTTGCCGGACAGCTCCGGCGGCGGGGGGTCGGCGGACCACGGCGCGCCGCCGCCTTCGGCGGCGTCGTGGTCGTAGCGGCCCAGGGCGCCCGCGGGCGTCGAGAAGGCATACACCTCCACTCGCACGCGGCGGTTCGCGGGCTGCGCCGGGCGGTAGGTCCGTCTTTCGGCCCAGGCGAACCCGTAGCGCAGGAAGACGCCGTCGCCGCCGTCCACGAGCATGTGCAGGTCGTCGGGCAGGTAGGTGCGGGGCGCATCGTCGGCGACCCAGTCCGCGACGAGGTCCGGGCGGACGACGCCGGCGGCCGGGGGGGGCGGTTGTCGGCTATCGGTTTTGGGTTGCTGGTCCGGGGCGGGGGAGAGGGGTGCCGGTCCGGGTGGAGCGGAAGGCGGGGGGCCCAGGGTGCCGATGTCATCGATGCGCACGAGCTCGAGGGTCTTCCCGAGGAGGAAGATGGCCAGGCCTTTCTCGTCGGGGCCGAAGTAGCCCCACAGCGCGTCCACGGGACGCTGGACGCGCTCGGCGAAGCGGGCCGCCTTCTCGCGACCGACGACGTCGGTCAGCCGCCCCCACTTGCCGTGCTCGAAGAGGACCTCCAGGCCGGGGCCGGAGATCTCGCCCCGCGCGATGAACCCGGCCAGCGCCGTCTTCGCCTCGGCCGCCTGCAGCGTCGAGGGCACGTGGAATTGCGCCAGGGCCCCGTCGTAGTCCTGGCGTTCGAGTGCGTCGAGCACTCCGCGGAGGATCTTCTGGGCCTCCTCCCGGGACGGGCCTGCCGGCGGCGGCGCCTTGCGGCAGCCGGAGGCGAGGGCGGCGACGACGGCGAGGACGGAACAGACGAGAAGCGGTCGCGGCATGGGATGCGGAGCCTCCTTGCCCGCGGTGCGGGCGGGGACAAGTGCAGCACGATGCGGGGGAGGGCGCAAGGGGGCACCGCACCGCCCGAAGGGAGTATTGTCGCGCGGACAGGCCCCGTGCTATTGTCGCTGTGCGGCACGGTTTGGATGGGGGCCGGCCGCGCGAAGTTCATGAGCGACGAGGCCGCCAGTCGCGGATACCGAATCGTCAAGCCGCTCGGCCAGGGCGGGATGGGTACCGTCTTCGTCACGGAGAAGGTGACGACGCACCAGACCTACGCGATCAAGTTCCTCAAGGAGGATTACGCGAAGGACGCGACGTACCTCAACCGGTTCGAGCGGGAGATCCAGGCGCTGCTGGGCATCCGCCATCCGCACGTCGTGAACATCTTCGACTGGTGGTTCCCGGGGCCGGACGAGAAGGGCAAGCCCTTCGTCGTCATGGAGCTGCTCGACGGCGAGGGGCTCGACCAGCGGCTGCGCGGCAACCGCCTGCTGCGGCCCGCGATCGCCGTCAAGATCATGCTGCAGACGCTGGACGGACTGGCCGCCGCGCACCGCACGGGCGTCATCCACCGCGATCTGGGGCCGAGCAACATCTTCCTCTGCATGACGAACACGGAGCTGCCGCTGGTCAAGATCCTCGACTTCGGCCTGGCACGACCGATGGTCCCGGGCGACGAGGAGGACTCCAACCTCACGACCGCGGGCACGCTGATGGGCAAGCCCGGATACGTCGCCCCCGAGATGTTCCTCGAACAGCCCCTCGACGCCCGCTCCGACATCTTCGCCTGCGGCATGATGCTCTACCGCATGCTCGCCGGACGGCTGCCCTTCCGCAACACGCAGCAGCAGACGTTGTGGGTCGAGCGGTTCGCCGAAATCCGCTCGGGCGGCGAGCTGCCGGCGCTGAGCCACTTCGCGTCCTGGGTCCCGGCCGCGCTGGAGCAGGTCGTGATGCGGGCGCTCCGCACCAACCCCGACGAGCGCTACTCGACGGTGGAGCAGATGCAGGCGGACCTGCTGTACGTCGAGCCGATGCTGCCGCGCGACGGAAACGCGGGGAGCCCGCTGCGTACGTCGGCGCCTCCCGCCGCGACGCCCACGGGGGGGCATTCCTCCTCGACGAGCCGGCTCTCGACGGTCGCCGACGACGCGGTCCGGCCGTCCCGGCTTCCCAAGCGCTCCGGGCTCCCGGTGCCCCTCATCGGGGCGCTGGTCGGGCTGGCCATCGTGGCGGTCCTGGCGGTGCTCTATCTGCGCGGGACGTTCGGCGGAAAGGGAACGGGGGGCGGGAGCGATCCGACGAAGACCGCGTCCGGCGCCGCCGACGCGGCGCCGTCGCCGGGCGCGGTGGCGGCATCCGGCGGCGGCCCGGCGGCGGCCGACGCGGGAGGCGCAAGTGCGGAGGCGGACGCCGCCGCGGTGACGAAGGTCCGCGTGGCGGTGGAGGGGGTCCCCGAGGGCGGCCGGGCGATCTTCGGGGAGACGGTGGTCGAGACGGCGCCGTTCGCGATCGAGGTCGCGCGCTCGGACCTGCCGTTCATCGTCACGGTCGAGGCCCCGGGCTGGTCGACGTTCTGGACCGACGTGGTGCCCAGCGAGGACCGCGTCGTGCAGGCGAAGCTCCAGCGTTCGGCCGCTCCGCCGCCGGAGGACGCCGGAGGTGCGAGCGACGATCGCGACGCCGGCGTTTCGGGGCCGCGGCCCGGCAGGGACGGCGGCGGCCGGCCGGCGACCCGCCGCGACGCGGGCCGCCCGGCCTTCGTGGAGAATCCATTCCCATGATGGGGAGAACCCGTACGGCGCGAGGGTTGGTGATCCTGCTGATCGCGGCAGCGGCAGCGGCGCCCGCGGCGGCGCAGACGACGGGGACGGCGGCGTCGGAGGATCCGGCGGTGCGGCAGGCGGCCGGCGAGCACTACCGCCGGGGACGCGAGCTGTTCGAGGCGGGCCAACCCGAGGAGGCGCTGGCCGAGCTGCGCGTGTCGTACTCGCTGATCCCGCACTGGGCCACGATCAACGGCATGGCGCTGTGCCTCGAGGATCTCGGGCGGAAGGACGAGGCGCTGGCGACGTACGTGGAGGGGCTCCGGGAGGGCGGGGCGGAGATCCCGGCCGAACAGCGGTCGCAGATGGAAGCGCGGGTCGTCGTGCTGCGCACGGAGCTGGGGCTGGGCCACGTCGGCGTGATCTCGACGCCGCCGGGCGCCACCGTGCTGCTCAACGGCGCTCCGATCGGTACCACGCCCCTGGATCAGGACATCGCGGCCGGCTCCTACTCGCTGACGGTCGAGATCCCGGGGGAGGGGAGGGCCGAGCGGCCGCTGGTCGTGCGCGCCGGGGAAACGCGGGTGCTCGAGCTCGAGCTGCTGCCGGTCGAGGTGGCCGCGGCCTCGTCGTTGCGGGTGGAGTCGGAGCCCTCGGGCGCGACGGTGCTGGTCGACGGCACGCGCGTGGGGGTCACGCCGCTCTTGACCTCGGACGTCGCGCCCGGCGAGCACGAGCTGCGCATCGAGGACTCCCGCGGCGGGTACTGGGAGGAGCGGGTCTCGGTCGCGGAGGGGACCGAGGTCCGGGTGCGCGCCGAGCTGCCCGCGCCGGGCGTGCATCAGGGCTGGTTCTGGGGCGTCGCGACGACGGCCGCGGTGCTCGGAATCACCGGAGCCGCCACCGGCGGCTACGGCGTCTCCTTGCACGACGACTACGGCGACCCGACCAAGAGCGTCGCGGACCGTCTGGACGCCCGGGACATGGGCGAGACGATGTTCGACGTCGCCGACGGCATGTTCATCGCGGCGGGGGTGGCGGCGGTCGGCGCGCTGGTGCTCGGCCTGTTCACGGACTTCGGGGGCGGGCCGGGCGAGGGCGAGGCGGTCGTCGACGTCGGGCCGCTCGGCGAAGGGGGAGCCGGCGATGCACGGTGATGGCCGCGGGATCCGCTGGCTCGCACTTCTGGTCGGCGTGACCGGCTGCAACTTGATCTACTCGTGGGAGCCGTTGGACGTCGCGGACGGCGGAGACGACGCGGGCGAGGGCATCGAGGTTCCGGTGGATGTCGACGGCGACGGCGACGTCGATGTCGAGCCGGACGGGGAGGGCGCGGCGGACGGGGACGACGATGCCGGTCCGGACGACGGCGGGGACGACGACGGCCCTCTTCCCGAGGACGGCGTGACGGAGGATGCGGAGGGGGGCGAGGATGGAACCGCGGAGGACGTCGCGCCGGAGTGCGGCAACGGCGTGGTGGAGCCGCCCGAGGAGTGCGAGGGGACGGGGTCGCAGGCCTGCACGACCGCGTGCGGGTCCACGGGTACCGAGACCTGCGTCGACTGTTCGTGGGGCGTCTGCGAGACGTCGGACGAGATCTGCAACGGCCTGGACGACGACTGCAACGGGATGACCGACGAGGTGGCGGGCGGCTTCGCGTGTCCCGACGGCTGCTGCAACGGGACGGAGGATCCCTGCACGTGTCCCGCGGATTGCAGCGGATCGCTGGACCCCGCCGTTCCGTCGTCGCTGCTCCCGGCCAACGGAACGCGGACGGGATCGGTCCGGGCGCCGGCGGCGCGGAACACGCAGCGGCCGCTGTTGCGCTGGGCGCCCGCGACGGGCGGTTGCGGCGCGATCACGTACGACGTGCAGGTGGACGCGAGCTGCCCGGCGGCCACGTTCCCCTCGTGCGGCTTCCCGAGTCCCGAGGCGTCGGCGACGGGCTTGGCGGCGACCGAGTTCCGGCCGACCGATCCCCTGGCGATCTCGCTCGCGGCGCCGGTGGGTCGCCGCTACTACTGGCGGGTGCGGGCGTGCGCCGGCGCGCGGTGTTCCGCCTGGAGCCCCGTGCGGTACCTCGACGTCGGGCGCGTGCCGGGCGATTTCGACGGCGACGGGTATTCCGACGCGGCGGTCGGGGCGATCGCGCACACGGCGGGCGCGACGCTCGAGGGCGGCGTCTTCGTCTACGGCGGCACGGCGGGCTCGGCGCCGACGACGCCTGACTGGCGGCTGGACTGTCCCGGCAACCAGGCGGACGCGTACTTCGGCGTCTCGGTCGCGGCCGCGGGCGACGTCAACGCCGACGGTTTCGACGACCTGCTGGTCGGCGCGTACTCGTACAGCGCGGGCAGCGCGGACGAGGGTGCGGCGTTCCTGTATCTGGGAGGCACGGCGGGGCCGGCGGCCCTGCCGGACCGGACGCTGGACAGCCCGGCCGGGGAGGCGGGCGCCGCGTTCGGGCTCGCGGTCGGGGCGGCCGGCGACCTGGACGGCGACGGGTTCGCGGACTTCGTGGTGGCCGCGCCGCTCCTGGACGGGGGAAGCGGGGCGGACGAGGGTCGGGCGTACGTCTACCTGGGTTCCTCCACGGGGCCGGGGTCGGCGCCCGACGTCGTGCTGGGCGCCGCGGCATCCGTCGCGCAAGGGGGTGCGCAGTTCGGCCTGGCCGTGGGATCCGCCGGCGACCTCGACGGGGACGGCTTCGTCGACCTGGCGATCGGCGCCCCGTTCCGGGACACGCCGGCGATGGACGAGGGGGTGGTGTTCCTGTTCCGTGGGGCGGCGGCGGGCCCGGACCCGGCGGCGGCGATCGAGCTTCGGGATCCGGTGACGCAGGTCCTGGCGGCCTTCGGTTCCAGCGTCGCCGCGGCCGGCGATGTGGACGGCGACGGCCATTCCGACCTCCTGGTCGGGGCGCCCGGGCAGACGTACGCGCTCCCGGGCGACGGCAGCGTGTTCGTGCTCGGGGGTTCGGCGACGGATCCGGGCGGTGTGTCGATCGCGCAGCTCCCGAATCCCGGGAGCGAATCGGGCGCCGATTTCGGCTACGCGTCGGCCGGCGCGGGGGATGTGGACGGCGACGGGGCGCCTGATCTGATCGTGGGGGCGAGGTACCAGGACGGGCCGCCTGCGGATGCCGGTGCGGCGTACTACTACGCGGGGCCGGTGAGCGGCGCGACGATGACGGCGGACCTGGAGTTCCGGGCGCCGGTCCCGCAGGACTCGGCGCGCTTCGGCGCCGCGGTCGGGTCGGCGGGGGACGTCGACGGCGACGGTTTTGCGGACCTTCTGATCGGGGAGCCGCTGCACGGCGGCGTCGCGGCCTTGGAGGGTGGGGCGTACGTGTTCCGTGGATCGGCGACCGGGCCTGGGGGGACGCCGTGGGTGTCGTGGGGTGATCCGGACGACGAGGCGAGCGCGTATTTCGGGTACTCGGTCGGTCGGGCGAGCTGGTAGGCGGCTTCGAGAACACCCCGCACAAACTATCGGACTCGATACTTTTTTCATAGCGGCAGCGGTGCGAGGCGGACTGCGGCGGATGCGGCCGGGGCTGGGAGGGGTGTGGAGTTGGTCTTCCGTCCGAATCGTCGGGCGTCCGATTTCTGGACAAGCATGGGGAAAGAAAGGACTATCCCGCCCCGTGGCGCAGGCGGCGCTGGACGGCGGTCCGGATTCGAGTCGGAAGTTGCAAGTCCGCGCGACGGCTGGGAAAGCGGCACGATTACTGCTGGGGAAGGGCGTGCCGAACAGGACGGCCTGGCGCTGATTGCGCAGGTCGGTGAGCAGGGGACGGGGGGCGGGACGTGATCGTGCGAGGCGGAAGGGAGGCAGTCGTGGCGGGATTCAACCGGGTGATGGCGTTGGTTCGGGCGACCGTTCTGTCCGGGTTGGTGGGGGTGCTGGCGGGCGGTGTGCTGGTTCCCGGTTGCGTCACGGAGAGCGGCGATCCGGCGCGGGCGCCGGCCGGCGCGGGCGACGAGATCCCGCCGGAGATCGCGACGGCGACGTTCGCGGAGGAGTCCTGCTGCGCCGACGACAGTCCGTGCCAGGACGGGCTGTGGTGCAACGGCCGCGAGACGTGCAACTGCTGGGGCGAGTGCGAGGCGGCGGATCCATCGATCAACGTCTGCGTCGATGGCGACCCGTGCACGGACGACACGTGCGACGAGACGGCCGACGCCTGTCCGCACGAGCTGGTCTTCGGGCCCGGGTGCGCGTGCACCTCCGACGCGTTCTGCGACGACGGCGACGCCTGCACGGTCGACGTGTGCGACCCGGGGACGCTGACCTGCACCTACGGCACGCTCGACTGCAACGACGGCAACATCTGCACGGACGAGACCTGCAATCCCGCGACGGGCTGCGTCTACGTCAACAACTCGAACGTCTGTGACGACGGCCAGTACTGCACGGTCGGCGACACCTGCGGCGGCGGGGCGTGCGTCGGCGCCGCGCGCGTCTGCCCGAACCTCGACGGGCTCGCCTGCACGCCCGACGTCTGCAACGAGGCCACGGACGCCTGCCAGTGGAGCATCGCGCCGGGCTACTGCGTGATTGGCGGTGTGTGCTACCTGTCGGGGGCGACGAATCCCGCGAATGCGTGCCAGTCGTGCCAGCCGGCGGTCAGCACCGGCGCATGGTCGGCGAAGCCGAACGGGACGCCGTGCAACGACGGCCAGTTCTGCACGCTCACGGACTCCTGCAATGCCGGCATCTGCACCGGCGTGGGGGTCCGGTGTCCGGTGACGGGGTGCGTCACGGGCTGCAACGAGGTCACGGACACGTGCACGTTCGCGGCCCTGGGAACGTCGTGCAGCAACGGCCAGTGGTGCGACGGCCCCGAGGTCTGCAACGCGACCGGCACGTGCCTGCCCGGCTCGAACCCGTGCACGCTGGCGTGCGAGGGCTGCAACGAGGTCCTGGACCTGTGCGACGTGGTCGTCGGGTGCCGGATCGGGGGTGCGTGCTACGCGGTGGGGGCGACGAATCCGGCCAACCAGTGCCAGTGGTGCGACCCGGCGACGAGCCGCACGGCGTGGACGAACAAGCCGGCCGGGACGGGGTGCAACGACGGCCTGTACTGCACGCTGACCGACACCTGCAATGCCGGCGCCTGCACGGGCGCGGGGGCGCGCTGCCCGGTCAGCGGATGCGTCGGCGGGTGCAACGAGGTCACGGACGCCTGCACGCCGGCGCCGGTCGGGACCCCGTGCGCCGGTGCGGCGGGGACGTGTTCGACGGCCGGCCTCTGCGACGGGACGCTGGTCTGCCCGGGGGCGGGTTATCGGCCGGCCGGGTTCCCGTGTCGTTCGGTTGCGCCCGGCGGCTGCGACGTGGCGGAGAGCTGCACGGGTGCGTCCTTCGACTGTCCGCCCGACGGGTTCCTGGGCGCCGCGACGGTTTGTCGCGCGGCGGCGGGAACGTGCGACGTGGCGGAGAACTGCACCGGGGCGTCGGCCGTGTGTCCGGGCGACGTCCTCCGGCCGTTGGGGTTCGCCTGCAACAACGGGCTGTTCTGCGACGGGGCCGACACCTGCAACGGCGCCGGCGCGTGCCTGGGCGGCGCGATGCCGTGCAACGACGGCCTGTGGTGCACGACGGACGCGTGCAACGAAGTCAGCGACTTGTGCACCGCGTCGCTCAACGCCGGCACCTGTCTCATCGCCGGCGTCTGCTACAACAACGGCGACCTGAACCCCGCCAACCTCTGCCAGCGCTGCTGGACGGCGACCAGCACCTCGGCCTGGTCTCCGGCTCCGGGGCCGCTCAACGACACCTGCGCCGGGTCGGTGAACATCCCGATGGGAGGCAGCGTGGACGGCGACACGATGTGCGCCAACGCGGACTACGTGAACTCGGCCGGCGCCGCGATCCCCTGCGGCTCGTCGGCCACCGCCGCGGACGTCGTCTACAACTACTCGTTCACGACGCCGACCGACTACCAGCTCTACCACTACCGGACGTCGGAGCGCTCGTCCGGCGCGACGCCGCACCCCGATCCCTACGTCTACGCCCGCTCGACGTGCGCGGACGGTTCGGGCGGCGCGGAGTGGCGCTGCAACAACGACTGCTCGACGGGCTTCGTCGGCACGAACTACTCCGGGACGGCGTGCGCCGGGCTGCCGGGCAACAGCGGCGTGGTCGTGGTCAACCCGGTGCCGGTCGGCTTCGCGCAGACCACGTCGGTCATGTCCGACGGTGGCGGCGCCGGCCGCGGCACCATCACCACCGCGGTGGCGCGCGAGAACCACAACAACAACTCGTGCGCGGGCACGAGCGCGTACCACGCCTCGCCGAACATCTTCCCCGGCACCCAGCCGGCCGCGGCACAGCAGGTGCGGTGGCGTGGCAACAACACCGGCTACGCCGACGTGGCGGGGATCGCGCCCTCGTGCGGCGGGGGCGGCGGCGGTGGGCCGTGCGGCGGCCCGTTCTCCGGCAGCGGCTCCGGCGGCAACAGCGGCGCGGTCTGCCTGGCGACGTACTCGTTCAACGCCATCGCCGGCAACACCTACATCATCTCGACCTGCGGCAGCTACGGTGGCGACCCGTACGTCCGCCTCAGCGGCTGCTGCGCCGGATCGAACGACGACTCCTGCGGTCTGGGTTCGCAGATCTCGTGCGTCGCGACCTGCACCGGTCCGGTGAACATCTGCGCTTCGAGCTACAGCTCGTCGTTCGCGAGTTGGAACTACACCGTCGCCGGCACGTGTTCCGGCGGCGGCGGCGGGCCGGTGGATGCCGAGGCGACCTTCCGCGTCTCGACCGCGGCGACGCCGCCGATTCACTTCTACTACGACGAGCTGGCGATCCTGTACGACGGCAACGCGGCGACGAGTCCGTTCGACGCCGTGATCCAGCTCCTGGGGCCCGACGCTTCGCTGGCGAGCTGCACCGACGCCGCGAACGCGAGCTGCAGCAGCTACTCCGGCTGGGGCCCCGCCAGCGTCGTCCTGGGCTCGGCGGGCGTCGCGCGCGACTACTGGGTGGCGCTCGGCGCGGTGTCCGGGGCGCGCGGCCAGTACGAGCTGACGGCTCAGCCGGCGGTGGCGCAGTTCACCGGGCAGCATCAGTACTTCCCGACGTTGCGGCCCGCAAGCTCGGGCGGCGGCAACTTCGACCTCCAGTGTACGCGCATCGACTTCGTGCCCACGGGCGCCGCGGGCGCCGGCTACACCGCCACCTGGAGCGTGCTGCCGGGGTGCGCCTGGGTCGCCGCGCCGGGCGGCGCGGCGGGCAACGTCGTGTGGGAGCGCCTGACGGTGCCGCCCAACTTCGACGACTGCTCGGTCAACTACCCGATCGGCTTCAACTTCCGGTGGGGCGAGGCGTTCTACACGCGGATGGTCGTGGACAGCAACGGCCGGATCCGGCTCTCCAACAACCCGGCCGACTGCTCCGGGCGCTGCTTCGACTACTGGTGCGCGGACTACACGGCGAACGTGGCCGAGCTGTACCAGACGTACGAGCCGACGCTGGCGGTGTTGTGGACCGACCTCATCATGTGCTCGGACTGGGGCTTCGGCACCTGCAGCGGCACGATGGGACAGATCAGCCGCCAGATCGCTCCGATCGTGGCGCCGACCGGGGAGACGATCACGGCGGCGGTGGTCTCGTGGGAGAACAACGGCTACTACAACGGGTGGGGCGGAGACGTCGACTTCCAGGCCATCCTCTACATCGATGGCCGGTTCTCCTTCATCTACCGCAACATCACGGGCAACAGCGGCTGGTTCGACTCCAGTTACGGCATCGTCGGGCTCTCCGGCACGACCAACGTGATCGGCGGCGCCGTGAACTTCAGGTAGGGCGGGAGGTGAACCGATGAAGCGCATCAACCACGGAATGTTCCTGACCGTCCTCGCGCTCCTTGCCGCTGCCGTGCTGGCCGCCGGGTGTTCGGAGGAGTGCAAGCACAGCTCCGACTGCCCGGCCGGACAGCTCTGCCAGTCCGGCACGTGCGTCGTGCCGGACGTCCCCGACGGGGTCGGCGACGAGGCCACGGGCGCCGACGGCGATGCCCGCGACGATGCCGGGGCCGACGGCGACGAGGACGGGGCAGGGCCCGACGCCGACGACGACGGCGGCGCGGACGGCGACGAGGACGTGGTAGGGCCCGACGCCGATGCCGATGCCGACGACGACGGCGGGACCGGCGCGGACGCCGACGCGGACGGCGACGGCGACGGTGGCTGCACGACGGCCACGGAGTGCGCGGACGACAACCCGTGCACGGCGGACGAATGCCTCGCGGCCGAAGGCACCTGCCGCCACACGCCCCTGGTGGACGGCATGCCGTGCAGCGACGGGTTGTTCTGCAACGGGTTCGAGTATTGCCTGGGCGGCGCCTGCAGCGCCCCCGGGGGCGCCCCCTGCGCCGCCGGCCCGGCCTGCCTCTCGGGCGGCTGCGACGAAGACACCGACCTGTGCAGCACGGATCCGGCCCCGGACGGGACGGCGTGCGACAACGGCATCTACTGCGACGGCACCGAGCAGTGCCTGGCGGGCTTCTGCGAGAGCAGCGGCTCGCCCTGCACGGCCGGCGACGGCATCTGCACGATCAGCCTGTGCGACGAGGGCACGCACGCGTGCAGCACGACGACGGCCCCGGACGGGACCAACTGCGACGACGGCGACATCTGCAACGGCAGCGACGTCTGCGGCTCGGGCGTCTGCGTCCTCGACCCCGTCCCGCCGTGCGTCTCGTACAACACGTGCGAGGTCGGCGTCTGCTCGCCGGACGGCGGGGGCGGCGTCTACTGCACCTGGGCGCCGGCGCCGGCCGGGACGACCTGCACGGAAACGGGAGTCCCGTGCGTCGGCAGCGCCGGCCGGATGTGCGCCGAGGGAGAGAGTTCGGTGACGATGTGCGCCGCCGGGACCGACGCGCCTTGTTCGGACGGCAGTCTGTGCGACGTGACGTATTGCGACCGCGGGACGTGCAACTCGGTGTCGCCACGGCCGACTCCGGCGGCGCTGGCCTGCGGCGGGGAGGTTCGCGGCTGGACGGCGACGGGCGCCAACGACGTGTCGAACTACGGCGTGACCTGCGGTGGCGGGTACGACGGCGGCGAGCGGGTCTACGCGGTCGCCGTGCCGTCGGGGACCACGACCCTGGAGGTCCTCCTGACGGCATCCGGGTTCAGCGGTACCCCCGCGGTGCTGATCCTCTCCGATCACTGTTCCGCGACCTCGTGCCTCGCCACCTCGGGGACCGGCACGACGGTCACGGCGACGGTGACGGGCGGGCGGACGTACTACGTCGTGGTGGACGGACAGACCGGCGGTCGCGGCGGGTTCCGCCTGAACGCGACGTGCCGGTAGGGGAAAGAGGCGGGTCCGAGGGCCGCGCGGAACGACGGTTGGGGGACGGGCAGGAGGAATTGGGAAGATGAGCCAGGGACGGATGGTGGGAGCGTGGGGCGGACGGGCATTCCGGCTGGGAGCGGCGGTCGGCGCGACGGTCGCGATCCTGCTGCTGGCGTCGATCGATTGCAGCGACGAGTGCTCCCGGAGCAGCGACTGCAGCGACTGCCAGCAGTGCGTGCGAGGAAGCTGCGAGCCCATCCCCGGGTGCGGCGCGGACGCGGACGCCGACGGCGGCGCCGATGCGGATTCCGACGTAGGGCCCGAAGTCGAAGGGGAGGGGGGCGGCGAGACCGACGTCGAGCCCGAGGTCGAGGGGGACGCGGAGGTGTTGGAGGACGGCGGCGACGAAGGCGTGACGTGCGACCTGCCGCTGCGCCTGTGCGGCGACGAGTGCGTCGACTGGCAGACGAACGACCTCTACTGCGGCAACTGCGAGACGGCGTGCTCCGCCGTCGAGACCTGTACCGGCGGCTTCTGCGTGCTCGATTGTTCCGGCGCGGGGCTGGCGTGCGGCGACGAGTGCGTCGACCAGATGAGCGACCCCGACAACTGCGGCGGCTGCGGCGACGTCTGCACGGCGCCCCAGGTCTGTGCCGGCGGCGACTGCGTCGATACCTGCCCCGCGGGCACCACCCCGTGCGGGCGCGCCTGCGCCGATTTCCAGAGCGACATCGACCACTGCGGCGCCTGCGACGCTCCGTGCGGGAACCTCGAATGGTGCCTGCTGGGCGCCTGCGCGGCGACCCCTTGCGCGCCCGGCGACCTCTTCTGCGACGGCTCCTGCGTGGCGTCGAACGAGCTCAACTGCGGGGCGTGCGGCCTGGACTGCACGGCGACCGGCTACGCGTGCTGCCCCGACCTGTTCGCGGACCGCATGACCTGCGCGAACACGATGACCGACGCCACGTACTGCGGCGCGTGCTCGTCCGCGACCAGCATCTGTCCGGCGGAAGAGGTCTGCCGCGACGGGGTCTGCGGCCCGCCGTGAGGTGGATGGGATGATGCGGGCGGAGGGGAACATGGGAACCAGGATGCACGGCTGTTCCGGTCCGGCCCAGGGCGGCTTCACCCTCATCGAGCTGATGGTGGTCATCGTGATCATCTCGGTGCTGGCCACGATCGCCGTGCCGATGTTCGAGAGCCGCGACCGGACGGACCGCGTGGTCGGCGCGGCCACCGCCGTGAGCAACTCCTTCGCCGCGGCGCGCGCGCGCGCGCTGCGCACCAGCGCCGCGCACCGCATCATCCTGCACCGGACGGCAACCGACTCGACCCTGAACGTCCGGGTCGATGAGAGTCCCGACTCGAGCTGCAATGGCTTCGTCACCATCGCGGCCCATCCGGTGACGCCGGACGGCAACGAGGCCGACCCGTCGAACCCGTGCAGCAGCTGGCTCCCGTCCATGCAGCACCGCTGCGGGGTGATGGAGGTCGCGCTCACGGGCAGGAACGTGGCCTGGGGCGGCTACCTGGAGACCGGCGTGGTGCTCACCGCCGTCCAGGAGGGGACGACGGGCGGCGCGTGGACGCCGCGGGACGACGTCGTCCTGTGCATGAACAGCCGCGGCCGGCTGCTCCGGGCCGACGGCGCGGGGGGGTGGACGGGAGTGGGCGGCGGCATCCGCCTGACGCTCGACCGCCACTCCGGCGCGGCGGAGCTCGGAGTGATCAAGGTCGTGTACGTCCCGCAGGGCGGGATCGTGGAGGATCTGCGATGAGCGCGACGCGACGTCGTCCCGCGCCGCCGCGAGCGGCGGGTTTCACGATGATCGAGCTGATGATGTCGATCGTCATCTTCTCGGTCGCGGCGACGGGGCTCATGGCCTTCGAGCATGCGCTGATGCGCAGCAGCGCCGACTCCAACGACATCACCTCGGCCACCTACGTCGGCGAGTTCTGGCTGGAGGGCGGACGGACCGAGTCGCTGCTGTGGAACCGGGACGCGGCCGACGACCTGACGGTGGACCGTACGCCGCTCCTGGCCCCGATCGCCGCCGGGATCGACACGGCGGACTCCAGCACGGGGTGGATCGCCCTGCCGGCCATCCCGCCGCGTGCCGCGGCGCTGCCGCTCAACCGCTACCTGGCGACTTGTCCCTCGGGCGGCGCCTGCGACTTCGCCGAGTATTGCGTGCAGTACCGGCTCACGGTGCTGATCCCGGCCCAGGTGCTGCGCATGGAGGTGCGGGTGTTGTGGTTCAAGGAGGGAGCGGACCACAGCGGTCTGACCCCGACGATGCAGCTCTGTCCGGCGCCGGGGATGATCCTGGGCGTGGACCCCGACCGGAGCAGGGTCCACGTGGTCCAGCTCGCCTCGACGCTCTGGCGCAACCAGGTGCGGCCATGAGGCGGCGCGGTTTCACGATCGTCGAGCTCCTGGTGTCGATTGTCGTCGCCGGCGTCGCCTTGGCCGGCATCTACTACTACTACTCGGCGGTGCAGTACGGGATGCGCGAGCAGTCGCGCATCTCCCAGGCCCAGCTCGCGGCACGCCTGGGCATGGAGCTGATTGCCGGCGACATCCAGCGCGCCGGCTTCCTGGCGACGCCGAACAGCCGCGTGGATCCCAACGTCTGCCCCAACAACCTGATCCGGATCCACCCCGTCGTCTTCCACCAGGGGGCGTCGGGCGCGGTGTTCCGGTCGGGGGACGCCGCGGCGCCCAGCGGCTCGGTCCCGAACCTCGCCGCGAACACCAACGTCAACCCCGACGACGTGGTGCTGTACGGCAACTACCTCAACGCCGAGGAGTACCTCGCCTACACGATCAACTCGGCGCGGGGCACGATACAGCTCCAGCCGCTCATCCAGTTTCCCGTTCCGAGCGAGGGAGCGGACGCGGCGGAGCAGCCGCTCACGCTGACGGACCAGGAGTTCCACGACCTGTTCCCGGACACGGCCTTCCTGCGCATCGTGAACCGCCACGGCTTCGCCCAGTTCACGCGCATCACCGGCGATTCGGGCTTCGGCACGCGGACGATCAACGTCGCGCCGTCGCCGATCCAGTTCAGTCCGTCGCAGCCCTGCGGCGTCGAGGGCTGGTGCGAGGGGTGCCGGGTCAACGTGGTCAACGGCGTGTGGTACCGCATCGAGGTGGACCCGGTCGACAGCCTGCGGACGGACCTGGTGCGCTACTTCGTGAACCAGGACGGGCAGGCGCTCGTGACGACGCGCGAGGTCGTGGTGCCCTACGCCATCGACCTCCAGGTCTGGTTCCGGGTGGCCGAGCCGCCGGGGGGCGCGGGCGGGGTCGCCTTCACCATGAACCTGGACCCGAACATCCCGTCGGACCTCACGACGCTGATCCAGTCCGGCGACGTGAACCCGCCGGACGGCACGGCGACGGCGGAGCCCGAGGCGATCCGTTCGGCGATCGTGCGGCTCACCGTGCGCACGCGCATGGAGGACCCCAAGTTCCCGCACCGGCCCCGGGCGATGGCCACGGACCGGATCCGCTCGTTCGACGTGCAGCCGACGTCGGCCGGCGCGGCGCACGTGCGGACGTACACGACGGAGGTCGAGATGCCGAACATTGCGTTCGCCAACCTGGGCATCAGCACGACGCCCGCGGCTCCCGGAGGTCCATGATGCGCGCGCACGGCAAGCCCCGCGTCGCCCGGCAGTCGGGGGTGGTGCTCATCGTCACCCTGCTCGTGGTGCTCGGCCTGTCGATGATCGGGGCGATCATCCTGGAGCGGACGCGCACCGACACGGCGACGGCGGGCCATCTACGCGCGTCGGAGCAGACGGAGTACGTCTCCGAGATCGGGACGATGGTCTCGATGCGCACCTTCGCGCTGAACTACTCCATGTACCGCAAGTGGATGACGACGGGCACGCGGCGCAACAGCTACTCGTTCGAGCGCTCCTCGTTCGACACCGGCACCCCCGGAGAGCCGGTGACGCTGGTGAACGGCTCGGGGCTGCTCTCCGGATCGCTCGGCTACGGCGACCTCGTGCCGGACTACGACGTGCGCGTGAACCGGGCGTACGAGTACGGCGACGCGGCGGGCTATTCGGTGTCCGGGACGCAGGGGGTGAGCTTCTGTTTCCGCCGGTACACGTTCACGTCGGAGGCCGCGCTGGCGGCGACCTCGGTCCCGGGCGGACGTCGGGACTCGCGGGCGCTGATGCGCGCCACGACGGTGATCGGGCCGACGGACTGCACGATGTAGCGGGGAGGTAGGGCCATGACGAAGCAGATCACGAACTTCCGGGCCTCGATCGCCGCGGCGATCGTCCTGGCCGGCCTGGCGCTGGCCCCGGCGCCGGCGCGGGCGCAGCCGTTCGAGGCGACCTTCACGCCGTCGCCCAACGTGCTCCTGCTCCTGGATACGTCGGGCTCGATGGAGTACCTGCAGCACGAGCACAAGGTCCCGTGCTGCATCTCGACGGATCCCTTGTGCAACGACCCGGAGAAGCGGACCCGCTGGATGATGGTCCAGGACGCGCTCCTGGGCCCGATCACGGACGAGAGCTTCGTCTGCCGGCGGTTCTGGGCCGGCGAGTGCGTGGAGCAGGCGGACTCCGACGGGGACTTCAGCACGGCGGACCTCGACGGCGATCCGGAGACGCCGGCGGTCTGCGTGGCGGCCGCGGCGGCCGGGGAGCCCCGGTTCTTCATCCCCAACGGCACGACCGTCCCCGGGACGCCGTGGGTGATCCCGCAGTTCCAGGCCTACGGCAAGCGCGACATCCCCTACGGCATCCTGGAGCGCTACCGCGAGCGGGTGCGGTTCGGCGTCGCGTTCTTCGACTCGCTCTACGGCGCGCAGACCAACGACATCGACTCCATGTTCTCGTACCAGAACCCCTACGGCGAGCCCCGGACGTACCGCGGATTGCAGATGGACGTCGGCATCCGCAAGGAGGAGGACGGGGCCAACCCGCAGATTTTCGGAGGCCTGGTCTACTGGGACGGTGACGACCAGCCGATCGGGGACCTGAACGCCGAGGTACGCCGGGAGGTGGCGGAGTCGTTCCGGTACTGCGGCAGCCCGATCTCGGCGGCCCTGGAGGACGTGCGCGACTTCTTCGAGAACAACCCGGTGAACAACCCGGGCGTCCTGGACCGCTTCGCGATCTGCCGCGAGCGCTCGGTCGTGCTCATCACGGACGGCTATCCCAACTCGGGCGAAGGCAACCCGTACCTCACGTCGCAGATGGCGGCGCGGGCGTTGTACACGGCGTTCACGCTGCGGGTCCCGCTCTACGTCATCGGCTTCTCGCTGTGCCCGGCGGCGTCGAGCGAGGGCATCGAGATCCGGCGCATCCTGCACGACATCGCCTGCGAGGGCTGCCCGACCGGCGACCCGAAGTGCCTGGCCCCGTGCGACATGATCGAGGCGAACAACACCGACGAGCTGATCGCGGCGCTGGACCGCGTCCTCTTCGTCAGCTCGGGCTCCGGCGTCACCTCGCGCACCCTCGCCACCACGACCAACCAGGTCTCGGCCGACGACCCGGCGGTGGTCGTGCAGTACCAGTTCAACACCGGGCTCGTGCCGTCGGTGGACGAGCCGTGGCAGGGGGTGCTCGAGCGCACGGCGTACGTCTGCGATTCCACCGGGAAGGTGGAGCCGGGGCCGGCGGCGCTGTACACCAACTTCGGCACGCAGCTCGACTCCCGCGCCGACATCCGCCAGCTCAAGACCGTGACGACGCCGGTGACGGGGCCGCGCGACCCGCCGTTCGCGGCGCCCGTGGCGCTCGAGACGTTCGACACGACGAACCCGGACTTGAGCGCCGATCAGCTCGGCTGCCAGGGCGGCGAGTGCTCCGATCCGGCCTTCGTGACGGACACGATCAACTACATGCACGGCCGTCCGGGAACGGCCCGCTTCGGCCGGCGCCTCGCCGACATCTACCACGCCTCGGTCGCCGTCGCGGGCCGCCCGAACATGGAGATCCCGATCGTCTCCTACTTCAAGTTCCAGGAGGACGAGTGGGATCGGCTGCAGATGGTCTACACGGCGACGAACGACGGCGTGCTGCACGCCTTCCGCGCCAACAACACCACCGACGCCTCGCAGACCGGCGAGGAGGTCTGGGGCTACGTGCCGAACTACCTCCTGCCCAAGGTACACCAGCAGATCGACACCGGGCACTTGACGAACCTCGACTCCACCCCCATCGTGCGCGACCTCCGCGTGTTCAAGGGCGCCAGCACGGCGGCGGCGGACGACAAGTGGATGACCGTGCTCGTCGGCGGCTACCGCCAGGGCGGTTATGGCTACTACGCGCTCGACGTCACCGACCCGGAGGACCCCGAGCTCTTGTGGGAGATCACGCAGGACACCGACGACTCCGCGACGGTCGCCGATCCCGCGGACTACAAGGACCTCGGCCTCACCTACGGCACGCCGTTCCTCGGCACGGCCTTCATTCCGGACGAGGATCTCCCGGGCGGCGCGCAGCTCGGCGAGGTCTCCGTGACCATCTTCTCCGGCGGGCGCCATCCCGAACGGCCGCTGGACAAGACGACCGACCTGTACGTGGTCTCCACGCAGACCGGCCGGCTGATCCGCAAGCTCGCGCCGCGGTTCCCGGTCTCCTACGGCTGCGCCGGCGACTGCGTGGCGAAGCCCGAGTGCTGCGCGCAGCTCATCACGACGCCCGTCGGCTACGGGGCGATTCCGGGCCTCGTGACCTCCCGCGTCTTCGTCGGCGACGACCGCGGCCGCATCTGGCGCGCCGACCTCGCCTCGTCCGACGCGACCGAGTGGACGCTCGACCTGTTCTATCCCCACCCCGACAAGCCGCCGTCGGACCCCGACCCGGCCTACCTCCTCGGCTCGCAAGTCACCTTCCCGCCCGCGATCGCCCTGGACAAGGACAACCACCTGGTCATCATCTACGGCACCGGCGACATCGATGACACCGGACGGATGGACGAGAACTACATGGTCTCGGTGACGGAACGCATCGAGTTCGACTCCGGCGTGGGCAAGTACATCGGCCGCGCCTACCACAACTGGACCCTCTGCCCGCTCGACAACGGCGCCACCACCTGCCTGGACCTCGACTCCATCCCCCTCGCCGCCGACAAGGCCATGCACGACGGCGAGAAGCTGACCGGCGTGCCGATCGTGTTCAACAACACCGCCTACTTCTCGACCTTCGTGCCGCTGTCCGATCCGGCCGACGCGTGCCGGATGGGCGAGGGACGCATCTGGGGCGTGAAGTACAACTACGTGGACGACGCCGAGACGGACGACGTGGCCGCCTGGGCGGGACTGGACGAGGACGGCATCATCCCCGGCGGGACGCAGCACCTCTTCCAGGCGCTCGAGGAGACCTACGTGGCCGGCCTCACGGTGCTCCAGCGCCCGTCGTGCTTCGATCCCAGCGTCGGGTCGCCGCCGACGCCGGGCCTGGGCAGCTCCTCGAACGAGGTGTTCGAGATCGTGGCGCAGATCAGCAACCCCGACAACGGCACCCAGCAGCCGTACCAGCAGGTGCCGTCGATCTCGATCCAGATCCCGACCCCGCCGATCGTCAACTACGCGGATTCGTGGGGCTCGGTGTTCGAGTAGGAGAGAGGGGGAGAGCCGGGGAGGGCGGCGGAGCGATGCGGACGGACGAGCACGAGCGGGCGGCAGCGGACCGGTGGCGCCGAGCGTTGCTGGCTTCCTGCGCCGTGCTGCTCGCGATCGGTCCCGGGTGCGGGCGGGACGACGAGGCGCCGGCGAGCCGGCCCATGCCCGTCGTCGCCGCGCCGCCGCCGCCGCCGCTGGTGGCCGCCCCTCCGGCCGGTCCCCGGCCGCTGCAGCCGGCGCGCGACCCGATACTCTCGACGGCGGTCCCGGAGGGATTCGCGCGGGATCCCGCGACGACCGAGCAGCCGGACGCGGCGTGGGTGCACGTCCGCGGCCGCGCGAAGCTCGACGACGTGGTCGACTTCTATACGCGGTACCTGGACCCCGGCACGCCGGCGGCCGCGGCCGGACCGGGAACGCAGCCGCGGTGCCGCTCGTGGGCCGTGGGCCCCCGGCCCGGCTGCACGGGAGACCGCTGCGTCGGGCGCTATTGCCTGGACCGGGAAGGCGGGCTGACCCTGTTCTCCCGCCAGCACCCCAAGCCGCCGGGCTCGCCGGCGGCCGAGGTGAACGTGTCGATCACGACGGTCGGCGCGGACGTCCGGATCACGATCGAGAACGAGTCGCTCATGGAGCTGGTCCGCCAGAACCTGGCGGACGAGCGGTCGGAGGGGCCGGCCGCTCAGGACCTGACGAAGTACCGGTCGATGGAGGAGCTCCCTCCGGAGCTCATCGACTAGGCGGCCGCGGCGGAGGGACGACATGGACGTGCGGCGGGTGACGGAACGGGCACGGCAGCGGGTGGCGGGAGACGCCGGGGGGCGTCCGGTCGGCGGCGGCGGGACCGCGGCGGGAAGGAGGAGACCGATGACGTTCGGTGCGAGTGGAACGGTGGGACGCCCGGTCGGATTCCTCCTGTGGCTGCCGCTCCTGGCCTTGCCCTGGGTGGGCTGCAACTCCGGCGACGACCCCGCGGCGGCGCCGGAAGTGCCGCCGGAGATCGCGATGGCGACGTTCGCGGAGGAGTCGTGCTGCGACGACCCGGCTCCGTGCCAGGACGAGTACTTCTGCAACGGGGCCGAGACGTGCAATTGCTGGGGCGACTGCGAGCCGTCGCCGGCACCCGTGAACTGCGACGACGGGAAGTCGTGCACGACGGACGCGTGCGACGAGAGCGTCGACGGCTGCGTCTACGTCAACCTCTGCGACGACGGCGACGACTGCACGATGAACGTGTGCAACGTCGACGGCACGTGCTCCTTCCCGCGCTCGCCGCTGCCCGGCTGCGGCGGGTGCCTGAATGACGCCGACTGCGACGACACCCTTCCCTGCACGTCCGACCGGTGCAACCGCGGCACCGGCGTCTGCACCAACACGAACGAGCCCCTGGGCACCTCGTGCGACGACGGCGTCTGGTGCAACGGCGTCGACGCCTGCGACGGCGTGGGCGCCTGCTCCCCGGGCCTCAGCCCGTGCTCGCTGGTGTGCGAGACGTGCAACGAGGCGGCGGCGACATGCGACATCCTGGCGGGCTGGTGCCGCATCGCCGGCGCCTGCTACGGGGCCGGGGCGACGAACCCCGCCAACCAGTGCCAGTCGTGCCAGCCGGCGGTGAGCCAGACGGCCTGGTCGCCGAAGCCGAACGGGACCGGGTGCAACGACGGCCAGTACTGCACGCTGACGGACACCTGCAACGCCGGGTCGTGCAACGGCGCCGGCGCGCGCTGCCCGGTGACGGGCTGCGTGACGGGCTGCAACGAGGCCACGGACGCCTGCACCTTCGCCGCGGCGGGCACGTCGTGCAGCGACGGGCTGTGGTGCGACGGGGTCGAGGCATGCAACGGGGCGGGAGCCTGCATCCCGGGCAGCAACCCGTGCTCGGCCGCCTGCCAGTCGTGCAACGAGGCGCTGGACCTGTGCCAGGTGGCGGTGGGGTGCTTCATCGGCGGCGCGTGCTACGCGTCGGGCGCGACGAACCCGGCCAACCAGTGCCAGTGGTGCGACCCGGCGACGAGCGCGACGGCGTGGACGAACAAGCCGGGCGGGACCGCGTGCAACGACGGGCAGTACTGCACGCTGACGGATACGTGCAACGCCGGGGCATGCAACGGCGCGGGGGCGCGCTGCCCGGTCGGCGGATGCACCGCGGGGTGCAACGAGGTCACCGACGCGTGCACGCCGGCGGCGGCGGGGACGATCTGCGCGGGCGCGGCCGGCGCGTGTGAGACGAACGGGGTCTGCAACGGGACGACCACGACGTGCCCCGGGACGACGTTCCGGCCGAACACCTACATCTGCCGCTCGGCCGCGGCGGGCGGTTGCGACCTGGCCGAGTACTGCTCCGGCTCGTCGGCCGAGTGTCCGGGCGACGCGTTCCAGCCGAACACGTTCACGTGCCGCGCCTCGGCGGGCGCGTGCGATCCCGCGGAGAACTGTCCCGGCGGCTCGGCCGTCTGTCCGGCCGACGTCCTGCAGCCCGGCACCTTCACGTGCCGCGCCTCGGCCGGGCCCTGCGACATCGCGGAGAACTGCACCGGCGGCTCGGCGGCCTGTCCGGCGAACGCGTTCCAGCCGGCGACGACGGTCTGTCGCGCCGGCGCGGGCGCCTGCGACATCCCGGAAAACTGTCCCGGCGGCGCGGCCGCCTGCCCGGTCGACGCCTTCCGGGGCGCCGGCTTCCCCTGCCGCGCCTCGGCCGGCGCCTGCGACGTGGCCGAGACCTGTCCCGGAGCGTCGCCCGCGTGTCCCGCGGACGGCTTCGCGCCGAACACCACGGTCTGCCGTGCCTCGATCGGCTCGTGCGACGCGCCGGAGACCTGCCCCGGCACGGGCACGGCGTGTCCGGGAGACGTGTGCCGCGCCGCGGGAACGACGGGCTACTGCGCGGCGGACGCCTTCGCGTGCACCATCGAGCCGTGCAACGGGACGTGCGGGGCGGGCGCCATCGGCTGCACGACCCAGATCAACGTCGGGTGCCTCATCGGCGGCGTGTGCTACGCCGAAGGGACGGTCAACCCGTCGAACCAGTGCCAGTGGTGCCAGGGGGCGACGAGCCGCGTGGCATGGACGAACCGGCCGCTGGGCACCGCCTGCGCGGCGGACACGCACGCCTGCACCGCCGACCAGTGCGACGGCGCGGGTGCCTGCACGCATCCCATCACGGCGTGGGCGTCGAACGACGTCTGCAACGGCAGCGCCTTGACGCCGAGCGGCAGCGGCGCGACCATGGTCTGGACCGGCTCGGGCGACACGTACTGCGGGCGCGACAACTACACCTCGACGTGCGGGGGCGGCAACGCCAACGGCGACCAGATCGATCCGGACCTGGTGCACTACTTCGACGTCCCGACGGAGTACGCGAGCTACCGCTATCGCGTCGAGGTGGCGGGGCCGGCGGCGTTCAACCCGGTGCAGTACTATTACCAGAACGCGGCGGGCTGCGGCGTGGGCGGCTACTACTACTCGTGCTCCGACGCGGGCCCGGCGTCGTGCTGGACGTGGCGCGCCGGCTCGCTGGCCTTCGACGGGGACGACGCGTGCCAGCGCGACCTGTTCTTCCCGATCGGGCGCAACTACGTGGTCGCCGACAGCGTCGGCGCGGGCAACACCTACCAGATCCGCGTCGATCGCCGGGCGGCGAACACGGGCGACTGCAGCGACCCGCCGCTGCCGGAGATGCAGCTCGGCGGCACGTGGCTGGGCAACACCTGCACCTCGGCGACCTACTGGTGGACGAACATGCCGTACTGCGTGCAGAGCACGTACACCTCCGCCTACCGCTTCAACTTCTACCACGTGAACCACGCCACGGCGCCGTTCAACACCTTGAACCGCGGCTACGTGGCGTGGGTCGACGGGACGGTGACGCCGGGCGGCTTCAACAACACGTTGTTCTTCGCGGTCAACCAGTGCAGCGACCCGTGGTACCTCTTCTCGTGCGACAACGACACGTTCCACTACCGGAACGGCTCGGTCGGCAACGGCAGCATGATCGCGACCGGCCGGGTACGGCCCGGCTGGTGGGCCGGCATCGGCGTGACCAACTACCCGAACTGGGCCTGCGGCAACTACACGCTGCGGGTGGAGCGCGACGAGGACGGCGACGCCATCATGGACTCGCTGGACGGCAGCAACGCGCTCATGCGCGGCGCCACCTCGGCCACGGCCGGGGAGGACGGTGCGATCCAGATCCCGGCGTGGCCGTGGGCCGCCCACGGGCAGAGCTACGACTACCCCAACAACTCGCTCGCGGCGCGGCCGGGACGCGAGGTCTACTACTACCGGACGACCGGCTCGACGAGCAACATGCGCGTCCGGCTGTACCCACGCGTGCGCGGCGACGTCTGGGTCGGCGCCGCGTCCTTCCTCTGGGACGGCGTGATCTGGATCTACACGCCGACCAGCGTCTGGGCCTGGTGCCGCGGCGCCGGCTGGTTCTGGACGACGGCCGGCGGCTGGCGCGGGTGCGACGTGTACGGCAACGGCGGCTACGAGGAGTTCTACCTCCAGAACGCGCCGGCCGGCACCTACCGCTTCGCGGTGGATTCCTACACCGCCACGCCGCGCGGCGGCTGGTACACGATCGAGTTCGTCAACTGACGGCGCGCAGGAGCGTGGGGTGGTGTCGAGGAGTAGGATGATGACGGCGAGACCCAGGACCCGGGCGGCAATCGTGCTCGGCCTGCTCTGGCTGCTGGCGGTGGGCGCGGCGTGCAGCGAGGAGTGCACGCGCAGCAGCCAGTGCGGTGCGTGCCAGCAGTGCGTGCGGGGAAGCTGCTCGGCCATCCCCGGCTGCGGGACGGATGCCGACGGCGGCGCGGATGCCGACGACGGCGCCGCGGACGCCGATGCCGACGTCGAGCCGGACACGGACGGGACGACCGAGGACGGGATCGGGCCGGACGGCGACGCCGACGGGGACGACGACGGCTCGGGCGCGGACGGCGACGCCGACGACGGCGGCGGAGACGACGGGGCGGACGTCCCGGTGGCGGTGTGTCCCAACGGCCTGTGCGAGGAGGGCGAGAGCTGCGAGACCTGCACGCTGGACTGCGGCGCCTGCCCGCCGCGGTGCGGCGACGGGAGCTGCCAGCCCGACTACGAGTCGTGCTGGGACTGCGCGGAAGACTGCCCGACGTGCCCGCCGGTGTGCGGCAACGGCGAGTGCGAGGCGGGAGAGACCTTCGAGGGCTGTGCGGCCGACTGCGCCCCGCCCGTCGATTGCGGCGACGGCACGTGCAACCCGGTCACCGAGTCGTGCACCTCGTGCTGGCCCGACTGCGGCGACTGCCCCTCGTCCTGCCCCAACGGCCTGGTCGAGGGGACCGAGGAGTGCGACGACGGGAACACCGTCGCGGGCGACGGCTGCGAGCCCGGCTGCACGTTCACCTGCCACCTCGGCGATCCGTGCGACGACACCAACCCGTGCACCGAGAACTTCTGCGACTCCTCCTCGCACCTCTGCGGCGCGCGCGCGGGAACCGACGGCGTGCCGTGCGGCACGGGCGACATCTGCACCGGCTTCGGCACCTGCCTCTCCGGCTCGTGCTACAGCTCGACCGCGCTGGACTGCAACGACGATGAGCCGTGCACGGTCGACACGTGCGAGGTGCCCGAGGGGTGCATCCACACGGAGCGGCCCGAGGGGTCCTCGTGCGTCGATCCGTTCTACTGCATCACGGGCGAGACCTGCCGCCGCGGCCTCGACTTGATCCTGCGCTGCCGCGGCGACCTGGGGACCAGCCCCTGCAACGACGGGAACATCTGCACCACCGACATCTGCGACGAGGACGCCGACTCGTGCAGCTACGAGACGCCCATCTTCCGCGAAGTCGAGTGCGGCGGGACGACCGGCGGCAACACCATGGGGCGGCCGAACGAGTACCGCAACCTCGTCTGCCCCGACGGCACGCACACCGCGGGCGGCGCCGACGCGATCCACCAGGTGACGCTGGCCTCGCCGGGGACCCTCACCGTGACGTTCAACGCGGCGGACACGGAGCCCGGCGCCACCGTGTACCTCCTCAGCGACGCGTGCCTCATGAGCTCGTGCCTGGCGCGGAGCACGACGTCGGCGACGGCGACGGTGGCGGCGGGAACGTACTACATCGTGGTCGACACGAGCGCCGGGGGCGGACCGTACGATTTCAACGTGTCCTGTCCGTAGCGGCGGACCTGGAAGGGAGTGGAAACGTGAAGACGACGCAACGATGGAGCAGGAACAGCGTTCTTCCCGCCGCGATCGGCGTCCTCCTCTTCGCCGGGTGGACCGGGTGCAGCGATACGGGGAACGACGAGTCCCGGGTGGGCCGGGGACTGGTCCAGGCGCCGCCGTCCGCCGGCGATCCCGCACACGACCCGCGAGGCATCGCCCCCGAGAACCCGCCGCCCTGGGCGGCGGACGAAGCGGTCTTCCCGGTGCAGGTGGTCGAGACGCTCCCGGCCGGGGAGGGGGCCGAGCCGGTCACGCTGATCACGGCGTCGCCCGACCTGGAGGAGATGGGCTGCGCCTGCGCCTCCACGGACTGCCGCTGCAAGCCGCTCGGCGACGGCAACTACACCTGCCTGGGCCCCGACGAGCTGGACTGCGCCTGCACCTGCCGCGGCGGCCGCGTGCTCACCCAGGACGAGATCATGGGCGGCGGGGCCGGCGCGTTCGAAATCGGCGGCCCCGCGATGCTCGCCCCCGGCAACCCGCCCAGCACGCCGTAACGCGAAACGTCAGTCCGGGGGCGCGGGCGGGAGGGACTTGCGGCCCGGGACCTTCTTGGTGACGGCCACCGCCTTCTGCGGAGCGACGGGCTTGCCGGACGCCGGGAAACGGTCGTTCGGCTCCAGCACCAGCGGCAGCGCGTCCTCCATCGACTTGAGCTGGATCAGGTCCAGCTCGTCGCGGACCTCCTTCGGCACCTCGATGAGGTCGGGACCGTTGCGCTCGGGCAGGAGCACGCGCTTGATGCCGGCACGGTGCGCGGCCAGGATCTTCTCCTTCACCCCGCCGATGGGCAGGAGACGCCCGCGGAGCGTGATCTCCCCGGTCATCGCCACGTCGTGCTGGATGCGGACCCCGGTGAGCATCGAGGTCAACGCGACGAAGAGCGGCAGCCCGGCACTCGGCCCGTCCTTGGGAATCGCACCCGCAGGCACGTGGATGTGCAGGTCGCTGTTCTCGAAGATCGCCGCCTCCAGCCCGTAACGGTCGGCGTTGGCCCGCACGTACGAGAGCGCCGCCTGCGCGGACTCCTTCATCACGTCGCCGAGCTGCCCGGTGAGCGAGAGCTTGCCCTTGCCCGGCATGCGCGTCGCCTCGATGAAGATGATGTCCCCGCCCGTGCTGGTCCACACCAGACCCGTCGCCACCCCGGCAATCTCCGTCCGCTCGGCCACCTCGGAGATGAACTTGGCCGGCCCGAGGTACTCGAGCAGGTCGCCGGGGCCGACCGTCGCGGGAAGCTGCTCGGGCTTGAGCGTCCCCTCGGCGATCTTGACCGCGATCCCGCGGCAGCAGCCGGCGATCGAGCGTTCGAGGTTCCGGACGCCGGCCTCCCGCGTGTAGGTGTCGATGATGCACTCGATCGTCTCCGGCGGCACCACCAGCTTCTTCTCGTCCAGCCCGTGCTCGCCGAGCTGCCGCGGCAGGAGGTGGCGCTTCGCGATCTCCAGCTTCTCGCGGCGGGTGTAGCCGGGCAGATCGAGCGTCTCCATGCGGTCGCGCAGGGGAGGGGGGATCGGATCGGGCAGGTTCGCCGTCGTGATGAACATCACCTTCGAGAGATCGAACGGGATCTCCAGGTAGTGGTCGGAGAAACTGTCGTTCTGCTCGGGGTCCAGCACCTCGAGCAGCGCGGCCGCCGGGTCGCCGCGGAAGTCATGGCCGATCTTGTCGACCTCGTCCATCATGAACACCGGATTGCGCGTCCCGGCCTTCTTGAGCTGCTGCACGATCTGGCCGGGGAGGGCGCCGACGTAGGTCCGCCGATGCCCGCGGATGGCCGCCTCGTCGTGCACCCCGCCCAGCGAGATCCGCACGAACTTGCGCCCCAACGCGCGGGCGATGGAGCGGCCGAGAGACGTCTTGCCGACGCCGGGCGGCCCGACCAGGCAGAGGATGGGGCCCTTCTTCTCGGGCTTGAGCTTCCGGACGGCCAGATACTCGACGATGCGCTTCTTCACCTTCTCCAGGCCGTGGTGGTCCTCGTCCAGGACCTTGCGCACACCCGGAATGTCCATCTGGTCGGCCGTCTCCTTGCGCCAGGGCAGGTCCAGAATCCAGTCCAGGTACGTGCGGGCGACCGTGTACTCGGCCGAGCCCATCTGCATCGACTTGAGGCGCTTGAGCTGCTTGTTCGCCGTCTCGCGCGCCTCGTCCGGCAGGTCCATCTTGGAGATCTTCTCGTCCATGCCGTCGAGGTCGCCGGACTCGTCCGCATCCTCGCCCAACTCCTCCTTGATGGCCTTGAGCTGCTGGCGCAGCATGTACTCGCGCTGCGTCTTGCTCATCTCTTCCGAGACCTGCGAGCGGATCTTCTCCCTCATGCGGAGGATCTCCGCCTGTCGCATAAGCACACGTAAGACCTTGCGAATGCGCTCCTTGACGTCGACGGTCTGGATCAGATCGGACTTCTGATCGATCGGCATGTCCAGGTTCGTCGCGACCAGGTCGGCAAGCTGTCCGGGATGCTCGATGGAGTCGATCAGCGCCAGCGCCTCGCGCGGCATCTCCGGCGTCAGCTCGACCACCTCCTTGGCCGACTCCTTGAGCGACATCGTCAGCGCCTCGGTCTCCACGTCGAACACGACCACGTCGTGCAGGCGGGACACCCGCGCCATGAGGTACGGCTCCCGGGAGACGACCTCGTCCAGGCGAATCCGGACGCCGCCCTGGAGGATGACGCTCAGGGAGCCCGAAGAGTGCTTGATCACCTTGAGCACACGCGCGGCGGTGCCGAACGGGTACAGCTCGGAGGCGGTCGGGTCATCAGTCTTCGGGTCGCGCTGCGCGAAGATGGCGACGTAGGGATCGGGCGATTTCTCGAGGTCCTGCACCAGCTTGAGCGATTTCGGCCGGCCGACCTCGAACGGCGCAACCGCCGTCGGAAACAGGAGCGCGTTGCGGATCGGCAGAATCGGCAGCCGTTCCCCGAACTTGAAGTCCTCGGGCGAGATCGGATTCAAGGTCGCCATGTCGAGTCTCCCATCCCGTTCTTTTACCATGCTTGGGCCTCACCCCGGTTTTCCCGGACCTTTCGTGTCGCATAAGACATATTATGTTTCATTCGCCGACCAGTTTCCGAAGCCGCTCGATCTGCTCCTTGGGCCCCGCGAGGACGACGACGTCCCCTGCCCGCAACGGCATGGCCGGATCGGGGGCCACAAGCGAGATCCTTCCACCCCCCGGCGTCCGACGACGCATGCTAATCACGGCCACGCCGAAACGCGACCGCAAGTTGAGCTCGATCAGCGTCCGGCCGACGACCCCGGGCGGGATGGCCATCCCTTCCACGGCGTGTCCCGGCGGGACCTCGACGAAATCGGTCACCAACTCCGACGACTCGTCGGCGACGCTCCCGTCGGCCGGCGCGGAGCGCTCGGCGCGGGCGATGAACTTCATCCCGCTGTCCCGGCGCTCCAGGACCTCGCGCGCGTAGAACGCGAGGACGTCCTTGCGGGTGACGCGCCCGACGAGGACGCCGGCGCCGTCGATGACGGGAAGCTCGTCGGCGTCGACGTGGCCGAAGCGTTCCATGCAGGTGCTAAGGCAGTCGGCGCGGGTGACGGAGACGGGCGGCGCGCGCATCACGTCGTAGGCCAGGAGGAGCCCTTCCACGCCGTCCTCGCGCAGGAGCGGGCCGACTTCCTGGAGGGAGACGGTGCCCAGGAGCTTGCCGTTCTCGTCGACGACGTGCTGGTACATCGTGCCGCCGTCGAGGACCTTGTGGACGAGCTTCGACAGCGGCTCGCCGCGGCCGATGCGGTCGGCGTCGGCGGTGACGAGCGCGGCGACGGAGGTCTCGTCCATCACGGACGATTCCCCGACCGGTCTGCGGGTGCGTCCGCCGTGGCGTCGGAGGCTGAGCGTATGGATCGTCTCCTTGGAGACGGCAGACGCGGCGACGACGGCGGCGCCGGCGGCGACGATGCCCGGCAGGAGCAGGGCCGGCTCGCGAGTGACCTCGAACAGCAGGACGACCGACATGAGCGCGGCGTGGGTCGCGCCGGCGAGCACGGCGACGGCGCCCACGAAGGTGTAGGCGCCGGCCAGGGCGGCCGGATCTCCCAGGTCCAGTCGGGCGGCGCCCGCGGAGAACGCCGCGCCCAGGGCCCCGCCCATCACGAGCGTGGTGACCAGGGTGCCGCCGGCGCCGCCGGAGCCGAGGGTGAGGGACGAGGCGAGGAGCCGCCAGACGACGAGGCACAGCGCGAGCGCGACCGCGTTCGGCCCGTGCGCGGCGAGTTCGGCCAGGGATCCGCCGTAGCCGTGGCCGGCGGCGCGGGGCAGGACGAGTCCCATGAGGCCGACCATCAGGCCGCCCAGCGCCGGCAGGACCCAGGTGGGCAGCGGAACCGCCTCGAAGACCTCCTCCGTGACCGCCAGGACACGCCCGAACGCGGCGCCGACGACACCGGCGAGCACGCCCAGGACGGCCGCTCCGGCGACGGCGCCCCACCCCAACGGCCCGAGCGCCTCCGGCAGCCGGTCGATGGCGACCAGCTCGACCAGGCCTCCCGCGCCATGAAGCACGGCCCGCACCGCGAAGGCGAAGGCGGCGGCGACGGCGATGGGAAGGAGTGCGCGACGATGGGCCGCTCCCAGGAGCACCTCGGCCGCGAACAGCGTGCCGGCGATCGGTGCGCCGACGACGGCCGCGATGCCGGCCGCCGCCCCGCAGGCGACAAGGACCCGCAGGCGCTGGCCCTCGACGCCCAGCGCGCGCGCCGCGGAGCCCACCGCGCCCCCGGCATGCACGATCGGACCCTCGGGGCCGACCGCCCCGCCCCCGACGACGACGAAGACCGAGCCAAGGGTGCGGACGACGGCCCGGGGGAAGTCGACGCGCCCGCCGCGCCGGCCGATGTCGTCGATCAGCTCCGCGGCGTTGAGACCCGCGTCGCGCGCGCCGAGCAGGCGGACGACGAGGCCGCAGGCCAGGCCGCCAAGCGCGGGGATGAGCAGGCGCAGCCACCAGGGATGATCGCCCAGCTGCGGGACAACCTCGGCTCCGCCCCACACCAGCCGGCAGCCCTCGCCCGCGACGACGAGCACGCTCCAGGCGAGCAGGCCGACGGCGGCACCGAGGACCCCAGCCAGGGCCACGGTCCCGCCCAGCTCGCCGCCAAGCACGCGATCCACGACGGAAAACGGCCCCGGGCGGCGGACGGCGGAAAGATGCGGGTCCGTCGCGAAGCGCGGAGGATCCGAGGGCCGCCCCGGCGACCCGGTCGAGCCAGGGGGCTGGGAGCTGCGCGTGCGCCTGGGAGAATCGTTTGCCACGGGGGCTACCCTGCCATGATGGCGCCGGTCGCGGAGCACCAAACAGGCAAGAGGCAACAGGCAACAGGCAACAGGCAATGATCATCGCCGGTTGCCGGTTGCCGGTCGACGGCTGCCTGTTCCCGGCCCCCACACGCCTCGGAACCACTCCGGCTAGGTGAATGGCCCGGACGGACAAGATCACTTCTTCGCACGTTCATTCGCTTCGCCCTCCCCCACCCGCTCCAGGTACTCCCGCACCGCGGGCGCGACGTAGACGGCGTCGAGATCGAAGTGCAGGAGCGCACGCGCCAGCGCACGCGCCTCCTCATCGGCGGTGAGGTCGATGGCCAGGATGCAGACCTGCCGGCCATCGAGGCGGCACAACCCGCCGGGCGCCCGTGCATCGCCGATCTCCAGCCGCTCGCGTCGCACCTCCAGTCCCACGGCCGCCGCCACGTGCTCGAGCTGCTCGACGAGCCGGGCGGGCTGCGCGAGCGACCGGACCGAGTCGCGCGCGTGCGTCATCAGACGGAATATGCTAGTTTTCAGGTGGCCCGTGCAAGGGCGGGACGGGATTCACCGGGGGGACCGAGAGAGGGCACGTCCATGTACTGTCGCTCCTTCGCCGCCACCGACATCGGCCGCCGCCGCCAGATCAACGAGGACTCGTTCCTGCGCTCGGACGAGCTGGGCCTCTTCGTGGTGGCGGACGGGATGGGCGGTCACGCGGCGGGCGAGGTGGCGAGCCAGGAGTCGATCGACGCGATCCACAGCATGGTTTCCGGCGGGGTGGACGTCATCGTGCGTTTCAACGAGCATCCCGAGGGGATCGACGAGGCGCGCAACCTGACGCGGCTGCTCGAGTCCGCCATCCAGTCCGCGGCGTTCCTGGTCTTCGGCATCGCCCAGCAGTCGCCGGCGCGGCAGGGGATGGGGACCACGATCTCGGCGCTGCTCATCGCCGAGGGGTTCGGGGTGACCGCGCAGGTCGGCGACAGCCGGGTGTACTGCGTGCGCGAAGGCGACGTGGTGCAGATGACGGACGACCACACGCTGGTCAATTGGCAGGTGAAGCAGGGGCTCCTGACGCTGGCCGAGGCGCGACAGATCACGGACCACAACGTCATCACGAGGGCGGTGGGGAGCCACGAGTACGTCCAGGTCGACACGCAGATCTTCCCGGTCAAGCCCGGGGACTGCTTCCTGCTCTGCTCCGACGGCCTGCACGGCTACCTCAAGCACCCGGAGATCCCGAAGATCATGGAGCTGGGACTGGAGCGATCCGCGAGGCGTTTCGTGGCGATGGCGAACGAGCGCGGAGGGAAGGACAACATCACGGCCCTGGTGGTCGAGGTCGAGGGCTACGGCCGGCTCCCGACCGACCCGGGGCTGCGCCACGTCCTTCCCAGCGCGCGGGCGGGGAAACAGGCATGAGAACAACGACAGCGGCGCTCGCCCTCATGCTCCTGGCGGGCTGCGGGGCCAAAACCGGGCTCGGGGAAGAGGATATCGGCAGCGACGCCGTCGCGGAGGTCGAGGAGGTCATCGATCTCCCGCCGACGGCGCGGTGTCCCGATGCCGAGCTGTGGAGCTCGCCCGGCAAGCTGACCGTCATCGAGGGCGGGGGCACGGACCGGGAAGGCGACCTCGAGTACGCGTGGAGCTTCAGCCGGTCCCCGGCAGGCTCGACGGCGACGATTTCTCCGGTGCACACGCCGTACACCAGCTTCACGCCGGACATGCTGGGCGACTGGGTCGTGCGGCTGGAGATCACGGACTCGGCCGGCCAGGCGGACTCCTGCGAGTGCACCGTGCACTCGGTCGCCAACCCGCCCACCGCGCTTTGCCCACCGGACGTGACCGACGCGCGAGTCGGCGTGCCGGTGACGCTCGAAGGCGACGGCGACGACCTCGACGGGACGATCGTCGGGTTCCTCTGGACCGTGCGCGCGCAGCCCGACGGCGCCCACCCGACGCTCGTGCCCCCCGACGCCGCCTCGACCGCGTTCACCGCGGACCTGGAAGGCGAGTACGAGGTGCGGTTCGAGGTCATCGACGATCGCGGCTATCGTGGCCAGTGCCTCGTGGAGGTCACCGCCATCGGCGCTCCGCCGCTCGACTGCCCCGAGGAGGAGTATTCGACCCCGACGCGCCGCGCGTTCGCGATCCCTCCGATTCCGGTGTTGAACGGGGACGCGGTCACGTGGAGCTGGGCGCTCCTGAGCTGGCCTGCCGATTCGGCGGGGCCGTCGCCGACGCCGCCGGACGCGGCGAGCCCCTCGCTCACGCCTGACAAGCGGGGCCGCTACGTGCTGCGGGCGACGGCGACGAACCTGCGCGGTCTGTCGTCGGAGTGCGAGGTGGTGGTGAACGCGACGCCGAGCGGCCCGGACGCGATCTGCCCGGCGGAAGCGTGCACGGTGCCGCTGAACACGATCACGTTGACCGGGAACGGCGTGGACGACGGCACGATCGTCGGCTACCACTGGGAGCTGACCACGCTGCCGGAAGGCTCGGCCGCCGATCCGCCCTCCCCCGCCGACGGCGCCACGACCAGCTTCTTCCCCGACATCGCGGGCCGCTTCGGCATCACGCTGACCGTCCAGGACGACGACGGCAACCGGGGCTCCTGCACGTTCGAGGTCGTCGCCGTCCCCTCCGAGGGCCTGCGCGTCGAGATGTACTGGAACCCCCCCGATCGCTCGTGCGCCTCGCCGGGCTACCCGGTCGGCTGCGATGCCACGGACGTGGACCTGCACCTCCTCCACCCGACGGCGACGGCCTGGGTCACCGGCCTGGACTGCTACTACGCCAATTGCAACGCCAGCTACGGAGCGGTGCTGGAATGGGACAGCCCCGGGACGGAGGACAACCCGCGGCTGGATCTGGACGACGTCGAGGGCCACGGGCCCGAGAACATCAACATCGACAACCCGGTCGTCGGCGCCGAGTACCTGGTGGGCGTCCACTACTACGACGCGTCGGAATGGGGCCCCTCGCAGGTCCACGTCCGCATCTACTGCGCCTCGACGAGCGGCGTGTGCGAGTCGGGGCCCCCGGTCGAGTTCGGCCCCGTCACGCTGACCAACGGCGGTCTCACGGGCATGGATTCCAGCGACTTCTGGCGCGTGGCCGCGGTGACGTGGAACGGCGTCACGTGCGCCGTGCGATCGCTCGCCGGCGCCGACGGCAGACCCAACATCACGACCCACGGGATGGTCCAGGCGGGCAGGTAGCTACGAGCCACCAGCCTCAACCCGATCGACCGGTTTGGCGCAGCGCGCGGCGGGCACGGACGTCGGCGAACAGCTTGGCCAGGAGGGGCGAATCGGGCTCGTGGGACATCGCGAGCGAGAGGTTCAGCTCGGCACCCTGCACGTCCCCGGCGGCCAGCGCGTCCTTCGCGGCACGGTAGTGCCGGCGGCCGGCGGGCGTGCGCAGCTCGTCGTCCTCCGACTTCGGACGCGACGCCTCGACCTCGTCGGTCAGCCGCAACCGGCCGGACGGCAGTCCGGCGTCGTAGGAGTGCCGCAGGTCGTGATCGATCAGCACCCGGTAGGCCTCGGTCATGCGTTTGAACAGCGCGTAGACCTCGGAGCGCGCGGGCTCCGGCGTGTCGCGGTGCCGATCCGGGTGGAGCTGCGTCGCCCGCCGGTGGAAGGCCCGGCGGATCAGTTCCTGCGGGTCGGCGGGGCCCACGCCGAGCACCTGGTAGTAGGACGACGAGTCCAGGGCCGCGAAGGCCCGATGGATCGCCGCGGCCCACTGCCGGAACTCGGTCTCGTCCACCTTCTGCCGCCTAGCCGCCGCCGAAGAGCGTGATGCGGACCCGTTGCGCCTTCTTCGTCCGGTTGTCGAGCGCCGTCGCGCTGAGGATGCCGTCGGTGTTGATCTCGAACGTGACCTTGACCACGACCTGGCCGCGCGGCATCGGCGGCAGGTCGAGCAGGGTCATCTCGCCCAGCACGACGTTGTCCGCCACCTTCGTCGATTCGCCCTGGCAAACGCGGATCACCACCGCCGTCTGCTCGTCGGACGTCGTCGCGAACATCCGGCTCTGCTCGACCGGCACCTGCGAGTTGCGCCGGATGATGGCCTCGACGTTGCCGCCGACGGTCTGGATGCCCAGCGACATCGGGGTGACGTCGAGCAGCACGGGCGCGGGTCGGGGTGCGGCGGCGGTGCCGGCGAGGATCGAGGCCATCGCCTCCTGCGTCAGGGCCGGCGCGGCGGCCATCGCGGCGGCGATCGCGGGATCGGGCAACGGCGGTCCCCCGGCGCGCCTTCCGGCGTGCCCGGCCGGCTGACCCAGTCCGTCGGGCGGCTCCAACGTCGCCCGCAGCCCCGGAACGCCGTGTGTCTCCGCGCCCGCCGGAAGCGGCGCGACGGCACCGAGGTCCAGCTCGGATCCGGCGGGAGGCGGCGCGGCCGCGAACGGCAGCGGCGGCGGCCCGGCGGGCGGAGCGGGCGGCCCGCCGAGGATCTCGGGAAGCGGCGAAGACCCGACGGGCCCCCCCGGCGGCAGCGGCGGCGGCCCGAGCCCCAGCGCTCCGGGCAGCGGCGGCGGCTCGCCCGTCACGCCGGGAAGAGGCGGAAACCGCCCCGGCGCCGCGGGCGGAGGCGGGGGCGACGCCCCGAACGCCCCCGGCAACGGCGGCGGACTGGCAGGAGGAGGAGGAGGCTCCGGCGCGGACGCCTCCCCGGTTCGGCGCGAGGCGAAAACCGGCGGAGGCACGGGCGGCGGCTTGGGCGCGGCCGCGGCGCGCCCGAGCGCGCGCCACCGCTTGGTGGCCTTCGACGGCGGAGCCGCGGGCTACTCCAGGAACACGTCCACGGCCCGCACCGCCCGCTCCTCGACGCGCTCCGCCTGCTTCGCCTCCGACTCCTCGGCCGCCGCAAGCAGCGCCTCGGCCGCCGCAAGCCCGGGATCCATCACCCCCGCGCCGGCGGCCGCCTGCGCCGCCGCCGCCGCGCTCGCATCGGCCTGCGCCCGCGCGTCGGCCGCCTCGGCCGCCTCGCGCACGGCGGACAACGGGACCGCACGCGTCGGACCTTCGCCCGACGCCGACGCCTCGGCGGCCGCACGAACCTGCGCCAACGGCACCGCGCGCGTCGGACCCTCCCCCGCCGACGCCTCGGCGGCCGCACGAACCGCCGCGAGCGGCAGCGAGCGCGTCGGCGGCTCGGCCGAGCCGGACGCCGGGCCCGGCCCGATGGCATCGAGCGACACCATGCGGGTCGCCTCGCTGGCCGCGGTCGCGGCCAGACGCTCCATGGCCGCAGGCATGCGCTCGGGCGGCGGCCACATCGCGGGTCCGCCGCCGAGCGCGAACGCCTGGATGGCGGCGCCGAGCGACACGACGGTATCGGGCTGGACGTTGGCGAGCGGCGGGCGGAGGAAGTACTTCGTCACGCGCTCGCGCAGCAGGGGGACGCGCGTCGTCCCGCCGACGAGGATGATCTGATCGATCGAGGTGAGCGTGCAGTTCGCCAGCCGCAACGCCTCGTCGCAGACGTCGAAGCTGGTGTCGACAAGGTCGCCGCAGGCCTGGTTGAACTCCTCGCGGCTCAGCTCGAAGTGGAAATCGATCGTCTTGCCGCCCAGCTCCACCCCGCGCTCGGTGTAGCCCGCGACGAGCCAGTCCGAGAGCTGGCACTTCAGGCGCTCTGCCGCCAGGAACAGCTTCTGGTGGAACGCCTGGTTCTCGTTGGGATGGCGCCCCGTGGACTCCTGGACGGCGTGGACCATGCGGTCGAGGATCCGGCGATCGAAGTCGTCGCCGCCGAGCATCGTGTTGCCGGCCGTGGCCAGGACCTCGTAGACGTCGCCCCGCATCTCCAGGATCGTCATGTCGAAGGTGCCGCCGCCGAAATCGTAGACGGCGATACGCTCGTTCTCCTTCGTGCGCTCCAGACCGTAGGCCAGCGCCGCCGACGTGGGCTCGTTGAGGACGCGCAGGACCTCGAACCCGGCGCGCTCGCCCGCCTGGCGGGTCGTGGCGCGCTGGACGTCGTTGAAGTTCGCGGGGACCGTGATCACGGCGCGCGTGACCGGCATCCCCGCGGCCTGCTCGGCGACCTTCTTCATATAGGTCAGGATCATCGCGGCGACGTCCGTCAGCGTGTACGTGCGCCCGTACGCCTCGACGCACGGCGTGCCGTTGTCGCCGGAGACGATGTGGTAGGAGAAGGCGGCCGCGGCCCAGGAGTTCTCGTCCAGCCGCATGTCGCGCCCGATGAAGCGCTTGGTGGAATAGAACGTGTGCTCCGGATCCAGCACGATGCGGTCCTTGGCCCGCTGGCCGACCAGGATGCGGCCGTCGGGCAGGAGCGAGACGACCGAGGGGATGATGCCGTGCCCCTGGGGGTCGCGCAGCAGCCGCGGCTTGCCGTCCGGCATGCCGATCGAAGCGAGCGAGGTGGTCGTGCCGAGGTCGATGCCGATGGCGAGTCCCTTGTCCACGGGGCCCAGGTTAGCAAAAGCGCCTCGAACCTGCTACTGGGAGTCGCATGCTGGAGGCGGAGCGTGCGGCAACGGAACTGGCAGGGACGCTCGTCGCCACCGCCGCGCACGCCTACCGCATCGCCCGGCCCATCGCCCAGGGCGGCTTCTCCGTCGTGTTCCGCGCCCGGCGCTCCGACCCCGTCGGCGACGAGCGCGAGCGCGACGTGGCGATCAAGGTGCTCGACGTCGAGCACCTCCGGGACCGCTTGACCCGCGCCCCTCCCGCGTTCCTGGACCCCGACGCGCCGCTGGCGCAGCAGATGGCCGAGGTCCGGGCGCGGTTCGTGAACGAAGCGCACCTGCTCCGCACGCTGCGCCACCCGAACATCGTGCGCGCGCTCGACGAGGGCATCCTGCCGCCGGCACTGGGGCGGGCGCCGTTCTACGTGATGGAATACCTGCCGGGGACGGACGTGGGCGAGATCGTGCGGCTGCGCGGCAGCTTCGACCTCCGGGCGTCCTGTGCCATCACGGGCGCCGTACTGTCCGCGCTGGGACATCTGGAGCGCAAGGGGGTCGTGCACCGCGACGTGAAAGCCGCGAACGTCTTCGTGCAGCCGTCGGCGCGCGCGGCACCGGCGACGGACTCGATCCGCCTCATCGATTTCGGCCTCGCCACCGCCGTCACCCGCAACGCGGGACGGGGCCGCGTACGCCTCCCGCACGACGTGCGGACCAGGCCCGGAATGCTGTGGGGCACCCTGGCGTGGTGCCCGCCCGAGCGGATGGCGCCGTTCCTCTCGGAGTCGGCGGAACAGGAGAACGAGACGCACCTGGACCTGTGGGGCGCCGGCCTCCTGCTCTACCTGTGCCTGACGGGAGTTCAGCCGTTCGAGCGCGAGCACTTCGCGACCGACACGGAGCAGTTCGCGGCGATCGTGGAGGGCCGACTGCCCGCGCCTCGCGCACTGGTCCCGTCGCTGCCCGCGAGCCTGGACGCGGTCGCGCGCAAGGCGCTGGCGCCACGGCCCGCCGAGCGGTTCGGAAGCGCGGGGGAATTCCTGGAGGCGCTGCGGGCCTGCTAGGCCCCTACCACAGGTACCCGAAGGACACGGTGGGGATGAAGATCATGCCCTCGACGGCTTCGATGTCCCACCACTCGTGGCTCATCGGGAAGTGCAGCATGATGTCGGCCATGAAACGCTCGCCGTGGAAGCGGAAGCCAAGGAGCAGGGCGGGAATGTTGAGGTCGGCGCCGTCGGAGCGTTCCGGCGGCACAACGCCGGACGGGCCGCGGCAGACGCCGGCCGCATCCGCCGGGCTGTTCTCGGGACACGCGAAGTCGTCCCGCGCCGCCACCGCGAAGTGCTCGAAGCCGAACATCAGGCGCGCGAATCCGGCGAGACCGATCGAGCCGTAGATGTAGGGCATGGCGACGAAGTCGGTATCGAACGGCTTCGTGTGGCAGACGCGGTCGGTGGTGTCCGCCGGCGTCGACTGGTCGTCGAGGCACTCCTCCGCCGGCCACTGCAGCGCCGGAATCATCATCAGGCCGACGTCCAGCTCGGCGATGTCGTTCCAGATGCTGAAGAGGGGACCGAAGCCGAGGAACATCATGTATTCCAGGCCCAGGTCGCTCATCGGCCAGAAGCTCTTGTAGAACGGGAAGGCGATCTCGGCGAGCGCGGCGATCGACATGTAATCGTTGTGGTAGAAGGCGTACTTGGCCGCCAGCTCGAGCGTGAAGAACGTCAGGCCGCCGCTGATGTCGACGTCGCCGTTGATGCCGTACTGGATGCCGAACCCGCCCATGTAGCCCAGGATCTGGGCGAACATGTCGCCGTCCCGCAACGGCCGGGCCGTGGGCACGAATCCGACCTGCGTCCAGCCGGGGTCGGCAACGCCCTCGGTGCCGGCCGGGTCCGGCAGCGGAGCGGGGGTCGCGTCGGGGTCGTCGGCGGGAGGGGGAAGCGCCGGGGGGGGTTGGGAGTCGGGAGACGGGAGTTGTGAGTCGGGGACGGGGGGAGGAGGAGGGGGAGGAGGAGGCGTGGTCGCCGGCGGGGGGGGAGGAGGAGGGGGAGGAGTCGTCGCGGCCGGGGGCGGCGTGGTCGCCGGAGGCGTCGTCGCAGGAGGAGGCGTCGCGGGAACCACGATCGGAGGCGTGACGAGGCCGCTCGTGTCGGGCGGAACCGGGGTGACGGTCACGGTCGGCGGGACGCCCGAATCGGCCGGGGGAGTCTGGGCCAGCGCGGAGGGGGAAACGAGGGCGAGCATGGCGGCGAGCAGCCAGACGCGCGACCGGGATCGGTGGTGCATGCTCATTCCTCCGCTCCGTTGGTTCCGCCGGCCGGCGGCGGCGTTCCGTCGCCGGCGGCACCGGCCGCACCGCCGCCGTCACCGGGCTCGGGCGGCGGCGGCATCGAGTTCCCCTCCTCGGATGCCTCGGCCAGCTTCTCCACGGCCACGATGTGCTCGTTCTCGCCCAGCCGCGTGATGCGCACGCCCTGCGTGTTGCGGCCGATGCACGAGATCTCTCGCACGCGGCAGCGCAGGACCGTCCCGGCATCGCTGATCAGCATGATGTGGTCGCACTCGCGCACCAGGAGCTGCCCGATCACCGACCCGTTCCGATCGGTCGTCTTGATGTCGATGAGCCCCTTGCCGCCCCGGTTCTGCGAGCGGTACTCGCCGACCAGCGTCCGCTTGCCGTAGCCGTTGGCGCAAAGGGTGAGCACGGCGGTCGTCGGGTCCTCGGGCTCGGACGCGGCCGGCGCCGCGGCCGAATCGGGTCGCTCGGCGCAGGGATCCGCCGCGGGCTCGCCGCCCTCCCCTTCGCCGGCGGGCTCCGCGGCTCCCGGCGGCGCCCCGGCTTCCACGTCCTCGGCGGCTTCCACCTCCCCACCCTCGCCCGCCTCGGCGACGCCGCCCGAACGCACGCTCTCCATGGAAACGACGACGTCGCCTTCGGAGAGGTTGATCCCGCGCACGCCGCGGCTGGCACGGCCCATCGGACGCACCTGACCCTCGGGGAAACGGATGACCATGCCGTCGCGCGTGCCGAGCAGGATGTCGCCGGTGCCGAGCGTCAAGGTGGCGGCGACGAGCTGGTCGTCGTCGTCGAGCACGAGGCCGACGATGCCCTTCTGGCGGGCCGACGAGGCGTACTCGGGCAGCGGGGTCTTCTTCACATAACCCTTGCGGCTGGCCGTGACGACGAAACGGCCCTCGGCGAACGTGCCGACGGGGAGGATGGCGGCGACCTTCTCGTCGGGCTCCATGCCGACGAAGTTGACGATCGCCCTGCCCTTCGCCGCCCGCCCGCCCTCGGGAACGTCGTAGACCTTCTTCGCGTACACGCGCCCGCGATCGGAGAAGAAGAGCACGTGGTCGTGGGTCGAGGCGACGAAGAGGTCGCGGACGAAATCCTCCTCGCGCACGTCCATGCCGGAGACGCCCTTGCCGCCGCGCCGCTGCGCCCGGTACTGGTGGGCGGCGTTGCGCTTGATGAACCCCTGGTGCGAGATGGTGACGACCATGTCCTCGCGCTGGATGATGTCCTCGAGATCGATGTCGCCGACCTCGGGGATGATCTCCGTCCGGCGCGGCGTGGCGTGGGCCGCCGCGACCTGCTCCAGCTCCTTGACGATCAACGCGTCGAGCAGCTTGTCGTCGGCGAGGATGGCCCGGAGACGGTCGATCTCGGCGCGCAAGGCGGCCAGCTCGGCCAGGATCTTCTCGCGCTCGAGGCCGGTGAGACGGGCGAGGCGCATGTCGAGGATGGCCTGGGCCTGACGCTCGGAGAGGGCGAACTTCTCCATCAGACGGGTGCGGGCTTCCGGCGTGGTCGGCGACGCGCGGATGACCGCGATGACCTCGTCGATGTGGTCGATGGCCGTGACCAGGCCCTCGAGGATGTGCGCCTGGGCCTCGGCCTGCGCCAGCTCGAAGCGGCAGCGGCGCGTCACGACGATGCGCCGGTGCTCGATGAAACGCAGGAGGGTGTCGCGGACCGAGAGGACGCGCGGACGGCCATCGACGATGGAGAGATTGATCACGCCGAAGCTGGTCTGCAGCGGCGTGAGCTTGAAAAGCTGGTTCAGGACCACCTGGCCGACCGCCTCGCGCTTGAGCTCGACCACGACCCGGATGCCGTCGCGATCCGACTCGTCACGCAGGTCGGAGATGCCCACGACGCGCTTCTCGCGCGCCAGCTCGGCGATCTTCTCCACCAGCTTCGCCTTGTTGACCTGGAAGGGGATCTCCGTGACGACGATCGTCTCGCGGCCCGTCTTCGGATGCTCCTCGATACGGGCACGGCCGCGGACGATGATCGAGCCGCGCCCGGTGCGCGCGGCCTGCAGCACGCCGGCGGTGCCGCAGATGATGCCGCCGGTGGGGAAGTCGGGCCCGGGGATGAGCGCGAACAGGTCGTCGTCCGGGACGTCCGGCTCGCGAATGAGCCGGATCGTCGCCGCAATCACCTCGCCCAGGTTGTGCGGCGGGATGTTCGTCGCCATGCCGACCGCGATCCCGCTGGAGCCGTTGGCCAGGAGGTTGGGGAACTTGGCGGGAAGAACCAGCGGCTCCTGGAGGGAATCGTCGTAGTTCGAGCCCCACTCGACGGTCTCCTTCTCGAGATCCTCGAGCAGCTCGGAGGCCAGACGGTGGAGGCGAACCTCGGTGTAACGCATCGCGGCCGGAGGATCGCCGTCCATGGAGCCGAAGTTGCCCTGGCCGTCGACCAGTACCTGACGCATGGAGAAGTCCTGGGCCATGCGGACGAGGGCGTCGTAGACGGCAGAGTCGCCGTGGGGATGGTACTTGCCGATGACGTCGCCGACGATGCGCGCGGACTTCTTGTAGGCCTGGTTGTGGAAGTTCTTCATCTCGTACATCGCGTAAAGAATCCGGCGATGTACGGGCTTGAGGCCGTCGCGGACGTCGGGGATGGCACGGCCGATGATGACGCTCATCGCGTAGTCGAGATACGAGTTGCGCATCTCGCGCTCGATCGAGATCGTCGGCGTGTCGTCGGGGGGAGGAGGGGGGAGGGAGGGGGTGCCCGGGGGGGAGGGAGGAGGAGGAGACGCGCCTGGGGTCCCGGGCGAAGGCGGCGTTCCGTTGGGGGTGTCGGTACTGTCCATGCGGGGCCTTGGACTCCCTTCGACGGCCCGTAATCATACTCGCTGAACATCCGTGGGGTCAACGGGTGGAGGAGGGCGCGAAGGGGGGAGAGGGAGGGCGCGGAGATCCGACTTCACCACTGAGACGCTGACGGCGCTGAGAGGAACGCGGAGAAGGCCAGGGGCCCAGGGGGGGGGCTTGTCGGCCGAATCTCTGGCAGGCAACTACGTCAACGTCAGACAACGGAGTTGACAGTCAGGGCGCCGATCAACTCCAGCGTTGACGGTACCGCGCGATGGATAACCAGCCGAAAGCACGGAGTCTTCCCGATCGGTGGGCAGGGAAATCCAATCGTCTGGACAGCGGCACGGGGTGTGCTTCAAGATTCGGGCTGATGCGTGTTCTTCGCACAGGGTTCGTTGCACCAGGCTTGGCGATCGTGGGAGTGCTTTGCGGGTCGTGCAACACGCCCACGCTGCCGATCCCGCCGCCGATCATCGAAGCGCTGGAGGCGCCTGACGCGTTGGGGATGGTCGAGGCGAGACTCGTGCATCGGCACGACCAAGAGGACGCGGTTTACCTCCTCGTCTTCAACCAGAATACGGGGATCTGGGCTGGAGCGCCCCGCGTCACCGACCCCGACTACGCGTTCAGAGTGCGAATCGCGGCGTCGATAGGGAACTGCCTGGTCGCCTACTTCATGATCGCGCCCGGCGAGGTCAGTGATCGGTCCGACGCCGTGTGCGTTCCCCCGCCCTGAACCGCCACAACTCCGGACCGATCACCGAGAACCGAAAACCGAGAACTACACGACGCGCAGCCCTCCTACGGCTGCGCCACACCCCAGCGTACGACGCAGCCGAGCTGGAGTTGGACGAGGCCGAGGAGCCGGTCGGCGGAGGCTTCGACGGCGGCGCCGACGACGTCGATATAGCCCAGGATGGACGCCCGGACTCCCACGTCCAGGTACTGCATCTTGCGCAGCGAGGACACTCCGAAGCCGAGAATCACGTTGCCCGCGTGGTTGCCGTCGAGGTACCCGTAGGCGAGTCCGGGGAAGATGGAGATCTCGAAGTCGAGCGCCGGGCAGACGCGGGGGACCGACGAACAGATGTTGAACGTGACGGGCATGAGGAAGCCGACGTCGACGTAGACGCCGCCGACCGCTCCGCCGCCGCGCTCCTGCATCCCCCCTACCCCGCCCGTCAGCTCGATACCCCACCGCTCGGTCAAATCCCACGCGAACGAGCCCGAGAAACCGGCCCCGAAACCGCTCGTGCCGACCGCGCCGACCGCGAACGACGCCGACGCGTGCTTTCGCGCGAACGGCGCCGCACCCCCGACCACCCCCACCGGCGGCGCGTCCGGCGAGACCACCGGCATCGGCTCGGGCGCGAGCAGTGCGGGACGCGCGAGGGTGACGTCGGGAGCGGGGGACGGGATATCTTCGGCGGCGCCGGCCGGCGCCGCGAAGACCGCGAGAAACGCCACGACGAGCGCCGCCGCGCACCCTCCCGCCGATCGGACGTCCGACATCGGGGGCGAGTCTAGCACACCCGACGCGAGGGAAGTCCAAGCCCCTGTGCGGAGACCGGTGGAGCACTCGCCCCCATCGGTGTTCATCGGTGTCCATCGGTGGTTTCCTTCTTCCGCTCCCCTCCCCCCCGGTGTAGAAGCCCCGTCATGGGACGAGTCGCACCACCCGCCGATCTGGCACCGCTCGCGCGTTTCGTCGCCGTCATGCGCCGTCTGCTCGAGCCGGACGGATGCCCCTGGGACCGCGCGCAGACGCACCGCTCCCTCAAGCCGTACCTCGTCGAGGAATGCTACGAGTTGCTGGATGCGATCGACCGCGGCGACGTGGACGGGGTCCGGGAAGAGCTGGGGGACGTGCTGCTGCAGGTCGTGTTCCACGCCGAGCTGGCGCGGGCTGCGGGACGGTTCGACTTCGACGACGTGGCCCGGGGGATCGCCGACAAGGTCGTCCGGCGGCATCCGCACGTCTTCGGGGAGGGCGTGGAAGCGCGGACGCCGGCCGAGGTGGAGCGGCGCTGGGAAGAGGTCAAGCGCGTCGAGAAGAAGGCGGCGTCGCTGCTGGACGGCATTCCTCCCGCCCTGCCGATGCTGCGGCAGTCGGCGAAGCTCTCCGAACGCGCGGCCCGCGTCGGGTTCGACTGGCCGGACGCCGCCGGCGTGCGGGCCAAGGTCGCGGAGGAGCTGGGCGAGCTCGACGCTGCCGTGGCCGGGGGCGACGGCGAGGCGGTCCGGCACGAGCTGGGCGACCTGCTGTTCGCGGTGGCGAACTTCGCGCGACACCTCAAGCACGACCCCGAAGAGGTCCTGCGCGAATGCGCTTCGCGGTTCCGCTCGCGCTTCGGCGCCATGGAGGCGCAGGCACAGGCGGAGGGCCGCCCCTTGGCGGCGGACGGTCCCGGACGCCGGACGCTCGAAGAGCTGGAGGCGATGTGGCAAGAAGTGAAGCGACGATCGTGAGTCGGCTCCCTTGCGCACTTCCCGCACTCCCCGCACTCCCCGCACTTCCCCTTGTTCCGCGGCCCGATCCGTGATAGCCGTCGCCCCAAGGAGGATCCGACCAGATGCCCGAAATTCCGGGGAGTTCGATCGCTGCATTCTGCAAGAAGTGCGAGAAGGATACCACGCACACGGTGTTGGAGGTCGTCGAGGGGGGCAAACGGCTCGGCAAGGTGCGGTGCAACGTCTGCCGTGACGAGCATCCGTTCCGGCGACCCAAGGCCCGGGTGAAGGGCGAGAAGCCGGCCAAGGAGCCGCGGGCGGCCAAGCCGCGCAAGAGCTCCAAGTCCAGGGGCCCGCAGGAGATTCCGGCGGGGGAGGCCTGGCGGCAGGTCGAGGCGATGGTCAACGCGGCGTCGAAGGTGCCCTACGAGATGACGCGGATGTACGACAAGGGGGAGGTGATCGAGCACCCGCAGTTCGGCGTGGGGGTGGTGGTCGCGGTGTTGTCGCCGACCAAGGTCGAGGTCCTGTTCTCCACGGTCCGCCGGAAGCTCGTCTGCGGCAAGGCGGGCTGACCCCTTCCCCCTTCCCGTGAAGCAGCGCAAGCCGAGAGCGTCCGGGGGCGGGGCCGACGAGCTGGCCCTCTTCCGCCGTGCGGCCGAGTCCGACCCGGACCTCCAGCCGCTGGCGGCGCGCATGCGGCCCGTGAGCCTGGGTGAGGTCGAGGGCCAGGACGAGATCCTCGGGCCGGGAAAGGCCCTGCGCGAGGCGATCGCGGGCGATCGGGTGCCCTCGATGGTCCTCTGGGGCCCGCCCGGCAGCGGCAAGACGACCATCGCGCGCATCGTGGCCGAGGCGACGAGGGCATTCTTCGCGCCGCTGTCGGCGGTGCTGGCCGGTGTCGCCGAGCTGCGGGAGGTCGTCGCGCGCGCCGAGGAGCGGCGGGCGCTGGAGCGCCGCCGCACCATCGTCTTCATCGACGAGATCCACCGCTTCAACCGCGCGCAGCAGGACGCGCTCCTGCCGCACGTCGAGGCGGGGACGATCGTGCTCATCGGGGCGACGACCGAGAACCCCTCGTTCGCCGTCAACGCCGCCCTGCTTTCCCGGCTGCACGTCTTCCGGCTCGAGCCGTTGGCGCGGGACGCCGTGCTGCGCCTGCTGCGGCGGGCGCGGGACGACGAGCGGCGCGGGCTGCGGGCCGCGGGAATCGATGCCGGCGACGACCTCCTGGAGGCGCTCGCGGACCGGGCGTACGGCGACGCGCGACGGGCGCTCAACACCCTGGAGGTCGTGGCCGCGTACGCCCGCGCCCACGGCTCGACGCGAGCCGGGCTGGACGACCTGCGGGCCGCCGAAGAGGCGCCGACCTACCGCCACGACAAGTCGCAGGACGCGCACTACGACCTGTCGAGCGCCTTCATCAAGAGCCTCCGCGGGAGCGACCCGGACGCCGCCGTCTACTACATGGTGCGGATGGTCGAGGCGGGGGACGACCCGCTGTTCCTGTTGCGCCGCATGCTGATCTTCGCCTCGGAGGACATCGGCCTCGCCGACCCCGGCGCCATCCAGCGCGTCGTGGCGCTCGACCAGTCGTTCCAGCGCATCGGCATGCCCGAAGGCATCCTGCCGCTCGCGCAGGCGGCGCTCTACCTGGCGCTGGCGCCCAAGTCGAACTCCGTGCTCACGGCGGCGAACGCGGCGCGCGACGAGGTGCGCCGCACCGGACCGCTCGAGATCCCTCTGCGCATCCGCAACGCCCCGACCGGCCTGATGAAGGAGCTGGGCTACGGCGAGCGGTACCGCTATCCGCACGACGAGCCGGGACACGTGGCGAAAGGCGAGCGTTACCTGCCCGACGGGGTGGGGAGCGCGTCCTTCTACCAGCCCGGGGACAACGGCTTCGAACAGCGTGCGGTGGAGCGCCTGCGGCAGCTCGGGGTGTGGCCGCCCCCGCACAGGGCGTGAACGGTCCCCGCCGACCGCCCTACGTGGCGTACAGGATCGCGAGGACGGCGGCGGCGTACAGGGCGAGGTTGGCGAGGAACGGGACGTCGCGGAGCATGGAGTCGGTGGGGGATTCCCCGCCGTTCCGGCGGCCGACGAAGCCGACGAAGCGCAGGAGGCCGAAGGCGGGGAACGGCGTGGTGAGCACGAGCATCCAGGTGCCGAAGAACTCGCGCGTGTGGGGGGCGAGGGTGTAGGCGGCGTAGGCGCACATGGTGGCGACGCCGGTGGCGAGCATCAGCGTGCGGATCGCGCCGGCGGAGTAGCGCCGGAGCACGGGACGCCGCTCGCCCGCCCGGTCGCCCGCGGTCCGCAGCTCGTGGCTGCGCTTGCCCAGGGCGAGGAACAGCGCGAGGAGGAAGGTGCAGACGAGCAGCCAGACGGAGGGCTCGACGCCGGCGGCCAGCGAGCCGCCCAGGACGCGCAGCACGAACCCGGCCGCGATGCTCAGGACGTCCACGAACACGACTTCCTTGAGCACGAGGGAGTAGGCGAGGTTCTGCAGCAGGTAGGCGGAGGCGACGATGGAGAAGCCGACGCCCAGCAGCGGAGCGGCGCCGATCGAGACGGCGATCAGGCCGACCGCGACGGCGGACGCGAGCCGGGGGGGCACGCAACCCGAGGCGACCGGGCGGTTGCGCTTGGTGGGGTGGGCCCGGTCCTTCTCGGCGTCGAGCACGTCGTTGATCGCGTAGACGGAGCCGGACAGGAGGCAGAACACCAGCGTCGCGCCGATCGCGCGCAGGGTGACGTCGCGCTCGCCCAGGTGCCGGGAGAAGACGAGCGGCGCGAGGACGAAGCTGTTCTTCATCCACTGGTGCGGCCGCAGCGTCCTCAGAATCCCGCGCAACATCCCGTCGACCCCGGCCGCCCGCCGCCCGCCCCCGGCGCCGTACGCGATTGACCATCTCACGACGCCCCGCTAGGCTCCCAATCCCGCGGCCGTCGACCGGCCGCGCGTGGGGCGGGGGAAGGGCGTATGGCGAAGAAGAAGACACCAGACCCCAAGCCGCCGGCACGACCGCGCAAGCGGGCGAAGGCGGCCCCCGGGGACGAAGGGGAACGGCCGCAGGTCGACGCGACCCCCGCCGAAGAAGCCGAGCCGCGCGCGAAGGCGCCCGCGGGGGACCGCGGGAGCCCGCCGCGGCGGAAGTCCGCGACCGCCCGGGACGACACCGCCGCGGGACCCTCCGGCGAGGCGCACGACCCGATCGACCACGACGAGGACGCGGGGGGATCGCTGTCGGCCGAGGACGCGGACGAGCAATCCCCCGCCGAGCGTTCCGGGCCCCTGGCGCCCTACGATCCGCTGGGCGCCTACCTCCGCGAAATCCACCGCTATCCGCTGCTGGCCCAGGAGGCGGAGAAGGCGCTGGCGGTCCGCTACTACGAGCGCCAGGACGTCGACGCCGCCGCCGCGCTCGTGACGGCCAACCTGCGGTTGGTGGTCAAGATCGCCTTCGAGTACCGGCGCGCCTACCGCAACGTGATGGACCTCATCCAGGAGGGCAACATCGGCCTCATGCAGGCCGTGAAGAAGTTCGACCCGTTCCGCGGCGTCAAGCTCTCGACGTACGCCTCGTGGTGGATCCGCGCCTACATCCTGCGCTACCTGCTGAACAACTGGCGCCTCGTGAAGATCGGGACGACGCAGGCCCAGCGCCGCCTGTTCTTCAACCTCTCCAAGGAGAAGCGCCGCCTGGAGTCGCTGGGCATCGATGCCACGCCGCAGAACATCGCCGAGGGGCTCTCGGTCACGCCGGCCGAGGTGATCGAAATGGACCGCCGGCTGTCCGCCCCGGAGGCGTCGCTCGACGCCCCCGCCCGCGCCCCCGGCTCCGGCGGCGACGGCGACCGCAGCGCGACCCGGCTCGACCTCCTGTCCAACGAGGACGTGCCGACCGACGAGGCGCTGGTCGTCGCGGAGTTCAACGACAAGCTGCAGTCGAAGGTCGCCGGGTTCGCCGAGACGCTGTCCGGTCGCGACGCCGATGTCTTCCGCAACCGCCTCTGGGCGGACAAGCCGGAGACCCTGCAGGAAATCGGCGACCGCTACAGTCTCACCCGCGAAGGCGTCCGCCAGATCGAAAAGCGCATCCTCGCTCGCCTGCGCAAGTTCCTCGAGGAGCAGATGGGCGACTACCTCGATTTCGAGCGATGAGCGGCGCGCTGCTCGTCGTCGCCACGCCCATCGGCAACCTGTCCGATCTGAGCCCGCGGGTCGCCGAGGCGCTGCGCCAGGCCGACGTGGTCCTGGCCGAGGACACGAGGCGCACCCGCACGCTGCTGGCGCACCTGGGGCTCCACACGCCGCTCGAGTCGTTCGACGCGCACAAGGAGCGCGACACGGCCGCGCGGATCGCGGAGCGCATCCGCGGAGGGGCCCGCGTGGCGCTGGTCACCGACGCGGGGACGCCCGGGCTCTCGGACCCCGGCGGGCTTCTCGTCCGGGCGGTACGCACGGCGGGCCTGGCCGTCTCGCCCATCCCCGGGCCGTCCGCCGTGGCGGCTGCGGTGTCGGTCGCGGGCACGGACGACGGGCGGTTCCGGTTCGAGGGATTCCTGCCGCGCAAGGGGGGCGACCGGGCGCGCCGCTTGTCGGCGATCCGCGACGCGGACGTCCCGGTGGTGCTGTTCGAGTCGCCGCAGCGCGTGGGCCGCACGCTGGGGGAGTTGGCGCGGCTCTTGGGCCCGGCGCGCGAGGCGTTGGTCTGCCGCGAGCTGACGAAAGTGCACGAAGAGATCGCCTCCGGGACCCTGGAATCGCTCGCCGATCGGTTCGCGGGCGAGGTTCTCGGCGAGGTGACGCTCGTGGTCCTCCCTGCGCCGGCCGAGGCGGCCGGGGATGGGACGGCGCGGGCGACCATCGAGCCCGCGGCGCTGGCGGCGCGCCTGCGCGACGAGGGCCTGGCGCCCAGCCGCGTGGCGCGGGTGCTGGAGGACGTCTGCGGATTGTCGCACAACGACGCGTACCGGCTGGCGCATGGTTCCGGAACCGACCCGCGCCCTTCCGGGCGCGGCTGCCCGCGGGGAAACCGCGGGCTGAAGCCCGCGGTTCGGATGCGAGGCCGCCGGCACGCCATGGCGTTTGACTCATCGACGATCCATGCTCTAAGCTTGCGACCCATGAGGAAACTCGCATCGGCAGCGCTGGTGGTCGCCGTGCTCGCGTCGGTGGGTCTTGGGGGCTGCCAGGACGATTCGTCCTCCGGGCCCGGCGGCCTGGGCATGCAGATCCGCTACATCACGGACGAGGGCGTGGCGGCGGGCGTGCCGGACGCAATCTACGACGGAGTGTTGCGGGTTTGCGTGGCCCCCACGGCCTCGAGCTGCGACGACCCCGGGGTGTTTTCCACCTACTTCCAGGTGGGCAATCCGACGGCCGGCACGGGGCTGTTCGCTCCCGGCGAGGACATCGATGAGGACGGCAGGCCCGAGAAGTCGATCGAGGGGCTGCCCATGGACACGACGCTCAAGCTGGTGGTCACGGCCCATCCCGCCATCGGCTCGCCGGCCACCTGGTCCTGCCGTGCCGACGGCATCCGGCTGGCCAAGGGCGAGCGGCGGTTCCTGACCTGCACGCTGCTGCCGATCGGGCAGTTTTCGGCGATGGACGCGACGGTGACGCAGGTGCCCGAGTCGTTCACGGGGCGTTTCGGGCAGACGGCGACGGCGCTGCCGGACGGGCGCGTGCTCGTCGCCGGAGGGTTCGACACGGCGATCAACGTCCCGACCCTCGACGCTTGTCGGGCACTGGTCGCGCCGCTGGCGTTGGCGGACGGCACGACTTGTTTCCGTCTCATCGCGAGCAAGAAGGCGTTCGTCCTGGAGCCGGGCAGCGGCCGGATCTACGCGTTGGCCTCCGACCTCGGCGTGACCTTCGGTCGAGCGTTCCACAGCGCGGTGGCGCTGCCCGACGGCCGCGTGGTGCTGGCGGGCGGCATCGACAACGCGATCCTGTATTTCGAGCCGTTGGCGGGGGGCGGCTTCTTCCCGGGCTTCGTGCCGACGCCGGCCGACACGGGGCTGACGGGGTTCGTGCCCACCTTCGAGATCTTCAACCCGCAGCTCAACGCGCTGGCGGACAATCCGAATCGCGACGGGAACCCGGAGCGCGGGGGGTTCGAGGGGGCGGCGAACCTGGCGTTGCCGCGGGCCTTCTCCGCGGCGGCGCTCTGGCCGCAGGACGCGTCCACGACGTTCCCGCGGGTCGTCGTGCTGGGCGGCCTGGACCCGGCGACGGTCACGACCCGGCCGTCGCTCTCGTGGGAGGCCTGGAACGACGGCGGCAGCGGCGCCTTCGTGGTCGGCCCCGGCAGTTTCTCCAAGAACCGCGCCATGTCCGGCCTCGGGTACATGCTCTACGGCTCGACGCCCGAGCTGTGGCTGATCGGCGGCGTCTCCGGGGCGACGAACGACACCGACCTCATCACGATCTGGCAATCCACGGCGACCGGCGGCGTCATCTCCAGCGCGGCGCCGCTCCCGATCGGGACGGCCCACGCCGGCAAGAACTTCGTCATGCCGTGCGTCACGCCGCTGGGGAACGCCGTGACCCCCGTCGCGCACCTCGTGACCGGCAGCATCGGTCCCTGGTGCACCTACGACGAAACCACGAGCACGTACACGCCGACCTACGATACGACGGCGGCCGGCGTCGTGCGGTGTCCGCCGGCGAGCATTCCGCCGTACGTGGTGAACAAGGCCATCACGGGGGTCCCGCTGTCGGCGATCACCGGCTGGACGGCGGGGACCGACAGCCCCCACGTGTTCGGCGCGTGCACGTCGCTGCCCGACGGCTCGGCCCTGATCGTCGGCGGCGCGATCGACTTCGGGTTTGCGGCGACCCGGGGCAGCCACCGCGTGACCTGGGCGGGCACGGCGGCGACGAAGGACGCGGCGATGCCGGCGACGGCCTATCCGACGGCCGCGTTGATGCCGGCCGCGGTCACCACCGTGGGCGGGGACGCTGTTTTCGTCGGCGGCCTCTCGGTCACGCTCGCCGCCACGCCGGCGGTGACGTTCCTCGACGACGTGGTCGTGTACAACTTCACGGACTAGCTTCGGGAGCCGCGTTGGACGAGCGCACCGCCCTGCTCGCTCTCTGCACCGAACCCGCGGCGCTGGTCGAGCCTTCCGGCGCGGTGGTGGCGACCAACGAGCGGCTGCAGGTGGAGGCGGGGCGCGACCGCCCTCCCGCAACGCTCGACGCGCTGCTCGATCGCTTCGCCGCGGGCGTGCTCCGGGGCGACGAGTTCCGGGCCGCGGTTGCGGCTGCCGTCCGCAAGGGGACGTCCTTGCGCCGGTACGCCGCGGCGCCGGACCCCGACGCGGACGACGTCGAGATTCTCGTCGTCCCGGAACGCGGCGGGCCGGGAACGGCCTCGCTGGTCGTCGTGCGGCTGCCGAACCGGCACGTCCGGGACGAGGTCCTGCGCCAGCGGCACGACCGGCTGTCGCTCCTGGGTCAGATGATGGCCGAGTCGGCGCACGAGCTGAACAACGTCCTGACGACGGTGATCGGCTGGAGCCACCTGTCGGCGCACCCGCGCAGCGGCGCGGACGTCGGACAGCTCGCGACGCACGCGCGGCACATCGAGGCGGCGGCGCTGAAGGCGCAGCGCATCGTCGCGGACCTCATGGGCGTAGCGCGGGGCCAGGGCGAGAGCCCGGTGGCCAACGTCGCCGCGACCTCCCGCGAGGTCGCGCGGATGATGGCGGGAGAGTGCGAGCGGCGCGCCATCGAGGTCTCCATCGACGTGCCGGACGAGTTGGAGGCGAAGATCCGGCGCTACCGGCTGACCCAGGTGCTGCTCAACCTCGTGCGCAACGCCGTGCAGGCGCTGCGCCAGGGCGGCCACGTCCGACTGACCGGACGGCTCGAGGACGGCTGGGTGGCGCTGCGGGTCGCCGACGACGGGCCCGGCATGGATGCCGCGACCCAGGCACGCGTGTTCGAGCCCTTCTTCACTACCCGTCGCGGCGACGGCGAGGAATCCGGCACGGGGCTCGGGCTGCCGCTGTGCCGGAAGATCGTCGAGGGCGAGGCCGGCGGCTCGATCCGCATCACCTCGACGCACGGCGAGGGGACGACGGTCGAGCTGCGCCTGCCGCTCTCGCCGCTCGCCGAGCTGCGTCAGACCGGCATCCGCGACCGGCTGCCGCGGGTGCCGGACGGGTTCTCGCTGCTGGCGGTCGAGCGCGACCCGGATGTCGGGCGACTTATCGTCGAGTCGCTCAAGCAGTGCTGGAACGTGGCGCCGGTGGTGGTCTCCGGGATGGAATCGGCGATCGCGGCACTGCACGCCCGCGCGTTTTCGGTCTGCCTGCTGGACGGGGACGCCGATCCCGACGGGCCGGCGGCCGCGATCGACCGGGTCGCGGCCTTGCGGGCCGGCGTCCCGGTCGTGCTCACGTCCACCGGCGACTCCTGGGCCGGCGTGGCCGCGCCGCCCCGGCCGCAGATCGCGAGCGAGCTGCGCAAGCCGTTTTCGGTGCCCGAGCTGCTGGCAGCCCTCGCAGCCGCCGCCGGGAAGGGCTCGCAGGTCGGGCCGTGAGACCGCGATCGTCGGTGCCGGTGTTGTGCCTGGTGCTCGCCGCCTGCGGCGGACGGGGGAGGGGTGCCGGGCCGGAGGAAGGTGCGGCGCCGGACACGGGACGTGCCGCACTCGCGAGCGATGCCACGGGTGCGGCGGCCTACCCGGATGGCGCCGGGACCGGCCCGGAGGAGGAGCCCGACCTGGAGGAGGAGGCCGACGCGAGCCCGTGGGCGCCGCCGCCCGACGTTCCGGCCACCGAAATCGAGCTGCCCGACGGCGTGCCGTCGTTGCCCCGGCCGGGCCGCCCGCCGCTCGTGCCGCCTCAGGGACCCGCGCCCGTGGCGGGCGAGATGGTCGAGGTCCCTGCCGGCGTGGTGCTGCTCGGCTCGTGGCCGGGCACCAAGGGACGCGACGCGGTCCGCGAAATCGACCTCGTCCCGACGGCGTTCGCGGCCTTCGCCATCGACCGCCTGCCCTACCCCGACGATCCGGCACAGGATGCCGCGACGAACGTGACCCGGCAGGAGGCCGAGCGGCGCTGCGAGGAGGCGGGGAAGCGGCTGTGCACGGAGGTGGAGTGGGAGGCGGCGTGCAAGGGGCCGCAGAGCCAGACCTACCCGTACGGCGACGACTACGACGCCGCGCGCTACGCCCCGGGCGAGACGCTCGCCGGATCGCTCGGCGTTCTGGGCATGACCGGCCTCTACGAGTGGACGGCCGGGGACTGGATGGACCCCAAGGGCGTGGCGTCGCCGAACGTGGCGCCGCTGCGAGGGGCGCCGCCCGGGGAGGACGACGCGGCGGCGCGGCACTGCGCCGCCCGCACGGGGCTCGACCCGGCCCGCGCCTCGCCCCGGGCCGGCTTCCGCTGCTGTCGCGGCCAGGGGCACCCGTTGCCCTACCAGGTCGACCCGATCAAGCGCGCGGTCCGGGCCGCGCCGCTGCTCAACGACGCGATGCTCGCGCGGCTCGTACGCTCGATCCCCGAGCTGCGGCGGGTCTGGGGCGACCCGCGCATCCAGTCCGACGGCGTCCAGACGCAGGCGCTGCTGCGCAGCGGGCGCACGGAAACCTCCGGCATCGGCTTCGCGATCACGATCCAGCCGGTGTACTGGATCCCGGCGCAGGGCGACGAGCTGATGGCCATTGTCGGCCGCTCGGGCCACGACGTCTTCACCGCCGCGCTGTACACGACCGGCATTCCGGACCTCTACGTGCACGCGGCGAGCATGGTGTTGACCAACGTCGGGGACGACGACGGCGTCGCGCTGTTCGGCGGGCTCCGCGACCGCAAGCTGCTCGGGTGGGGGGAGTGCGACGACTGCCGCGACGGGGGCTCCTTCGAGTACCACGAGGAAGACCGGACAATCACGGTCGGGCACCGCTGGTAGCCGGCCGCAGGGCACCGGACGGCACGAGCAAACTTCGTTTGCCCACGGCACCCCGTCCCGACTACATTGCGCCGCCATGAGCGACGTCCCCCCCCCGGTCCATCGCTGCGGGCAGGCGGCGATCGTGGGCCCGCCCAACGCGGGAAAGTCGACCCTGCTCAACCGGCTGGTCGGGGAGGCGCTGTCGATCGTGACACCGGTGCCGCAGACGACGCGACACCGCATCCTCGGAGTGCTGCAGCGGCCTGCCGCACAGGTCGCGCTGGTCGACACGCCGGGATTCCATCTGCCGCGCACGGAGATGAACCGGCTGATGATCGAGGCGCTGGATGCGGCGCTGGAAACCGCCGACGCCTTCCTGCTGCTGATCGCGGCCACCGGCCGGCGGACGCCCGAGGAGCGGTTCGGTCCGCCGGTCTCGCAGCTCGTGGAACGGCTGCGGCGCGTGGGAAAGCCGACGATCCTGGCCCTGACCAAGGTCGACCTGGTCAAGCCCAAGGAACGGCTGCTGCCGCTGATCGAATACGCGGCCCGGAAGCTCGACCCGCTCGCGGTCGTCCCGATCTCGCCGCTGACCGGCGACGGGGTCGACCGGCTGGTCGACACGCTCGTCCCGCTTCTGCCCGCGGGACCGCCGCTCTGGGCCCCGGACGACCTCACGGACCGGCCGCTGCGCTTCCTGGCGGCCGAGCGTATCCGCGAGGCGGCGACGCTGGAGACGCGCCAGGAGGTGCCGCACGGGGTGGCGGTGGTCGTGGAGCGCTGGGACGAGGGCGAGCGGGCGACGGCGATCGCGGCGGCGCTGGTCGTCGACCGTGCGGCGCACAAGCGCATCCTGGTCGGCCGCGCGGGAACCATGATCCGCGACATCGGCATCCGCGCCCGCGCCTCGCTCGCCGAGCTGCTCGGCCGGCCCGTGCGCCTCGACCTGTTCGTCCAGGTGGAAGAGGGCTGGACCCGAAACCCCGCGCGCGTGCGCGAGCTGACGGGAGAATAGGCGATGGGCGGGCGGCGAGACGTCCGGCGGCGGGGGACGAAGCACGGGGGCATTCCCGTCGCGGGAGGACGTCCGGAACGGCTGCCCTTCGTGGCGATCGTCGGACGGCCGAACGCCGGCAAGTCGACGCTCTTCAACCGCCTGGCCCGTGCCCCGCTGTCGATCGTCGATCCGACGCCCGGCGTGACGCGCGATCGGCTGTACGCGGAAGTCGACCTGCGCGGACGGCCCGTCGGGTTGATCGACACGGGCGGGATCGAGGCCGAGGGGACCAGCGGGGACCGGATGTCCGACCGCATCCGCCTCCAGGTGCGCGTGGCGCTCGAGGAAACCGACCTGGTCGTCTGCCTCTTCGACGCCTCGACCCCGCCGGGCGCCGACGACGCCCGCGTCGTGGACCTGCTGCGGCGGGCCGGGCGTCCGGTGCTCTGGGCGGCGAACAAGGTCGACAAGCCCGCGGACGAGCCGAGCGCCGCGGAATACTACGCGCTGGGCGTGCCCGAGCTGCGGATGCTCAGCGCGGCCAGCGGCCAGGGCGTGGGCGCCCTGCTCGACGCCATCCTGGCCGCGCTGCCCCCCGAGGAACCCGCGGCGGAGACGCCCGGCGGGGGGGAGGACGAGGCCGGCGACGGCGGCGACGACGTTGCCGGCGAAGAGCGAACGACGAAGAACGAGGGACGCCCGGTCCCCCGGGTCGCGGTGATCGGCCGACCCAACGCCGGGAAGTCCACGCTCGTCAACCGGCTGCTCGGCGACGAGCGGATGCTGGTCGACGAGCGGCCGGGGACGACGCGGGACGCGGTCGACGCGGCGGTGGAGACGGCCGAGGGGCCGATGGTGCTGATCGACACCGCGGGGCTGCGGCGCCGTGCGCGCATCGCCGACCGTCTGGAGCGCCTCTCGGGGCTTTCCGCGGTGCGGGCCCTGGAGCGGTGCCACGTCGCGGTGCTGCTGGTCGACGGCGCGGCGGACGCGGGGACCGATCAGGACCAGCACCTGCTGGGTCTGGCGGCCGAGCGGGGTCGCGCGCTGATCGTCGCGGTGAACAAGCTCGACCTGGTGACGGGGTCGGCGGCGCAGCGGGAGCTGGACGCGCGGCTGCGCGAGGCCTTCGGCTTCGCCGCCTATGCGCCGATCCTGTTCGTCTCCGCGCGCAGCGGGCGCGGAGTGCGGGAGCTCGTGCGGACGATCGCACGCACCAGCGAGGCGTTCAACCGCCGGGTGGGCACGGGCGAGCTGAACCGGTTCCTGGAAGATGCCGTGACGAAGCACTCGCCGCCGCTGCACCAGAATCGCCCGGTGCGGCTGCTCTACGCCGCCCAGACGGGCGTGCGCCCCCCGACCTTCGTCTTCCTGTGCAACCGCCCCGAGGGCGTCCACCCCTCCTACGAGAGGTACCTGGAGAACCGGCTGCGCGAGCGCTACGGATTCGACGGCTGTCCCATCAAGCTGCGGTTCCGGCGGGCGAGGCGCGACGAGGCGCCGCGGTAGGACCTACTCGTCGTAGAGGACCCACTGCGAGTCCTCGGACAGCGTCACGCCCATGCGCCGTCCGATCTCGGAGCCGCTCGGACAATCCGCGCGCCCCGACTGCGGCGGCGGAAACGCCTCGACCATCAGGTCGTACGTCCCCGGGGGAACGTACACCGTGTACGCCGCGCCCGGAGCGATCGTGTTCGCCGCGCCCAGCAGGTCGCCGCCCCACGAATCGCTGCTCTGGGGCGAGACGTAGAGGCACATGATCTCCTCGGACGAGTTGTTCACGACCTCCAGGGCGACCCCGGGCGGCCGCGGCGGCTGGGGCGGGGGACAGCCGAGGGCGAGAGTGAGGAGCGCGAGCGGCAGCAGCCAACGCAACGCGGTGATCCTTCGTGCCTGCACGTAGAGCCTCCTGTTCCGGCTAGCGTTCCGGCCGGGGAACGAGCAGCCGCTGGCCGGGACGAATCCGAGTACCATCGCCGACGTCCGGGTTCAAGTCCCGCAGTGTGCGCACCGACGTACGCCAGCGGCGCGCCAGCGACCACAACGAGTCCCCCTCGCGCACCTCGATCGCCGTCGTCAACACGCGCTCCCGCCCGCCGTCCTCCTCGACCCGCTCGTTGTCCGGCCCGCCCCCGACGTCCGGGATGCGCAGCTCCTGGCCGGGATGCACGCGATCGGGATCGAGGTCCGGGTTGGCCTGCAGGAGGTCGCGGACGTGCAGGCCGAGCGCGGCGGCGATCTCGGACACGGTCTCGCCCTCCCGCACCACGTGGAGATCCCCGGCCGCGGCAGCCGGCTCGTCCGGGGCGGGCGCTGGAGGGTCATCCTCTTCGTCCGCACCGGCCATCGGCACGCTCGCCGAGGCTCGCGGCTCGGAAGGCGAGGAGTCCGCGGTGCTGGAGGCGCCTGCGGCCGGCCCGCGTTCCGCCGGCTCGTCGCCCTCCCCTTCGGCCGCGGCGTCCTCGGCCGAGTCCTCCCCGTTGAGCACGAGAACCATGTCGGATCGGATTCGGGACGGATCGGCCAGGTCGTTCCATCGGGCCAGGTCGTCCAGCGGGATGGAGAAACGCTCGGCGATCTCCGAAAGGGTGTCGCCGGCCTGCACGACGTAGGTCCCCTCGTCCGGGCTGCCCGGATCGGGCTCCTCGTCCTCCGGCGGCGATTCCAGGCGCTTGGGCACGATGAGCTGCCAGCCCACGTGAAGGTCGGCGTCGGCCGGGAGGTGGTTGGCCTCGCGCAGCTCGGAGGCTGTCACGCCGTAGCGCTCGGCGATGCCGGCCCATGTCTCGCGGGCTCGGACGCGATGGCCGGTGAAGGGCAGCGGGCCCGAGCGGGGGACGCCGGGAGCGGGGCGGAAGAACGGGTACGGGTCGATCTGATCGCCTTCCATCCACAGGACGAAATGGAGGTGGGGGCCGCGGCTGATGCCGGTGTTGCCGACCCGCGCGACGCGCTGGCCGCGCTCGACTTTCTGTCCGGGGCGGACCAGGTACGCGCTCAGGTGGGCATAGTAGGTGAGCCAGCCGCCGGGGTGGAGGATGACGGCGAGATTGCCGAAGCCGCTGAGCTCGTCCCCCGTGTAGACGACGAGGCCGCTTTCGGCGGCAAGGATGACGGTGCCCTCGTCGGCGATGATGTCCAGCGCCTCGTGGTAGCCGTTGGTGCCGCTGCCGTGGCCGCGGCCGATGCGCGCGCCGGGGATCGGGAAGAGGAGGGTCGCGGGACGCTCGTCGCCGCCGGCGGAGCGAAGCTGTGCGGTCGTCGGCCCTTCGCGGATCAGCCGGTGCACGGTCGAAGCCCGGCCGAGTCCGAGCTGTTCGACGCGGCGCCGCTCGGCGCTCGTGCGGCCGTCGCGCTGCTCGTCGCCGGCATCGTCGCCGGCGACCGCGATACGCGGCGCGAGCGAGCCGGCGGCGAGGAAAGAGGCGAGGCACGCCTGCAGCAGGCGCGGGCGGCGGAAGCGAATGGCGGCAGCGAAACTCTGCACATCGACCGAATAGGGCAGGAAGCGGAGAGCTGTCAACTTTTCGGGGCGCGAGCGGCGGGAGCGCCTTGACTTGCGGGGGCGGCAACCGCTACCGTTCGTCCGAACTTCCCGCGAGTCGGGGCGACGGGGTGGGGTTGCGGACCGGAGGAGAAACTTGAGCGACGACAACAGCGACGATGTCGAGTTCGAGCAGGAAGGCACGGGGGGACGGGGCAGCCAGCCGCCCGCGCCGCGGGAGGCGCCGAAGACCGGCGAGAAGAAGAAGGTCGACGACCTGCGCGCGAAGCTGGGCCTCGGCACGGCGAAGACCCTGGTGTCGGCCCCGGCGGGCAAACAGCCCGGCGCGCTGCCAGGCATTCCCGGCATTCCCGGCATCCCCGGCATCCCGGGCCTGGGCGGCGGGCAGCCCGCCGCTCCCGCCATCCCGGGCGTACCGGGGATTCCCGGCGTTCCGGGCGCCGCGACGGCCGCCAGACCGGGCGCGGGAAAGACCTTGATCGGCTCGCCCGGCGGCGCGCCGATTCCCGGCGTGCCCGGCATCCCGGGCATCCCCGGCCTGCCCGGCGTCGGCGGCCCGGCGCGCCAGGGCGCGGCACCCGCGGTCCCCGGCCTCCCCGGCATGGCACCGCCGCCCTTCATGGCGGCCCCGGCCGAGCCGGAGAAGCCGGAGATCGACAAGCACGACCCGTTCGGCACGCAAGCCCAGCCCTCCCGCCTCTCCGCAGGCGCGCTCGATGTCGAGAAGGTCATCTCGGAGAAGGAGCTGCGGGACGCCATCGGCGGCAAGGGCATGCGCAAGAAGGACATCGTCCTCTTCGCCGTCATCGGCTTCATCTGCCTCGGCCTCGGCGCGCTGGTCGGTTGGATGCTCGGCGGCAACCAGAGCCGGGACAAGGTCGTGGCCCTGTCGCACGACCATGCTCGCAAGATCCAGGCCGGGCTGGAGAAGGTGCACGATCCGAAGGTCAAGATCGTCCAGCAGGCGATCGGCGACATGCAGAAGCGGATCAGCGACGCCATGACGGCGCGGGATCCGCTGTTCATCCTGACCACGATCCGCGAGGATCGCGACGCGATCCAGGCCCTGCAGTCGGACGTCAGCAAGTCGGCGGACCTCGTCAGCGAGTCGATGATTGTCGGCAACTTCTCCGCGTTCGCCAACGAGACGATCAGCCCGGTGCTGCGGGCCATCACCCTCTGGAACAAGCTGAGCGAGCAGCTGCTGAGCCACGCCGCGTGGACCTCGCAGGGACTCGAGCGCTACGCCTTCCAGCTCGAAGCCCTCTCGGCCGCGGGCTTCAAGAAGGAAGTGCAGTGCACCGCCTACGTCGAGAAGCACAAGGCGGACGCCGCGCCCGACGAGAAGGTCCAGAAGACGCTGACCGGGTGTCAGGAGTTCCTGGCGAAATTCCCGACGGAGAAGCGCGATGTCGCGGGGCTGCTCGATTCGGCCCTGGCGGCCTACACCGTCGGGCAGGATCTCTCGGCGGCGATCGAGCAGGACATCGTCGGGTACTTCAAGAGCCTGGAGGCGAAGATCGGCGGGCCCGCGGCCGCCGACGCGCTCGGCCGGTACCTCGGGCCTTCCCGCTTCGTCGCGGCCTTCGAGCCGGGCTTCTGGGGCGCGCTGTCCGAGGACAACTGGACGGCCGATCTGTCGAAGATGCCGCGCCTGTTCACGCTGGACTACAACATCCAGATCCTCGAGGACCCCGTCGCCCACTCCGACCTCGGCATCACCTCCACCGCGCCGGCCGCGCCCGCCGAGGGCGCGACTCCTCCGCCCGAGCCTGCTGCGGGGGAGGAAGCGCCGCCGGTGGTCAAGGCCGAGGCGAAGAACATGATGTGGGTCATGGTGGGCGAGGGCAGCGGCCAGAAGACGACCGGACGGTACCTGTTCCTGCTCGACCCGGGCCAGAGCGGCGGCTGGAACGACATCAACGGCGACGAGAAGTTCGACAACCTGGACGTCGAGCTGTTCTGGGAGTCCTTCCGGGCGAAGCCCGAGCTGTGGGCCATCGTCGTCGATCCGGCCCCGGCGCTCGGCCTCGTCGACGCCTGGAACGCCCGCTTCCTGCAGGAGTATGCCGAGCGTCTCGTGCTGCTCGGCAACACGCTCGGCGAGATCGCCGTCGCGGTCGGCGATGCGATCAAGGCGATGGGCAAGATCCGCTGACCGCTCTTCGGAGGCTGCGTGCCCGGGGCGAACCCCTTTCCGACCGACGAGATCCTTCGCGAGTTCCTGCGCACGCGCATCCTGCCGATCCTCGCCGTGGACCGCGGGCGGGTCGAGCTGGCGCGGGCCGACGCGGCCGCCGGGCGGGTGGTGCTGCGCTACGCCGCGAGCTGCGCCGGCTGCCCGGGCCTGGGCGTCACCCACGCCGAGGTCGTGGAGCCGCTGTTGCGCGGGGAGTTTCCCGCCGTCACCACCGTGGACGCGCTGATCGAGGGCGAGAAGAACGGCCCCGTGGCGTGACAGATTGACCGTTCAGGGGTTGGTCGCGGGGGGAGCCGTCGGGTCGGGACGCGTGCCGCGAAGCCGATCCACGATGTCCGAGTTCTCGTCCTGCGCCGTCCCTTCGGTCACCGCGTCGGTCAGCCCGCTGCCCTGGTCGGACTCGGTCGCGACCGCGCGGCGCAGGGTCGCCAGGTTCGCCAGCGTCGCCCGCTCGGTGAGCACGACGGCCAGCACGCCGTAGAGGCTGAGCGTCCGCAGCGCCATCTCGGTCTGCGAGTCGATCCACTTCACGCCGACGACCTCGCTGACCAGCGTGTACTGGTCGACCGAGCGCATCTCCTCGCCGGTGCCGAACTGCCCTTCGAGCTGCGCGCGCATGTCCTCGAAGGTCGCGCCGCCGCCGCCGATGCCCTGGTTCAGCGTGCGGAAGATCTTCCACAGCTTGCCGCGGATGAAGAACAGGAAATCCGTCGCGTCGCCGCGATCGAACTTGCACATCTCCTCCTGGTTGTTGTGGGTGAATTCGGTATCGACCATCGACACGTTCCACGGCGTCTGCTGGCCGTCGAACTTGACGCAGGAATCGACGAAGCGCTGCTGGTCGCGCTCCATCCGCGTGCGCAGGCCCTGCTCCGCCACGGCGTCGTCGGCGACGGCCTGGATCTGCGGCCAGTACTTGTTCTTGATCTCCAGCTTCACCGCCTCGACGACCTGGTCCTTGCTCATGCCCCAGGTCAGGCCGTTCATCAGCGCCACGATGTTCGCATTCGGCTCGGTCGGCTCCGGCGGCGGCGCCGGCTCGGCCGTCTGCCCGCGACGGCGCTGCGCCGCGGCGTCCGGCGCGAACGAAACAAGAACCGCGACGGCCAAGGTCACCAAGAGACCAATACGCGTCATCGTCCACCTCCCTTGCCCCAGGGGCGGTATAGCACGGTTCCCCACCGCCCGAAAGCACACATCGCGGCGGCTGAACATCCGCGCCGGCGCTCTGACGGACGGCCCCATGCCGGCATTCACCGGAATTCGGGCTTGCAACTTGCCCGTTTTCCGCTACGAACGGGCCGATGAGCAGTGACCTCGGCGCGCTCCTGATGCGTTCGACCGTTCCCGTGACCGGGTGCACCGAGCCCGCGGCGGTGGCCCTGGCAACCTCCCTCGCCGCGGCCGTCGCGCGAGGCGAAATCCCCGCGTGGGCCGGCGCCGCCGCGGCGCCCCCCGCACCCGCGGGCGAGGAGCGGATCGAGCTGGTCGACCTGCGCACCGTGCGCAGCCTGTACAAGAACGTCGTCGCCGTCGGCATCCCGAACGCGGGCACCCGCACGGGAATCGACCTCGCGGCCGCGCTCGGCCCGTCCCTGGATTGCGGCGAGCGTCTGGCACTGCTGGCGGCCGTCGGCCCCGAGGTGCTGCGCGCCGCGCGCGGCCTGCTGGCCGACGGCGTGGTGGCGATCCAGGTGCAGGAAGCGCACGAGGACGTGCTGTTCCTCGAGGCGCGGGTGGTGCTGACGCGAGGCGGGGAGCGCCACGTGGGGGAGGTCGTGATCCGGGGGGAGCACGACGCCGTGCACCTGGTACGGCGCGACGGGCGACCGCTGCGGACCGCGACCACGGGCGGCGGCTCCGGGACGACGGCGAGCGGCGTGACGGCGCCGGACCCGGCCCGCTGGACGATCGCCGAGCTGATCGCGGCGGCGAGGACGCTGTCGCCGGAGGTGCGGGCCCACCTGCTGCGCGGCGTGGCGATCAACCGCGCGGCCGCGGAAGCCGGACGGACGAGGCGCCTGGGCGCCGGGGTCGGCGCCATGCTGGCCGGGCTGGCCGACCGCGGCCGATTGGCCCGCGACGTGACGCTCGACGCGAAGATCGCCGCGGCGTCCGCCGCCGACGCCCGGATGAGCGGGCACGGGATCGAGGTGATGTCCAGCGCGGGGTCCGGCAACCAGGGGATCGTGGTCACCCTGCCGGTGGCGGCCGTGGCCGAGTTCGTCGGCGCGGACGACGATCGCCTCGCCGCGGCACTGGCCCTGGGCCACGGGCTCACCGCACGGATGACGCACCACACCGGCGTGCTCGCCGCGCTCTGCGGCTGCGTGGTCAAGGCCGGAATCGGCGCCGCGGCCGGCGCAGCCCTGCTGCTCGACCCGACCGCGAAGGCGGTGCCGCCGGCCGTGCAGAACATGGCCGGCAACATCACGGGCGAGATCTGCGACGGCGCCAAGGTCGGCTGCGCCTTCAAGATCGCCACCGCGGCCGGCGCCGCGCTGGAAAGCGCGCTGCTCGCCCACGAGGGAGTCTCGATCCCGCCCAGCAACGGCATCCTGGGACCGGACGCCGACGCGACCCTCGCCAATATCGGCGAGATCGCGCGCTCGATGCGCGACGTCGATTGCGCAACGGTGCGGATCCTGGAGCGCAAGCGCGCGGTCGTCGGCTACTAGCCGGCACGCCGAAGGCCGGACGAGGAGAGGTGGAGAGAACGGCCGGAGAGGGGGAGAGGGGAAGCGGGCGATGACGGAGCTGCGGGGCAAGACGCTGTTCGTGACGGGGGGGAGCCGGGGGATCGGGCTGGCCATCGGACTGCGAGCGGCGCGGGACGGCGCCAACGTGGCGATCGCGGCGAAGACGGTCGAGCCGCATCCGCGCCTGCCGGGCACGATCTTCACGGCGGCGGCGGAGCTCGAGCGGGCGGGAGGACGCGCGCTGGCGCTCGCCTGCGACATCCGCGACGAGGCGGCGGTGCGGGCCGCGGTGGAGCGGACGGCGGAGACGTTCGGCGGGATTGATATCCTGGTCAACAACGCCAGCGCGATCCACCTCGCCGGCACGGCCGACACGCCGATGAAGCGGTACGACCTGATGCAGCAGGTGAACGCCCGCGGCACGTTCCTCTGCACGCAGGCCTGCCTCCCGCACCTGCGGCGGGCGGAGAACCCGCACGTGCTGGTGCTCTCCCCTCCCCTGCGTCTGGAGCCGCAATGGTTCGCGGGCCACGTCGCCTACTCGATCGCCAAGGTCGGGATGAGCCTGTGCGTGCTGGGAATGGCCGAGGAGTTCCGCCGCACCGGGATCGCGTTCAACGCGCTCTGGCCGCGGACCTCGATCGCCACCGCCGCGATCCGCAACATCCCCGGGAGCGAGGCCGTCGTGCGCGGCTCCCGCACGCCCGGAATCGTGGCCGACGCCGCGCACGCGATCCTCGTGCGGTCGAGCCGCGAGTGCACGGGCAACTTCTTCCTCGACGAGGACGTCCTCGCGGCGGAGGGGGTGACCGACTTCGAGCGCTACGCGGTGGAGCCCGGGGTCCCGCTGGTGCCCGATCTCTTCGTGTGAGGCGCCGGGGGAGTTGCGCGCGCGGCGCGTCGCCACCGCCGCACTTCCCGCTCTCCCCGCCCTTCCCGCCCGGGTTGACCGTCCGCGCCGAACCCGCTAAGGGGAGGCGCGACGGCACGGCCGGGGGATTCCGGCCGGAGGGTCGGCTCGAGGGGTCGCACGGAGGTCGTTGGCGCATGAAGCTGCACGAGCACCAGGGGAAGGAGCTGTTCCGCAAGGCCGGCGTACCCGTACCGCTCGGCCGCGTCGCGTTCGACCTCGACGAGGCCGAGGCGGCGGCGAAGGCGCTGATCGCCGAGACGGGCGACGAGACGGTCGTGGTCAAGGCGCAGATCCACGCCGGCGGGCGCGGCAAGGGCGGCGGCGTCAAGGTCGTCCGGGGCGCAGGCGCCGCGCGGGAGGCGGCCACGCGCATCCTGGGCATGAAGCTGGTGACGCACCAGACCGGGCCCGAGGGCAAGGTCGTGCGCCGGCTGCTGGTCGAGCAGGGACTGCGGGTGGCCAAGGAGCTGTACGCGGGCATCGTGGTCGATCGCGACCGCCGCCGCGTCGTGCTCATGGTCTCGAGCGAAGGCGGGATGGAGATCGAGGAGGTGGCGCGCAAGACGCCCGAGAAGATCCTCTCGCGGGCGATCGATCCGGCGTACGGACTGCGGGGCTTCGAGGCGCGGGAGCTGGCGTTCGGGCTGGGGCTGGGGGAGCCCACGGCGGGCAAGCTCGCCCGCGCGCTCGGCGCGCTCTACAAGGTCTTCGCCGCGGAGGACTGCTCGCTGGTCGAGGTCAACCCGTTCGTGGTGCTGGAGAGCGGCGACGTCGTCGCGCTCGATGCCAAGGTCACGCTGGACGACAACGCGGCCTACCGGCACAAGGGCCACGCGGCGCTGGCCGACCCGTCGGAGGAGGACCCGGCGGAGGCCGCGGCGCGCGCCGCGGGCTTCTCGTACATCCGGATGCACGGCGACGTCGGGTGCATGGTCAACGGCGCCGGGCTCGCGATGGCGACGATGGACATCCTGAAGCACCACGGCGGCGAGCCGGCGAACTTCCTGGACGTGGGCGGCGGGGCGAGCAAGGACCAGGTGGCGCAGGCGTTCAAGGTCATCCTCTCCGACCCGGCGGTGAAGGCGATCTTCGTCAACATCTTCGGCGGCATCCTGAAGTGCGACGTGCTGGCCGAGGGCGTCATCGCGGCCGTCCGGGAGGCCGGCCTCAAGGTGCCGCTCGTCGTGCGGCTGGAGGGGACCAACGTCGACCGCGGGCGCAAGCTGCTCGCGGAATCGGGACTGGCGATCGAGGTCGCGAAGGACATGGACGAAGGGGCCAAGAAGGCCGTGGCGCGCGCGGCCCGGCCCTTCGACGCCGCTCAGGGCAGGGGAGCAACGGAGCCATGAGCATCCTGGTCAACAAGCAGACGAGGGTCGTCGTCCAGGGGATCACCGGCGGTGCCGGGTCGTTCCACGCGCGGCAGATGCTGGAGTACGGAACGCAGGTCGTGGCGGGGGTCACGCCCGGCAAGGGCGGCACGAAGTTCGACGACCGCGTGCCGATCTTCGACACGGTGTCGCGCGCGGTCCGGGAGACCGGCGCCGACACGGCCTGCATCTTCGTCCCCGCGCCGTTCTGCGGCGACGCGATCGCGGAAGCGGCCGGTGCCGGCGTGGGCCTCGTCGTGGTGATCACCGAGGGCATCCCTACGTTGGACATGATCGCGGCGCGGCGGCTCCTGGACGAGAAGGGCGTGCGGATGGTCGGCCCGAACTGTCCGGGCGTGCTGACGCCGGGCGAGTGCAAGGTCGGGATCGCGCCGGGCTACGTGCACACGCCGGGACGGGTCGGCGTCGTCTCCCGCTCGGGCACGCTGACCTACGAGGCGGTGTGGCAGCTCAGCGCGCTGGGCATCGGGCAGTCGACGTGCCTCGGCATCGGCGGCGACCCGGTGGCCGGGATCGACTTCGTCGATGCGCTGGGGATGTTCGAGGCGGACGCCGGGACGGACGCGGTGGTGCTGATCGGCGAGATCGGCGGGGCGGCCGAGGAGCGGGCGGCGGCGTTCGTGCGCGAGCACGTCCGCAAGCCCGTCGCGGCGTTCATCGCCGGGGTCACGGCGCCGCCGGGGAAGCGCATGGGCCACGCCGGCGCCATCATCTCCGGCTCGTCCGGCAAGGCCGCGGACAAGATCGAGGCGCTGCGGGCGGCGGGGGTGGCCGTCACGGCCAACCCGGCCGAGATCGGCGTCACCCTCCAGGCGGCGCTGCGGGGGAAGAAGGGAAGCTAGCTCATGGCCATCGAACGCACGCTCTCCATCGTCAAGCCGAATGCCACCGCGCGGAACCTCGTGGGCGCGATCGTGAAGCTGCTCGAGGAAGGCGGCCTGCGGGTCGTCGCGATGCGCATGACGCGGCTGAGCCTCGCGCAGGCACGGGCCTTCTACGAGGTGCACAAGGCGCGGCCGTTCTACGGCGACCTGGTCGAGTTCATGTGTTCCGGACCCGTGGTCCCGATGGTGCTGGAGGGCGAGAACGCCATCCAGCGCAACCGCGAGATCATGGGCGCGACCGACCCCGGGAAGGCGGCGCCCGGGACGATCCGCAAGCTCTACGGCGACGACGTCCAGGCCAACGCCGTGCACGGCTCGGACGCGCCCGAGACGGCGGCGAGCGAGATCGCGTTCTTCTTCCCGCGGAGCGAGACGCTCTAGACAGGAAAGGGGGGCCGCCCATGGCCGAGCCGTTCCAGGACTGGACGAAGTACGCGACCGACGCGATGCAGCGCTGGATCCTGCTGCTCGACCTGCTCCGCCGCCGCGGGAACCGGATGGTCGAGCACGCCGAGCAGGGGATGCCGCCGGTGCTCTCCTTCGAGTACGAGACGCTGCTCGACGGCCGCACGTTCGACCCGCCGGCCAACTACGCGCTGCTGCGGATCGTGCCGCCGGAGGGCGTGCGGATCGACCCGGGCCTGCGCCCGGTGGTGATCGTGGACCCGCGCGCCGGCCACGGGCCGGGCATCGGCGGGTTCAAGCAGGACTCGGAGATCGGCATGGCGCTCTGCGAAGGCCATCCGACGTACTTCGTGTCGTTCTTCCCCGAGCCATGCGAGGGGCAGACGCTGGCCCACGTCGAGGCGGCCGAGGTGCGGTTCCTGGAAGAGGTCTGCCGGCGGCATCTGGATGTCGGCAAGCCGATCGTCTACGGCAACTGCCAGGCCGGCTGGGCCGTCGCGATGCTCGGCGCCGACCGTCCCGACGTCGCCGGGCCCATCGTGCTCAACGGCGCGCCCATGTCGTACTGGGCGGGGGCGCCGGGCGTGAACCCGATGCGCACCGCCGGCGCGTTCACCGGCGGCGAATGGGCCGTGCGCTGGCTCTCCGACCTGGGAGCCGGTCGCTTCGACGGCGCGTGGCTCGTGATGAACTTCGAGCTGCTGCACCCGGCCAACACGTTCTTCTCCAAGCTCTACAACGTGCTCAAGGACCCCGAGGGCGAGGCGCAGCGGTTCCTCGATTTCGAGAAATGGTGGACCGGGTTCTTCCTCGTCAACGAGGAGGAGATCACCTGGATCGTCGGCAACCTGTTCATCGGCGACAAGCTGGAGCAGGGCGAGCTGCTGCTGGGCGAAGGCAAAACGATCGACATGAAGCGGCTGTCGGAGCCGGTCGTCGTGTTCGCCTCGGCCGGCGACGACATCACGCCGCCCCAGCAGGCCTTGAACTGGGTGTCCGAGGTCTACCCGACGACGGCGGAGCTGAAGAAGCACGGGCAGCGCATCATCTACCTCCTGCACAAGCACGTCGGACACCTGGGGATCTTCGTCTCCGCGGGCGTGGCGCGCCGCGAACACCGGGCGATCATCGAGCACATCGAGCGCATGCGGAAGCTGGCGCCGGGCCTGTACCAGATGCGGATCGTGCGCGAGACGGGCGAGCTCGATCCGTCGAAGGACCAGTTCGAGGTCGTGTTCGAGGAGAAGCAGGTCGAGGACGTCCGGGCGGACTACGACCGCCGGGACTTCCAGCTCACGGAGACGATCTCGCGGTTCGGAAACGCGTGGTACCAGGCGTTCGTGCGACCGTGGCTGCGCCCGATGATCACGCCGCCCGTGGCCGAGGTGATCCGGGCGATGCACCCCGACCGGATGGCCCGGCTGATGTGGGCGGAACGGTGGAACCCGTGGGTGGGGCTGCTGGCGCCCATGGCGGAGTGGGCCAGGGCCAACCGCGTCGTTCCCGAGGTCGACTCGCCCTACCCCGGCGTCGAGGCCGCGGTCGCGAGGCAGATCGAGTCCAACTGGGAAACCGTGCGCGCGCTGCGCGACGCGTGGTACGAAGCAGTATTCCAGGCGATCGTGCCGTAGCGCCGTCCTGCCCTGCCGTCCGGCCTCGCGCTGACGGACCATCCGACTGCCAACATTGCGATCTTGCGACAGGCGCCCGTGGACAGCATACTGTACCCCGGAGGGGCGCTGGGGCGGTGGCGAGGGAGCGGGTGGAGATGGCCGTCGAGCCGGGGAGCCAGGAGCGGGGGGCGAAGGCGCCGTCGATTGCGGAAGCGGCGTTGATGGCTCGGGCGAGCCAGGGTTGGCTGCGGCTTTCCGGCTGTGTCGAGCGCGGGGAGATGAGCGCGGAGCACGCGCTGCGCGGGTTGCTGCTCTATCTCGAGGCGATCATGAAGGCGGGACCGCCCGCGGCGGCGCAGCGCAAGCTCGAGGAGTTGATTCTGGGCGCGGAGGCGCGCGCGGAGCTGGGACAGCTCCGGGAGCTCAAGCCCGAGCTCGAGCTTCGGCTCACGGAGGCGATTCTGGCGGGCAAGGAGAAGGACGCCCGGATCGCCGCGCTGGAGGCCCGCGTCGCCGAGCTCCAGGAGCTGCTCGAGGTCGAGCGGGTTTCCAGCGTGCCTGCGTCCGTCGAGCCGGCGGGGAAGCCGGCGCGGAAGTCGCGGTCCATCGCGCCGGTCGGACGAGCCCGTGACACCGTCGAGGACTGGCGGACCGACATGGCCAACGTTTTCCTGAGCCAGGGGTTCACCATCGACGTCCCCCGTCCGGCCGTCTCATCCGACGAGTTCGCCGCGCGGAGCGGGACGGAGCTGGTCTTCCGGCCGATGGAGGTCGTTCTGCCCACACCCGGGATGTTGGCCGCGCTCGGCCTCGGGCAGGACCACTTCGTGCTTCGTCCCTCGGAGAAGGACCGCATCGGGTTCGCGCCGGCGGCCGAAGGGTACTGGTTCCTGGCCGAGGTCGGAGAGGCGGCCCCCCGTCGCGGCGGCAGCTTCGAGGGATTCAAGAAGGCGGCGCCCCCGGGATGGGCGATCCTGTCGCTCGAGGAGTACTTCCTCGCGTGGCTCGTCATGGAGAAGGTCTGCGGCGTGTTCCTGGATCAGGACGCGTCCATCTGCCTTCGGACGACCTACCGCGACGGGACCGTCGGTCAGCCCGCGGTGCTCCAGGTCCAGAACCACATCGACGACGAGGGCCGGGTGGAGTTCATCGTCAGGAGCATCCGGCCCGATGTCGCGCTCCCGGACCTCGGCGCGAGGTACCGGCAGGTCGTGCCGTCGCTCCGGCTCCCGGAGTAGGCGCAAGGGGCCTCGTTCGCGCGCCCAGGGAGCGTCCACGCCGGACAGGGTCCGCACCGAATGCTCGAGCGTCGGGGAGAGGACGCAGCGACGGGGTGCGCCGCCGGGAGAGCAGCGCGAGCGTGCAGGCCGCGAGCAGCACGGGGCCCGTCGCGCCCGGCCGGTCCGCCGCCCGACACCCGCATCCCGTCTCGGCCGTCCCGCCGGAGGGCGCATCGATGGAAGGCGACGCGTCGTCCGCGTCACGGGCCCCGTCGAGGTCTGCGTCCGCGTCGGCCGCGGCCTCGCCGCCCGCGTCGGCGTCCGGAGACGCGCCGTCCCCCGAATCGGCGTCCGCATCCGCGCCGGCGTCCGCGTCCGCATCGGCGTCCGCGCCGGTGCCGCACGGACCCTCGACCGGGGTCCCCGGGTACACCTGCCGGGCCAGGAACTCGAATCCGGCCAGCATCGACGAGTCCGGCCAGGTCGAGTGACCGTAGCCCGGCTGGATGTCCTCCTCGTGCGCGACGCCGAGTCGGTCCCATTGCGCGATCAGGGTGCTGTACGAGCCGCCGGTGTAGTTCGGATCCTCGGTGCCGTAGTACATGTGGATCGGGCTGCGCCACGCCGGGTCGGCGACCGAATCGACGCCGTAGGCCGGAGCCGAGAGCGTGAAGATCCCGGCGATGCCGGTGTTGGAGTAGCCGAGGAGATAGGCGAAGGCACCGCCGGCGGAATGACCGGCGAGCGAGAAGCGGTTCGTGTCGACGATCCGCTCGGCGTCGAGCGCATCGAGGGCCGCGTTGAGCGTGGCGATGTCCGCGTCGCTCCAGCCGGGGCCGCCGGCCGCGGGGAGAAGCAGCACGCATCCGGTCGCATCGGCGGCGGGCTGCAGGATGGCCTGGTACCCGTCCGGCGTCCCGCCCGCGCCGTGGAAGAACACGACGACCGGCGACGGGGCGCACGGCTCCAGCGATGCGGGCTCGTAGCGCAGCGCGTACCGGCCGGAGCCCAGGTCGAACCGCTCCCAGCCCGGCGCCCCTGCGGCGGGCGAGGAGGCCAGCAAGACGCCCAGGACGCCGAGCAAGCGAGAAGCATGCGGTCCGTACATGACGGCAGAATACCACGAGCGCGCCCGCGCCGGCGATCAGCGCTACCACCCACCGTGTCGGCGGCGCAACGGACGCCGATGTACGGACTCGCGCTGTCCGCGTCGAAGCGGCCGCGGGCCGAGACGCGCACCCAGCGCGGCGGCTACCGCCGGACGCCGACCGCCGCCGACTTCGTCCCGCGCCGGAACCACCGCCCCGCCGCCAGCACGGTCAGGCCCAGGAAGAACGCGGACACGGCCCGGGCGGGACCGCCGCCGGCGGCCCGGCAGCCGCAGCCGTCGCCGGCGGACTTGGTCTCTCCGCCGTCGTCGTTCTCGACGTCGTCGGTCTCCCCTTCGACGTCCGGTGATGCATCCGCGTCGGCGTCCGCGTCCGCGTCGGCACCACCCTCACCGTCCGCGTCCGCGTCGCCGTCGCCGTCGGCATCGGCGTCGGCGCCGGGAAGGTCCTCCTCGCCCACGGTGCAATCGCCTCCGGCGAACTCCACCTGGGCGACGGTCGTCTGCGTGGTCGTGCCGGTACCCTCGACCTCGAGCGTGTGCAGGCCGGCGGTCAGGACGCTGGCATCGAAACGCCCGCGCCACTGCAGCGGCTGGTCGGGCCACTGCGCCATCGCCGTCCATTCGCCGCCGTCCCAGCGGAAGCGCGCGGACGCGACGTCGCCGTGATCGAAGATCAGCGCCCGGACCGGGGCTTCCGTGCAGGTCGCGGGGACGGGCGGCGCCCAGGGGTTCACGAAGTCGTCGCCGGCGCCCAGACGCGCGTCGACCGGGGCGGTGATGAGGACGATGGGATACGGGGGCGGGGGATCGGTCAGCGAGATCCACTTCCACGACACGGCGTCGGCATCCACGGCCACGACGGCGAAGTTGTTGGCGCCCGACTGGCCCAGGGAGTCGCTGCGCGTCTGGACGATCGAGCCGCCCTCGTAGGAGGCGAAGTCCAGGTCGTGCGAATGCCCGGCCATGTAGTGGCCGACGCCGTGCCGCATCATCGCCGCGCGCAGCTCGCCGGCTCCGTCGAAGCTGTCGAAGGGATGGTGGCCGAAGACGATCGCCAGATCGGCGTCGTCGCCGGCGGTGAGGAAGGACTCGACCTCCGCCAGCTCGTCCGGGGTCAGCTCCGCGGGCTGGGTCACATCGAGCCACGGCTCACCGCCGTTGGACGACGTCGCGACTTCGACGAAGGCGTAGCTCGCGCCCCACGGAGCATCGATGCGCCAGGTGTGCTGCGTCGTGCCCGTGGCCACGCCCTGCACGCTGAACGCCAGGTAGTGCTCCTGCGCGCCGTCGCTGTAGGTGTCGTGGTTGCCCGCGATGTCGAAGTAGAACTCGGGTCCCATGCCGTTCTCGTCGGCGACAATCTGCCGGTACAACGACCACTCGGCGTCCTGCTGGCCCGAGAGATAGCTGATGCCGTTCGTGCTGTCCGTCAGGTCGCCCGTGGCCACCATGAACCACGGCTGCACGACCTCGAAGCCCTCCCCGGTCGCCCAGCGCAACCGATCCTCCTCCCCCGCGGGACCCAACGGCAGGATGAAGTCGATGTGCGTGTCGGTGATCCACGAGAACCAGAGCACGCGCGAGCCGTCGAAGACGTACTCCGCCAGGGACGGCTCGCCGGCACGCGCGGACGCCGCGCCGAGAACGAGCGCCAGGACCAGCACGGACGAGGAGCTTCGCATGCCACGCGTCGGTTTCATGGGCGCCATCATACGTGAAAGACGGCGTCTCGACCACCCGACGCCGAAACGACCGGAACATGCCCGGGCGCCGGCGCCACGCCGCGTTCCGTTGCTCCGCACGCGCCCCTGCGCTATGGTCCGCGCTCGATGAAGACCCGAGCGCTCGCCGGCACCGTGTCCGCCCTCCTGGTCGTTGCCGCCGTGGCCACGGCGCTCGCGCAAGTCGCGCCCGACGACGGGACCGCCACCCCGATTGCACCGGAGCCGGACGCGTCCGCCGACGCCGGACCCGCGCCCGGCCCGGACGCCGTCGAGGACGTCCCCGCGGCCGCGCCCGAGGCGGCGGTCGAGACGGCCATGCCCCGGGTCGCCGCCGACGCCGACATCGCGCGGGTCGTCCAGCGCCGCCGCGAGGCGTCGCTCGTCGGCGGCTGGGTCCACTCGGTCCGCGACGAAGCGGCCGGACGATTCACCGTCGATGACGTCCAGCTCGACGCCACCGGCCAGTTCAGGCGGCGGCAGAGCGACGTGGATGCCGCCGCCGGGATCGCCGCCGCGCCCGCCGAGTCGACCGGCACGTGGTTCACCGAGGAGGCAACGCTCGTCCTCTTGGCCCAGGGCTCGGCCGTCGACGAAGTGCTCCGTGCGGCCTTCCAGATCGACGACCGCTCGGAAACGCTGGTCCTCGAGCTTCCCGGCGGCCCGGCCTCGTACTTCCGCTACCGCTGAGACCCCACCCGCGGGCGCGCAGGAGGAGCGCCGATGAAGCCGAAGAATTGCGAGACGTTCGATCGCAACCTGCAACGCTGCACGTGCACCTACGAGCCGTGCTCGCGCAAGGGCCGCTGCTGCCTGTGTCTCGAGTACCACCGGAACAACGACGAGCTGCCGGCCTGCTTCTTCCCTCCGGAAGTCGAGCGCACCTACGATCGTTCCGCCGCCCGCTACCTCGCCTGCCGCGGCAAGCGGTAGTCCGCGCCCTACGGCAGCTCGATCCGCGCCGTGGAACGGTTGCCGAACACGTCGAACGCGAAAACACGCGGGGCACCGGAGCGCGCGGCGCGAGGGAGGGCTGCGTCGAGCGGCACGCGGTCGCCGGCGCTCCGCCCGAACCAGCAGGCGAGCACCGGCGACGCGGCGAGACCCTCGGGATCGATGCCCCAGCCCTCGAGCAGCGCCAGCCCGCGCGATTCGCCAGCGGCCTCCACCGCGGCGGCGGCCCCCGGCCAATCGGGGACCAGCCCCGGCCGGTACCCCGTCAGCTTCACGGTCCCGTCCCGCCCGGCGACGACATCCAGCGCTCCGCCGGGTTCGGGGTCGGCGCCGTCCAGCCGCTCGACGCGGACGAGAAACCCGGCGCGGGCCAGCCGGGCGAACGCCGTGTGCACGGCCAGACGCGAGCGATCCGCGCCGATCGCGCGGCGGCCCAGTCGCGCGGCGACGGCGAGCGTCGTGCCGCTGCCGCACATGGGATCGAGGACGAGCGCCTCCGGGTCGGTGGAGGCGGAGACGATGCGCTCCAGCAGCGCCTCCGGCTTCTGCGTCGCGTAGCCGGTACGCTCGGACGGCGGGACGTGCATCGCGTCCGGGATGTCCAACCACAGCGAGTCGACCGGCACCTGCTCGACCCACTCGCCGTCCGGGGCCGCGCCGCCGGCGGCGGGCTCGAGGTCGTAGCGGATGCGGACCTGGCCGGAGCGCGTGCGGTGGATCCGCCCTTCCCCTTCCAGGCGCGCGACGCTGGCGTCGGTATAGTCGCCGCGGGGCGCCGTGCGGAAGGCCTGCCCCGTGGCCGGGTCGAGGCGGTAGGAGCCCGGGGCGGCGCGACGCGCGATCGCCTGCGCGTGGAAGACCGGCGCGCCGCCGGGGCGGACGTAGAACAGGATCGTGTCGGTGACGCGCCCGAACTGGCCGGCGCGCGCCTTGCGCCCGAGCGGCGGGTTGCGACGCCAGACGATCTCGTTGCGCAGGGCGGCGAAACCGAGAGTGCGGTCCAGGTGCACGCGGACGTGGGCGGCGACGCGCCAGTCGAGGTGGACGTAGAGGCTGCCGCCGGGGCGCAGGGCGCGACAGGCGGCATCGAGGCGTGGGGCGAATTCCGTCAGGTAGTCTTCCGGTCCGCCGCGCAGCGGGTCGGCGAAGGCCGGTCGCTCGACGGTGACCGACGTTCCGCCCGGCCCGGCGACCGTCGCCGGGCAGAAGTAGCGGGCGCCGGAGGCGAAGGGCGGATCGATGTACAGGAGGTCGGCGAGGACGCCCTCGCGAGCCAGCGCCGCCGCGGCATCGGCCGCGTCGCCTTCGAGGAGGCGGACCGGCGTGTTCGGCGAGCCTTGGGGTCGGAACGAGAAAACCGGCGCGGCAGGAGGGACGGAAGGCAGGGCTAGTCCTCGGGCATCCGATCGCGATCGCCGCCGGGGCCGCCGCCGCGACCGCCGCCGCGGGGCCCGCGGCCGCGGCCGCCGCCGCCGCCACCGCCACC
>JACRCZ010000131.1 GCA_016218765.1 Deltaproteobacteria bacterium | reverse complement strand
GCATACCCGTTGATCTTCGCCGGGCCGAGGAAGATCTGGAGGTTGCCGAGCATGTGGACCACGACGTAGCCGAAGACGATGAAGCCGGTGACGGCCATCACGACCTTCTTGCCCACCGAGGTCCCGTAGAACGTCAGCACCCTGGTCGTCATGGATGAGCCTCCCGGCCGGGCCCGCGAGGTTTCGTCCTTCGTCGGCCGCCACCTCGTCGAAGGTGGGGTGCCCGGTCGGTCCATGGGCCTAGTCCAAGGCCGGGAGGAAGTCCAGATGCGAGGGAGGGCGCGAAGGGCGGGGAGGGCGCGGAGATCCGAATCACCGCTGAGGCGCTGAGGGCGCTGAGCGGGACGCTGAGAAGCAAACAGGCCGGAAGCGGCGCGCTGACACCAGCCTGCGCAGCAGGCCTCGTGGCGCAGCCGGCGCCTTCAGGAGCCGGTCGCCGGACGTGGTTGCGGCCGGGGACGGGCGGCGGTCCGACTTCGCCCGCTACCTGGCGGCCTGGACTGCGGGGACGCGGCGTGCCGCCCGCTTGCTGGGCGGAGGCGAGCCGGGCACGCGTCCGTGCTTTTCGTAGAAGGCGACGGTCAGGCGCTGACCGTCGGACGTGCTCACGCGGTATCCGGTGGGGGTGGTCCAGTGCTTGTCGCGGTAGACGAAGGACTGGCCGTTGACGACGAGCTGATCGATGGCGATTCGGGGCATTCGACTCCTCTCGTGGCCCGGCGCCGTCCGGCGCCCTCCCCCCGGCGATCGGGCGAACACTAGCGCGAATCGTGCCGGAGGTGCAGTTTCCGGCAAATCTGTAATCCCGGCGGGTTGGAGCACCGGAAACACCGCGTCATGCCTCGCGGGTTGCACGATCGCGAGTCGGAGGCTGCTCCGGTGAAACAACAGCGTGACATCCGTCCAGGTGCCGCCTTCGGCGGGGCGTCCTGCCGCTTGGGGGCGATTTGCCCCGGACGGGACGGGTGCGTCCGGACCGCCGGCGCGCGGAGAATTCGCGGTTCCCACGGCCCAAGCTGCCGCGGTATGCTGAGCGCTCGTCCCGCGGGTCGATGCTCGACCGGCGGGGCCGGGGCCGCGGAAACGAGGAGGGGCGCGATGAGCCGATCGAGGATGTTTCGCGACGACGAGCCGATGGACAGCCGGTGTGTCTCGCCGCGCACGACGATCGTCGGCGGCCGGCCGCCGGAGACGCGCACCGACCTTCCGCCCGTCCCGACGGGAATCCAGAAGCTCTTGCGTCTGGCGTCGGTGGATCCGTCGTTCCGGGCCGAGCTCTTGCGGCGCCGGGCCGGGATTGCGCCCGTGTCGAGCGTCGAGCTGACGGCGTCGGAGGCGGCGATCCTCGCCGCGATTCCGGACGTGCAGCTCGAGCAGATGATCCTGATGATGCCGCCTCCTCCGGCAAGCCGGCGCACGTTCCTGCGGCAGACCGCCTCGACCGCCGTCATGCTGCTCGGCGGCGCCGTGCTGGCCGAGTGTGTCTCGGCGTGCAAGGGACATCGCGCGGACGCGCCGCCCAGCGGCGATGCCGACGCGGCCGGCGGCGCGGACGTGCCGACGGAGGCCGGGGGTGCATCCGACGTGCCCCGACCTCCGGGTCCGCCCGTCTGGGAAGGGCCTCCGCCCCGGCCCGAGGACATGCCTCCGCCGGCCGGCATCCAGCCCGACTGGCCGCCGGGGCCGTCGGACGAGGAGCCGGTGCCGGCGCGACCCGACGTCAATCCGATGGAGGCGGAGGGCGGAATCGCGCCGCACCTGCCGGAGCCGCAGGACGCGGGCGAGCCCGAGGTCGTCCGTCCGGAAGAGCCGATGGTGTCGCGCGGCATTCGGCCCGACGAGCCGCCGCGTCTCGACCACAGCATCAACGCCCCGGGCGGCGCGCGACCCGACTATCCGCCGGAACGCCCGGACGACCGCGGCATGGCCACCACGGGCGGCGCGGCACCGGACATGCCGCCGTACAAGAAATAGGAAACGACCTTGGCAGACATCACGATCCTCAACCTCAACCTCCTCTACGTCCGCTACTACGACACGGTCGAGCGCGAGCGGCACATCCCGCTCGGGCCGCTGTACGTGACCTCGGCGCTGGAGAAGGCCGGGTTCACGGTCGATTTTCGCGACTACCAGATGCACGAGGCGGACGAGCTGTTCTCGGCCGACGAGGTCGTCCGGTTCCTGGCCGATTCGGCGCCGGTCGTCGGCTTCTCGTGCATGGCCAACCTCCTGCCGTTCACCCTCCTGGCGATGAAGCGGTTCAAGGAGATCTTCCCGGACCGGACGCTGCTGCTGGCCGGGGTCGGCGCGAAGTCGGTCGAGCAGGCGATTCTCGACCGTTTCCCGTGGGTCGACATCGTCGTCCGCGGCGAGGCGGAAACCTCCGCGCCGCTGCTGCTCGGTGCGCTCAAGGCCGGCGCCTCCCTGCGCGACGTTCCGGGGATCTCCTACCGCGAGGACGGGGCCATCCGCCACAACCCGCGGCCGGCGCGCCTGACCGACCTTGACGCGATCCTGGGCCCCGCGTACCACCACATCGACCTGCCGCGCTACACCGGCTTCGGCGTGATCACCTCCCGCGGCTGCCCGTACAAGTGCACCTTCTGCTCCGTCGCGCCGATCTGGGACCACGAGTCGTACTACCGCTCGCCGCGCGCCGTCGTCGAGGAGATGCGGCTGCTGCACGAGAGGGGCGGCGCCAAGCTCATCCTGTTCCAGGACGAGTTCTTCGTCTCCTCGCCGGCCAAGGTGATCCGCTTCTGCGAGGAGCTGCGCCGGTCGGGGCTGGACCTCAAGTGGAAGGCCTTCGGCCGGATCAACCTCACGAACGACGAGATGTTGCGGGCGATGGAGGAGACCGGCTGCGTGGAGATCCGCTTCGGGGTCGAGTCGGGCTCGGACCGCATCCTGGAGCGGACGAAGAAGGGGTTCGTCGCGGCGGACACCGTCGGGGTGGTGCGCAGCGCCACCGACGTGTTCCGGCGCGTGGACCTGTTCTACGTCTGGGGCTACCCGTTCGAGACGATGGACGACTTCCACCAGTCGGTCTTCCAGATGGTGTCGTTCCGCATGATGGGCGCGCGCATCCTGCCCTCCCTGCTGTGCTTCCTGCCGCAGACGGAGATCTACCGCGAGTGCACGCGGGACGGGCGGCTGGAATTCGCGCCGGACCTCTTCCCCGAGTACATGGTGACGGGGCACGAGGTGAGCCGGCAGGCGCACGTGGAGATCCGGCCCGAGCACCGGCCGGTGTTCGATTTCGTGGAGCGGCACCCGGACATCTTCCCCGGCTTCTTCCACATCGATCTGGACGGCAACGTGCGCCCCAAGCTGCGCGTGCTCCAGGAGTTCGGCTTCTACCCGGCGACGGCCGAGGAGCTGGGCGAGATGGAGTCCTGCGGCGCGCACTCTCCGAGGCTCGGGGAGGAGCGCGAGAGCGACGGGCGGCGGGAGCTGGCGACGCGGGCTTGACCCTCCCCCCCAACGTGCTAAGACGCGGCACCATGCGCACCGCATCGTCGACGGCGACGCGCGTCATCCTCGTCATCCTGGCCCTCGCCGCCCTGCTCCCCCTCGTGCGACTGCTCGGCGGGGGACTGTGGGAACCCTGGGAGTTGCACCGGGCCGAGGCCGCCCGGCAGGTCGCGAGCGGGGAGACGCCCGCGTGGGCGGTTCCCGAGATCGAAGGGGAGGGCGAACGACCGCCCCTGGCCACCTGGGTCACCGCTGCCGGATTCTCCATGGGCGGCGAGGAGGTCGGGAACGGCAAGGCGGCCGTCGCGCTCTTCCTCCTGCTCTGCGTGCTGATCGCGCTCGTCGCGCTCGGGCCGCTCCTGACGCCCGAAAGGGCCCTGGCCGGCTTCGCCGTCTTCTTCGCGCTGCCGGTGGTCTTCCTGCAGGGGGCGAGCGCCGGGGGCGACGCGGTCGCGTTCGGCGCCTACGCCGTGGCCTTCGCCGGCTTGACGCGCCTGCTCGAGGCGCCCGGCTGGGGGAGGAGCGCCGCGGCCGAGTACCGGGACATGGCCGTCGGATTCCTGGCCACGGCGCTCGGCCTGACGCTGTCCTACTTCGCCCTCGGTGCCGTGCTCGGCGTGATGGCGCCTCTGGGCGCCGCGGCGATCGCAACCGCCGTCGCCGGCGGGATGCGCTCGGCGGGTGCGCCCGACGGCGCGGCCCTCCCGGGGTCGCTGCTCCTGGCGTTGCGGTGGCTCGCGGCGGCGGTCGCGGCGGGCCTGTGCGCGTGGTTCGTGGTCAAGGGTCTCCTGCACCAGCCGTCGGACGAGACCGAGCGCTTCGCGCTGTCGATCGGCGGGGCGAAGATCATGAACCAGCTCGAGACCTTCGAGGTCCTGCTGGCGCGATTCGGCTACGAGACGTTCCCGTGGTGCGCGCTCGCGCCGCTCGCGGTGGCCTGGATGGTCGTTCCGCGCAACGGCGAGACCGGGGCGGCGGCGGACAGCTCCACCGGCGCGGCGGCCTCCGCCGACACGCGCGTCGGGCGCCACGCCATCCTGCACGTGATGCTCGGCTACACGCTGCTGGCCTACTGGTCGTGGCGCTATTATCCCGCGCCCACGATCATCGTCTTCCCCCTCGCGCTCGTGGTCGGCGACTATCTCCTGCACGCGCTGCGCGACGGCCGCGGCCTGCGGCTGGCGGGTGCGGTGACGGTCCTGTTGACGGTCGTGGTGCTGCGCGACGCGTTCGCCTTCGAGAAGGACTTCCTGGGCTTGATCGGGTTCCCCAAGCCCGGCGACGTGGTCAGCGAGGCGCCCGCGTTCCCGACCTCGCTGGCCGTGGCGGCCGGCGTGTTCCTCGTCCTGGTGGTCTTCACGCACCTCATCCCGCCCGCCGAGGAGCGCCAGCCGCTGCTCGGCTGGTACCGCGACCAGTGGCGGCAGACGCGCGAGGACGCGCGGACGCTCCTGCGCGGCGGTCCGGAGCGCTGGAGCGCGGCCTGGGCGCCGGCGGGCTGGCTGGCCGCGGTCGTCCTGGTCGGGAGCGTGATCGGCTCCGTGGTCCTCGCGCGCTACACGGGCGTCTCGCGCTGGACGGTCTCGCACTTCGGCTTCCGCATGGTGACGCTCGGCTTCGGCGCCCTGCCGCTCGGCCTGCTCGCGATTCCGCTCCTGTGGCGGACGGCGCGGCAGGTGGTGCGCTGGATGGAGGAACACGCGTCGGCCGGGGCGCTGCGCGGCACGCTGGCCTTGGGCGGCGGCCTCGCCGTGAGCCTCGTCTCCGGCATGATCGTCGCGCCGTCGCTCGACGCGAAGTTCTCGCTCGAGCCCGCGGCGCGGGCGGCCGCCGCGGAGGGCGACCTCGCAGGTCGCCTGTACCTGTTGCAGGTCGAGCCGGCCGCGACGCGCTTCTATCCGTCGCTGGCCGGCGGGAAGATCGTGGAGAACATCGACGAGTCGGTGGCGTGGCTGGCCGCGGCGCCCAGGGGACGGCCCCGGTTCCTGGTCTTCCCATCCAAGAACCAGGTGCTCAACGAGGTGAACCAGAAGTACCGGGACCGGCGGAACGGCGCGCTCCTGCCGGTGATCTCCGACCCCCAGGGTCGCTACCTGCTGGCGGTGAGCGATCCGGAGCCGGGGGAGGCGAACCGCAGCCCGCTGGCCCGCGTCATCCTGCTGGAGCCTCCGACCCCGCAGTACTCGATCCTCGAGAGCAACTTCGACAACAAGGTGCGCTACCTCGGCTACGACATCACGTCCTATCCCGACGGCACCGTGGCGGCCTTCGACAACGTGACGATCACCCACTACTGGGAGTGCCTCAAGGCGATCACGGGCGACTACGAGGTCTTCGTGCACATCGATGGGATGGGCGACCGGATCAACGGCGACCACGAGCCGGCGGAAGGGCTGTACCCGACCCGATACTGGCGGCCGGGCGACGTGATCATCGATCGCCAGCAGCTTCGGATCCCGTTCTTCGCGCGACCGTCGGTACGTCCCGACGCGTACACGATGTACGTCGGATTGTTCCGCGGCGAATCGCGCATGCCGCTGGTCGACGGCGAGGGGAACGACAATCGCCTGTACGGCGGCGTGATCCGCGTGCGCTAGGGGTGCCCGGCGACGGACGCCGGGCCGGGAGGGCGACGAGCATGGCGACCAAGACTGCGAAGGCCGGGTCGGAGCCGCGCGGGGCCGAGCGGCGGGGGGCGGAGCGCTTCGCCGTCAAGGACATGAAGGTCGACCTCCAGTCGGAGGAGGCCTTCCTCTTCGCCTACGTCGAGAACATCAGCGAGATGGGGATCTTCGTCGCCGCCGCCCACCCGCTGCCGCTCGGCTCGAAGCTCACCCTCCGCTTCCCCGCCCGCGGCGACGTGGGACCGCTCACCCTCAGCGGCATCGTGCGCTGGATCAACCCGCCGCGCGGGCGCCATCCCGGGATGGGCATCGCCTTCGAGTCGCTGACGCCGGCGCAGCGCGAGAAGGTCGTGGCCCTCGTCCGTGCCGTCGCCTACCTGACGCGGAATTAGCTCGAAGAACCCGTCACAGCGGGCAGCGGTCGTCCGCGGGCGTCGAGCACGTCCCGCCGTCGCAGAAATCGGAGAGGCACTGGCCGTCGTCGGTGCAGCCGGCGCCGGCCCCGAGCTGCGGGTGGCAGACGCGGCCCGCGGGATCGCAGTAGAGACCCTCGGCGCACGCCCCGCTCGACTGCGTGCAGTCGCCGCCGTCGCCGGGCAGCGGCTGGCAGACGCCGTCGACGAAGGCGCAGTACAGGCCGTCGGCGCACGAGCCGTTGTCGTGGCGGCACTCGGCCCCGACGCCGCCGTACGGCGAGCAGGTCGCCGTGCGGTTGTCGCAGTACAACCCGTCGGCGCAGGCCCCGTCGCCCTCCGGGCACGGCTGCCCCGGGCCGCGCAGGACCGCGCACCGCTCGTCGTCGGCACAGAACAGGTCGCCCGGACAGTACGTGCCGTCGACGCAAGGCTCGCCCGCGACCGGCGCCGCGATGCACGCGTTGTCGTAGCACTCCAGCACCGGCAGGCAGTCCCCGTCCTCGTCGCACGAGCCCCCGGCCCGAGTCGTCCCGGACAGCATCGTCTCGCAGGCCATCGGGTAGTCGACATCGTCGAGGTTGCAGTCCGCCAGGATCGTCCGCAGCCCCGCGAGGCAGTCGCCCGCGGCGTCCGCGTCGTAGCTCCGCCGCCCCTCGTTCACGGGGGTCACGACGTCGTTCGTGCACTCGGCCGCCATCACGCTCCGGCACATCTCCTCGGTGAAGCCCATCAGGCAATCGCAGCGCCGGCCGAAGTCGCAGGCGATCCGCGCGTAGCTCGCACAGTACGACTCCAGACCCACGGGCGCCGAGCCCGCGTCGCCGCAGGCGCCGGCGAGCACGAGCGCCGCGAGGACGGGCACGACCCTTCCGAGACGTTTCATGCTGGCCTCCCGGGCGGACGGTCCGCCGCCCCGCGGTCGACAGGGTAGCGCGGCCGACGGAGGCGGCGCCAGGCCGCCCACGCGACGATGGCGACGAGCACCCCGTACCCCGGCCAGTCCCCGACGATCGAATAGACCGTGCGCCCGGCGTACGGGACCACCTCCGCCACGTGCAGCGCCGGCACGAAGATCGATGACTGCCAGAGCAGCTCGCCCGTGGCCGCGACGTGCGCCGAGACGCCGGTGTTGACCGCCCGGACCATCTCCCGCCGCTGCTCGACGGAACGGAACACCGCCAACGCCAGGTGCTGGTACGGCTCGGCGCTGTCCCCGAACCACGCGTCGTTGGTGATGTTGACCAGCACGTTCGGCGGCCCGGCGCGCATCAGCCGGCCGACGTAACGGGGCAGGATGTCCTCGTAGCAGTTGAGGATGCCCAGCGTCAGGCTGCCCAGCGGCAGCAGCTCGGGCCGCGAGCCGGCGGCCAGGGACCCGGCACGCGGGAACCAGCGGTCCAGGAACCCGAGCTGGTCGCGCAGCGGGATGTACTCCCCGAACATCAAGAGCACGTTCTTGTCCACAGGCCCGTGCAGCAGCCCCTCGCCGTCCAGCACGAACGACGAGTTGTACCGGCGCGGCGGGTTCGTGCCGCGCGTGATCGAGCCGAAGACCAGGGGGATCGAGAACCCGCGACGGATGCGCATCGAGTCCCCCTCCCGGCGGTCGCGCAACAGGCGCCCCTCGGGCGGCGGATCGTGCGGCAGCGCGTAGGGGAACGATGCCTCCGGCCACACCGCGACCAGCGCCCCCCGCGCCTCGGCCTCGGCCGTCATGCGCTGCAGGACGTCCAGGTTGTCCGACGAGAAGGCCGGGTCGCGTTTCTGACGGATCCCGATGTCCGGCTGCACGAGTCCGAACGGCACCTTGTCCGCCCGGGCACGGATCTCGTGGTAGCGCTCCCGCAGCACGAAGCCGTAGACCAGCGTAGCGACGGTCGCCGCCCCGACCGCCGCGGCCGACCAGACGAGCTCGCGGCGGTCGAACAGGTCCCGCGGCAGCCACGCCGGCCGTCCGGGCGAGCGATCGGCCCAGGCCATGAGGCCCAGGTAGAGCGCCGCGTTGATCGCCACGACCAGGGAGGTCACGCCGACGACGCCGACGAGGTCCGCGACCTGGATGAAGACCGTGAACCGGTGCTGGCTCATCGCCAGGTACCAGGGGAAGATCATCGGGAACACGTAGTCCGTGAGCAGGAACCCCGCGATCCACGCCGGGAGGAACGGGACGCGCGCCCGCCGGAGCCACGTCGCCCCCAGCGCGGCGACCGGGAACATCAAGGCCTGGAAGGAGCCGAGGAGCAGGTGCAGGACCAGCGCGAGACCCCAGTGGAGGTTGCCGAAACGGATCAGCAGCTCGGTGATCCACGGGAACCCGCCGATGTTCGTCACGAGGCCGAAAAGCCACGCGCACCAGAAGACCCTGCGGTACGAGGCCCCTTCGAGCGCGACGAACAGCGGGATGAGACCGATGAAGCCGAGCGGCTCCCAGTTCATCCGCGGGACCGACAGGACGATCAGCCCGCCGCCCAGGAGCGACAGTACGGAGGCGAACCAGAGCGGGAGGGGGGCAGGGGGCGGGGAGGAGTTGCGGCCCTTCGGCGGGCTCAGGGCGGGCTTGGTGGCTGGTGGCCCTTCGGCGGGCTCAGGGCGGGCTTGGTGGCTGGTGGCTGGCGGCCCTTCGGCCTGCTCCGGGCGGGCCTCGTGGCCGGCAGAGGAGCGGGAAACGGGGGGGTGGGGTTCGGGGGCGGTCAACGCGCGCCTCAGCTCTTGAGCCGGATCGCGGCGGCACGCAGCTCGAAGACCGCCGGCAACCGCCCGAGCGGTTCGCCATCGACGTCCAGCAGCACGGCTTCGTCGGGGTCGAACGGCTCGGCCTCGACCCGCCCGGCGCGCTCGACCCGCACTCCCGGCATCGTGACGTGCGTCCCGCGGTACACGTGGTGGCCGCGGAACAGGTAGTCGGCGAGGGACTGGGCCGGCATGGTGACGACGTCGAACAGGCCGTCGTCCAGGCGGGCCTGCGGCGCGATCATCATCCCGCCGCCGAACCAGCGGCCGTTGGCCACGGCGACCACGGAGATCGTCCGCGGCTCCTCCGTGCGGCCGTCCAGCCTGACCCGCACGCGCTGCGGGCGGAAGCGTGCCATGGCGCGCATCGTCCCCACGGCGAACGAGACGAAGCCGCCGAACGCCTTGGTCGAGCGGTTCACGAGGTCATCGACGAGGCCGCCGAGGCCGAAGCTCGCGATGTTGAGGAAGAACCGGCGCGCCGGCCGGCCGGCGTGGTCGACGTAGGACAGGCAGCCGACGTCGCAGGGCCGCGTGGCGCGATCGCCCAGCAGCGCGACCAGCTCGAGCGGGTCGCGGCCGAAGCCGAGCGTCTTGCGGAAGTCGCCTCCGGTGCCGCCGGGGAGCACCGCGAGCGCGGCGCCGGGACGGACGGGATTCCCGGACTCGTCGAAGAAGCCGTTGACGACCTCGTGGTGCGTGCCGTCGCCGCCGACCGAGACGATCATCTCGGCGCCGGCGCGCAGGGCGGCGCGAGCGCGCTCGGTCCCGTCGCCGGGTCCCGAGGTCTCGGCGAAGTCGGCGTCGGGCAGCGTGCGGCGGATCGCCGTCTCCAACGCGCGGCGCTTGCGGCGCCCGAGCGCCGCGCCGGCCTTGGGGTTGACGACCACCATCGTTCGCAGCGTGTTCGGCATGTGGAGCGATCCGTACAACGCCGCGCGGCCGGGAGCAAGCTCGGCGGGCGGCGGCGGGCGGCAGGGAAGAGGAAGCAACCACCGATGGACACCGATGGGCACCGATGGAGAGGGCCGGGGACCGGCGGCGGAGGGCGGCCGGGATAGGGGACGGGGCGGCGGGTCGAGGACGTCCCGCCGGCCCTGCGGAAGCGAATCGGCGAGGGGGAGGGCGGAGCGCTCGTCGTCGAGGTCGATCCGTCCGGCGCGGGCGCGGACTACGGCCTGCGGCCGGGGGACGTGATCGAGGAGCTCGACGGCCACCCCGTGGCGGATGCGGCCGACCTGGCCCGGCAGCTTCGCGACAACGTCAAGGCCGACGTCGCACGGCTGCTGGTGCGGGGGCAGGAAGGCGCGCGCTACGTGGGGGTCCGGCTGCGATAGCCCGCCTACCCCAGCTCGCGCAGCTCGCGACTGAGTCGCACCCCGTACTTCTCGGCCACCCGCCGCTCCAACTCGGCCATGAGCTGCACGACGTCGCGCGCACGGGCGTGGCCGTAGTTCACGATCACGTTGGCGTGCCTGTCGGTGACACCGGCGTCGCCGACACGGTAGCCCTTGGCACCCACCGCTTCCAGCAGTCGCCCGGCGGGCTCGCGCTGGCCGCCCGGCTGCGCCGGGGGCAGGTTGCGGAAGATCGATCCCGCCGACGGCAGCTCGGGCAGGCGCTTGCCGCGCCTGGCCAGGTTCTCGTCGATCTGCTTGAGCATCGTCTTGCGCTCGGTCGGCTGGAGTCCCAGCCTGACGGCCAGGACGACGTCGTGCGAGGCCTGGACGGCGCTCCGGCGATACCCGAAGTCCATCGCCCCCGGCGCCACCTCCACGGTCTCCATCGAGGCGGCCCGCAACAGGCGGACCGCCACGACGAGCTCCCCGATGGCTCGACCCCACGCACCCGCGTTGCCCGCGACCGCGCCCCCCACCGTTCCCGGGATCCCGGCGCAAAACGTGAGGTCGCCCAGGCCGGCCCACGCCGACCCGGTGACGATGCGGCCCAGCTCCGCCCCCGCCTCGGCCTCCAGCTCCGTGTCGTGCAGCGACACCCGCGCCGCGCGCACCAGCACCACCACCCCGGGGAACCCCTCGTCCGCCACCAGGAGGTTGCTCCCGCCGCCGATCACCGCCCAGCGCGCCCCGGCCTCGACGGCCAGCCGCACCGCCCGCACGATCTCCTCGGGCGAGTGCGCCGTCACCAGCACCCGCGCGTGCCCGCCGATGCGAAACGTCGTGAGCGGCGCCAGGGGAGCGTCCTCGGTCACGTCGAGCTGCGCCTCGCGCAGCGCTCCCGCGAGCCCGTTCGGAACGTCGGTCAAAACCGCACCTCCCACCCCAACCCCACGTCCCCCGGGCCCGCGGTCGGACCCGTCTCGCCGTCCGGCCAGAGGATCAACGCCGCGACCCCCGCGGCGATCCCCACCCCCGCGCACACCCCCGCCGCGATCCCCAGATCCTCGTCGAGCGACGTGTCCACGACCTCGGCCGCGGCCCGCGAGTGCTCGTAGAGCGCCGCCAGCCCCAGCGCCGTGCCGCCCAGCAGTCCGGCAAGAGAGAGGCCGCCCAGGGCATAGGGGACGATCGGTGCTGGTTGATCGGAGAGAGTTGGCTGATCGGAGGGAGTCGGTTGATCGGAGAGAGTTGGTTGAACGGAGGAGTCGTTGGTTGCCGGTTCTTGGGGTGGGGAGACGGGCGGGGGGCCGCCCAGCTCGTCCAGACGGGCGCGGACCGCTGCGACGACCTCGTCGGGGAGGCCGCGCGCCAGGGCGCGCGCCAGCGCGACGCGCTCGGGGTAGGATTGCTCCAGAAGGCGCCAGCACGCGGCGAGCTCGAGATCCGCGGCCACGTCGCCCGCGTCGGAGCGAGCGAGAGCGACCTCGATGGCGTGGGACGCGGGGAGGGTGCACTGGCCGGGGGGGACCGGCGAGGGCGGGGAGCCGGCCTCGTCCGCCGCGGTCGAGGATTCAGCCGCGGGCTCGAGATCGACAGCGGCGGATTCGTCCTCGATCGGCGCGCCGTCCGTCGGGCCCGCCGCGAGCGACGGGACGGGATCCTCGGCCCCGAGCTGGGCGTGCGCGCGAACCGGCCACGCGAGCGCGACGACGAGCACGGCGATTCCGCAGGAGGCACGCACAAGCGGACGATAGGCCGGACGGCGCGTCGATTCAACGCCCGCGGTCCGGGCGGGTGCGCTGCACGGCTCCGGGTCGCCCCCTTGTCCGGTATCGGTGTCCATCGGTGTTCGTCGGTGGTTTCGTGCCGGGTCGGAACCCGGGTTCGTGCAACCAACCGGTCGCCGTGTCACAAGCGGCGGAGCACGGCTTCGATGTCCTCGAGGCGGTACGGCTTGGCGAGCACGCCGGCGACGCCGTAGCGGGCGGGGTCGGCCATCACCGGCGCGGCGGCGTAGCCGCTGGAGACGATCACACGCACGGACGGATCGAGCGCGCGCAAGCGGGTCACGCACTCCAGCCCGCCCATGCCGCCGGGGACGGTCAGGTCCAGGAAGGCGAGGTCGAACGGCTGTCCGGCGTCCTTCGCGGCGGAGAACCGCCCCACCGCCTCGGAGCCGTCGGCGGCCGGCATGGCGTCGAAGCCCATCGCGCGGAACAGCCGCACGGCGACCGAGCGGGCGAGGTCGTCGTCGTCCATGACGAGCACTCGGCCCCGGCCGGCGAAGCGTCCGGCGACGCGGGCCGGCACCGCCGCCGGACCGCGCTCGGTCGCCGGCAGGAAGACGTGGAAGGTGGAGCCCCGCTCCGCGTCGGACTCCACCGTCAGCTCGCCGTCGTGACGCCGCACGATGGAGTAGGCGACGGCCAGTCCCAGGCCGCTGCCCTTCTCCTTGGTCGTGAAGTACGGGTCGAAGATGCGCCGCAGGTTCTCGGGCGGAATCCCCGGGCCCCGATCGGCGATGGAGATGCGGACGCGCCGGCCGCGCCGCCGTGACCCAGCCGCCCCCGGCTCCATGTTCCGCGCCGAGACGACGACCCGGCCGCCGCCGGGCATCGCCTGCGCCGCGTTGAGCACGATGTTCTGGATCACCTGGCTGATCTGGCCGGTGTCGACCTCGACCGGCCACAGGTCGTCCGGCAGGTCGAACCGCGCCGTCACCGGCGAGCCGCGAAGGACGAACGCCGCCGACTCGCGGATCAGCTCCGGGACCGCCGCCGCCCGCCGCACCGGCGGGCCGCCGCGGGCGAACGTCAGCAGCTGCTGCGTCAGGTCGCGAGCGCGGAACGCCGCCCGCTCCGCCTCTCCCAGCAGCTCGCGCACCGCCTCCGGCTCGTCCAGGCGCAGGCCCGCCAGCGAGAGGTTCCCGGTGATGCCGACGAGGATGTTGTTGAAGTCGTGCGCGATGCCGCCGGCCAGGACGCCGATCGACTCCAGCCGCTCCGCCCGCTGCAGCTCGTCCTCGAAGCGCCGGCGCTGCGAGATGTCGCGGCACAAGGTCAGGATGCGCGGACCGCGCCGCGTCTTCACCACCGTCGCGTTGAGCTCCACCGGCGTCTGGATCCCGGCGCCGTCGACGTAGTCGATCTCCAGGTGCCGCACGAATCCCCGCGCGAAGCACTCCCGCACCTCGGCCGCGTTCCGCTCGCGGTCGTGGGCCGCCGTCCACTCGACGACCGATCGGCCGAGAACGTCGTTCAGCGAGCGCCGCCCGGTCAGCCGGACGTACTCCGCGTTGGCGTCCTCCACGTTCCCGGCGGTGTCGAGAATGACGTAGCCCGTGCCCGTCGTCTCGACCAGCGCCCGGTAGGTCGCTCCGCTCTCCCGCAGCGACAGCAGGTTGTCCACCGGCCGCGCCGCGGTCCCGGGCCCGGCCGCGCGACGAACCGCGCGGCGCGCCGGGGAGCGCTGCCCGCCGCCGGGATCCGGCCGGGCCGGAGAGCGGGATCGCGATGTCGAACGACGGACGCGCGCCATGAACCACCCTTCCCCCCCCTGCCGACTCGCACGATACCGCAATCCGCCGCCGGATGGCGTTCCCGGCGCGGCGTCCGGCTACCGCAGCGAGGCCGCCAGCCGCTCCAGCCGCTTGCGCTCCTCCAACAGCACCTCCGAGGAGCGCGCGGCGGCGGAGACGCGCAACGTGTCGGGGGAGGGGAACTCGATCCAGCCCAGGTCGCGCGCCGCCACGAGGACGTTGGCGAAGGTCACCGCGTTGCGCGCCTCGTACGCCGCCAGCTCTCCGCGCAAGTACTGCCGTTCCGCCTCCGCCAGACACCGGGCCACGACATCCGCGTGACGGCGCGTGTCGGTGGTGCGCTCGAGCACCCCGAGCGCGACCCGGTAGGCCTCGACGAACGCGAGGAGCATCCGCGCCAGCTCGCGGACCGCCGCCGGCGACAGGACGCGGAGCGTGTCGTCCGGACCCTCCGCGACGGCGCCGAGGCGCACCAGGAACTCGAGGCCGCGCGTCACGCCCGGCAGCGCATCCGCCTCGTCGGCGTAGATGAACTCGTACTTCCACAGGCGTGCCAGGCGGTTGACGCGGCCGGGAAGGCCGGCGCGGTCGGCGCCGGCCAGGACGCCCAGCGCGACGAGCGCGGGCTCGAGGAAGACGTGGAGCACGCCGTTGCGGTAGTAGTCCAGGCGCGGCCGGCGCCGGTCCTCGACGGTGACCAGCGTCTCGCCGAGCGGGCCGGTGACGTCGAGCGTGCCGTCGGAGGCGAAGAGCTCGACCGCCCGGCGCACCGCCTCGCGCGGCGGGTCGGACTGGTGGGGCGGAGCGAGCGCCGAGGCCAGTGGAGAACCCAGCTCGGCCGCCCAGTCCCGGAGCCGCGCCACGCGACGCTCGAGGTCCGCCGTGCCGACCGAGCGGGAGTCGCCGCCGAGCAGGGCGGCGGCGACGAGCGCGGTGGGGGTGGCCGGGGTTTCCAGGTTGACCGCGAAGGAGGAGCGGAACGCCAGGCGGTGCACGGCGTTGCGCCAGGCCGTCCGGTCGGCGACGGTCGCGGGGGCGATTCCCGTCGCAGCCGCGAACTCCTGCAGCTCGACCGGCTCGCCGAAGCGCACGTGCAGGCGGCCGTAGCGCGACTGCAGGAAGCGGCGCGCGCCGAACAGGCCTCCGACGTCCTCCTTCTCCTTCGTCCCGCCGGACGTCTCGCGCAGGTGCGCCCCCTCCTCGATCACGCGCTCGTGGGTGATCGCCACCGGCACGACGTGGATGCGGCGACCGCGCAGGCCCAGCGCCGCCTCGACCAGCAGGCCGAGCAGCCCGATGCGCGGCGGCAGGAGCTTGCCCGTGCGGCTTCGTGTCCCCTCGCAGAACAGCTCGACGTGGCATCCGTCCAGGAGCAGCCGGCGCAGATAGGCGCGCATCACCGTCACGTACAGCGCGTCGCCCTCGAACCGCCGCCGCATGAAGAACGCGCCGGCGGCGCGGAAGAGCGGGCCCAGGGGCCAGAAGGACAGGTTGCGCCCCGCGGCGATGAACGGCGTCGCCAGCCTCGCGTCGTAGAACACCTGCGACATCACGATGTAGTCGATATGGCTCTTGTGGCTGGGGAGCAGGATCACCGAGCCCTGGCGGGCCGCGTCGACCACCCGCCGCAGGCCCTCGCGGTCGACCTCGATGCCGTCGTAGATCCGGTTCCACACCCGGCCGAAGACCAGCGCCAGGAACTCGATGGACTCGATGCGGAACCGGGCCGCGATCTCGCGCAGCATCGCCGCCGCCTGGACGCGCACCTGCTCCAGCGGGAGCTTGCGCTGCTCCGCCACGGCGGACAGCTCGCGCTGGAACCGCGCCGACGAGAACAGCTCGGCCGCCTGCCGGGCGTGGCTGCGCATGTAGGGACCCAGGACCGCCCGGCGCTCGCGCTCCATGGCGTGGAACAGGCGCGTGTCCAGCACGCGCGCGGTCCGCGCGGTCGGACGCGGCCTCCGGCGCTGGGCCAACCACTCGCGGAGCTCGATCGGGTCGGACTGCCGGACCAGAAGCGCGCGCCGCCCCTTGAGCGCCTGGAACACGGCGCGCACCACCCCCGGGGACTCGCGCGGACCGAGCACGCGCGCCACCACGCCGGGCTCGGCCGTCGGCGGGCGCCGGCCCCACACCACGACCTGCGGCAGGACGACGACCGGCACGCCCCGCCGCGCCAGGCCGACGCAGACGGTCAGCGGCCGCGGTCCGAGGCGCAGCGTGCGCAGCTCGAGAGTGCGCGGCCGTCGCCTGAGGAAGATGCACACCGGCACGCCCCGGCGAATCAACCGGGCCAGGTGACGCTCGGCCGACACGCCCCGCGGCGGACGCATCCAGGCCCGGAAGATCCAGCGGAACGGCCGGAAGAACCACTGCTCCAGGCCGTAGACGAAGGCGATCGGCGGCAGTCCCGCCCGGCGCAGCAAGTGGTCCAGCGCCACGAAGTCGACCAGCGACAGGTGGCGCAGCACGAAGACCGGCGAGCCCCGCCCGACCGCGTCACGCACCCCCTCCACCCACCGCTCGTCCGGCCGGACCCGCCGCAACAGCAGGCCGACGAACCAGACGATGACGCGGCCGAGCCACGTGCGGCGAGTCATAAGGCGTGAAAATAGGACCGGCGGGCGGCTGGGGCAAGTGCGCCCGGCGGTGGCGTCGCTACATCAGGATGACGCCGTTGCACGAGGTGGGCAGCCAGGTGCTGCCCGTGAACGCCGCGCAATCGATCGCCGGTACCGCCGTCATGCACGACGAGTACGTCGGACCGATCCCCACGGCCGCCGAGCAGTTCAGGACGCCGAGCAGATCGGTGCGGCACGTCGCGACCGACGTGTACGCGGCGCAGGTCACCATGCGCTGGCAGATGGTGTCGACGAGGGCGTTGCACTGGGCGGCGGCCGTGCCGCCGCCTCCGTCGTCGTCGGAGCAACCCGACGCCGCGAAGCCCGACAATGCGGCGACCACGACCGACACGATCACGATCCGTCCCACCGGGATCCTCATGAGGCACCTCCTGGGACGAACTCGACCACAAGTGCGCGCCTTCGTGCAAGGCCGCGACGGCAGGCGGCGGCGGGAATCAGAGCTGCGGGTCGAGGGGTGCGATCGACAGGTCGTCGATGTGGACGGGGACGGCCCAGTTGTTGATGCCGAAGTGGTCGTGGCCGGGTCCGCAGAGGGGCTGCGGGTCGTCGACGGACAGGAACAACGAGTCATCGATCCACCATTCAATGCGGCTGCCGGCAAACCGGATCGACCAGCGGTACTTGCGGCCGGGCTCGACGCGCGTCCGCTCGTCGACCACCAGCCGCGCCCGGTGCTCGTCCCGCTTCACGATCGTGGACACGGTGTTGTTCCAGCCGCCGAAGATGAAGATGTAACCGGTGGACTCGTAGGAGCCCTGGTCGGGATCGTACGACGCGCCGTCGCCCATGACCTCGACCTTGATGTCGCCGTCGGGCGAGTCGGACCAGGCGGTGAAATCGATGCGCACGTCGCAGACCAGGCGGCGTTTGAGCCACAGGGGGCGATTGCGGGCGTTCTTCGCGCGCAAGGCGCCGTTCTCGATCGCGTAGCCGCCGGAGGTGGCGCGCCACACCTGCTTGTCCAGGGTCGCGGCCTCGAAATCCTCGGTGAACCCTTCGCCCAGCGGCGGGGAAGCCAGCGCCACGGGCTCCGGCTCCTCCTCGGTCTTCGGGCTCGGGCGGCACGCCGTTGCGAGGACCGCCGCCAGCACCGTCGCCACCGCTGTTCCTGCCTTCATGGCCTTCCTCCTGTTCACGTCCCCTTGCCCGGCTTGAAGACCACGCCTTCCTGCGTCCGCCCGTTGATGCGCACCAACAGCGGCTGGTCCAGGCGCACGTGGCGCACGCAGGTGCGGCGCTCGAGCGCCGGCTGGGCGCGCAGCCAGGTCCAGTCGACGAAGCCCTCGCCCAGGTCCTCGTTCACCGTGAAGTAGCCCACCTGGAAGCTGGTCAGGTTCTGGAAGAAGTGGCTCCCCTGCGAGGGCTCGACCCGGATGTCCCGCAGGCCCGCCTCCACGATCGCCCGCGCCCCGGCGATCTGGCCCCAGGCGACGGGGATGCCCAGCCAGGGGTCGCGCGAGCCCCAGCGTCCCACGCCCAGCAGCAGGTACGGGACGCCTTCGGACGCGAGCTTCGCGTTGAGCGCGGCGATCTCCGCCGCCACCTCCGTGCTGCGCGACCGTTCGAACAGCTCGGGGTCCGTAAACACCACGTCGCGGATGCCGTCGATGCGGCCGTTGCCGAGCACGCGCGGGCTGCGGCAGACCAGGTCGTCGTCGTCCAGGCCCTCGAGCCGCAGATCGCTGGCCTCGCGGCTCAGGACCAGCGGGCGCATCTGCAGGATGCCGAACTGGCGGGGTCCGCCGTTCCACGGCTCGAGGTTCACCGCGAACTCGATTTCGACGGGTGAGTTCATGCCCCAGCGCCCCATGTCCATCAGCAGGCGGAGGATGTCGGCGAGCGGGAAGGAATCGTGCTTGAGGACCTGGGCCAGCGTGACGAGGCGCACGCCGGGGCGGGACATGCCGTCGTACAGCGCGTCGTTCTCGGCACTGTAGGTGGAGGCGAGCTGGGACAGCGCGCCGTCCGCCTCCGCCGTCTCCAGCGGCAGCCGCACGAGCTCGGCCGGACCCCCGCCGGCGTCGGGGTGCAGGGCCAGATCCAGCGCGTAGAAGTCGCGTTGCGAGTTCTTGAGGTACTGGCGCGGATCCGAGAGCTGGAGGATCTGCCGGGGATAGCGGGGGCAGAACGTTAGGCACGGCGAGCCGTCGACCACGGCCTGGCCCAGGCCCACGGCCACGGCGGCCATCCCATCCTCGGCGCGCTGGGGCGGCGTCGGGTAGCTGTGGTGGGAACGGGCGACCCCGGAGAAGTGCGGGTAGAAGCGGTCGCCGTACGGATTGCCCAGGACGCGCTGGATGATCACCGCCATCTTCTCTTCCTCGAGGCGGTAGCTCGTGGCGCGGACGTAGTCCTTGGCGGCGGCGAAGAAGGTGGACGCGTAGACGGCCTTGATGGCGGCGGAGAGCCGCGCGAGCCGTTCGTCGAGCGTCGGGTTGTTGTTCGGGACCATGTGCGTCGCGTAGACGCCGGCGAACGGCTGGTACAGCGAATCCTCGAGGATGCTCGAGGAGCGGACGGCGAGCGGGTAGTGGATGCCGGAGAGGTAGGCGCGGAGCTGCTCGACGGCCGACGCGGGCAGGGCCGCCGCCTGGAAGCGGCGGCGGATCCGGTCGTCGTCGTTTCCGTTGAGCGCGAGCTCGCGCAGGTCGTTGTCCTCGATGAACTGGTCGAAGACCGACGTGCACAGGACGACGGCGCCGGGGACCAGGACGCGCACGTCCGCGAAGTGGTCGCGCAGGCCGAACTGCTTGACCAGGCTGGCGATGAAGGCCAGTCCGCGGGCCTTGCCGCCGATGCTGCCCGAGCCGATGCGGGCGATGTTGACGCTGGTCTCGAAGTCGGTGGGATCGAAGTCCACGACGACGCCGCGGTACTGGCCGAGGCGGTTCTCCCGGAGCTGGTCGATGAGGTAGCGCCGCAAGTCGCCCGTGTCGGGGAACTCGGCGACCTTGTGCGGCTTGAGCCGCGCGGCCAGCAGGAACTCGGTGCGCGCCTTGAGCCAGCTCGAGAAGTGATCGTGCTCGGCGTGGAACAGCAGGCTCTCCACCGGCACCCGCTCCAGCACCTCTTCCAGCGACTTCAGGTCGCGGGCCCGCGCCACCTCGCGGCCGTCGGGCGAGCGGAAGACGAAGTCGCCGAAGGAGAAGTTTTCGACCATGAACTTCCGCAGATCGTGCAGCAGCGTCAGCGAGTTCTTGTGCAGGAACGACGCCCCCGCCTCGAACGCCCGCGGCTCGTTCTCCGCGTTGGACGACTGGAGCAGGATCGGCAGGTCGGGACGCTCGGCACGGATGGCGCGCGCGAGCGCCAGACCGGCCTCGGGATCCAACCGACCCGCCCGCGGGAACCGGATGTCGGAGATCACCCCCAGCACGTCGCGACGGTACCGCTCGTAGAACCCCCACGCCTGCTCGTAGTTCGTCGCCAGCAGGATCTTCGGCCGGGCGCGCATGCGGTAGACCTTCTCGCTGATGTTGCGCCCCTCCGCGATCAGCCGCTGCGACTGCTGCATCAGCTCGGAGTAGAACATCGGCAGGTACGAGGAGTAGAAGCGGATCGAGTCCTCGACGAGGATGATCACCTGGACGCCGACGGCGGCGTTGTCCGCCTCGACGTTCATCGAGTCCTCGACGTGCTTGACGATGGTGAGGAAGATGCGGAAGTCGCCCTGCCAGTTGAACACGCGGTGGAAGATCGAGGCCTCGGGGCGACGCAAGAGGTCGGAAAGCTCGCGGTTGTCGTAGGTCAACAGGACGAAGGGCGACTCGATGCCCTGCTCGCGCAGCGCCCGCGCGAACTCCGGCAGGGGCATGTCGTCCAGGTGCATGGTGGAGATGATGAGGTTGAAGCGTCGCTGGTCCTGCGCCAGCGCCAGCGCCTCGCGAGCCGAGGCGACGCGCGTGATCCCCGGGGCATAGCTCAGGTTGTGCTCCAGGAACTCGCTCAGGATCATCTCGTGCAGCTTGCCGTCCTCGGCCAGCATGAACGAGTCGTAGGGGCTGGAGACGAGAAGGATCTCGCGCACGCGGCGCTGCATGAGGTGCTGGAATCCCGAGAGCCGGGCGGTTTCGTGCTGCTGTTCGAGCAGTTCCCGGAAGGTCGTCATCGGCCGCATGGTAGCGGGGACAGGGGGCCGGAGGCTAGGGGCTGGAGCGAAGAACGCCTAGATCACGCCCTGGTCCATCATCGCGTTGGCGACCTTGAGGAAGCCGGCGATGTTGGCGCCGTTGACGTAGTTGCCGGGGGTGCCGTAGGCGGCGGAGGCGTCGACGCAGGACTTGTGGATGCGTTTCATGATGTCGTGGAGCTTGGAGTCGACCTCCTCGCGCGACCAGGAGAGGCGCATCGAGTTCTGCGACATCTCGAGGCCCGAGGTGGCGACGCCGCCGGCGTTGGCGGCCTTGCCCGGCCCGTAGAGGACCTTGTGCTCG
>JACRCZ010000130.1 GCA_016218765.1 Deltaproteobacteria bacterium | reverse complement strand
TTCGTCTTCACTCAGGATGAGGCTCTTTCTTTCCGAACCCATGAGGACCTTGTCTTTGGCCTGTTCGAAATCCTCCATGGTGATCAACTCTTTGTTGGACCGGGCGGCGAACAAGGCGGCTTCGTTGACCAAATTTTCCAGGTCGGCCCCGGAGAAGCCGGGGGTGCCCCGGGCGATGGTCTCCAGCTCGACGTCGTCGGCGACCGGGACCTTGCGCGAGACGCGGGTGTGGACGTCGAGGATCCCCGTGCGCCCGCGCACGTCGGGCAGCGGGACGACGATCCGCCGATCGAAGCGGCCGGGACGGAGCAGCGCCGGATCGAGCACGTCGGGGCGGTTGGTCGCCGCCACGATGATCACGTTCTCCTTGCCCTCGAACCCGTCCATCTCCACCAGGAGCTGGTTCAGCGTCTGCTCCCGCTCGTCGTGCCCGCCGCCGAGCCCCGCGCCGCGGTGGCGCCCGACGGCATCGATCTCGTCGATGAAGATGATGCACGGAGCGTTCTTCTTCCCCTGCTCGAAGAGGTCGCGCACGCGCGCCGCACCGACGCCGACGAACATCTCGACGAAGTCCGAGCCGCTGATCGTGAAGAAGGGGACGCCCGCCTCGCCCGCGATCGCCCGCGCCAGGAGCGTCTTGCCCGTCCCCGGCGGCCCCATCAGGAGGACGCCCTTGGGGATCCGCCCGCCCAGACGCGTGAACTTCTTGGGGTCGCGCAGGAAATCGATGATCTCCTCCAGCTCGTCCCGCGCCTCCACGATCCCCGCCACGTCGGCGAACGTGACCTTGTTCTTGCGCTCCGTCAGCAGCCGCGCCTTGCTCTTGCCGAACGACATCGCCCGGCCGCCGCCGGCCTGCATCTGCCGCAGGAAGACGAAGAACAGGCCGAAAATGAGCAGCATCGGCAGCCACGAGACCAGCACGCTGGTCCAGAAGCCCGAATCCTCGCTCCGCTCGTAGCGGATGCGCAGGGCCGTCTGCCCCGAAGCCTTCAACGCGCCCTCGATCCGGTCCTGGATCGCCGGATCGACAAGGCCGAAGGCGTGCTGGCGGACCTTCACCGCCTTGCCGTCGCGCATCTCGACCACCGAATACTCGTAGCGGTTGCTCTTCAGATCGATGACGACCTCGTCCTCGGCCGATACCCGCTTCTGCTCGATGTCCGAGATGAGCTGGAAGAACGGCACCTCCTTGGAATCCCCGCCGCCGGCGAACAGGTTGTACAGCAGGAAGAAGACGCCGATCAGCAGCACCCAGAGCAGGATCGTTTTGTGTGATTGCTTCAATCCACCACCATCTCAGGCCGCCGACTCCCCGGCGGAACCATCCGCAAGCACGCTAGCACGGGCCAATTGCTCGGACAAGCGGCACCCACCGCCCCCTCCCCCGGCCCTCCATCGGGCGTCGCCAACGATAACCACGCGAGAACGGCGATCAACGCGCCGCCGGGACGGCGCACTCGTGTACAATCCCCCCATGGCCACCATCTCTCCCTTCCGCGGCATCCGCTACGACCCGGCACGCGTCGGCGACCTGTCCCGCGTCGTCGCCCCGCCCTACGACGTCATCCCCCCCGAGTTGCACCGCCGGCTCCTCGAACGGCACCCCCGCAACATCGTCCACATCGATTTCGGCCCCACCCGTGCGGACGACACCCCCGGACGGGACCGCTACTCCCGCGCCGCCGCCCACCTGCGCGCGTGGCAGGACGAAGGCACCCTCGTCCGCGACCCCCGCCCCGCCCTCTACCTTTACGAGCAGGAGTTCTCCCTCGACCCCCCCGCCGACCCCGCCGGCCCCCGACCGCCGACCGCCGACCCCCGACGGTTCCCCCCCCCAATCGTCCGCCGCGGATTCCTCGCCGCCCTCCGACTCTCCCCCTTCGGCGCGGGTGTCGTCTTCCCGCACGAGCGGACGCTCTCGGCTCCGAAGCTCGATCGCCTCGCCCTGCTGCGCGCCACCGAGACCGACACCAGTCCGGTCTTCGCCCTCTACTCCGACCCGGCGGACACGGCGACGACGGCCCTGCGTGCGGCCGCGGATCGGCCGCCGGACATGGTCGCCACCGACGACGCCGGCGTCGTCCACCGCTGCTGGCGCATCGACGACGCCGGAGCCGTCGGCGCCGCGGTGCGCGATCTCGACGCGCGCCGGCTGTTCATCGCCGACGGCCACCACCGCTATGAGACGACCCTCGGCTGGCGCGACGAGCTGCGGGCGCGGACCGGCGGCCGCCCGGACGCGGCGCCGGAGTTCATCCTCGCCTTCCTCTGCAACATGGACGCTCCCGGGCTGGTCATCCTGCCCACGCACCGCGGCCTCCACGGGGTCGAGGGGTTCACGGAGGCGGCGCTCCTGTCGCGGCTTCGCGCGGTGCTGCCCGTCGCGACGCACCCCGGCGGACCGCTGGACGCGGCGCGCGCGGTCGCCGGGGCGGCCGGAGGCGGCAAGGCCCTCGCCTGGACGGCGGGCGGAGGGCGCTACCACGTCGTCGAGTTCCCGGCGGTCGAGGCGTTCGGTGCGGAGCACCTGGCGTGCGATCCGCCCGAGCTGCGGACGCTGGACGTGGTGCTGCTGCACGACTACGTGTTCCAGGAGCTGCTGGGCATCGCGCCCGAGGACGTCACGCGGGGGCGATACGTGCGCTACTACAAGGAGGCCGGCCGGGCCGCCGCCGACCTCGCCGCCGGCGAGCTCCAGGCGGCGTTCTTCCTCAACCCCGTCGGCGTCGAGGAGTTCCGGCGCGTCTCGCTCTCCGGCCACGTCCTGCCGCAGAAGACCACGTTCTTCCACCCCAAGGTCTTCACGGGATTCGTGCTGCTGTCGGCGCGTCCGGACGAGGCTGTCCCCGGCTAGCCGAGCAGCCGGTCGATCGTCTCGACCAGCTCCTGCACGCGGAAGGGCTTGGCCACCGCGGCGGCGAACCCGTGCTTGCGGTAGTTCACGAGCAGGGGATCGTTGCTGTAGCCGGAGGAGATGACGACCCTGGCCGCGGGGTCGATGTCGAGCAGCCGGCGGCGGCATTCTTCGCCCCCCATCCCCCCGGCGACCGTGAGGTCGACGATGACGACGTCGTGGCCGCAACCCTCGTCCCGTCGCCGCCGGAACAGCTCCACGGCCTCCTCCCCGCTCGCCGCCGTCTCGACCTCGAACCCGTTGCGGCGGAGCAGGCTCGCCGTCGGCTGCAGCAGGCTCCGGTCGTCGTCCATCAGGAGCACGCGGCCGCCGCGGCCCGCGGGCGCGCGCGCCGCTCCCCGCGAGGGTCTCTCCGTGCGCGGCCTGGCCGCCGGAAGACAGACGCGGAAGGTCGCGCCGAGACCCGGCTGCGACTCGACCTCCATCCGGCCCCCGTGGCGGCGGACGATGGCGTACGCGGCCGCCAGGCGCAGCCCCCGCGCCCCGGACCGCTTCGCGCCGTACGGCTCGAACACCCGCTCGAGCTGCTCGGGCGGGATCCCGGCCCCGTGATCGGCGACCGAGACCCGCACCTCGCGACGCTCCCCCGCCCGCCGCCCGTCCCGCGCGGCGTCGGGCGCGACGTTCTGCGCCGCGACCTCAATCACGCCGTCCGCCGGCGACGCCTCCCGGGCGGCGACCACGAGGCTCTCCAGCACCTCGGCCAGCTCCTCGGGGTGCACCGGCGCCGGCCAGAGGTCCGCCGGAATCGATGCCTCGGCCCGGACGCGCGACCCGCGCAGGGCGCGACCCAGGACGTCGCGCAGGACGTCCGCCACGCTCACGGCCCGCGTGACGGGCACCCCGCCGCGCGAGAAGCTCAGCAGCTGGTCGGTCAGCGTCCGCGCCCGCTGGCACGCCTGGTCCACCTCGAGCAGCGGCTCGGCCAACGGCCCCCCCGCCTGCGCCGCCGCCCCCGTCTCCATCCGCACGATGGCCAGGTTGCCGAGAATCGCCGTCAGGATGTTGTTGAAGTCGTGCGCGACGCCCGAGGCGAGCGTGGCGAGCGACTCGAGATTGCGCGCCCGCGACGCCTCGGCCTCGAGCTGCTTGCGCGGCCCGATGTCGCGCGTCAGGAGCAGCACCGCCGGCCGCCCCTCGAACGTGATATGACACGCGCCGGCCTCGATCTCGATCCGCGTCCCGTCCTCGCGGCGGACCACCGACTCGAACCGCGGCGGCACCGTCTCCCCCGCCATGCGGCGCCGCTGGATCTCGATCACCCGCGGCAACGCCTCGGGCGCCACGAACTCGAGGAAGCTCCGGCCGACGATGCCCGCATCGCCCGACCCCAGCGCCCGGCGCGCCACCGGATTCGCGTAGCGGATGAACCCGTCCTGGAGGATCAACACCCCGTCGATGCTCGTCTCCACCAGGTCCCGGTACTGCCGCTCGCTCTTCCGCAGCTCCTCCTCGACCCGCCGCCGCTCGGTCATGTCGACCACGATCGCCATCCGCAGGCGGCGCTCGCCGAGCTGCACCCACGCGCCGGACGCCGAGAGCCAGCGCGGCGGCCCGCCGGGCGCGGCCAGGCGGAACTCGAACGGCGAGAGCACCGCCTCCGGATCCTCGTCGCGCCGCCGCAGCCACTCCGCCACGCCCGCACGATCGCCCTCGTCGATGAGCTGCGCCGCTCCGCGCACGTCCAGCCCGGCCAACCGCTCGGCCGGAACTCCCACCAGCCGCGCCAGTGCCGGGTTGACGAAGACGACCCGGGCGCCGTCCAGCAGCGCCACGCCGATCGTCGACTGCTCGCCCAGCGCCGTGAGCCAGTCCCCCAGCGGCACGGTGACCGACCCCGGGAATCCCACCGGGTCGGGCACCGGAGCTTCCTGCACCCGGCGTCGCCGACGGCACCCCGCGCCGCGCCCCTCCGCCGCCACGGACGGGACCGGACCGGCGGCCCGCTCCCCCGTCCCGGCGGACGGCGGCCGGGACGCCCCTCCCCCGCGCCGGCGGCGCTGCGGGGAGCGTTCCTTGGATTCCGGGCGGCCCATGCGCTCCGGACTTCCTACACGCCGTCGCGCTCCCGGGCAAGCCCCTTGCGGCGAAGACGCAGCACATCACCCTCGCACGCGGCCTCCAGCCCGCAGGGCAGCGGGGCCGCGGCGCCGGGCGCCCCGCGCTCGAGCACTCCCAGCACTTCCTCGAGGCAGGCCCGTCCGAGTCGTCTGCGCGCGAGACCGAGGCGCTCGGCGGCGCGCCGGATGAGACGCCCGCGAGAGACCGGCGGCTCCTCCCGGAGCGCGGCCCGCGGCAGCTCCAGGCCGTCCGCGGTCGTCACGGCGCGGTCCGCGAGCCACCCGGCGTCCCAGACCTCCAGGAGCTCGCGCGCGCGCTGGATCGCGCCGGCCGCGGCGAGCAGCCCTTCGTCGATGGCGGGGGAGAAGCGGCGCAGCGCGGGGAGGACCAGATGTCGGACGCGGGCGCGGAGCTTCCGGACGTCCTCGTTGGTCGGATCCTCGACCCACGCGAGGCCGCGAGTTTCCAGCCAGCGCCGCAGCTCCGCGCGGCGGAAGGGCAGCAGCGGACGGACAAAGCCGCCCGTGCGCGGCGGAATCCCGCCCAGGCCGTCGAGCCCCGCGCCGCGCAGAAGGCGCATCGCCATCGTCTCGATCACGTCGTCGGCCTGGTGCCCCAGGGCGACCCGGGAGGCGCCGCGAGCGCGGGCCGCCGCCGCCAGCGCTTCCCGCCGGGCGCGACGGAGCGCGTCCTCGGACGACGCCGCGGACTCCCCCGGCAGCGCGACCGCGTGGAAGGGCACGCCCAGCCCCGCGCACACCTCGGCGACGAACCGCGCCTCGTCCGCCGTCCCCGGCCTCGTGCGGTGGTCGACACAGACCGCCTCGACCGTCCACCCCTTGCCGGGGGCCGCGGACGCGAGCAGGTGGAGCAGGGCGATGGAGTCGCCGCCCCCGGAGACGGCGACCAGGACGCGCGCCGCGCGGGGCACGAGGTCGTCGAGGGCGGGCTGGGCGAGGAAGCGTTCGGCGAGATCCATGTCGTCGCCCGGCGAGCGGATGCGACGCGCTCAGGCGGAAGGGGCGCCCAGGCCGAGAACCTGGCGCAGGGCGGCCTCGACCTCTTCGATCGTCTGCGCGGCGATCACGGTGTCGGGACGCCGGTCGTCGATGCGGTCGCCGGCCAGGATCTGGGACCAGCCGCCGGAGGGAACCAGGGCCACGATCGGGCGGTTGGTCTGCCAGGCGAACGCGACCTCGGACAGTGTCCCGGCCCCGCCGCCGACGGCGACGACGGCGTCGGCCGAGCGCACGACGACGGCGTTGCGGGCGAAGCCGAGGCCGGTGGCGACGGCGGCGTCGACCCACGGGTTGGCGGCGGCCGGATCGTCGCCGGGGAGGATGCCGACGGCGACGGGGCCCGGGGGCTGGCCGGCCTTGGCTTCCTGGAAGCCGCGGCAGGCGGCGGCCATGACGCCGGCGAGGCCGCCGCAGACCAGGTTGAGGCCCAGGCGGCGGACGATGGCGCCGACCTGCGCCGCCATGACCAGCACCTCGGCGTTGGGCGAGGCCGAGCCGACGACGGCGACGGTCTTGCGTCGCTCAGGCGGCGGATTCGAAGTCCTTGCAGAAGACGACATCCTGGCCCTCCCGCAGCGCGTCCCACCAGGCCCGCCGGTGCTCCCGGTTGGGGAACCGGTGGGCGCACGATCCGTCCTCGGGCACGAACTGTGCGCAGTCCTCGCAGCAGGCGCGCAACCCGTAGCGCGTCCGCTCCTCGTCGAACCGTTGATCGAACGTCATGCGCATCCGTGCCCTTCCGCGCGCGGGGGGAGGTTACACCCCGCGCCGCGAGGATGTCATCTGGGAACTGCGGGCTCAACGGCGTCGCCCCGGTCGACATTTCCCTTGCGCTCCGACCCCCCGTGGGTATGATGCTGCCCGGCCGAGAGCGGCCGTGGGGCTGTAGCTCAGCTGGGAGAGCGCTAGAATCGCACTCTAGAGGCCGAGGGTTCGAACCCCTTCAGCTCCACCAAGGAAGCAGCAACTGCACGCCACCGTCGTCGCCGGGACGAGGGACCGGGACGAACGGGGGGATCCGTCGGCGCGTCAAGGCACGGAGGCGAACTCCACCTCGAGCAGGGGCGTCTCGGAGGCCAGGAAGCCGGTGGGGCGCGTGTAGCTCAGGATCTCGATGCGGCCGCCTTCGCGCGCAAGCTCCGGGTGCGCGATCAACGCATAGTCCCAGGCGCCGCCCTGCCCGGGCTCGCCCCGGCCGACCCGCCGCGGACCCGACCACGGGCCCTGCGGCGCCGGCGCCGTGCGCAGGACGATCTCTTCCTCGGCCGGCGGCATGTAGAAGGCCACGAAGGCGCCGAAGTAGCCGCTCCAGTGCACGCTGAACAACGGCGCGCCGTCGAAGACGGCGACCGCGCGGCGCCAATCGGCGCTCCACCCCGCGCCGTCCCAGAACGTCCACTCGCCCCGCTCCCCGGCCCGCTCGAACGGCACGCGCGCGACCCGGCAGCCCGGCTCGCAGGCATAGGCGTACACCAGGTCGTCGACCCGCACGGCCGCGGCGCCCCAGGAAGGCTCCTCGCGCCCGAACAGCGGCGGGAGAACTCGCGAGGCCGGCGCGCCGGGGTCCGCCCACACGGCGACCGAGCCGCCGATCGCGCGGAAGTCCCAGCCGCCCTCCCCGTCCCCCGTCCCCATGCCCGTCTCCATGTCCGCGTAGAAGACCAGCGCGCTCCCCCCGTCGGGCGCGCTCACGACCGCCTGCGGCCAGGGCGTGAGCCGGGACCCGCACAGGTCGCCCGCGGTGCAGCCCTCCCCTTCGTGCGCCAGGTTCCACGCCAGCTCCTCGGCGGTGTGCGGCAGGAGCTGCAAAGGACGATCGTCGCTCCCCATCGCGTGCTCGAACGGCCCCACGCCGTCGCTCGAGTCGGCGTCCGTCGTCCACGACCAGCTGCTCGAGCGCCAGCGCAGGCCGTCCGCGGCGGGCTCGACGAACAGCGTGTCCCCGAACACCCAGACCGATCGCCCGTCGAGCATCGCGCTGAAGCCCACGTCCCGTCCGGTGCTGGGAGGGATGTTCGGCACCGTCCCCACGGCGCGCACGGCGAGCACCGGCGCGCTCCCCAGGCCGCCGCACGCTCCGGCGGCGAGCGCAAGGGCGAGCGCGAGGGCGAGCGGTCGCGGCGGGTACGGGAAGGCCTCCATGGCAGCGTCAACAACCGCTGTGGGGTCCGACGGCGGGATCCCCGGCGTCGACCAGCGGCGAATTGGCGGCGAGGTGCAGGTCCCACCGGTCCCGACGACAGCGACGTTCACGAGGGCCGCAGTCGCTCCCTCGCCGACGCTGATCCCGCCCAGGGCGTTCCCCGCGATGACGGCGTTGCGCAGCATCAGCGCGGGACGACCGCCGGGCTCCCCGCCGGACAGGGCGATGCCGCCGCCGCGGCGCCGGCCGCCAGCACGATGGCATGCTCCCTCCGCCCGTGGACGGCCGACGAGTCGATTCACCGAGTGCGTCATCGCTGCCTCCGGGCTCGATCCCGACGCGATGATACTCCTCGCGGACCGGGCCCGCCAACCGCCCGAGGCGGCCTCCTGCGGCCTTGACGCCGGGCGTCGCCATCGCATACGTGTCTTCGGGTCGGACGCGCAGGCTGCGGGTCGGGGCTGCCGGCGTCCTCTTCCGCGGCCGGCGCGCTCGCCCCGACTCCTCGGGGCGCCGGCGCAGGGTTCCACGACGGCAGTCGGCAAGGGAGGTGAGATGCCGAGTCATCCGATCGTTCGTGCGGTGGGCGGGGTGCTGTTTCTGGCATCGGTCGCGGCGGCGGCAGGGGCGGGTTGCGGCCCGGGACGGTGGGCACGGACGGAGGGGGCGACGCCGACCGAAGGCGGGGAAGGGGCGACGGAGCCGGCCGAGGAGGACGATCTGCTGGGCCGGCTGTTCGCAGACTCCCCGCTCGGCGAGTTGGAGCTTCGCGCGATCTTCCCGCGGCGCGATCTGGCCACCGTCGATCGGTCGGCGTACCGGCTCGCCGTGGCCGCTTGCCTGTTCGGCTTCCCGGTTGCCGTGAGCTACGCGGGCACCTGGAAGGCGATCTACGACGAAGGGAACCCGGACCGCGTCCCGTTCAACACCATGGTCCACATGAGCGAGCTGGCCGGACCGGAAGACACGGCCGTCCCGGCCCCCAACAACGACACGATGTACTCCAGCGCCTCGCTCGACCTCACCACGGAGCCGGTCGTGCTGTCCGTGCCCGCCGTGGGAGCCCGCTACTACTCGTTCCAGCTCATCGACGCCTATTCGAGCACGTTCGGCTACGTCGGGACCCGCGCCACGGGTTCCGAAGCGGGGTCGTACGTGATCGCCGGACCCGGCTGGGAGGGGGAGGCGCCCGAGGGGCTGGCCGTCCTGCGATCGCCGACGCCGCTGGTCTGGCTCCTGGGACGGACGCTCGTCGACGGGCCCGACGATCTCCCGGCCCTGCGCGCCGTCCAGGAGCAGTACCGGCTGCAGACGCTGAGCGAGCACACCGGGCAGGCGGCGCCGCCACGGGTCGAGCTGCCGTTCGTTCCGCCTCCGTCGCTCGAGGGAGCGGACGAGATCGATTTCTATCGGCTGATGGGCTACGCCATGCGGGTCAATCCGCCGCTGCCACGGGACATGTTCCTCGCGAGCAGCTTCCGGCGCATCGGGTTCGGCGGCGATTGGACCTTCGACCCGGCACGGTTGACCGAGCGGGAGCTCAACGCGCTGCGTTTCGCCGCCCAGGACGCGAAGGAGTTCGTCAAGGCTCTGACGGAGTCCGGCGCCGCGACGGTCAACGGGTGGAGCCGCGAGATTCCCGGCATGGGTTCGTTCGGCGTCAACTACATCCTGCGGGCCGCGGTGGCGGTGAAGGGACTCGGGGCGAACACCGCCGAGGAGGCATGCTACCCGACGGCGAACGTGGACGGCCAGGGCAACCCGATGTCCGGGACCGACGCCTACGAGCTGCGGTTCCCCGCCGGCCGCATGCCGCCGGCGCAGGCATTCTGGTCGCTCACGATCTACGACTTCGACACGTACCTGCTGGTCGACAACCCGATCGACCGCTATTCCATCGGCGACCGGACCGACGGACTGGTCTTCGGCGAGGACGGGTCGCTGACGATTCGCCTGCAACGCGAGCCTCCGGAATCCGACGGAGTCAACTGGCTCCCCGCGCCCGCCGGCCGCTTCTACGTGGTCCTGCGGATCTACGTGCCGGACGAGGAGTACCTTTCCGGGGCGTACGAGATCCCGGGCATCGAGCGGCTGCCGTAGCCCGGCTCCCCCCACCGGTCCCCGGTCCCCGGACTTGAAGCGTCGCGCCGCGCATGCCAGAGTCCGACGTCGGAACGACGACAGCCCGGGAAGGAGGACGACGGCATGACGACGACGCTCTTCCGAACGCGAACCAGGGCATGGGTATTGGCCGTTCTGCCGCCCGTCTTCCTGGCCGGTTGCTACGAATCCGCCGGGGGCGACGGCGGGACCGACGCCGAGGCGACCGCGGACCAGGACGCGACCGGCGACGCGGGCGCGGAGGCGGACGCGGACGCGGCCACCGACGCCGAGACGGCCACGGACACGGCCGCCGACGGAGACACGGACGGCGCCGGTCCCGGAGATCCCTGCGGAGCCGCCATGACCCCCGGCTGCCTTCCCGGCCTCCTCTGCGTCCAGTCCGGGCCGCCGTACTGTTCGAGCGACTACGTCGGCGCGTGCGCCGCGCCGCCCGTCTCCTGCGCCGGAGAGCCGGCCGTCACCGTCTGCGACTGCCCGGGAAGTCCGTACCGCTCCGAGTGCGAGGCGCGACGCGCCGGGATCGCGACGTGGCTGACACCCTGCTCGGCCGAGTGCTTCGCGGAACCCGACTGCCCCTTCGGCTCCTGCGCGCGGATCCCCGACGAGCCGGGGGGGCTCTGGTCGTGCGTCTACGCGCCGCCGGCGCCCGCGAGCAGCCCCAGCTCGAATCCGGAGATGGACCAGTGCCGCGACTCGTCCGACTGCGATCCCGGATGCGACTGCTACCTCACGCTGGAGGTCTACCCCGGCTTCCTCATGCCCCACAACGAGTGCGCATGCCGCGAGTGCGAGACCAACGCGGACTGTCCCGACCCTCCCCCGGCGTCACTGTGCGTGCCGGCCGGCGCCTGGGGCTTTCCGGTGAACCGCTGCGTCGCCGTCGGCTGCCGCACGGACGCCGACTGCACCGGGGCGCCCGGTGGCCTGTGCGCCGGCGTGCGCGACCCCTGTTCGGCGCTCGACCCGCCTCCCCTGTCGTCCAAGTTCTGCCGCTATCCCGGCGACTGCGTGACCGGCGACGACTGCCCCGACGGCTGGTGCATCCCCGACTGGCGCAACCCCGCAGGCGGCTTCGTCTGCGACGTTCCCGCCTGCCCCGGCTGACCCCGTGTTTCTTCCGGGACCCGGCTGCCCGCACTTCCCGCACTCCACGCACTTCCCGCACTTTCCCCCCGGCCGTGCTTACGTTCCTCTCCGCGCGGAAGCGGGGGCGGGCGCGCGGAGGAAGCGATGTTCGAGACCGATCTGGAAGCCTGGAGCGCCCCGGCGGTCCTCGCGCTGGCCGTCGGCCTGTTCGTCGGATGCGGCAAGTCGCCCGTGAGGCCGGGCACCAGTGCGGAGCCCGTCGCCGGCGGCCCGACGGACGAGGAGCTGCGGGCGCGGCTGACGCAGGAGCAGTACCACGTGACGCAGCAGTGCGGCACGGAGCCCGCGTTCCGGAACGAGTACTGGGACAACCACGAGCCGGGGATCTACGTCGACGTGGTCTCGGGCGAGCCGCTGTTCAGCTCGCGGGACAAGTTCGACTCCGGCACGGGATGGCCGAGCTTCACGCGCCCGATCGACGAGTCGAGCGTGGTGGAGCGGGGCGACGACAGCCACGGGATGAGGCGGACGGAGGTGCGGTCGCGGGAGGGCGACTCGCACCTGGGACACGTCTTCGACGACGGGCCGGGGCCGGGCGGCCTGCGCTACTGCGTCAACTCGGCCGCGCTGCGTTTCGTCCCGGCCGACCGCCTGGAGGCGGAGGGCTACGGCCGGTTTGCGGCGCTGTTCCCGGGGGCGAGCGGCGCGGGTGCGGCGGAGGACGGGGGCGGAGGCCCCGGCGGCGGGGCGGAGGGGGACTCGACGTCGCTCGAGACCGCGATCGTCGCCGGCGGGTGTTTCTGGGGGGTGGAGGACATCGTCCGCAACATCCCGGGCGTGGTCGACACCGAGGTCGGATACACCGGGGGCACGACGGAGAACCCGACGTACGAGACGGTCCACACGGGGCGGAGCGGGCACGCGGAGGCGGTTCGCGTGACATTCGACCCGGCGCGGCTGAGCTACCTCGACCTGCTGGGCTGGTTCTTCCGGCTCCACGACCCGACGACGCCGAACCGGCAGGGCAACGACCGCGGCTCGCAGTACCGCTCGGCGATCTTCTACGGGGACGAGGAGCAGCGGCGGGTTGCGGAGCAGGCGCGCGCGGAGGCTGCGGCCTCGGGGCGCTGGCCGGACCCGGTGGCGACGGAGATCGTCCCCGCCGGCACGTTCTACCCCGCCGAGGCGTTCCACCAGGACTACCTCGTGCGCAACCCCGGCGGCTACACCTGCCACTACGTCCGCGAGTAGCGGACCCGTCCGACTGGGCATACCGGCCGCTAGAATAATTTGCTTGCCTTTTATTCTAGCCGTGCTCTATTTCGTACCAACCCTGGAGGTGGCTAGACTAAATGGAAAACAATCCGAAGATCGCGACCGATCCGACATGTCCCCCGCTGCGCGACTTCCTGGAGATCCCGTACGAGCGGCTCCAGGAGCTGAACCTCGCGTCGAAGCAGGCGCGGCTCGACCGGGTCCCGGCGCACAAGGTGCGCGAGCAGCGGCTCAAGTACCTGCGCGACGAGAAGCGGATCAAGGCCGTGACGGTGTGCTTCTCGGACCTCGAGGGGCGTTTCCACATGCTGGACTACGACAAGGGGTTCCTCCTGCGCCGGGGCGACGACAACCTGACGTTCGACGGCTCCTCGATCCGCGGGTTCTCGCGCCAGCAGGAATCCGATCTGCGGCTGGGCCTGGACTGGCCCAGTTTCTACTGGCTCCCCGCGGACGTCTTCGGTCCGGGCAAGGTGCTGGTCTTCGGCGAGGTGCTCTCGCGCGACGGGACGCCGTATCCGGGCGACATGCGCTCGACGCTGCGCCGCTACGCCGACGCGCTGTGCCGCAAGGACGGCATCTCGTGCCACGCGGCGAACGAGATCGAGGGGTTCGTCTTCCTCGGGGAGAACGCCGAGCGTCACTACCACGAGCGGGGGAAGTTCGAGTTCATCTCGACCGGCGGGTACTACCACTCGCTGCCCAACGCGCCGCTGCGGCGGTTCATCGATGGCTCGGCCGAGGTGCAGCGCGCGATGGGCTTCGGCAACGAGAAGGACCATCCGGAGGTGGCGCCGTCGCAGTTCGAGATGAACTACGAGCACACCGAGGTGACGGTGGCGGCGGACCAGATCCAGCTCTACAAGCTGCTCTGCCGCCAGGTCGCGCACAACCAGGGCATGACGGCCAGCTTCCTGCCCAAGCCGGTCGCGGGCGTCAACGGCAGCGGCATGCACACCAACGTCTCGCTGGCGCGCAAGGGCCGGAACCTGTTCCACGACGCCAAGGGCGAGGCCGGGCTCTCGACGCTCGCCCACTCCTTCATCCAGCGCGTGCTCTCCAGCGCCAACGACCTGTGCCTCGTCTTCAACTCCAGCGTCAACGCCTACCGGCGGCTCGACCCGCACTACGAGGCGCCGAACAAGATCAACGTCTCGGCCATCGACCGCGGGGCGATGATCCGCATCCCGCTGGCCAACAAGAGCTCGGCGCGCATCGAGTTCCGCGCCGTCAGCCCGGACGCCAACCCGTACCTCATGTTCTACGCCCTGCTGCGCACCGGCCTGGAAGGGCCGCTGGAGGGCGCGGACGACGGCAAGCGGCCGCGCACGCGCTTCCTCCCCGACAACATCCACGACGCCCTGCGCCACTTCAAGTCCAGCCCCTGGGCCGCCGAGCTGCTCGGAGAGGAGCTGCGCGGACGCTACGCCGAGATCAAGCAGGCCGCGGCGGACCGCTGCCCCAAGGCCCTCGGCTCGCTGGTCAAGGTCTCCGAGATCCAGTTCCATCACGAGGTGACCAACCAGTACCTGTGGAACATGTTCTAGGCGAGGCTGCGCCTCAGACCGACGAGTCATCCAGGACGGGGTCGTGCGGACTGTACCTCGCTCGCGAATTCGGACAGGGAGAGGTGGGGAGGCCGGCTGGAGAGGTGGCGAGGTGCGGTGGTGCGGCTGGGCGCAGTCCCGCGACCCTCACCTCCCGGGCAGGAGCGGCACGGAACCGGACGGGCCGCACGTCATCCCCTTGCGCAGCACGATCCCGCGGCCGGCCTCCCGGCCGTCGGCCCAGGACGCGTTGCGGCGGTTGCCGGCGTGCCGCGTCCAGCGGATGTGCGGGTAGCGCTTGCGCAGATGGTCCCGCTGATCGCGGTCGCCGACCCACACCAGTCCCTGCTCCTGCGACACGCGCCGCTGGACCCCCAGCGTCTCGGCGAAGCCCGTCATCACGCCCGCGCGGAAGACCCGGCGATCGCGGTTGCCGCCGATGCCCCGCTCCCGCTTGTGCTCGCGCCACAGCCGCTCCGCCGTCGCGTCGAGGAACGCGTGGACGTACTCGGCCAGCTCGAGGTTCGCGGGAGTGCCGACGACCTCGAGCACGCTGCCGCGCTTGCCCTCGCGGGCGCGCCAGACCGGCACCCAGATCGTCTCCACGAAGTAGTGGGCGGAGAGGATGCCGGCCAGCAGGCGCCGGCTCTCGTCGACGCGGCCGGTCGGCCGCCCCAGGTGCCGGAACTCGTACCGGCGCGGCGCCGTGCCCGACGCCAGCTCCTCGAGGTTGTACTTCAGCATCAGCCGCTGCGCGGCGGCCGCGGCCGACCGAGCCTCGTGCTCGTTCGGGCTCCCCGCCAGCGCCAGCAGCTTCGCCACGCGCTCGAGGATCTTCTCGTGCGCGGGCGCGCGCGCGCCGTCGCCGACCGGCACCCCGGCGGCCCGCGGGTCGATCCCGCGCTCCTCGCAGACCCTGCGGAACGCCGCCCCGTGCGCCTCGACCTCGCCGAGCACCTCGTCCACGAACTGGTGCGCCATCTCGTGCTTGAGCACCTCGACGGCGGTGCCCCAGCCGTGTTCGGCCAGCAGCGAGCGGCCCAGGCGGATGGCGCGGTGCTCACGGTCCCACAACCCGAGCCGGCTGCGGCCGTCGGACAGCTCGATCGCCGGCCGCCGCAGGCTCCGCCGGAAATGCGACGCGTTCAGGTCGTCCCAGCAGCGGCACAGCGCGCGCAGCGCCGCCGCCTCCAGCTCCACGGACAACGACTCGCCGGCACACGCTTCGTCCATCGCGGCCGGAACCTACCAGCAGCCCCCCGCACGGACAACCCGGTCGACCGCCCGCTTTCCCCCGACCGCCCGCTTCCCCCCGACCGCTCGCCTTCCCCCGACCGCTCGACCGCTCGCGTCCCCCCCGACCGCTCGCTTCCCCGCACGCCCTCCCTCACTCGACGCCGCGCGTCGCACCGGCTAATCTCCCCTTCGTGCGAGGTGCGTCATGCGGTGGTTGATCGTGCTGTGCGGACTCGGTGCCTCGGCCGGGGCGGGCTGCATCTCGTCCCACTGCCTGCGCGACGCGGACTGCGCCGGATCGCTGGTGTGCCGCGAGGAGACGGGCTCGTGCACGGAGCCGGAGTGCTCGAGCAACGACGAGTGCAACGCCGGGCTCGTGTGCGAGCAGCGGTTCTGCGTCGGCGGCTGCGAGTCGCAGGACGACTGCGGCGCGGGCGAGCAGTGCGTCAACCGGCGGTGCATGAGTGTCGGCGGACCGTGCGACTGCCCGCTGGCCCACGAGTTCTGCGGCACCGACATCAACCCCAACTCCCCTACGGCGGGCACGGAGGTCTGCGTTCCGGACGACTTCCCCGACGGCGTGGGCCTGTTCTTCGGCTCGGTCTACTGCGGCCACTGTACCGCCGACTACGCCGCGCTCCAGACGCGCCGGGCCGAGCTGGCCGCGGACGGGCTCGCGCCCCGCATGGTCTGGGTCCAGCTCACGACCGCCCTGGCGACCCCGGAAGACGTCGGCGCGCACCTGGGACCCGACGTCACCGACCCGGTGATCCACGACAGCGGTGCCCTGCGCATCTGGGAGGCGTTCGGCACGACCTGGTACCACTTCGTCCTGGTCGACGCCGACGGGTGCTACATCACGGACCACGGGCCGCTCGACCCCACGCTCGTCGCGGGCGAGGAAGGCGCCACGATCGTCTCCGAGTGGCGGGACGCGATGGACGACGAGTGCCCGCCGCCTGCCCCCTGAGCCGATCTACTCCGCGCAGCCGCACGAGCGGAAGACCTGTTCCTCCTGGCGCAGGAGATCCTGGACCCGGTCGAGCAGCGCGGACTCGCCGCCGGCGACGCCCCAGTCGAAATCGGCGGTGGTCGGCGCGCCGGAAGACGACGGCCCGACCAGATCGGTCTGGCCGGTCCAGGCCAGCTTGAGCAGCACGCGATGGTCGTCGAAGTCGAACTCGGGCAGCGTGCTGTCCCGGTACGAGTAGTCGTAGCTCGCGCCCAGCCGGAACCCCCACAACGCCGGCGACCAGAGCTGGTAACCCGCGCGAACGAACAGGTCGGCACGCTCCGGGCCCCCGCCGAACGCCTCGGCCCCCTCCGAATCCGGGTACCAGTCGCCGGCAACCGTCACCCCGGCGCGCGAGCTCAGGCCCTCGGCCCAGCGGTTCTGGAGGTGGAAGCTCCCGGTGACGCCGCCGACGTCGTATGCCGGGTCCTGCGCCCACATCCCGCGCCCGACGACGGTCCACAGGATGAACAGGTCGTCGACGTACTCCAGGCTCCCGCCGAAGCCGCCATCGACCTCGTCCCGCGTCCGGCCCATCTCGTCGAACGCCCGATGTCCCGCCCCGGCGAACGCCATCAGCCACGACGTGATCTCCGCCTCGACCTCGGCCCGGTGCGACGCGTAGTACCACACCGGCTCCTCGTTCGGCGCGCCGAACAGCAGCAGGTAGCTCGGCCGGTACGCCAGGAGGATGCGCGGCAGGTCCCAGTCCAGGTAGACCCCCACGCGCCCGCTGAGATCGACGTAGCTCTGCTCCCGGACGTCCTCGAACGGGAAAACCTGGAGTTTCGGCATGAGTTCGACGGTCGGCTTCAGCCAGAACCCGAAGTCCGGCGTGAGCCGCATCCAGACGTCGGTCGCGACCATCGGACTGCCGGTCTCGATGTCCTCGTGGGACGGATCGGTCGGCGCTCCCAGGAGCGCATTGGTCGTGTAGCCTCCGGTCAGGTCGATGCGCCAGGCCAGCTCGGGCAGGCGGTCGGGCGCCACGGCGCGCAGGAGACCGTCCAGCGCCGCGATGTCGGCCGGGAACGCCTCGTCGCGGCGCCGGGCCGTCTCGAGGTGCTCCCGGGCGCCGGCGTCGTCGTCGGCCGACCGCAGGGCGAAGGCGCGCAGCAGATCGATGCGGGCCGCCCACGGGTCGCGGTCGCCGCACTCGCCCTCGTCCAGCACCGCCTGGGCCTCCTCGACCGCGGCGAACTGGAGCCAGGACCACGCGAGCCAGGTCCGCGCCTCGCAGTCGTCGGGCGCCTGCTCCAGACGCCGGGAGAAGGTGTCGATCGCCCAGAGCGGCTCGGCGGAACGGAGCTGGGCGGCACCCAGGAGGATCTGGATCGGTCCGGAGTCCGGGAAGGCCTCGAGCTGCTCGGCGAGCCATCGGGCCGCTTCCTCGGCACGATCGGCCTCGAGCATCGCGCGCGCGGTCGCCAGCACGCATGCGTCGTCGGCGCACGACGGCGGAGGCGCCGCTTCGGCCGGCTCGGTCGCGGCCGATCGAGCCGCGAGCATCAGGGCGAGCAGGGGCGCGGCGCCCAACGTCCTCTTCATCGTGCACCTCCTCCCGGTCCGCCCGCGGCATCGAGCGCGGCGAGCAGCGCGCGCAGATCGTCCGGCAGGGGCGCCTCGACCCGAAGCGGCGCCGCCCCGCCGGCCAGGGGCAGCTCGATGCGCAGCGCGTGTAGCGTCAGGCGATCGCACAGCACGGCGTCCCCCGGCACACCGAGGTCCGCGGCCGTGACGCGGGCGGCACCGCCGTAAAGCGGATCGACGAGCAGCGGAGAGCCGATCGAGCGGAGATGGACGCGGAGCTGGTGCTGGCGCCCGGTGCGCGGGCGGGCCTCCACGAGCGCCGGCCGGGCGGCCGGCAGCGCCCAGCGGCGCAGGACCTCGTACTCCGTGGTCGCCGGCAGCGCCCCGGCCTCGCCCCGCGCGGCGGGACGCATCTTGCCCTTGCGCGCCCCATGCAACGGCCGCTCGATCGTCCCGCGCTCGGCCGGCGGCGGGGCCCGCACGACCGCCAGATATGTCTTGCGGACCTCGTGGCGCTCGAACGCCAGGCTCAGCGCACGGTGTGTGCCCGCGTCGCGCGCGAAGACGACGACGCCGGAGGTGTCGCGATCCAGCCGGTGGACGACCCACAGCGACTCGCCGCGCTCCTGCTCCAGCCGCCGCCGCAGGCACGTCGCGGGATCCTCGCCCCGCGCCGGGACGACGACGAGGCCGGCGGGCTTGGCCACGGCCAGCACACGTTCGTCCTCGTGGAGCACGGACCACGTCGCCGACATGGGGCGCATCGTAGCCCGACTTGCCGCGGCGCTCCATCTCGCGTACGTTCGGTCCGCGCGGCGGAGGGGCGAAGGAGCGCACGGCATGCGGATCCTGGGCACGATCGTCCTCGGCTTCCTGTTCCTCATCGCGTTCGGCGCCTTCTTCCTCTTCCAGTCGGTGACCGGCTACCCGGGGGACACGGAGGCGGTGGTTTCCACGTTGCGTGCGGCCGACGTGCGCACCGCGACGCTGGACACGCTCGAGGCGCAGCTCACGGAGAAGGTGCGGGCGGAGGCGGAGGACCCCGTGTTCGCCGAGTTCGCCCTGTCGCAGTCGCGGCAGGTGATCGACCAGGTGATCACCGACGAGTGGTTCTACTCGACGATCGGCCAGGCGCACCGCGGGCTGGTCGACTTCCTGGAGAGCGGAACCGACAAGGTCCGCATCGATCTGACGGAGACGAAGGACAGGCTGCGCCGGATGCTCTGGGAGGCCGGGCGGCACGGCGTCGAGGTGTGCGATGCAGTCGGCGGCGATCGGGCATGCTACGATTCGGCGCGCGATTTGCAGCGCACCCTCGAGGTCTACCGGCGGCAGGTCGATGCGACGATGGCCGGGGTCCCCGACACCGTCAACCTGACCTGGCTGCTCACGCGCGGGGGGGTCGAGCCCGGGGCGGTGGAAGGCTCGTCGGAGCTGGCCGAGGCGCGCGAGGGCCTGCAGCGGCTGGCGATGGTCCGTTGGGCGGGCCTCGGTGCGCTGCTCCTGCTCCTGGGGCTGATCGTGCTCGTCAACATGCGCAGCCTGCCGCGGATGATGGTCAACGCCGGCATCGTGCTCGCTCTTGCCTCGGCCGTGTACCTCGGAGCCGTCTCGGCCCTGAGCGCCTGGCTCGGGGACGCGATGGAGGAGAAGGTCGCCGCCGAGCGTGCCGAGGCCGCGTCCCAGGGCGAGCCGGAGTTCGGGCACGTCGCCGCGGGACGGGTGGTGACCGAGGTCTTCTCGCGCATGACGGGGCGGGCGACGGTACCGGTGTCGATCCTCCTGATCGGCGGGTTGGGGCTGTTGGGCGGCGGCATCGCCCTGCACATCGTGCGCCGCCGAAGAAAGCAGCCGAAGGTCCGCACCGTGCCCCCCCCGCCCCCGTTCGCCGGGCCGATGCCGCCCGGCTACTACCCGCCCGCCGCGCAGTAGGCCGGGGAAGGAGGACAGCCCATGCCCGAAGTCGTCGTGCTCGGCGGGGGAATGGTCGGCGGAGTCATGGCCCGCGACCTGTCCGCGGACCCCGGGCTGCACGTGACCGTGGTGGATCGCGATCCGGACGTCCTGGCGCGCATCGTGCGGCGGGCGCCGGTCGCGACCGAGCGCATCGACCTGTCCGACGGCGAGGCGGTCCGCACGCTGTGCCGGCGCTTCGACCTCGCCGTCGGCGCCGCGCCCGGCTTCCTGGGCCTGCGTTGCCTGCGCGCGGCGATCGAGTCCGGGCGACCGGTCGTCGATATCTCGTTCATGCCCGAGGACGCCCGGCAGCTCGACGGCCTGGCCCGGGAGAAGAACGTCACCGCCGTGGTCGATTGCGGCGTCGCCCCTGGTCTCTCCAACCTCTTCTGCGGCCGTGCCATGGCCGAGCTGAGGGACGTGGAGCGCGTCCTCATCCTGGTCGGCGGCCTGCCGGTCCTGCGCCGCTGGCCCTGGGAGTACGCCGCCGTCTTCTCGCCGATCGACGTGCTCGAGGAGTACACCCGCCCGGCGCGTTTCGTGGAGCACGGCGCCGTGGTCGAGCGCGAGGCGCTCAGCGAGCCCGAGCTGCTCGACCTGCCGGGCGTGGGCACGGTCGAGGCGTTCAACACCGACGGCCTGCGCTCGCTCCTCGACACGGTCCGCGCCCCGTTCGTCAAGGAGAAGACCCTGCGCTGGCCGGGGCACATCGAGAAGATCCGGGTCCTGCGGGCGCTGGGACTGCTGGGGACGGAGCCCGTGCAGGTCGCCGGAGCCTCCGTGCGGCCGATCGACCTCACCGCGAAGCTGCTGTTCCCCCAGTGGCGACTGGGTGACGGGGAAGAGGAGTTCACCGTGCTGCGGGTCGAGGTCGACGGGCGGCTCGAAGGGAAGAGCGTCCGGCGCACCTGGGACCTGCTCGACCGCACGGATCGGACGACCGGCGAGACCTCGATGGCCCGCACGACCGGCTTCCCGGCGACGATCATGGCCCGCATGGTGCTCGAGGGGAGCGTGCGGAGACCGGGAGTGCATCCGCCGGAGGTGCTGGGAGGCGATCCGGGGATCGTGGAGCGGATGAGAGAGGAGCTGGAGAGGAGGGGGGTGAGGTGGGAGGAGCGCACGGAGGGGAGGGACGGAGGCTAGGGGAAGTCAGGAGCGGGGGAGCTGGTAGGTGCCGTCGAGGCGCTGGACCATCTCCTCGAGACGGCGGTCGAGCTCCTCCAGCTCGCGGGCGAGCTGCGCGTCGTCGAGCTCGCCGCGGCGGCGACGCTCCTCGAGCACGGCGCGGTGGTTCTCGTACCACTTCTCCGGATCGAAGTTGTAGGTCAAAACGGCACGTCTTCCCCCGTCGCGGGAGGCGGCGGAGCGTCCGGCGCCCCAGCCTCGCGAAGGGCGCGGACGAGCTTGCGGACGCCGGCCCGTCGATCGCTCGACGATTCCTCGGCCGGTCCGGTGCACGAGGGGCAGCCGCCCCGGCACCCGCAGCCGCCGACCAGGTCCGCGACGTTGTCCAGGAGCGCGTCGCGCACGTGGAACAGCTCCTCGGCGAGCCCGACGCCGCCCGGATAGGCTTCGTACAAGGTCAGCGTCGCCGCCTCGATCTCACCCTCGGCCGTCTCCGAGAGATTCGCGACGATGTCCCGTGGATCGCACAACAATTTCATGGCCCCGACGTGCCGGAGCGCGTAGCCCAGGCCGTGCAGCGCGTCCACGAGCGCGGGGCGGCTCAGCTCGAACGACTCGGCCAGCGCCGCCGGCACGGTCCACCACGTGCCGTTGGTGTGCATCTCCAGCTCCGGCAGGTGGACGTCGCCCCAGCCGACGTTCTCGTGCGTGTGGAACTTGATCTTCTTGTAGCCCACGACGCGCTCGACGACGCGCACCTCGCCCCAGCCGACATCGACGCGGCCCCCCGCCGCCTTGGCCTCCGCCTCGCGCTCCAGCACCGTGACGCGGGAGTAGGTCTGGGCGTCGGTGTAGTAGTCGCAGTCGACCGGCGTGACGTACGCCTTGCGGTTCTCGTAGTCGAGCTGCTCGACCTGGTACGTCTCTCCGGCGTGCTGGTAGACGGCCTGCTCGTGCACCATCGTGTGCGCGCCGCGGAAATCGATCTCGCCCAGGACGACGTCGCGCGAACGATCGACCACGACGAAGTTCTCCGCCCCGACGGTGCGCAGGCCGACCTGCTGCGCCGGGTAGGCGTCGGCGATCCAGTGGAAGCGGTCGCCGCCGTCGAGCAGGACCTTCTTCTCGGCGAGGAACTGGAGGACCTCGCCCGTGCCGTCGCCGCCGAGCTTGCCGAGGGACTCGTTCCGCTCGAACGGCAGCTCGAACGCGGCGCACTTCACGTGCGACAGGAGTATTTCCAGGTTGTCCGGGTTGACGCGACCGTGCTCGACACCCGCGTGGCGGAGGTAGTCGGGCTGCGCCGCGACGAACTGGTCCAGCGGGCTGGAGCTGGTGACCAGAACCGCGACGCTGGGGGCGAGCCTGCGACCGGCGCGGCCGGCGCGCTGCCAGAGCGCCGCCACCGAGCCGGGATAGCCGGCCAGGATGACGGCGTCGAGAGCACCGATGTCGATGCCCAGCTCCAGCGCGTTGGTGGCGACGACGCAGCGCAGCTCGCCGTCGCGCAGCCCGTGCTCGATCTCGCGCCGGAGATTCGGAAGGTAGCCTCCGCGGTAGCCGGAAACCCGCTCCGGATCCCGTCCCTGCTTCTGCTCGTGATCCCGCAGGTACCGCAGCAGCAGCTCGACCGCGTTGCGCGACTGGGCGAAGACCAGCGTCTGCACCTTGCGGTCGATGAGGTCCCCGGCCAGGCGGCAGGCGCTCTTCAGGTACGAGGCGCGGATGCCGAGGTTCGCATCGACGACGGGCGGGTTGTAGATCAGCAGGTGGCGGGCGCCTCGCGGTGCCCCGGACTCCGAGACCCAGGCGAACGAGCCCTCGATCAGTCGTTCGGCCAGCTCCCGCGGATTGCCGATCGTCGCCGAGGAGCACACGAAGACCGGTTTCGCGCCGTGGAAGGCCGCGACACGCTGCAGGCGGCGCAGGACGTTCGCGACGTGCGAGCCGAACACGCCGCGGTACTGGTGCAGCTCGTCGATCACGACGTAGCGCAGGTTCTGGAACAGCTTGGCCCACCGCGGGTGGTGCGGCAGGATCCCGGTGTGCAGCATGTCCGGGTTGGTGACGATCACCCCGCCCTGCTCACGTGCCGTGCGCCGCACGTCGCCCGGCGTGTCGCCGTCGAACGTCACCACCCCCGCCGGCACCTCGGCCTCCCCCAGCAGCCCGCGCCGCGACAGCTCCTGATCGCGCGAAAGGGCCGTGGTCGGGACCAGGTAGATCGCCCGCGCCGCCGGCTCCTCCAGCAGCCGCTGGGCGACCGGCAGGTTGTAGCACAGGGTCTTGCCCGACGCCGTCGGCGTGGACACGACGACGTTCCGGCCCGCTCGCGCGTGCTCGAACGCCGCGGCTTGGTGGACGTACAGCTCCTCGACACCCCGCTTGCGCAGCGCGGCCACGATCCGCGGGTCGAGTCCCGCCGGCATCGGCGCCGTCCGCGCCTCCTCGGCCGGAAGCTCGACCCGTCCGGCGATGCACGGTCCCACCGGCGGCCTGTCCCACGCCGCCAGCGCCGACTCGACCCCCTCCGGCCATCGTCCGGGCAGGACCCGCATCGGGGGAGAAGGTAGCAGAGGGGCGAATGCGAGGGAACAGAGAGGAGGGGAGGCAAGGGGGGGCGAGGGGGACGAACGGGGAATGGGGAATGGGAACTAGGAACTAGGAACTAGGAACACGGAACCAGGAACACGGAACCAGGAACAGGGGGGGAACACGGGGCTTGAATGAGCGGGTGAGGCAGGTTGCCTGCGGGCGAGGGTTCGCGGTACGAGAGACCGTATGGCGCGAATGAGGACCCGCTTGGGAGGAAGACGATGAGGACCTCGGTAGCGAGGATGTTCGTGGGCGCGGTCGTGTTTGTCGCGATGGCTGCCGGATGCTCGCGCGCGCCGGCACGGGGAGGGGCGGAGATGCCGGCGGCGTCCGGAACGGAAGCGACGGCCGCGGCGGCGGGGCGGTCGGACGGATCGGGTGCGCCGGACTGCCACAAGCTGGGAGAATCGGCCCCGGCGTCGGCGAACGGCCTCGAGGCATACGTCAGCATGTTCCACTGCGGGGACCCGGACGTGCGCGACCTGCTGATCAACGTGCGGGTGTGGAACGTGTCGGACCATCCCGTGCGCTTCTTCCGCATGCCGACGTGGTACCCGATGCTCGTTTTCGAGGTCCGTCGTGCCGGAGGCGAGACGATTCCGACCGGCCCGCCGCCTGTGCCGCCGGAACGCTCGGACGACTGCTGGCTCGAGCTGGCGCCCGATCAGGACTACCTCTTCGACGCGTCGGTCGGCTCGGTCGTGGCCGTGGACCTGGGGCCCGGCGACTACGAGCTCCGCTTCGCCTACGAGAACGCCGACGACTCCGGCGGAACCTGGGTCGGCAAGCTCGAGACCGGCTGGGTGGGATTCGCGGCCACCGGCCTCTGACGAACGCGACAGGGCCTCACGCGGGGGGAATCGGCGGCGCCCACTCCTCGCTGGCCACGACGCGCAGGATCCCGTCGCGCAGCACCGGTACGTTGAAGTTGAACAACAGTCCGACACGCCAGCCGCCAAGCCTCAGGTACGTCAAGAGCTGCGCCTCGTGCAGCGGAAGCACCCGCTCCACCGACTTGACCTCGACGACCACGCGGAAGTCCACGAGCAGGTCGGCGCGGTAGACGCAATCCAGACGGCGCGCTTTGTAGTGCAACGGGACGGGTACCTGGCGGGAACACCTGACATTCCTCTCCCCCAACTCGGCCGCGAGGCATTCCTCGTAGGTCGCCTCCAGCAATCCCGGACCCAACGCCCGATGCACGTCGAGCGCCGCCCCGATCACCAGCTCCGTCAACTCGTTCACGTCCGCGAACTCCGGATCCGCCATCCCCCGCCGCCCCACCGTCTCCCGTCCCCACTCGTTCCTCATCCCATCCCCACCCTTTCCCAATTCCCTGCTCGCTGTCGCCTGCTCCCTGTTCCTGCTTCACTGTTCCCCGTTTCGTGTTCCCAGTTTCGTGTTCCCAGTTCCGTGTTCCGTGTTCCGTGTTCCGTGTTCCGTGTTCCGTGTTCCTAGTTCCGTGTTCCTAGTTCCTAGTTCCTGGTTCCCATTCGCCAATCCCCTCCCCCCTTTCGCTCCCCTCCCCTCAGCCTCCTCCTCTCGTCAGCGTCCGAACCGCCTGCGAGAGCTGGTCGACGACCTTCGCCGCCAGCTCGATCTGCACCTGGAAACGGTGCACGGTCACCTGCAGGCGCAGCATCTCCTGCGCATCGGTGACGCGCCCGCCGAGCGCCTTGTCCACCCATGCGTCCGTCTCGCGCTCCGCCGCCCGGAGCTCGACCAGCAGCGAGCGGAACGAGGCCCCCGGCTCCGCTGCCGTGCGGTTCTCGCCCACCCGCATCCCGACTTCGCTCGCCCCCGCCCCGACCCTCCTGCACGCTCCCTCCACATCCCGGATCATCCGCCGCCCTCCTGCCCTTCCCCCTCCGCCCTTCCCCCCTCACCCCGACACGCAGCCCTCCATCGCGCTCGGCGGCCTCCCCGTTGCGTCGATCGGCCGCGTGCCACTATCTTCCCGGCGTGCCGCGAGCCCCCCTCATCCTCGCGTTCGACACCTCGACCGAGACGGCCGTCGTCGCCGTCGGCCGGGGCAGCCGGCCGCTCGCGGTGCGCCACGAGCCTGCGCCGCGGGCGTACGACGAGGGGCTGGTGCCGCACATCGCGGACGCGCTGCGCGAGGCGAACGTTCGGGCGGAGGATCTGGACGTGGTGGCGTGCGGGAGCGGGCCCGGATCGTTCACCGGGCTACGCATCGCGCTGGCGACGGCGAAGGGCTACGCGTTCGCGCTCGACCTGCCGCTGGTGCTGGTCCCGTCCACGGCGGCGATGGCGGCGGCGGTGCATGGCTGCCGTTCGGTGGTCGCGGTCCTGGACGCCAAGCGCGGCCAGATCTTCGCGCAGGCCTTCGACCTGCGACGCCGGGGGTCGCCGTCCGCGGCGGGCCCGCGTGAGACCGCCCGCGCGATCCTCGACCCCGGCGAGCTGGCTTCCTGGACGGCGGCGCGGCGGCTGGTGCGCCCGCGGGCGTTGATCGGCGCCGCGGCGCCCGCCGGCGGGCTGGCGGACCCCGTGCGTGCCCCGTTCCTTCCGGTGCGGTTTCCCCCCGGGCGCGAGCTGCTCGTCCTGGCGCGTCGCGCGTTCCTGGCGGGCCGCCTCGCATCGCCCGACGAGGCGGAGCCCGAGTACATCCGCCCGCCGCCGTTCAACCGGCCGGCCGAGCGGCCGCGGGGGGCGAAGGGCAGCCGCGGCTGAGGGCCCGCTCGCAATCAACCTTGTCGTCCCGGCCGCCGATCCATCCCGGCCGGCGGCGTTGCTCGTCGCTCACATACGTCCTTGTATGCTCGCTCCTCGCGCCTTGCCGGCCGGGCGCCTCGGCGGCCGGACCTGGCAATTCTGCTTGCCCGCGGGCCCTAATAGTCGCCGCTGCGCTGCCGCTCCAGCACGTCGATCTCGGCGGCGAAGCTCGATGCCCACGCGCGGCGCCGCACGTCGGCCGCGTCCAGGTGCCGGCAGATCATGTAGATCTGGCCGGCCGGATCATGCGGGTCGGTCAGCTCGCGCACGTGGTCCCCGTAGGCCCGCATCTCGAACCACGGACCGTAGCGCGCGTCGTAGACGCCGATGATCGAGCCGCAGGTGGACCACATGAAATTGTACAACGCCGGATCGGTCTCGGCGAGGTAGGTGTCGACGAGGCGTTCGGCGTCCCGGTCGATGTTGAACATGTGCCGGTTCTCGTAGACCCAGGAGACGCCCTGCACCGCGTAGACCGTCTGGACCCCGGCCAGGTGGAGCGCCATGAACTCGTAGAAGTGGTAGCCGAACCGCTGCGCGGCGGCCTCCGGCGACTCGCCGAACCAGGACGCGTAGTGCGCGCGCTGGTCGTCGGTCAGGTTCTCCCAGACGGTCAGGTGAATCCGGTCGTCGCCGAGGTTGACCATCATCCAGAAGTCGACGACGGAGACGTCGATGCGGTCCTTCTCCTGGGCGATGGGCCCCAGGGAGTAGGTTCCGGCGCCGTAGGCGCGGAGGCGCGCGTCGTAGGCCTGCAGCCGGGCGAAAATGCGATCGACGGCCGAACGCTCGGCATCCCCGAGCTGGTCGTACGTCGGCGGGTCGAACGTCAGCTCCAGATCGCAGCCGGCGACCAGCCATACGACGGCGAGGAGGGAGCTGCGCATGTCACATCGCCATCACCACGGAGAAGACGAGGTCCATGCGATCGAGCACGCCGAGGGGCCGCAGGGTCCGTGGGCAGAGCAGCTCCTCGTCTTCCAGCGAGGTCAGGTTGTACAGATGGTAGCGCAGCTCGGCCTGGGCGCCCAGGTAGTCCGTGATGCGCCAGAGGAAGGTGGAGCCGAAGTCGAGGCCCCAGGTCCAGATGAGGCCGAGGACGTACGACGACCAGTAGGCGCCGGTCTCCGCGAAGAGGCGTACGGCGACCGCGGAATCGCGCGGGGTCACCTCGAAGACGGGCCCGAAGGCGATGTCGCCGTTGGTATACGGATAGGGGACGTTCGACAGCGCACCCTCGAAATCGTGCTGCGCGACATCGACCGACAGCCGCGCGCCGAACCACTCGTGGACGCGCACGAACAGGGTCGAGCCGCCTCCGTAGCCTTCCGCGATGTCGGGGTCGGCGAGCGGAGAGACCCAGCCGAAGCCGAAGGAGAGCGACACGTTCTCGCGCGCGGCGGCGGGGGGCGGCACGAGCGCGAGGGCGCCTGTGACCAGGGCGGCCAGGGATACCGCGGATGCGCTGCGCCGGACCACGTTCTCATCCTGACCGGCCGGCGCGGTCACGTCAAGTGCCGGAGTCGAGGGATGGACCCTTTGCGTTTGACGGGATGCCGGACGCGTGGTAGGTAGCGCTCCGCTGCGGCGGCGTCCGGTCGAGGGGACGACCTTCGGGGACGTCGCGAGCGGGTCAAGGAAGGGGAACGATGTCGGATCGTTGCGAGATCTGCGGGAAGGGCCGGTTGGTCGGCAACCGGGTCAGCCACTCGAACCGGAAGACGAAGCGCGTGCAGCGCCCGAACACGCAGGTCCTGCGGGCCCGCGTCGACGGCAAGGTCCAGCGGGTCCGCGTCTGCACCCGCTGCATCCGTTCCGGCCGCGTGGTCAAGGCCGGCTGACGCCGCACGAGCCGCCCGCCGGCGAGTCCGGGCGTCCGCGCCCGCCGCCCCATCCGGAAGGAATTGATCCCGAGCGGGAAGCCGTTCCATTTCTCGTGCCGCGCGAGAGCGCCGGCCTGCGCCTGGACCGTTTCCTCTCGACCCGCATCCGGTGGGTCTCGCGCAGCCGCGCCCGGCGCATCGTCCTGGAGGGCGCGTCCGACCGCGGCGGGCGCCGGCTGCGCCCCTCGCACCGCGTCGCGGCGGGCGAGCTGGTCTGGGTCTTCCGGCGCCCGGTCGCGCCGCCCCCCGCTCCGGCCGCTCCGGTGCTGGTGCTCCACGAGGACGCCGACCTGATCGTCCTGGACAAGCCGCCGGGCATGACGGCCCATCCGACGTCGCGCCACCGCGAGCACACCGTGACGGAGTTCCTCCGCCGGCGTCATCCGGGCTGCGTGCCGCGCCTGGGCCATCGCATCGACCGCGAGACGAGCGGCATCGTCCTGGCGACGCGGACGCTGGAGGCGGACCGGAGCTTGAAGGGGTTGTTCGAGCGGCGGGAGGTGGAGAAGCTGTACCTGGCGCTGGTGCGGGGCCGGCCGGAGCCGGAGTCCGGCCGGATCGACCTGCCGCTGGGTCCGGCGCGGTCGGCGCGCATCCACATCCGCATGGAGGCCCGCGCCGACGGCCTGCCGGCGCGCACGGTCTACCGCACGCTGCTGCTCGCGGGGCCCTATGCGCTGTTGGCGGCGGAGCCGAAGACGGGGCGCCAGCACCAGATCCGCGCCCACCTGGCCGCGATCGGCTGTCCCGTCGTGGGCGACAAGATCTACGACGCGGACGGCGAGATGTTCCTGGAGTGGATCGCGGGCGAGCGGCGGCTGACGGACGAGCTGCGGGCGCGGCTGGTCCTGGAGCGGCACGCGCTGCACGCGTGGACCGTCGCCCTGCCCCACCCCACGCTGGGCGTTCGCCGGCGCTTCGTCGCACCGGTCCCGCAGGACATGGCGTCGCTGATCGAGCGGCACGCGGGCCCGGACTGGCGCGACGCCCTGCCGTCGCTCGGACGGGACGAGCCCGCCGAGTGGCCGTGACCGTGCCCCCGTGATAGCGTCGGCCGCCATGGCGCCAGGCCCGCGGCCCGCCGGCACGTACGGCGACAAGTACACGACGCGCAACCCCGTCGCGAGGCTCCTCGTCGGCGCCTTCCTCGACGCCGTCACGGCGCTCGCGCGACGCACGAGCGCCCGCCGGGTGCTCGAGCTGGGGGCCGGCGAGGGCGAGGTGACGTGCCGCGTGATCGAGGCGCTGCGGCCGGCGCTGTGCGTGGCGACGGATCTCGCCGCCTCGTGCGTCCGCTGCGCCGGGGGTCGCGTGCCGTCCGCCTGCGGCGCGCAGGTCGACGCCGCGGCGCTGCCCTTCCGCGACGGTGCCTTCGACCTCGTCGTCGCCTGCGAGGTGCTCGAGCATCTCGACGAGCCCCGGCGCGCCCTGCGCGAGATGCGCCGCGTGAGCGGGGGCTGGATCCTGGCGAGCGTGCCGCGCGAGCCGCTGTGGCGGGCGCTCAACGTCGCCCGCCTGCGCTACCTCCCGGCGCTCGGCAACACGCCGGGGCACGTGCAGCACTGGACCCGGAGCGGCTTCCTGGACCTCGTCCGCGAGGCGGGGCGGATCGAGGAGGTGCGAGGGCCCGTGCCGTGGACGATCGCGCTGTGCCGCAAGAGCTGACGCCGCGCCGCCGTGTCGCGCGCCTCGCCGCCGCCGTGGCCGTGACGGCGGGACTGGGCGTGCTCATCGTCCTGGCCGTCCCGTTCGCGTCCGTCGCCGCCGCCCTGGACCGTCTCGACCCGGTCTGGCTCGCTCCGCTCCTGGCCGCCTACGCGCTCGGCTTCGTCGCCCGCGCGGGCCGCTTCCGCGCCCTGGGGGTGGAGCTGTCCTTGCCGGTGCTGGTCGGGGTGTCGGGCATCCACCAGTTCCTCAACCGCGTGCTGCCGCTGCGCACCGGCGAGCTGGCGTTCCCGGTGCTCGTGCGCCGGCTGTCCGGCGCGCCGTTCGTCCAGGGTCTGGCGCTGGTCGTGCTCTGCCGGCTGCTCGACCTCGTTTTCGTCGTCGTCTCGTTCCTCGCCGCCCTGCTCGCGGTCCCGGCCGCCCGCGCCGCGGTGGGGACGACGGGGACGGTGCTGATCGCGGCGTTGCTGCCGGTGCTGCTCGCCGCCTACCTGTTCCTGCCGCCGCTCGCGGGGTTCGCGGCGCGGCGGCTCGCGGTGCGCCTGGCGGTCCGCCGGCCGGGATGGTCCGAGCGGCTGACGCGTGCGGCGGGAGTGCTGGACGAGGTGCGGCGGGTCTCGCGCCGGGCGTTCGCGGGCGCGGCGGTGTGGACGGTCCTGCAGTGGGTCCCGACCGCCGTCGCCTGCTGGTGCGCCGTCGCCGCGCTCGGCGTGGCGCTCGGCCCGGCCGAAGTGGTCGTCGGGTCGACCCTGGCGGTGCTGGCATCGGTGGTCCCGCTGCCCGGGGTGGGCAGTTTCGGAACGCTGGAAGCCGGCTGGACGGCGGGTTTCGTGCTGGTCGGCGTGCCCGCGGGTGCGGCGGTGGCTTCGGCGCTGGTCCTGAGCGGCGCGACGTTCGTGGCGGCGGGGGTGCTCGCGGTGGTCGCCTGGGCGGCGTTCAGTCGGCGCCGCAGCCCGGCTCCCGGTGCGCGTTGAAGCGGGTCCGGATCTCGCAGAGGTACGTCTCGCCGCCGGTCCCCGTCTGGAAGACCTGGATCAGGCCGTCGCCCTCGAAGGAACGGACGACCTCGGTCCCGGAGGGCGGGAGGTAGCGGCCGTCGAGCAGCGCGCGGGCGGTGACGCCGGTGCCGAAGGAGAAGATGCCGCCGATGCGGAACTGGCCTTCCTGCCACAGGCCGCCGTCGGCGACGAACTCCGGCCGCGCCACGCCCGCGGGCCCGGCGAAGACGAACAGGTCGATCGCGTAGTAGCCCTCGTCGTGCACGACGTCGCCGCACGCGGAGAACTCCTGTTCGTTGCGCGGAAGGCCGACGGTGGCGGTGCCGACGGTCACGGTCGCGGGGCAGTCGGTCGAGGCGATCTCCTCCGACCAGGCGTACATCCCGGTGGCGGCCGAGCCGCGGGCGTTGCCGGGGGGCAGGAGATCGACCCGGATCGTCTCTTCCGCCCCGCAGGAGAGCACGCCGGCGAGGCCCGCGCCGAGCAGGACGAGGGACGTGACCTTGCGCACCATGCCGACCTCCTCCGCGACGCCGGCGACCCGCGCGCCGCGCACGCGACGCTCTCGCGTCCCGGTATCACGTCCGGGCGGATCTATACCCGGTTCCCCCGGCTCGCGCAAATGGCCGGCGCCCCGAGCGCCCTTCCCACCGCCCGGCCGCTCGTTCTATGCTGCCGCCCGACATGCCCCGCCGGGACTACTACGAAGTGCTGGGGGTCGATCGGGACGCGAGTCCCGAGGAGATCAAGCGCAGCTACCGGAAGCTGGCCATCCAGTACCATCCGGACAAGAATCCCGGGGATCCCCGGGCCGAGGAGCAGTTCAAGGAGCTGGCCGAGGCGTACCAGGTGCTGGGCGACGCGGACAAGCGGGCGCGCTACGACCGGTTCGGGCACGCCGCCGCGGGCGGCGCCGGCGGCTCGCCGTTCCAGGACGTCGATGTCCAGAACGTGGCCGACTTCTTCGAATCGATCTTCGGCGACGTCCTGGGCATGGGCCGCGAGCGGCGGCAGCGGCGCGGCCGCGACCTGCGCGTGGACATCGTGCTCGACCTGGAGGAGGCCGCGCGCGGCGTCGACCGCGAGCTGGCGGTCACGCGGCGCGTCCCGTGCGGGACCTGCCGCGGCAGCGGCGCCGCGGAGGGCGCCAGGAGCCAGACCTGCTCGACCTGCGGCGGCTCCGGCCAGCGCCGCATCCAGCAGGGCTTCTTCGTCCTCGCGCGCCCGTGCAACGCCTGCGACGGCTCGGGCCGGGTCGTGACCCGGCCGTGCGCCGACTGCGAGGGGACGGGGACCGTGCGCAAGGAAGTCAAGGTCCCGGTCGCCATCCCGGCCGGGATCGAATCGGGGCAGGCGGTGGTGATGCAGGGCGGCGGCGACGCCGGCGCCCACGGGATTCCACCCGGCGACCTGGTGCTGCGCATCGTGGTGCGCGAGCACGCCGTGTTCAAGCGCGACGGCGACGACGTGCACATCGTGTTCCCCGTGACGTTCCCGCAGGCCGCGCTGGGCGGCTCGGTGCAGGTGCCGACCCTCTGGGGCGACGTCGATCTCAAGCTCAAGCCGGGCACGCAGCCCGGCCAGACGTACCGCGTCCGCGGCAAGGGGCTGGCGCACCGGGACTACGGCCAGGGCGACGAGTACGTGCACGTCGATCTCGAGGTGCCGACGGAGCTGTCGGCGCGGCAGCGCGAGCTGATCGAGGAGCTGGCGGCGAGCTTCGGCAACGGAGGCGGGGACGGCGGGGCGAGGACCGCGCATCCGAAGCGCAGGTCCTTCCTGGACAAGCTGCGCGACAAGCTGCGGGGCTGAGCGGCCCGGCGCACGACGGGGAGCAGGCGGAGTTGGAGGCGGGCGGCACGAGCAGTCGGCGGGAGGGAGGCGGGACGGCGCCGGCGCCGGCCCTGGCGGAGCTCCTGCGCCGCGTGGCCCAGGCGGAGGCCGACCCGGTTCGCGGAACTCTGCGCGCCGTCACCGGCCTGGCGCTCGAGGTCTCCCTGCCCGGCGCCCGCGTCGGCGACCTCCTTGCCGTCCGGCGCCGCGCGCACGAGGACCTCCTGGCGGAGGTCGTTTCCTTCCGCGAGGACCGCGTCGTCTGCCTGCCCTACGGCACCGTCGAGGACCTCGGTCCCGGGGATGCGGTGGAGCCGGCGCCGGCGGCGGCCGGCATCCCCTGTTCCCCCGGGCTGCTCGGTCGCGTCCTCGACCCCTTCGGCCGGCCGCTCGACGGCGGCCCGCCGGTCCGCGGCGCCCTGCGGCCGCTGCGCGCCGCCCCGCCCCCCGCGCTCGACCGTCCCCGGATCGACGCCGCCCTCCCCACCGGCGTCCGCGCCCTCGACGCGCTCGCCACCTTCGGCGTCGGCCAGCGCCTGGGCCTGTTCGCCGGCAGCGGCGTGGGGAAGAGCACGCTCCTGGGCCAGATCGCCCGCTTCGCCGGCGCCGACGCGATCGTCGTGGGACTGGTGGGCGAGCGCGGGAGGGAGGTGAACGACTTCCTGGAGACGTGCCTGGGCCCGGAGGGCCGGGCGCGCTCCGTCGTCGTGGTGGCGACGAGCGACGAGCCGGCGCTGCGGCGGATCCGCGCGGCGCGCGCGGCCACTGCCGTGGCCGAGTACTTCCGCGACGAGGGACGCTCCGTGCTGCTGCTCGTCGATTCGGTGACCCGTTATGCCCGGGCGTTGCGCGAGGTCGCCCTGGCCTCGGGCGAGCTTCCCGCGCGGCGCGGCTATCCGCCCAGCGTGCTGGCCGACCTGCCGGGGCTGCTGGAGCGCGCCGGCCGCACGGCGCGGGGCGCGGTGACCGGGGTCTACACCGTGCTGGTCGAGGGCGACGACATGGACGAGCCGATCGCGGACGAGGTGCGCGGGATCCTGGACGGCCACATCGTCCTGGACCGCGGCCTCGCCGCCCGCGGGCGCTGGCCGGCGATCGATCCCCTCCGCTCGCTGTCCCGCGTCATGCCGGCCGTCGCGAGCGCCGAGCACCGGCGTGCCGCCGGGCTGCTGCGGGCGGCGATCGAGCGCTACGAGGCGAAGCGCGAGCTGATCCAGCTCGGAGCGCACCGTCCCGGGGCCGAGCCGGCGCTGGACCGGGTGCTGGCCGCGCTGCCGCGCATCGAGGCGTTCCTGGGCCAGCCGCCGGACGAGCGGGCGGAGGCGCACCGGACGGTCGCGGACCTGATGGCCCTGGCCGGGGGTCTGACGTGAGCGATCCCATCTTCTCGGCCGAGGAGGCGATCGAGGCGGCGGTCCGCGTCATCGACGAGGGCGTCGACTACGGCAACATGGGTATCGACGCGCCGCCCGCGGTGGGCCGGCGCGCGGCGGAGATCCTGGCGACGGCGGTGGAGCGGAACCCGGAGGACCTGCGGCTGCGCTGCGTCTACGCCGCGGCGATCTCGCTGTCGGGGAAGCTGGCCGACGCCCGGGAGCAGCTCGGCGCGATCCTCGCGCGGGACCCGGCGTACTTCGAGGCGGTGGCGGAGCTGGATCATCCGACCGCGTGGCGCCACGCCTTCCTGTCCCCGCCCTGGTCGGCGCGGGCCACCCGCGTCGCGCCGCTGGCCCGGCGCTGGATCCACTCCTCGGGCCTGCTCAAGCTCACCTCCCTGCGGGAGGGGGCCGACCGCATCGTCTGCCTGCTGGGCACCGTCCCGGCCGACCTCGCCGCCGATCCGTCGCTCGCCGCGATGCCCGCCGCCCTCGACCTCACCCTGTTGACGCGCACCGCCGGCGTCTTCCTCGCGATCCACCTGGGTCTCGGCGGCCCCGAGCCGGAGGCAGTCCGTCTCATCGACGGCTTCGAGTTCCCGTGGCCCGAGGGCACGGGCTTCCACTCGGAGCTGATGCTGCGCTTCTTCCTGCAGCAGGATCGGACGTACGTCATCCTGGCGAAGTCGAGCGGCGCCGTCGTCTTCAACCGCTCGATCCGGTTCGGGCCCGAGGATCGCGAGCGGCACGAGCGGTTCCTGCGGCGGCTGGAGGCGGCATCTCCGCGGGACACGGACACGCGGCTGCAGCAGGCGGCGATCTCGCGCTACCTGGAGGAGTGCCCGCGGCAGACGCTGCGCAGCCGCCTGGCCTATCGGCTGAAGCAGGGCCATGCCCCGCCCGAGCCGCCGGTCGAGGACGAGCCGCCGGCGTCGGCGCGGTCGGCGGAACAGCGTCGCATCGCGACGGTCCCGATGGTGGCGCCCTCGACGGCGGACGACCCGGCCTGTCCGCCCGCGACCGGCGGGACTGCGCCCGAAGCGGGCGGCGCGGACGCGCAGGCGGCGGGCCTGCGATCGGCAGCGGTGGCCGGGGGTGACGCGCGGCCGGCGGCCGGGTCGCCGCCGCCGGACGAAATGGCCAACCGCTCGGCGCTTGCCGTCGCCGGCCTCTGGCCGTGGGTCCGGCGGGAGAAGATGCTGGCGCGTGGGATTCCGCTGTTGATCGTGCTCGCCGCGGGCGCCGGCGCGGCGGCGGTCGGCTCGCTCGCCGTCCTCTCCATTCCCCGCGTCCTTGCCGGAGCGCTGCTCGGCATCGCCGTCGGCATCCTGGCCGCCGGGCTCCTCGCCGCGCGCCTCGAACGGGCGCTGCGCCGGCACGTGGAGGGGCTGCTGGAGTCCTCCGGGGGTGCGATCACGGTCGAGTCCTTGGCCGAGGCGGCGCGCGACCGGGGTCCCGAGGTGCTGGCGGGCCGTTGGGGCGCCCGCCTGCGCCGCCGCCTGCTCCGCATGCTGACCGGGTCGGACGCGGCGGGGAAGTAGTACCGGACTTCCGGCCGGCCGCATCAGGAGCCGTCCGGGGCGGCGGAGTCGAAGACCACGACGCGGGTCCCGGGATGCGAACGGGTCGCGGTCGCCTCCTCGAACGGGCCCACGGACGGGTCGGTCCAGAAGAACAGCATGCGTGCCTCGTCGAGCGGCAGGTTCACGCAACCGTGCGAGACGGGTTTGCCGAAGTCGGCGTGCCACCAGGCCCCGTGGATGGCCAGGCCCCGCTCCTTCGGATGCTCCTCGTTGAAGAAGTACATGACCCACGGAACGTCCTCCAGCAGGTAGTAGTCGCCCCGCGCGGGCAGGCCGACCTTCATGTCCTTGAGGCGGTGCTTGCGCCAGATGTGAAACTCGCCCGTCGGGGTCTTGCCCCGCTTCCCGGTCGAGACCGGGATCTCGCGCAGGAGCCGTCCGTCCTCGTAGGCCATCAGCCGCTGCCTCGAGAGGTCGATTTCGATGTGCTTGACCGGGGCCTGCCTCCTCGGGACCGCCGCGGCGCGGGCCGCAGCGTCCGGCTCCACCGGTCGGCGCTCGCTCCGGGGCGGGGAGCCGTCCGCGCCGTCGCGCTTCCCGCCCCGGCATCCCTGCCCGGCGACCGAGCCGATCAGCAACGCCGCCGCCCAGGCGATCGGCAGCCTCATCTCAGCCTCCGTCCGGGCGCGGGACGACCGCGACGGGATCGAGCACGAGCACCTCCGACAGCGGCTCCAGCACCGGCGGCTCCCACAACGTGTGCAGGACGAGGTCCCACTCGTCGAGCAGACCGTTGGCCGCGCCCGTGGGCCCGCGGTCCTCGACCAGCACCGCGGCGTGGGACTTGCCGAGGTTCGGGCCGAACCGCCAGGCGATCATCGAGCCGGCGTCCGCCCCTCCCGGACCAAAGGGGATGGGAGCGCCGGCGGCTGCGAAGTAGATGCCCGCCCGCTTCTCCGCAATCCGGATGCTCGATGCCTGGTGGCGGTCCAGCAGTCTGGCCACCGAGGTGTAGCTCTCGTTCTCGAGTCCCGAGATGCGCCACGCCGCCACCACGAGGTCGGCGCAGTCGGCTCCCACGAAGAGCTCCGCCTGGTGCGACGACCAGTCGCCCTCGCCGCCGACGGGAGCGCTGCCCCAGATGTAGGGCAGGTTGGCAAGGCCGAGCGCCGCATCCACCACGGCGTTGCCGCTGCCGCCGAGCCTGGTAACGCGCCGCACCCCGTCCAGCACTCCCCCCTTGCCGGCGGACTCGGCGCCGGGGGTCGAGAGGACGACGGATTCGAGCTCGACGCTGGCCTTGACCCGCATCGTCCCGACGCTCTTGCCCCTCCAGGAGACGCCGCGCAGGCGCGCCGGACGCACATCGACGTCGACGACCCCGAAGCCGTCCCACGGCAGCTCGAGCTCGTCGTAGCGCATCTCAGCCCACCAGCCCGGGTTGCGGTCGCGGTTGCGCCAGCTCGGCTCTGCGCTCTCCACGAGGCGCCAGGCGATGTGCACCAGTCCGGGAAGCCGGGCGAGCGGCACGGGCCCGCTCACCGCGCGGCCGTCCACGACGGCCGCAGGCAGGTCCGTGTACCAGCTGCCCCCGGAACGCACGACGATCCCCAACCGCGCCTCCTCGTCGAAGTCGAGCGTCGCGTCCTCGTTCGATGCGTCGGCTCCCGGCCGTTGCACGCACAGCCACACGCCCTGGTCCGCGCCGCCTCCGATCCGGACGGGCTTGCCGGCGGAACCGTCGTTCCCCGGCCCACGGCCCGGACCGACGCGCGTCCACCCGTCCGCCGCTCGGGGGCCCGCCGAATCTCCGTCGGGCGCGTCGCCCGTCCCGTTCGCCGAGCCGCGACGGCCGCAATCTCCGAGCCAGACCGATGCGAGCATCAGGGCCGCGGCGTTCCGGCGCGACGCCCGCCCGGCAAGGCGACGCCGACCACCCGAAGGCCCGGACCCCGTCATCCTCGGGAAGCGCGGCGGCGCGTCGCCGCGAGCGGGCGTTCGCTCCCGTGCTGCATCGATGTCCGTCGATGTCCGCATGCCGCACCCGCAGGACGGAGACGTATTCCATCTTCCGCGACGCGGCAAGACGGCGCAGGAAGGGGCAAGCTGCCCGGCGGCGGGGCGTTCGCGGCTCAGAAGTGGGACCGTCGGGGCAAGAGTATGGGGAAAGGGGTGGCGCACCCATGAGAAGCAGAGAAACCTTGGCGATTCCGTTCCTGGCACTGATCGCGTTCGCGGGTTGCGGCAGCGAGGTCGGCTACAGCGGGGCGCCGGACGGCGTGGACGGCGCCGACACCGCCGCCGACGGCGTGGACGGCGGAGGGGACGCCCGGGTGGACGGGGACGCCCGCGCCGATGCGGGCGACGTCGTGCCGCCGGTCGACGGCGCGTGCCCGACCGGGATGGTCAACTGCGGGACGTTCTGCGCGGATCTTTCGAGCGACCCGGACAACTGCGGGCGGTGCGGCGACTTCTGCGGGCTGGGTACGTGTCTCAGCGGCGCCTGCGTCTGTGCGGCGGGGACCGTCGAGTGCGGCGGCGCGTGCGTCGACCTGTCGGCGGACCCGCTGAACTGCGGGGGCTGCGGCAACGAGTGCGGCGCGGGGGCTTGCGTCAGCGGCGTCTGCCAGTGCGGCTCGCCCCTGATCGATTGCGGCGGGGCGGGGTGCGTCGACCCGTCGACGGACCCGCGTCACTGCGGGGGTTGCGGCAACAACTGCGATCCCGGCGAGTCGTGCACGAGCGGCGTCTGCTCCTGCAGCGGCGGCAGCACGCTCTGCGGGGGCACGTGCACCGACCTGGCGATCGATCCCACGAACTGCGGCGCCTGCGGCACCACGTGCAACGCCGACCAGTGGTGCGACGGCGGCTGCGTCTGCCGTCCGGGGCTGACCGAGTGCAGCGGCAACTGCGTGGACCTCGCTTCCGACCCTGCGCACTGCGGAGCCTGCGGCACGGACTGCGGTCCGTCGGTCTGCACGCCGACGGGCTGCGCCGGCGCCTGCCCCGGCGCCCTGGACGACTGCGGCGGCGCCTGCGTCGACCTCGCCTCCGACCCGCTCAACTGCGGAGACTGCGGGAACGTCTGCGATGTCGACCAGTCGTGCGTCGACGGCGGCTGCGAGAACTACCGCCGCGCCACGTGCGGCGCCTGTCCGTGCCCCGACTGCGGCGGGATGGAGTGCTGCGTCCACCCGGTGACGGGCGACGCCTTCTGCATCGGCGGCGGCGAAGGCTGTCCGTGGTAGTCCGTCGTCGATCCGGCTGCGCGGGGCGAAGATAGCGGTCTCGCGGAACCGGACGTCCGCGAGGTACCTGGAATAGCCGTACGGCGGTCCGCGGCATCCATTACAACGCGATCGGCCGATCGACATCGACGATGCCCAGGAGCGCCGCACGCGCCTCGGCCACCGTGTAGTGCGAGCCGGTGACGACGACCAGCTCCCCGGGGCCCGCGGCCGCACGCGCCGCCGCCAGCGCCTCGACCACCGACCCGTGGACGATCGAGGTCCCCGGCCATGCGGCCGCCACCCGCGCCGCCGGGTGCGCGTTGGGCATCGCCGGCGCGCACGCGTGGAGCACGCGCCCTTCCGCCCACAGCTCCCTTGCGACGCCGTCGACGTCCTTCGTCGCGAGCGTGCCCAGCACGAACCGCGCGCGGAGCGACGGATCGGCCGCCAGGTGCGCGGCGAGCGCCGCCGCGCCGTGCGGATTGTGCGCGACATCGATCAGGATCGGCGGGCGCCCGTCCACGCGCTCCAGCCGCCCCGGCAGGACGAAGGGCGGGACCGCGAACGCCGCCCGATCGGGCGACCGTCCGAGCGCCCGCAGGGCGACCCACGCCGCGGCCGCGGCCACGGCGGCGTTCGCACGCTGGTGGAAGCCCTCCAACGGCGGCGAGACGGACAGCGGCCGGGCGAAGGCGTGGATCGCGTCCACGTCGAGCGGCGGCGTTCCGCCGGCCGCCGGCGCCCCCGCCGGAAGGACCGGGACGAACGACCCGGCCGCGTCGTCCCAGCGCACGCAGGGACATCCGAGCGTCCCGGCGCGTGCGACCGCGACCTCGAGCGCCTCGGGCACGAGCGGCCCGAGGACCACCGGAACCCCGGGGGCGAAGATCCCCGCCTTCTCGCCGGCGATCGCGGCGAGGGTATTGCCGAGCTGTTCGGTGTGGTCGAGTCCGATGCTGGTCACGACGGAGACGGCGGGACGGCAGAGCCGCGTCGCGTCCAGGCGCCCGCCGAGACCGACCTCGACGACGGCGACGTCGACGGCGCGGCGGCGGAAGGCCTCGAAGGCGAGCAGCGTGACGACCTCGAAGAACGTGAGCGGGCCGTCGACCTCCCACGCGCCGAGGCGGTCGCGCGCTTCCGTGGCGATCGCCGCCAGCTCGTCGCGCGGAAGCTCATCGCCGTCGATCCGGATGCGCTCGATCAGCCGGTGGAGGTGCGGCGACGTGGTCAGGCCGACCGTGAGCCCGTGGCGGCGGAGGACGCGCGAGGCGACGTGGGCGACGGAGCCCTTGCCGTCGGTGCCGGCGACGTGGACGGCGGGGAAGGCGAGGTTGGGGCGGCCGAGGCGTTCCGCGGCGGCCTCGACGCGCTCGAGTCCCAGGCGCATGCCTTGGGCGTGTCCCAGGGCCCACAGGCCGCGGATCAGCTCGTCGTAGGTCACGTCAGGTGGCCCGGACGACGAGGCCCGGGCGGGCGAGCACGACGCCGTCGAGCAGATCGTGGACCTCGGCCTCGATCTCGGACGAGAACCCGGGCTTCATGTGGTAGGTGAAGATCGGGATGCGGCCGACGGCGGGTCCGAGCTTGGCCAGCTCGCCGGCGAGGGTGTCGGGCGAGAGGTGGCCGGAGATCTCCGCCAGCCGCGCGAGGCGGCGGGGGAACGAGCATTCGACGAACACGGCGCGCAGGTCGCGCCCCAGGTCCTGGGCGACGGTCCAGAGCCGGTCCGTGGGACCGGTGTCGCCGGAGAAGAGGACGGCGCGACCGCGGGACCGGGCGACGACGCCGACGGTATCGATCGAGTGGTGGACGGGGAAGCAGGACAGGGAGAGTCCGCCGGAGCGGAAGACCTCGCCCGGCCGCACTTCGACGAAGCGCAGGGCCGGCTTGCGGGGCGAGGGCAGCCGCGTGAAGTCCGGCCAGAGCTGCCCGTTGAACAGGTGGTGCGCCAGGGCGCGCAGGGTCACCGCCAGGCCGTAGACGGTCAGCGGCTTGGCGCGGCGCTGCGCGCGCGTGTCGGCCAGCGTCGCGAGATCGCGGACGTGGTCGAGGTGGGCGTGGGTGACGAGCACGGCATCGAGGGCAAGCTGTGCTTCCAGGTGCAGCGACCGCGTGAGACCGCCGGCGTCCAGCGCCAGGCTCTCGCCCAGGGTGAACGAGGTCATCGCCTCCTCGGGAGTCTCGCCGCCCGCCGCGCCCAGGACCTCCACTCGCAGGACCACTCGTTCCTCCCCGCTCAGCCCAGCTCGCCGAGCGTCTCGCGTGCGCTGATGAAGTCGACGAACTCGCGCAGGCGTTCCAGGTCGCGCACGGTGTATCCGCCCTCCCCCGGCACGGGCGTGATCATGCCGCCCCGTTCCAGGCGACCGAGCACCTCGGTCACCTCCGCCGGTTCCAGGCCGAGCTGCCCGGCCAGCTCGACGGGCGAGACCTCGATGAACACCTCGTCCTCGCCGCGGTCGACGCCTCGCGTCTCCACCAGCAGCGCGACGCCGCGCACGACGCGGACGCGGGCGTCGCGGTGCAGGAGGATCGCCGCCAGGTCGTTGGCCGCCTTGAGCCGGAAGGCGAGCCGCTTGAGGAGGCGCACGGCGACCTCCGGACTGCGGGCGACGAGGCTTTCCAGCATCGCGGCATCGATCGGCACCAGGCGCGCCTCGTCCTCGATGGTGGCGGTGGCCGAGCGGTTCTCTCCGGTCAGGATGGCCATCTCGCCGATGAACTCGCCGGCGCCCATGACGGTGAGGGTGCGCTCCAGGTTGCCGATCTGCTTGCTGACGCGGATGGAGCCGGAGAGGATGATGAACATCTCGGCGCCCGGATCGCCCTCGCGGAACAGCACGGTCCCCTTGGGGAAGGTCTTGGCGAGCTTCGGGCCGAGGGATCCGGCGTCCATGGTCACACGCGCCCTCCGCGGGCAGGATAGCAAAGCGGCGCGCGATGCGACAAGAAAGGGAAGCTCGCCCGGAACGCGCCGTAGCCGGCGCGATCCGGGCTGGTGGCTGGTGGCCGGTGGCTGGTAGCGGGCCAGCGCAGGGCCTGGAGGGGTCAAGCCCGCCGGCTTCCGAATGCGGGACGTCCCCCCCGCGCTCCCGTGGCTGGATGGGGAAGGGAGGAATGGGAGAGACAGGTCGTGTCACCGGAAGCAGGTCGCCCCGGCACCCAACGGCGGCAAGAACGGAGAACGAACAGCAGCAGCAGGAAGAACGGAAACAGCCCCACGGCCGGGTCTGGCCGCGCAGCTCTGCACCCGCACCCGGCACCTGGTCCAGGTGCATCCCCGGCTTCGCTCCGCGTGTCGGATTGGACGTCGCCGACACTTTCGATATCCAGCTCCTCGCCGTCGTCAGTTCCGCTGGCAGTTTCCGCGCCGCTGTCGCCTTCCGGCGGCCCATCGACCTCCGCCCCAGTCTCGGTTTCCGCGTCCGGACGAGCGCCAGCGTCCGCACCGGCATCAGCGTCGGCGTCGGCGTCGGCGTCGGCAGACTCGATCACGCACGCACCGCTCGTGCACGCGAACCCGCCGATGCAGTCGCCGGTACCCGTGCATGAACCGAGGCAACGGTCCGTACCGCAAACGTACGGCGCGCAGTCGGACGTTACGGAATCGCCGCACTCCACGCTGTGGCCCGTACACACCCCTTCGCCGCTCTCGGCTCCGTCGACGCACGACCCCGGACGGCACACGGTACCGCCCGCGATCAGGGTGTCGGTTGGACAGTCGGGCGTGCTTCCGTCGCAGGTTTCGGGCGCGTCACACACGTCCACTGCCAGCCTACATTCCGTCCCCATCGCGACGAGCACATCGTCAGGACAGGAATCGGAGACCCCGTCACACCATTCCGCGAAATCGCACGCCCCCGCTGGCGGACGGCACTCGGCCGTGCTCTTCGCGTCTACCGGACACCCGCCATCCGCGCCCGAGCACAGCTCGGGCTCATCGCATTCGCCCGCGGGCTCCCTGCACGTGGAACCTGCGGCCGCAAGTCCGTCCACAGGACACGATGGCGCGATCCCGTCGCACGCTTCAGGGGGATCGCACGGGCCCGTTGACGGTCGGCACCCGGTTCCCCCTGGAACGTATCGGTCCGTGGGGCAGGCGGTTCTGAGGCCGTCGCAACGTTCCACGGCGTCGCAATCCCCCGTCGCGTCACGGCACACCGTGCCGGACGGCTCCACAAGGTCAACGAGAGGACACGCGACGCCCCCGTCGCACACCTCACCGATGTCGCAAGGACCGTTTTCGGGTCGGCAAACCGTTCCCGCGGCCATCCGCACGTCTACCGGGCAGTCCACGCTGACGCCGTCGCAGCGTTCCTCCAGGTCGCAGACGCCGGCCGGCCGACGACAGGGTCCCGACCGTAGGTAGTCCCAGGGACACCGCGCACTGGTGCTCGTGCAACGCTCGTCAAGGTCGCAAACTCCTGCCGCCGGACGGCACATCGTCCCCGAGGGCAGGTATCGGTCTCGCGGGCACACCGGGCTCCCGGCCTCGCACGTCTCGGCCGCATCGCAGAGGTCTGAGACGGGTCTGCACACGATCGACGGAGCTGTCGCGGCCGTCAGCGGACCACAGACCCCGTCGGTCTCGCCACCTGCAGCCGTGCCGCACGCCACGCAGTCGTCGCTGGATCCTCCGCCGCAGGCGGTATCGCAGCACACGGAGTCGACGCAGTGGCCGGAGGGGCAGTCCGTAGCGAAGGAGCACGAGAGCCCGACTTCCAGGATGCGGAACACGTCTGCCGAGCCCTGGTTGGACCTGCCATCGATACTGTCGCCGCTGGCGCCCACGATCGCCGTATCGTCCTCGATCGCCGCCGAGACTCCCAGCAGGTCCCATGACTCCCCGTCGGCCGCGACCAGCTTGGCCTGCTCCGACCAGACCGACCCGCCGCGATGGAAGACGTAGGCCGAGCCCTGGTCGGTACCGGTTCCGACATCGTCATAGATCGCACCGACCACTATGGCGTCACCCGAAATCGCGACCGAGTAGCCGAACTCGTCCCCGGTCGCGCCGTCGCTGGCCGTCAGCTTTGCCTCTTCGATCCACGACATGCCGTCCCAGACGAAGGCGTACGCCGCGCCGGCGGGCATCGCAGAGTAGGAAGTCGAGACGGCCGTGTTCCCTGCCAGGGCCACCGCCCAGCCGAAGAAGGCCGAATCCGTACCGTCACTTGCCGTCAGCTTCGCCTCCTGGGTCCATAGGCCCCCGGTGCGCGTGAAGACGTAGGCGGCCCCTTGGAAGACGTTGGCGCCGATAGTGGTCGCGCGGGCCCCGATGAGCGCCCTGTCGGCCGAGAGAGCGACGCTGTTGCCGAACTTCGCGCCGGCAGCGCCGTCGCTCGCGGCCAGCTTCGCTTCCTGATGCCAGGTTCCCGCACTCCGCACGAAGACGTACGCGGCCCCTTGCCGCGCAGCACCGCCGATTGCGGCTTGGACGGCGCCGATGAGCGCGGTGTCGCCCCGCACGGAAACCGACGAGCCGAAGAGATCGTGTGCAGCGCCGTCGCTCGCGACGAGTTGCGCTTCCTCATGCCATGCACCGCTGGTTCGGACGAACACGTACACCGAGCCCTGGTCGACGCCTCCGAGAACGTCGTGCGACTGCGCCGCGATGAGCGCGGTGTCGCCATTGATGGCGACGGCGTTGCCGAACAAGTCCTGTGTCGCCCCGTCGCTGGCGACCAGCTTGGCCTCCTGATTCCACACGGACCCGTCCCACAGGAACACGTATGCCGACCCCTGGTAGATCTCTGTGCCCACGGTGTCGGCCGCGGCACCGATGACGGCCGTGTTCCCGGACAGCGCGACCGCTCCGCCAAGGTGATCATGCGCTTCACCGTCGGACGCGGTGATCCTCCCTCGCTCGCACCAGAGGAGCGGGTCGACCCGAATGGGATAGCCGGCACGGGTGTCGTCGATGCGAAACAGAATCGCCGTCCCGGCAACCTCCATGCGTGACGGGACCGCGTTACCTGTGGCGTCCACCACGATGAGCTGCGAGTATCGGAGCCAAGGACGTCCCCGTGCGTCGCTGATCAGAACGTCGTTTCCACCCGGAAGGAGTTCGACGCTCCCATGCACCGATACCTCCAGCACCAGATCGCCGGCACCCGGAAATCGCTCGCGAATATCGACTCCGTGCTCGAGTCCCGCAGGAGTGCTCGCGAACCACTCCGTCACCCCGCCCCTCTCGTACTCGACGCGGTCACCTGAGACGACGGGCGGACATCCCGGAAGCTCCGCTGAAGCGCCGCCCCGCCCCACCGAAACAAGCCGGATCGAAGCCACCGTGTCGCGACCTGATCGGGACGACGGCTCGACTCGCACACCGGCCCGGTCAGCGAGAAACCGCAAGCCCTGAGCGTCGAGACGGGCAACGACGGCCTCGCCACCACTGCGATGGAAGGCCAGGCGCGACCGGCCATCATGGTTTCCGTCGCCTGCCGTCGGTCCCCCCGCCGAAACGTCGCCACCCTCCCACCCACCCCCGCGCGCGTCACCCTCGGCGGAGCCGTAACCCGCGCTGGACATCCGGCGCGCGCCGCCCCGTGGGGCGGGTTTCGGCGGTTCCCACGAGCACGGCGCTGCGCACCTGCTACCGATGGCGGCGTCGGTTGAGTCCTGGCAGGACGTTTGCCCCAAGAGCACCGCCACGATGGCCACGAGCACCCACGAGCGTCGAGTCATCGGATCCCACTCCATCTGCCGACGGTCCGATTGCGCAACTCCGTAACCCGCCCACCATCGTGCCCTGCCGCCATCAACACATCACAACCGGGTTCCCATTCGGCTGGTCACTCATTCCCCTCTCGCCCTCATCACCACCTGACCCAACGCCCAAAATGGATGCCTCGCGGGCCGACCAGAAGAGCACAGGCGTCCGATCCCGGGTATCCCGAACTCCTGCGTCGGCCCTGCTCGATCGATGGCCCGCGGGATTCGACGAGCGCCCCCGGCCGGACATCAGGGAAACTCCGCCTCACCGCGGAACCACTTGACGATGAGATACAGCAACGCCGGCGGGCCCACGAACACTGCCAAGAAGCCGAACACTGCGCCGACCACGACCGCCGCGCCTTCCCAACCGACAATTGACAACAACTCGGTCAACGTAGCGGCGGCGAAGAAGATGTAGATGAAGAGCCTTGCGGCGGTGACCAATCGATCTTCCTTCCGTGAAGAACCCTTGCGCCGCCGCGGCCCGCAGGGCGACGAGGCAGGCACGGACTGAGGAGCGGAATCGTGACCACTGCTCGTTCGGATGCCGTCCGGTTGGCCGGTCACGGACCCGCGCGACTGCGCTGGAACGACGTCATGGCCGCGACCCTCCGGGGTCTGTCTCGGACGATCGGTGCCGTTTGGCGCGCTACTGGACATTCTCGATGCACTTCGTGGCCCTCTCGGAAAACTGTGCCACGCCGCACGCGAGCCAACACTTGGCCTGGTAAGGCCCACTGGGACAAGATCCCAGGCACTGGCGAAGCCTGCGAACGTCCCGAAACGCCGTCGACAGATCGGACAGAATGCACGCCAACACGCGCAGGTCGCGATCCAGCAACTCAGCAAGGACCGTCAGAGGTCCCGGTGCGTTCCACAACCAATCCCAATCGATTTCGTAGTCCTCCTCGGTGTCGCACAGAAGTTCGTTGACGCACTCGACTTGTCGCCCTGTCGGGTCCACGTAGGACAGGGGGTTATTGTCGGCCATCGCGAAAGCCTGCGTCCGAGTCGCCTCCCGCATCATGCGGGCACGGAGGCCGCGCATGACGCCCAGCGGCGACCGGGGATCCGCAGTCAGCGCAGCGTCGTGCTCCTGGTCCGGGGCGGTGAATCGCGACAGCGCCGCCTGGGCGAAGCGGTCGCCATTGTAAAGCAGTGTGGAAGCCGGGTCGGCAACCTGCCCCGGGAACCGCAGTGGCTGCTCCACCGCCGCGACGACCTCGTCCGTCTCCCCGAACGGCTCCATCTTTCCGTCCCACACGACGACCCGGCTCGCGTCGACGAGCTTCTTCGGCGTCGGGAGGTGATCGTTCAGGTACCAGTACCAAGCGTCGCCATCGCGACGAACCGCGAGGACGTGGTAGCCCGCGAGGTAGACGTACTCGGCCAGGACGTTGTCGCCGGCGTCGGGGTCGCTGCCAGATGAGCAGTCGTGCTCCGCGATCAACCGGTCGAACTGGTCGTAGACGAACGTCGTACAGCGCGGCGCCGGCAGCGGGTCCCCGTCGGCGTCGAGACGCTCCACGCGCTGCGTCCGTCGGAACTTGTAGTCGTACTTGTTCTCC
>JACRCZ010000129.1 GCA_016218765.1 Deltaproteobacteria bacterium | reverse complement strand
TATCCCTCGCACCCGCACCACGTGCGGGTCGAGGGCGCGGCGGTGATCGACGACGAGCCGACGAGCGACGACGCGCGAACGTTCACGCGCACGACGACGGTCGACCTGCGCGACGGCTCGCTGTCCGTGGAGACCGGCGGCCGTTCGGCGACGACCGGCGAGTGGTCGTACACGTTCCTGCAATACGTCGAGATCGTGCCGGTGGAGTGAAGAGCCGCGCACCCGTTGCTCGCCGCGCACGACGGCGATACTCTCGCGCCCGTCGCCGGGCGCTCCGCACGGGACGGGCGCACGCGGCGACCGGGGGAGAATCGGGATGAGGAAGGCGGTGTCGTCGGCTCCGGCGAGTGCGCTCGCGCTGTTGCTGTGCGCGCTCGCCTGCGCGATGGCCGCCTGCAAGCGGCCGACCGCCGAAAGCGGGCCGCCGCCGATTGGAGGAACCATCGGCGCGCCGGACGCCGCCCCTCCGGACGTCGCCGGCGTCGACGCTCCGGCGCGGACCGATGCGGGCCAGCCGAGGGCGGCGACGGCCGCGGAGCCCGCGGCGCCGGCCGAGCCCCCCGCGGAGCCGCCCGCGCTCTCCGCGGCGCCGCTGCCGCCGAGACCCGAGCCGTCGGATTCGTTGGGGCCCGCGCGACGGCTCACCGACCCGTCCCTCGACGCCCGCCGCCCGCGCTTCGCCCCCGACGGCAAGCGCATCGCGTTCTTCGCCGGCCCGGAGGGAGAGGGGGACGTCTACCTCGTCAACGCCGACGGAACGGGCCTGCTCCGGCTCACCGACGACCCGGCGGACGACCGGGATCCGGCCTGGCTCCCCGGCGGGGACGCCATCGTCTGGAGCACGAACCGCGCCGGCGGCTACGACCTGTGGACCATGAAGCCGGACGGCTCGTCGCCCGCCCGCCTCACCGACCTCGAGGGGGACGAGCTGGAACCGGCGCCGGCCCCCGTCGCGTACCGGCTCGTGGGCGTGTGGCCCGACCCGTGCTCGCCCGACGGCGCCGGGGCCCGGGAAGCGGCCGTCCGCGACCGGATCGCGTTCACGAGCGTTACCGTCCGCAAGAGCGCGGTCCTCTTCCGCTCGAGGGACGGAACGGACCAGGAACGCATCTCGCCCGAAGGCAGCTCGTGCCGCTCGCCCGCCTGGGCGGGCGACGGCCGGGCGCTGGCCTGGGTCTGCGACACCCGCGGCGGCCCGACCGTGTTCCATGCCGCCGCCCGGTGGGATCGGTCGCTCGCCGCGGCGCTGGATGCGCTGCCCGCGACGCGGAGCGGCGCGCCGGCCTGCGAGCCGGAAGCTCTCGAGCGGTGGCCGAACGACCCGTGTCTGGGGGGTCTTCCGCGCCATGACGTGCGGTATCCCGGCGTCGCGGTCTCGCGCCCGCCGGACAAGCTCGACCACCCGACGTACTCGGCCAACGGGACGCTGCTGCTCGCCGCGGGCGGCCAGCCCGCCGGCCTGCGACAACGATCGCTCGCGGGCGGCGAATGGTCCTCGGTGTCCGGCGCGCCGGAGGGCGCGGCGCGACCGGTCTGGTCGCCCGACGGGACGCGCGTGGCGTTCGAGTCCGCCGGCGAGGGCGGTTCGGCGATCCACGTCGCCGAGGCCGACTACTACCTCCGGGACGTGCGCGATCTGGCCGACTACCCCGAGCTGTGGGGCGCCGGCCGCTCGACCCTCCTGCCGCGCAACGAGTTCGTCGCGCGGCCGGGCGAGGACAGGGAGTTCTTCGGCCTGTACGAGCGGCTGGAGGGCGCGGGACGCGCGCCGTTCCTCACGGTCGACGCGGCGCTCCAGGTGTTCCACGACGAGTACTCCGTCCTGCTTCGCGCGGCCGAGCGTCAGGCGCAGAACGCACTGCTGCGCTTGTGCGGCGCGCTGTACGAGAAGTACCTCGGGCGGCTGACGCACGGCGACGACCCGGTCGCCCGCTACCTCGCCGTGACCTTCGCGGTGCCCTGGGTCTTCCTGGCTTCCGCGGACGGGATGGAGTCGCGACAGCCGGCTCCGGGGAACGCGGGCGTCGACGAGCCGCGACCCGCGGAGGAGCAGCTCCGGCGGCTCGTTCCGGAGAGGGTGGCCCTGCTTCCGGAGTGGGTGCGCGCCGACGTCGAGGCCCTGGCGGCGGCGATTCTCGCGCACGAGGGCCAGGCCGCGCTCCGGCCGCCGGACGGCGAGCCGTCCGTCGTCGTCGACTTCTCGCGCTTCCGACTCCGCGGGCACTACGCCGCAAGCCCCCTGGCCGGCTGGTTCATCGCGGTCGAGTGGCTGGGCGTCGCCCCTCTTCCGCTCGACGCCTCCGCCTTCGAGCTCGTCCGGATCCTCGAGTCGTCCGACGGCGCGTCGCGCCCGCCTCCGGATCTGGACGACGTGGCGACCCGCCTCCCCGCTCCCCCGCCCGAGACGCTCGGCGACCTGTGGGATCGCGTCGACACGCTCCTCGCCGCGCTCCTGGGACCTCCCGCGGACGTCACGGTCTCCCACCTGCGGCTGGTGGCGCGGGAGCACCCCGAATGGACCGCGCCGTTCCGGAAGGACCTGGTCGAGGCGGCGCTTGCCGAGCTGCGCGGCCCGGCGCCGGCCGGCGGTCCCGAGGCCGGGGCGCTGGAACCGCCGTCCTCCCCCGCGTTCGCCTTCCTCTCGCGACGCCGCGGGCTGGAGGACGAGTACTTCGCGCGACTGGCCGCTCCGGTCGTCGAAGGACGGGCGGTTCCCGGCGCGCTAGACCTCTTCGCCGTGCTGGGCAACGAGCGCGCGCTCCGCCTCGCCCACGCCGCGGCCGAGGGGCAGGAGTGGGCCGAGCGCTACCGCTCGGCGCTTGACGCGTTGACGGCCGGGCAGGCCGAGCACCCGGTGCCGGGCTACGGCCCGGAGGACATCCACCACTCCTGGCTCGCGCTCCTGGCGACGCTGGCCCAGCCGGCCGGATGGCCGCACGACTCGCCGCTGTTCTTCGCCCGCACCGAGGCCTGGCTCGACCGACGGCTCGATGCTGCGATCGCCGGGTACGCTCGGCTCGCGCACGACGCGGTCCTGTACTCCGCCGAGGAGGAAGCGCTCGAGTGCGGCGAGCGGCAGCCTCTGGCGCTGCTGGTCGAGCAGCCCGCGATCGCGCCGCCGCGCGGCTTCGTCGACCCCGCACCGCGCTTCTTCCGCGCCCTCGCCCGCCTGGCGGATCGCATCTACGCCGATCTGGCGGAGGGCGAGGCGCCCGGGGCGGCCGCGGATCCGGCGTCCGGGTTCGCGGGCAGCGAGCTGTCCGCGCGGGGCCTGGCCGAGAGGCTGGCGACGCTGGCGGACAAGGAGATCCGCGGCGAGGCGTTCACCGGCGAGGAAGAGGAGTGGATCCGCACGGCAGGCGAGAGGATGGCGGTGATGCTCCGGGGCCGGTCGTCGCGGGTCGAGCGGGTCCGGTACGACGAAGGCCGGGTCGAGCTTGGCGTCGCCCTGGCGGCCGACGTGTTCGCCGCGCGCGACGGGGCGGGCATGCTGGAGCTGGCCGTCGGCCGCGTCGCGGACCTGTACGTCGTCGTCCCCGACGCGACGGGCCGGCGCCTGGTGCAGGGAGGGATCTTCGGCACCTTCGAGTTCCTGGAGCCCGGGGCCGAGCCGCTGGCGGACGGCGTCTGGAACGAGCGGCTGCTCGCCGGTGCGGTCCCGCCTCCGCCGGGCTGGACGGCGAGCTTCCTCGAGCCGCGCGCGCCCGGCGCGCCGGCACCTGTCCCGGCGGCGCCCCGGAGGCCGTGAGCCGGGGGGCCGCCCTACTCCTCTTCGGGGCGGACGATGCGGAAGGTCACCCCGGCAGGGTCGGCGATGAGCGCGCAGCGACCGACCGTCGCGACGTCGAACGGCGGGATCAGCACGGCGCCGCCGAGCCCCGCGACCTTCGCCGCGACGGCGTCGGCGTCCGCGACGTGGAAGTACACCATCCACGAAGCCGGCTCGGGCACCGGCGACGCGGGCGCCTCGATCATCCCCGCCACGTCGTCGCCCTGGTGGCGGAAGACCCAGTACGGCGAGCCCGTGAGCTCGACGGGATGGATCGTCCAGCCGAAGACGTGGGCGTAGAACGCGCCTGCCATGGCGGGGTCGGACGTGACCAATTCGTTCCAGGCGATGAGGCCCGGGACCGAGGCTGCGGCGAGGTCGCGGGGCGGCGGGCCGGCGAGCTGGATCGGCGCCACGACGCCGCCCGTCGGGTCGCCGACCACCGCGAACCCGCCGGCGCCGGGGATCGACGTCGGGGGCCGGTGGATCGAGCCCTTGGCCTTGGTGGTCTCGGTGCACGCCGTGCCGATGTCCGGCACGCCGACGTGCCCGAGCCAGCACGGCGGGGTGTCGCGCGAGGCCAGCGGCATCACGCCGGCGAACTCGGCACCGCCGGCCGAGACGACGTGGTACGCGCCCATCGGCCCCATGTCGGTCGACCGGATCGTCCAGCCGAGCAGCTCGCCGTAGAAGCGCAGCGAGCCGGGGACGTCGGTCGTCGCCAGGTCGTACCAGCAGAAGCGGCCGAAGCTGGTCCGCACGGCGGACGTCGCGGCACGACCGAGCCCCACCGATTTCGCGCGTGCCGGCGCCGGCTTCCGCGCCTTGCCGCCCTGCGCCTTCCGCTTGCCCGCCGCCATTGCCTTACGCGCTCCTTCCGCCGGGACGATCCATGCCACCACCTCCGGCGCCCGCCGCGGCGCCGCCGCCGACATATTCGATCCGGACCCGGGCGGCAAGGAGCCGCCGCAAGGGCGCGGGCTCAGGCAGGCTTCCGCCCCGACCGCGCGCCGAGCAGCAGGAAAGCCGCCATGCCGAAGACGACCGCGACGCTGCCGGCGGCACCAGCGAAACGCCACACCGCCGACCACGCGACCGATCGCACCACGCGCGGCAGCACCACGCGCGCCACGAGCACCGGCCGCCCGTCCAGACCCGCCAGCAGCCCGAACGCCGCCATCCGCTCGTCGTCCACGTCCTCGATCCGGACGTCGTCGACCGATTCGAGCGCGTCCCGGGCCTCGCGAAAGTCCCGCGGCAGCGGCTCGCCGTCGTACGGCAGGAACGAGAGATCCACCCGCGACACCGTCCGCAGCCGTTCGACGAACGGCTCGTCGAGGAACCGCGCGAAGATCAGGGTCCCGCGCGCGGGCCCGCGGCCGGCGCTGGTCAGGATCGGGCGTGCCGCCGCGAACAGGCAGCGGTCGCCGACCATCATCGCCCCCGACACCCCGCCCACCGCGTCTCCGGGCGGCATCAGGGGCGAATCCAGCGGAAGCTGCCGGTCGAACGGCGCCGGCACCGGCATCGGGTTGCCCGTCGCCGCGTCGACGGCCTTGGCGAACACCGTCCGGCCGTCCACGTCGAGGAAGGCCACGAGATTCAAGTCGAGCTGCACGAGCGAGTTGGTGGGAACGTTGGTGTCGATCCACTCCGGCGTCGGGTGCACGACGAACTCGTAGGCCTCGTCCCACTGCGCCCAGTCGCCCGCCTTCCCCTTGAGCACCACCAGGTAGTCCTCGATCGCCGTGCGCGCGCGGAGCAGGTTGCGCCGGACGCCGTCGCGCTCGACCACCGCGAAGCGTTCCATCGCGATCCACGCGGCGGCACCGCCGAGCGACGCGCACGCGCCGACGACGAGGCCGAGCGCGACGAGCCGGGCCTTCGTGTCCGTGGTCATCCGCCCTCCCCTGCTCCGATCCTCCGCGGATCGGTGGAGTCGAACACGCCGCCGCCCGCGACGCAAGAATGCGCGTTGTCGGTCATGGGTCCGTCACGCCGTCGAGGACCTCGCGCAGGCGTGCCGGGTCGATGCGCACCCATACCCGCCGCTCGTGCGTCACCGTCACCTGTCCCGGCGCCCCGCCGCGCACCCGGCGGACGTCGCAGCGTCGCGCGACGTACACCTCGCCCTCGCCGCCCGGCCCCAGCTTCGAGTAGTGCAGGGCGAGCAGGGCGGCGTCGCGCACGGCCGCGTCGGTGACGAGCCGCCCTTTCGGCACGCGCACGACGACGTGGGAGCCGGCGGCGCCGGCCGCGTGCAGCCACCCGTCCCAGCCCCGCGCGAGCTGGAAGGTCAGCCGGTCGTTGTCGCGCGCGGACTTCCCCACGAGGATCTCGTGCCCGTCGGCGGACCGGAACGACCGGTAGGGCACGTGCTCCTGCGGCCCCCGCGGGCGCCGCGGCGGGGGGCGGGACGCCGTCCCGGCCGGGACCCAGCGTTCGAGCGCCGACCGGGCGTCCGGGTCGTCCCACGGGGCGGTATCCAGGACGTCGAGGTCGTCGAGCGCGGCGCGGAGGCCGCGCCGGGCGGCCTCCAGGCGGGGCGCGACGGTCTCCGGGCGGCGGCCGAGCTTCCGCGCGCGTGCGAAGCAGCGCTCGCGGTTCGCGCGCAGCGACAGGGCCGGGTCCAGCGGCACGTCGACCTCGGGCGCCGCCGGGTCGAACCAGTCGGTGAGGCGGACGGAGCGCGCGCCGCGCGGCAGGTCGGCGGGCGCCGTCTTGAGCAGCTCGCCGCGCCGGCGCCACACCTCCGCCGTCGCCGCCTCGGCGAGATCGCGCTGGAGCGCCTCCGTCAGGCGCTCCAGGCGCCGCACCTCGCCCCGCAGGCGGCCCAGCGCCGCGCGGCGTCGCGCGGTCTCGACGACCTGCGCCGCCAGGCTCTCGTACGCCGCCGCGATCGCGGCGTGCAGATCGGGTCCCGGCGCGAAGCGGCTCGGCGCCGTGACCCACGGCGCGGCGGGTTTCGCCAGCGGCGGCTGGTAGGGCAGACCCCACAGGAGGCCCCGCTTGCGCGACTGGCTCGGCCGGTACGACGAACGGATGATCCCGGCTTCGTCGAGCAGGAAGGCGTTGGCATGCCGCGCGGTCAGCTCCAGGACCAGCGTGCGACGGCCGAATTCGAGCCGGACCGCGCGGTCCCCGGCGTCGTGGGCCAGCCCTGTCAGCTTCGAGCCGGCCAGCGTCTGGTGCAGCGTGCGGGCGAAGCCTTCCGGCGTCCGCGCCGTCGTCGTGCCGGGCTCGACCAGCAGGATCCGCGACGCCGTGGGCTCCAGGGACACCAGGAGCAGGCGGTCGGCGCCGGGCACGCGCAGCTCGAGCAGGAGCCCCTCCTCCGCGATCGACCGCACGCGCTGGAGGAAGGCGGGCACCGCGCGCCCGCGCAGGTCCTCCACGACCAGCGCGATCTCGCTCGCGGAGAGGCTCATCGTCCCTCCTTGACGTCCTTCGCCGAAGGCGCCCCGAGCTCGCCGAAGGGTGCGTTCCTTTGCGCTCTTTGCGCGAACTCCGGTTCGCCCGCAAGTCCTACGGCTCGGTGACCGCCTCGTCCGCCGCGTCGGGCTCGGGGCCCGCGCCGGGCGCGGGCGGGCCCTGCGCGAGCAGACGCCGCAGGGCGACGGCGTCGCGGAACGCGTGCGGGGTGTCGAAGACCACGTACGTCTCCGCATGGCGCCCCGCCCGCTCGACGATCTTCTCCAGGTGCTCGGCGTGCAGGTCCCCCGTCAACGTCATCAGCGTGTGGATGCGGATGTAGCCGGCGGGTCCGTCCGGGGCGTCGTCCTGGAACGGATCCACCACGGGGAGCACGTCGAGCTTCTCCGCCCAGCGGATGATCTCGCGTGCCGTCAGCACGCCGCGCGACTCCCAGGCGAACACCAGGTCGCGGCGATCGACGGCGTCGAGCAGCGCGCGGAAGCGGTCGAAGGCGTCGGGACCCGCGCCCAGGTCGGGCGTCGTGTGCAGCCGCACCACGGCGTCCAGACGCCGGGCCGCCGCGACCGTCCGCTCCAGGAGCGCGATGTTCTCCGGCGTCGGCCGCATTGCACCGTAGCCGCGCGGATCGCCCGCCAGCCCCTCGCACTGCTCCGGATCGGACAGGGCCTCCGGCGCCACCATCGCGAAACGGAAGCCGGGAGGAGCCGACATGCGCATCCGGCTGAACTTGTCCGGTTTCGGCAACGCGCGCCGCGTGTCCCCCAGCTCGACGAAGTCCAGGGCCTCCTGGTACCGCTTGCGGTCGACCGCGAAGCCGGAACATCCGACGCGCACGTTCATCTCGCCCATGTGCTACGCTCCATCCCCGAGGCGACTCCATAGCACGCAAGGGACGCCTCGCAAAGCAGCGTTGTCGGGATCCGGGGCGGAGGGAGAAGGAACCACCGATGAACACCGATGGACACCGATGGGGCAGCAGGGGCGGGAACAGCGGAATCCGGCGGCGGGGCGAGTGCCGCAGGGCCGGAGTTGCCGGCGCGGTGGCCGCGCTGGTCGCCCTGGGCCTGGCCGTGCCGGCCGATGCCGCCAACCCGGACTGGCCGAACCCCGACGCGACGCGAGCGGAGCTGGCCGAAGCGGCGAACTGGCCCGACGACCCGGACTACGGTCCGAACGAGGAGGGCTTCGGCGGGATGTGGGAGCTGTGGAGCTTCATGCCTCCCGAGTTCACCTCGGTTCCCGGCCACCGGGAGGAGGAGCTGGAGCTCGGCGCGGGCTCGCACGTCGACCGCGCGTGGCAGGTCACGATCGGCGACCCGCGCGTCGTCATCGCCGTGCTCGACACCGGCATCTACTGGGAGCAGCGCGAGCTGGTGCGCAAGATCTACATCAACACCGGCGAGCTGCCGCTGCCCGAGGGCGCGGCGGAGCACGACGCCAACGGCGACGGCGTGGCCAACATCGACGACTACGCCGCCGACACCCGCGTCACCGACCTCAACGGCAACGGCCTCCTCGACCCCGGCGACCTCATCCGCGCCTTCTCCAACGGCATCGACGAGGACGCCAACGGCTACACCGACGACATCTCGGGGTGGGACTTCTTCAAGCACGACAACGACCCCTATGACGAGACCCGCTTCGGCCACGGCACCGGCGAGGCGCGCGACTCCTGCGCGGAGACCAACAACGGCGCGGGCGGCGCCGGCGTCTGCCCCCTCTGCCGGCCGTTGATGGTCCGCGTCGGCGACTCCTTCGTCACCGACGTCCAGATCTTCTCCCAGGCGGTCGTCTTCGCCGTCGACTCGGGCGCCTCCGTCATCCAGGAGGCCCTCGGCACCGTCGACATGTCCTCCTTCGCCCGCGAGGCGATGGACTACGCCTACGACCGCGGCGTCACCATCGTCGCCAGCGCCGCCGACGAGAACAGCTTCCATCACAACTACCCGGGCACCGCCGACCATACCCTGTACGTCCATGCCATCCGCTACGACGATTCCGAGCCGCAGCTTTCGACGACGTTCCTCAACTACAACAACTGCACCAACCACGGCGCCCAGCTCCTCCTCTCCACCCCGGGCACCGGCTGCTCTTCCGAGGCCACCGGGAAGACCTCGGGCATGGTCGGCCTGCTCTACGCCCAGGCTTTGCAGATGGGCCTCGACCCGCCCCTGCTCCCCGGCGAGATCCGCCAGCTCCTGTCGACCACCGTCGACGACATCTGGGTCCCGTACGAGGAGCGGGTGTGCGACGAGACGAAGTACCCCTCATGGCAGGGCTGGGACCAGCGCTTCGGCTACGGGCGCACCAACATCCGCACGGCCCTGGACCGCCTGCGCGACGGCGCCGTCCCGCCGGAAATCGATCTCGTCCAGCCGGTCTGGTTCGAGGTCTTCGACCCCGCATTGCGGCCCGAGGTGCTGCTCGCCGGCCGGATCGCGGCCGACCGGGCCCCGTCGTTCGACTGGGAGGTCGCCTGGGCGCCCGGGATCGAGCCGCTGGAGGGCGATTTCACCGTGCTGGATTCCGGCACGGGCGAGACCGCGGCGCTCGACGGCGAGCTGGCGCGCCTGGCCCTCACGGGGCTGACGATCGACAACCCCGGATCGTCCTGGAACCGCTGGACGGTCACGTTCCGCGTGCGGGCCGTCGCCCACTACGCCGGCGCGATCGGCGACGCGCCGGCGGAGTTCCGCAAGGCGATCGCGGTGCACCACGACCCCGACGCCCTCCCCGGCTTCCCGCGCTGGATGGGAGCGTCCGGCGAGTCGTCGCCCAAGCTCGCCGACATCGATGGCGACGGCGTGCGCGACGTCGTCCTGGCGACCGCGGACGGCGACGTCCACGCGATGCGCCACGACGGCACCGAGGCTCCCGGCTGGCCGGTGCACGTGCGCCTGCTGCCGGGCATGGATCCCGGCGACCTGAACTCGTACCGCGGCTCCGCCGCGTTCGACGCCGCGATCGATCCGGACCAGCAGCGTTCCGCGATCGTCGCCTCGCCCGCAATCGCGGACCTGACGGGGGACGGCGGGCTCGAGGTGGTCGTGGCGACGGAGGAGGGCCAGGTCTGGGTCTGGCACGCCGACGGCACGGTCGCCGGCGGGTTCCCCGTCGGCTGCGATCCGTCGCTCTCGCCGCCCGCCGACCCCGACCATCCGATCGACATCGGCTTCTTCGCCTCGCCCGTGCTGGTCGACCTGCTGGGTGACGGCGACCTGGAAATTGTGGCGGCGGCGTACGACAGCCACGTCTACGCGTGGAACCCGGACGGCACGCCGGTCGATGGCTTCCCCGTGCTGATCTCGGACCCCAACGTGACGGCCGAGCCGCGGGAGCGGGCGCGGATCATGACCACCCCCGCCGTCGCCGACTTCGACGGCGACGGCATCCTGGACCTGGCCGTCGGCAGCAACGAGTCGTACGGCTCGGGCTACGACGGCCGCTTCTACCTGGTCCACGGCGACGGCAACCTGCACGAAGGCGGCCCGTTCCACCCCAACTGGCCGATTCCCGTCTGGAGCGCCCCGCTGTTCGGCGGCGCGCACATCTCGCGCGGCGTGCCGACCTCGGCCGCGCTCGCCGACGTCGACCACGACGACGTGGTCGACATCGCCACGTTCGGCAACGCCAGCCCGTCGCTGTGGATCTTCACCGGCCAGCAGCCGCCGCGCGCGCCCGGCGACTCCGCCCGCACCGCCCGGCAGCTCAACACCGTCTCCTTCGGCGACCTCGCCAACTCCAAGGAACGCCCCACGTTCAACATCTTCGCCTACCCGTCCTTCGGCGACCTCGACCAGGACGGGTTGGCCGACATGGTCCTGGGCGGCGCCAGCACGCAGGCCGCGCTCAACCTCGCGGCCGGCAGCAAGGCCGTCGCGTTCGATCATCAGATCAGCGCCTGGTCCGGCGCGGACTCGCGCATGCTCCCCGGCTTCGCGCGCAAGGTCGAGGACTGGCAGTTCTTCATGAACCCCAGCGTCGCCGACCTGTCGGGCGACGGCTACCCGGAGGTCGTCTCGGGCAGCGGCGGCTACTTCGTTCACGCCTTCGACGGCTGCGGCCGCGAGCCGGCCGGCTGGCCCAAGTTCACTGGCCAGTGGCTGATCGCCGCGCCCGCCATCGGCGACATCGACGGCGACGGCCTCCTGGAAGTCGTCCAGCCCACCCGCGCCGGCTGGCTCTACGCCTGGAACACGACCGCCGACGCCGAGGGCGCGATCTCCTGGGAGAGCTTCCGCCACGACAACCGCAACACCGGCAACTACGAGACGCCGCTCGAGCACGGCGCGCACACCGTCGCCGCGTCGCCGCTCGACTGCTCCGCCGAGACGCCCCCCACGTTCCCGCGCCCGCTGCCCGACGAGTGCTACCCGGACGCGGGCGATGGAGGGGAGGACGCCTCGGACGCGGGTGAGGACGCGGAGGATGGAGGGGACGGCGGGACGGCGTACACGGGTGGAGGGGGGTGCTCGTGCGGGGTGGCGGGGACGAACGGCGCCGCGGGGCTCGGCGTCGGCCTCCTGTTCCTTGTCGTCGCGTGGAAGAAGGCGCGGAGAGGGCGGCGGGCCGGGCGCGGCGGCAACGGAAGATGAAGAACCGGAGCTGACCCCCTCTTTCCAAGCCTCTCAGCGCTTGTCTCAGCGCTCTCAGCGTCTCAGCGGTCAGTCGGATCTCCGCGCCCTCTCCTCCGTCAGCGCCCTCTTTCCCCGAAGATCGCCGTCCCCACCCTCACGATCGTCGCCCCTTCCTCCACCGCCACCTCGAACGTGTCGCTCATCCCCATCGACAGCTCGCGCTCGCCTTCCCCGAGCCGGAGTTTCTCCGCCAGCTCGCGCAGCGCGCGGAAGCGCGGTCGGGATTCCTCGGGGCCCGCGGTGAACGGCGGGATGACCATCAGCCCGCGCAAGCGGAGGTGCGGACAGGCGCGGATCGCGGCGACGAGCGCGGGAACCTCCTCGGGAGCCGCCCCCGACTTCTGTTCCTCGCCCGCCACGTCGACCTGGATGAGGACGTCAAGAGACGCGTCATGCTCTGCGAGTCGTCGTCCGAGCGCCTCGACGAGTCTTGGGGAATCGATGGTCTGGAGCATGTGGATCCCGGGGACGAGCAGCTTCGCCTTGTTGCGTTGCAGGTGGCCGATCATGTGCCAGCGGATCCGCGCCAGGTCGGCCAGGGCCTCGCGCTTGGCGGCCAGCTCCTGCGCGTAGTTCTCGCCGAAATCGCGCTGCCCCGCCGCGACGGCGGCGCGGATCTCGCCCGCCTCGCGCGTTTTCGACACGGCCACGAGCGTGATGCCGGTCGGGTCGCGTCCCGTGCGCCGCGCGGCGGCTTCGATGCGCGCGCGGATTCCCCGCAGCCTCTCCGCAAGCGGCGCCGGATCGATCCGTCCCGGGTCCGGCGAGGCCAAGGCGCTCCCACTCTCTCCTAGCCCCAGCGCGGGCCCCAGCGCCGGTCGGCGAACAGCTCGTCGTCGGCCACGGGCCACAGTCGCGCCAGCCCCGGCCGCGCCGAGCGCTCCTCGGGCACGGGAATCCCGGCGGCACGGGCGCGATCAAGGAACGACCGCACGGGGAACCCGACCACGTTCCAGGCGTCCCCTTCCACGGCCGTCACGAACGCTCCCGCCGCGCCCTGGATGGCGTAGGCGCCCGCCTTGCCCCGCCAGTCGCCCTCGCCCAGGTAGCGCTCCAGCTCGAACGAATCGAACGCCCGGAAGCGCACGATCGTCGTCTCGACGAACCCGACGACCTCGACCGGGCCGCTCCAGATCGAGACGGCCGTCATCACCTCGTGGCCGCGTCCCGCCAAGGCCCGCATCATGCGCCGCGCGTCGGCGACGTCGGCCGGCTGCCCGAACACGGTGCGGTCGACGACGACCACGGTGTCGGCGCCGACGACCCACGGCGGCGCGCTGCGCAGCCGCATCTGTTCGACGACGGCTCGCGCCTTGGCCGCCGCGAGGCCGCGCACGAACCCTTCCGGTTGCTGGCCCCCGCACGCGGGTTCCTCCAGCCCGGACGTCACCGCCGCGAAACGCAAGCCCAAGGCCTGGAAGATCATCCGGCGCCGGGCCGAGCCCGACGCCAGGATCAGCTTCGGTTCGCGTCCGGCTCGCGCCTTCCCGCCCGCCATCGGATTCCCCGCACCACCCGCCGCACCCCATCCCACCGTCCTCATGGCAGGCGGACTATAACACCAATGGGCGGGACTTGATCCGCGGCCGCGCCTGGTCTACGGCCGTGCCGTACGCGGCTGCCGGCACGTCCGGCGAGGCCGGCGTGGAGGGCGTCATGACCGGGGGCACGCGCGGAGCGAAATCCGGGACGACGACGCGGGCGAAAGCGGCCGCCGCGGCGCGGGGCGCGGGCGGGCGGCCGCTGGTCGTGACCGACCCGCACGCGCTGCGCGCCGCCCTGGACGAGCTGCGGAGGAAGGGACGCTCGATCGCCTTCGTTCCGACGATGGGCGCCCTGCACGAGGGGCACCTCGAGCTCGTGCGCCACGCACGTGCCGTCGCCGGAGTCGTGGTGGTCAGCATCTTCGTCAACCCGACGCAGTTCGGCCCGCACGAGGATCTGGCCCGCTACCCGCGGGATCTCGACGGCGACGTGCGCCTCCTGGCGACCGTGCCCGCGGACTTCGTGCTCTTCCCCCCGGTCGAGTCCGTCTACCCGCCGGGCCACGCGACGACGGTGCACGTCGCGGGCCTCGGCGACGGCCTCTGCGGACCGCATCGTCCGGGCCACTTCGACGGCGTCGCAACGGTCGTCGCCAAGCTGTTCTCGATGGTCGGCCCGTGCACCGCGGTTTTCGGTCGCAAGGACTTCCAGCAGCTCCAGGTGATCCGGCGCATGGCGGCCGATCTCGACCTGCCGGTGCGGGTCGTGGGCCGGCCGACGGTGCGCGAGCCGGACGGCCTGGCGATGTCGTCGCGCAACCGCTACCTCTCGCCCGGGGATCGGCTCCGCGCCACCGCGCTGGTCGAGGGCCTCCGCGCGGCGGCGGCGGCCTTCGGGAGCGGCGAGCGGGACCCGGCCGCCATCGAGCAGACGATCCGCGAGCGGCTCGCCGGCCGGGTGGACCGCATCGATTACGTGTTCGTCGGCGACCCCGGGACGCTGCAGCCCTGGCCCGGCGCCGTCCCGCCCGGCCGGACGGCCGTGGCCGCGATCGCGGCGTTCGTGGGGACCACGAGGCTCATCGACAACGTCGAGCTGGGCGCGGAGACGATCTGAGAAGTACCTAGTCCTCGCACTTCGTCTCGCGCGGAACGCTCTCGCGCCCCTGGGCGATCAGCGTGCGGATGACGGTGGACGCCTGGACGGTCGGCCGGCCGCCGGTCTCCGCGACGGATGCCAGGGCCAGATCCTCCAGCAGGTCGAGCACGGTGTGGATTTCGGCGCACGCCAGCCGCTCGGCCGCCTGCTCCGCGCCCAGCAGCTCCTGTACCGCCGTCACGAACGGCGCGATCTGGCGCGACTGCAGGGCCTCGACGAACCCCGACACGACGGCGGACACCTGCGCCGCGATCGCGCTCGGTCCCATCGTCGTCGCCCCGCACGGGTGGAAGGCGCTGATCTGGTAGGCGATCCGCTCCGCGATGACGTCTTTTCCTTCGGCCAGTCTGTCCTCGATGGTGCGCATCCAGCACCCCCCTCCCCACGTGGCGAAGGTAACACGCCTCCGGCCCTCGCACCACCCCCCGCGGCGCTCGTCCCGCCGCCGGCGAAGCCTGGAGCGCGCGGCCGCGTCGAATTTGACGTACCCTGCGTCTGTTCAGTATATTGTCACCGGCATGAGAGGCTTGACAAAAAGGCAGCAACTGGTTCTGGAGTTCATCCAGGAGTCGATCCAGGAGAACGGCTTCCCGCCCACGCTGCGGGAGATCGGCGCCCACTTCGGCATCCGTTCGACCAACGGGGTCAACGACCACCTCCTGGCGCTGCAGCGCAAGGGCTATCTGCGCCGCCAGGACATGAAGTCGCGGGCGCTGCGGCCCACGGCCTCGGCGGGGAGCGCGCCGCGGGAGGTCCCGCTGATCGGACGGGTCGCGGCCGGGCAGCCGTTGCTGGCGATCGAGAACCTGGAGGGGACGCTGCGGGTCGACGCGACGTTGCTGCCGGGGGACAGCGGCCGGTTCTTCGCCTTGCGCGTGCGGGGGGACTCGATGATCGGCGCCGGCATCCTGGACGGCGACATCGTCTTCGTACGGCAGCAGGAGGAGGCCGCCTCGGGAACGATCGTCGTCGCGATGGTCGGCGACGAGGCGACGGTCAAGACGTTGATCCGCGAGGGGGAGCGGCTGCGCCTCCAGCCGGCCAACCCCGCCGTGACGCCCATCATCGTCGGTCGCGACGACGGCCGCACGCTGCGCATACTCGGGGCCGTGGTCGGCGTCTACCGCAAGCTCGGCTGATCTCCCGTCTCCGGGCCATTTGCCTGACCCTGCGGCTCTGCCGCTCTGCGACCCTGCGCGAACGTTCCCTTCCGGTCCGTGGCGGGGCGGACGCGAGTCGCAGCGACCTGTTGCTCCTCCTACCCTCTCGCGATACGCTGCGGGCGCGATGCGGTGGATGACCAAGCTGGATCGCGCCCTGTGCGACATGGCGGTGCGCGCGGCCCGCGCGGGGGGCGAGGAGGCGCGGCGGGTGCGGGAGGTCGTGGCCGGGGTGATGCGGCTCGATCCGCAGCGTCTGACGTCGTACTTCCACGTGGGGTTCGCCGAGGCGCTGCTGGGGCTGGACCTCTCGGAGCTGTCGGCGCCGCCCGTGAACGAGGCGCGGGACCGCTGGTATGCCTTCGGCAAGCTGGTCGCGTTGTCGCGCGAGCACCGGTACGAGGAGGCGGCGGCGCTGGCGTCGGCGGAGGTCGCGTTGCGGCTGGCGCGCGACCCGGAGATCGGGCCCGAGGCGGTGCCGTTGGCGACCGACGCGTTGTTGCGGGTGGGGTCGCTGTCGCAGGCGGCCGAGCTGGCCTGGGCCTACGTCCGTCCCGAGAAGCCGGACGAGGTGGAGTTCTTCCGCGGGGTGATCCGCGACGCGCTGGACCGCCTGCCGCTGTTCCGGGGACCGGCCGTGGCGCCGCTGGACTGCGCGCCGGATCCCGCGCGCCGGCTGCCGGCGGGGGATCCGTCGGCGACCGTCCTGCGGCACGTGGCCGAGAAGGGGAGCTGGCAGGCGACGCTCGGCCCGCTTCGCGCGCTCGTCACCCACGGCCTGGGTCGCGCGGCGGCGCTCCGTGCGGCGTTCGACGACGCGGAGCGGACGCAGATCCTGGCGGAGAACACGTTCGCGCCGGACGACCCGATGCGGGCGGTGGCGGCCGCGTGGCGGGCGCTGGCCCTGCTGCGGGCGCGGTCGCCGGGCGACCTGCGTCCCGGCGGTGCGGTGCGGCCCAACGCCGACCGTGCCCGCGGGCTCCTCTTGCGCCTCACGTCGCCGGGGGCGCCGTACGCGCCGGTGACCGCGCTGTACGCGCTGGGGGTGCTGGAGTGCGAGGCGGGGAGGACCGCGGAGGCCGACGCGCTGTTCGCCCGGGCGCTCGAACGGCTGCTCGACGCCCCCGCGGCGGACGCCGGACCGGTGGAGCCGTGGGTGCGGTTCCAGCGTGCGCAGTCGCTGCTGGCGGTCCGTCCGACCCCTTCGCCGGAGCAGCTCCGGACGGCAGGGGGCCTGCTCAAGGCGGCGCTGGAGCACGTGCGTCCGGACGCCGCCGACCTGCGCCGCGTCGCCGACGCGCTGGAGGGTCTCGACGAGGCGCACCGGCGGGAGATCCTGGTGCGTGTGTCGCTGGACGAGCTTGACAGCGTCGAGGCGCTGGTGCGGTTGTCGGCGGACCTGCTGGTGGTGGACGAGCCCGAGCGGGCGCTGGGGGCGGCCGAGCGGGCGTTGGTCCTGGCGGCGCGACCGGATCACAAGCTCCAGGCGTTGCGGGTGCAGGTCCGTGCGCTGTGCGGCCAGGGGCGGAACGACGAGGCGAACGACGTCTACGAGCGGTTGCGCGAGCACTGCGTCGAGCGGGGGCTGTTGCGCGAGCTGGGGCGGTTCGTGGAGGGCGAGGGGCGCGAGTGCGGGCTGGTGCTGCCGCGCGAGCGCATGCTCACGCTGCTGCACGTCGCGCGCCTCGACCCGGCGGCGCTGCCGCCCGGCGTCCGGCACCTGGGGGTGCTTGCGGACCTGGTCCGCCTCTACCTGGGGAGCCACGACGACGAGGATCTGGCGTCGGCGGACGAGCTGATCCACGAGGTCCGGGCGGTCGATCCGCCGACCGCGGACGAGCTGGCGGCGCGGCTGGCGGCGCAATCGGCCAACCGCGGGGTGCCGGTGGTCCCGCCGCCCGACCCGGACCTCTGCGCGCATCTCGTGCATCGTTTCGGCGGGAGCGTCTGCATCGTCGCCGTGGGCGGTCCGCAGGGCGAGCGCGAGACGTTCGAGCGGTTCGCGGCGCGCGGGAGCGAGGTGGGGTACGGCGCGGTCTGGGTGCCGGCGTACGACGACGACCCGCACCGCACGCTGACGGAGGCGCAGGCGATCCTGGCGGGCGGTTGCCGGGGCCTGCTCCTCTTGCGCTGGAACCGCCGGATCGTCCGCGAGACCCTCGCCGCGCGCGCCCGGGAGCTGGGCGTGGTGTTGCGGCGTTTCGACCTGCACGGCTTCCACGGGCTGCGGACCCAGGCGGGCCTCCTCCTGGCGCAGCTCGTCCAGCGCCACGCGTTGACCGGCCGGTAGCATCCGGGGCTCCGAATCCGAAGCCGCGGGACGGTCCCGCGCTACTCGCGGCAGTAGTATCCGAGCGACGCGTCGACCCATCCGCAGGTCTGGCCGCACGGGGCGCAGTGGCGGCGGCGGACCAGCAGGTTGGCGTCACACCACACCGCGACGTCGCCCTCGCAGCGTCCCTGCCACGTCAGGCCGGCCGGGCATCGTTCGCCCGCCAGGCAGCGGAAGGCGCCGGCGGCGTCCTGGCCGCAGACGCGGCCGCGGGCGGCGCAATCGTCGCGGCGCAGATCGGTCGCCGGATCCTCGCCGACGCACCATTCCGCGGTGTCGCCGTTGCAGTGGCCGTCGAGCCCCCAGCGGCAGCGGGGGATCTCGACGACGAAGCTCGCGATCCACGTCGCGTCGCGATCGGTGCGTGCCCAGTGATCGTAGGAGACGCAATCCGCGTCGCCGCCGTTGAGCGTGCCGACGACGCGCACGGCGCGGTCGGGGAAGGTGACCAGGCCCGGGGAGCCGGAGTCGCCCCAGCAGACGGCGGAGGTGCCGCCGCCCCAGGTGGTGTAGTCCGCCATCCCGAGCTCATCGATCACTTCCACGGTCCACCAGCGTCGCGTGTTGCTTCCGCCGGCCGGGTTGGTGGCGCCGTAGCCGACGTTCTGCACGTCGCCGCCGACGAAGGCCGGGTCGAGGCGGGCGAGCTCGGAGTCGTTGATCGCGAGCGGCGTCACGTCGGGGGCGTCTTCCGACGCGAGGCCTTCCAGGATGCAGACGGCGTTGTCGTGGGGCGCCGAGCCTCCGTCCCAGAGGGGGTTGACGTGGACGTCCGAGAACCGGAGGCGGTGGAGCGGCCGGGCGGCGTCGGGCCCCACGGCGAAGTCGAACTCGCCGGCGCCGCGGCCGGCGACGCAGTGGGCGGCGGTGAGCACGGCGTTGTCGCCGATCAGGGTCGCGGTGCAGAAGTTGCCGCCGCCCCAGCGGTCGACGAGGGCGCCGACCGCGTTCTGTTCGTTCTCGGACAGGTCGACCACGGACGGATCCGGGGCCGGATCGCCGTTGACGATCGCGCCGCTCCACGTCCCATCGACGATGGGCGCGGAGCCCCCGGCCGGGGTCTTCTCGGGCTCGCCCGCGCCGCAGAACGTGCCCGGGGCCCATTCTTCCGGCAGCGGTCCGCCGCAGGAGAGCAGGAGGAGCGGCAGCAGCGCTAGACGCAATACCAGCCCCAGCTCGGTCCCGCGTCGCCGCAGGTCTGCCCGCACGCCGCGCAGTCGCGCCGGTACGTCACCCCGTCGACGCACCACACGGCGTCGTCGCCTTCGCACCGTCCCTCCCAGGTCAGCCCGCCGCACGGATCCTCCTCGCCGACGTAGGGGAGGAGGAACTCGATGTTGTCGTCGGTGCGCGCGAAGTGGTCGTAGTCCATGCACGAGGGGTCGCCCCAGGAGACGGTGCCCTGCACGCGCACGCGGTCGTCGGGGAAGGTCCACATGCCCGGGCCGCCCGAGTCGCCGAAGCAGACGGAGGAGACGCCGCCCCCGTAGACCGTGTAGTCGAAGTCCGAGATCTCGGTCACGGTCTCGGTCGTCCACCAGCGAAGCGTGTTGCTGCCCCCGCCGCCGGGCTCGGTCGTCCCGTAGCCGACGTTCTGCACGACGGTGCCGAGGAAGGCATCCGGAAGCGGGAGGCGGTTGATCGGGATCGGCTGGATGTCCGGGACCGCCGCGGCGGCCGACTCGGCCAGGATCATCACGGCCTGGTCGTGGCGCGCCTGGTCGCCGCCGCCGCTGCCCCGGTAGTCCGGATGGACGTGCACCTCGGCGATCTCGAACACGTGCACGGGGTCGGCGATGTCCCGGCCGACGGCGAAGCGCACGTCGGAGGGGCGCGTCGTTCCCATCCAGCCGCTGAGGCAGTGCGCGGCGGTGAGGACGGTGATGTCGGTGACGAGGGTGGCGGTGCAGGCGTTGCTGAAGGAGCCGGTCCGCCAGTCGCGCTGCATCATGGCGCCGACGGCGAGGACCTGGCCTTCGGTGAGGAGGACGACGGAGGGATCGAAGCTCTCGACGCCGTCGACGATGCGCGAGAGCGTCGTGCGCGGTTCCTTCTCGTCGCCGCAGAACGGGGTCTCGTCGGGCACGTCCCCGGCGTCGGCTTCGGCTTCCGCCGTCGCCTCGCCGTCCGCCTCGGCCGCCGATTCGCCCGGCGCGTCCGGTCCGTCGTCGTCGAACGGCGTGGACTCGAAGCACCCGAACGTCGCCGCGAGCAGGAATCCCAGGAACACCCTTGACCGCATCGCACCCTCCTCGACCGCGTCGCCCCCCCTGTCCCCGTCGCCGACGGGGACGACCGGGAGGATACGGGGCGCGCGCGCGCGAGGCAACCGCATCCCGCGGACCGCGCCCCGGCCGCATCGCGCGCCCTTCTCCCGCACTTCGCCACCAACGACTCGTCCCGGACGACCCGCCGAGAACCATGATCTCCTGCCTCTTGACCCCCGTCGCCCGTCGTGATTGCTTCCCGGCCCGACGATCGGGGGCGGCGGGAGGAGTCGGGGATGACGATCGGTACCGGGAAGCCGTTCCGCAAGCACAAGCGACACGAGGTTGCCCTGCGCGTGCGTTACGCCGGCGCGTCGGGCAAGGTCGCGGGGATCGCCGGGAACGTGAGCCTGGGCGGACTGCGCATCTCCGGCCCGATCTCCGACACGGTCGGCGACAAGGTCGAGCTGAGCCTCTCCCTGCCCCACCTGCCGGAGCCGGTGCGGGTACGGGGCGAGGTCGTGTGGGTGGAGCGCGACAAGGACGCGGAGACCGCTACGGTCGGCGTCCGCTTCGTGGACCTCGACCCGAACCTGAGCGTGATGCTCGGCCACGTCCTCCGGTCCGGCCTCCCGACCTAGGCAGCTTCTTCGCGGCGTCGCCCTCCCCCAGCACCGCGTCGACGACCGGCCCCTTCCGGAGCGCGAGGATCCGGTCGGCGATCTCGGCGAAGCCTTCCCCGCAGGCGCTCGAGGCCAGGAACGTCGGCTCGTGCCGGAGCCGCCCGGCGAAGCGCACGACGTTCGCGACGCCGAAGCTGAGCGCGAACCGGGCGAAGAGCGGCTCGTCGTTCGGCGAGTCCCCCACGTAGGCGGCCGCGGCGGTCGAGACGTCCAGGCCCAGGCGCTCGCGAGCGAATCGCGCGCACGACGTGGCCTTGTCGTGCTCGCCCTGCCACGCGTTGACGTGGATGGACGAGATCTTGGCCGTGGCGCCGCCGTCGACGAAGCGCCGGCGGATGCCCTCGGCGACGTCCAGCCCCAGCGGTCCGACTTCCTCGGCGAAGTCGACGGCGACGTCGGAGATCCGGAACGCCTGGTCCGCGGCGATGCGGCACGCGGGGTTGTCGCGCACGATGGCGAAGGCGAGCTCCAGGAGTCGCGCTTGATCCGCCTTCATCTCCTTCGGCGGGCGCGCGTACCAGCGGCACATGTTGCCGCCCTCGTCCAGCCAGAACGCGACCGCGCCGTTCTCGGCGACGACCCCCGCGACGGGCCACAGCCGCGCGATGGGATCCGCCCACCCGGCCGGCCGCCCCGTCACGGGCACCACGAGAAGTCCGGCGTCCCGCAGGCGCCAGAGCGCCCCGTACGCCGCCGGCCCCAACCGCCCCCCGGTCGTCAGCGTGTCATCGATGTCGGTGAAGATCGCGCGCAAGCCGCGCGCCGCATCCTCGGTCAGCTCACCCAGCGGCTTCATGTCCTCCTCCCCGCACGCCCCCGCACTCCCCGCACTCCCCGCTAGTCCACCTCCAGGAACACGCATTTGAGGTACGCGCCCTCGACGAACGCGGGGGGCACGGGGTGGTCCGGGCCGGCGCCGCGGAGGGCGAGGACGCGGGTGCTGCGGCCGGCCTGGGCCGCCGCGAGTCCGACGGTGCGCAGGAAGTGGTCCGGGCGCACGCGTGCGGAGCAGGAGCAGGTCACGAGCAGGCCGCCGGGCGAGACGACGCGCAGGGCCTGCGTGTTGAGGGGCAGGTACTTGCCCTTGAGCGCCTTCTCCACGTCGCCCTGGCGGCGGGCGTATTTCGGCGGGTCGACGATCACGACGTCCCACGTGCGTTTCGCCCGTTGGGCCTGTTCGAGGAAGGGGCGGGCGTCGGACTTGTGGAAGCGCACGCGATCGGCCACGTGAGCCAGCTCGGCGTGGCGCTGGGCGGCGGCGAGCGCGGGCAGGCTGGTGTCCACGCCATCGACTTCGATCGCGCCGGCCTTGGCGCACGCGATGCCGAAGGCGCCGACGTAGCAGCAGCAATCGAGGACCCGCTGGCCGCGGACGAGGCGAGCCAGGAGCTTCCGGTTCTCGCGCTGATCGAAGTAGAAGCCGGTCTTCTGCGCCGACAGCGGATCGACGGCGTAGGTGATGCCGGATTCCTCGAACACGGCGGGGGCTTCCCACCGTCCGCGGACCGGCAGGCGCTGACTTTCGAAGCCCTCCAGCTTCTGGACTTCCTCGTCGACGGTCTCCAGGATCGCCCTGGGGCGCAACAGCTCGCCGAGCGTGTCGAGGACGACCTGTTCGCGGCGTTTCATGCCCAGGGAGGTGAACTGCACGGTGACGACGTCGCCGTAGCGGTCGGCGATGAGGCCCGGCAGCCCGTCCCCCTCGGCGTGGACCAGCCGGTAGCCCGTGGTCTGCGGGCCCGGCAGGCCCATGAGGCGCTTGCGGCGATGGACGGCGCGGGAGACCGCGGCGTGAAGGAACGCGTCATCGACCTGGTCCGCCGGTCCCCGGGTGAGGGTGCGCACGGCGATGGCGGAGCGGGAGGAGTAGAACCCGCTGCCGAGCAGCCTCCCTCCCTCGTCGACCACCTCGACGACGTCGCCGTCCGCCGCCCGCCCTTCGACGCGGAGCACGGCCTGGGCGAAGACCCACGGGTGCCCGGCCCAGACGGCCAGCACGTGTCCTTTCGACCCCCGTAGCACGACGCGCGCCACGGCGGCGAATCTAGCAGGTTGACTGGACGAACGACAGCCGGGGTGGCATAGAATGGGCCATGCCGCACCATCGAACCGTCGGGATCCTTGCCGTGCTGGTTCTCGGTTCCGCGATCGGGCTGGCGGGTTGCCGCTGCGGGCGGTCGAGCTCCGGGGCCGTCGGGAAGGCGGTCACCGCGCTGGACGCCGTGCCGGCGGACGTCGACGCGGTGATCCTGATCAATGCCGCGGGGTTGCGCCAGGGGTCGCTGGGGGAGTTCGTCTACACGCCGTGGGTGGTGCGACAGTTCGAGGAATGGGGTGGGCCGCGCTGCGCGGCGTTGCCCGCGCAGCTGGTCACGTCGGCGGCCTTCGGCATCCGGCTGGCGGACGGCGGACGGCAGGTCGGCGAGGTGTTCTTCGCTGCCGAGGGTCCCTCGATCGAGGACGTCAAGGCGTGCGTCGACGAGCATGCGCGGCGGCAGGGGTTGTCGTCGTCGTTCGAGGACGTGGCGGGGATCCGCGATTTGACGGACGGCCGGGGGCTGCACGTCCTGGCCGCGGGCGAGCGGGTGGTCGGCCGCGGATTCCCGTTCAACGACCGCGGGGTGCTGGAGCAGATGGCGCACGCGGCTTCGGGCAACGCCCCTGCGCTGTCCGGCAACACCGCGTTCCTCGACCTCCTCCATCGGCTCGGCGGCGACGTCACGATCGCGCTCTCCGATACCGGGGAGCTGTTCGCCGGCTACGGCCGGGAGCTGGAGGGGGCTCTGGCGAAGAGCATCCCGCCGGACCTGTGCGCGACGCCGACGGAGGTCGCGTTGTTCCTGACGATGGCCCGGACGCAGGGGCTGGGCGAGCTGTCGGGCATCGAGCAGTTCGCGAAGGCCAGGCTGGCGGGGAAGGAGAAGATGTGCCTGGCGGAGCTGGTGTCGGAGGCGTTCCGCACGTTCGGGGCGATCCGGGCCGCGGGCATCACGCTGACGGGCCGTGCCGACATCGAGCTGGGGCTGATGCTGGAGTTCGGCGACGCGGTGCCGGCGGGCGAGGTGCGGGGGGTACTGGCCGATCTGATCTACGTGCTGCAGGTGATGCCCGAGCGGCTGGACACGCTGGAGCGCGACTGGCCGGCGGCCTACACCTGGCTGCAGAAGCAGCTCGACGTCCCGCGGCTGCGCAACATGCTGCGCAATCCGGTGTTGAAGCACATGACGGTGGGCGGCGACGGCACGACGGTCGATCTGCGCATCCGGGTCGAGGAGGCCGACGTGCAGGCGGCCATCGAGTCCACGATCGAGACGCTCACGCACCTCGTGGCGAAGGACTAGGAGCCGGAGCTACGCGCCGCCGGAGCGCCGGGTCGCGCGGGCCTCGGCGGCGGCGCCGCGCACGGCGCGCACGAAGACGTCGGCCAGGTCGTCCTCGACCCCGGAGAGCCACAGATCCTCGCGGGGCAGGCGGGCTTCGATCACCGAGCGCCGCCGGGCCGCCGGGACCAGCACGTTCAGGGCGAGATCGAGGACGACGCCCAGGGCCACGAGGCCGAACCCGCCGAGCGCCAGGGGGGCGTAGCCGCCCGCGATGCCGTCGTGGATGGCGATGATGCCCACGGACCCGCCCACGACGAGGCAGAGCAGGCCGAGGAGCAGGTGCAGCCAGCGGTAGCGCTTGACCCGTCCCACGGCGGCCAGCGCGGCGAGCGGGTACGAGATCTCCTCTTCGCGCATCTTGCGGCCCAGGATCGAGCATTCGCGGCGCAAGACGAGCCCGTCGGGGGCCAGCCGCAGGGTACCGTGCCGCCGGAAGCCGACGAAGAAGCGCGCCATGGTGCGCAGGGCGAACCACGGCACGAACAGCAGGCTGAGGTGGAACAACACGCGCAGGGTCGACCATCCGGCGCCGGCGCGCCGCCGGAGCAGCTCTCCGCCGACCACGAGGTTCTCGACGAGCGGTTCGGCGAGCTTCGACGCCCGGCTGGGCCGGATCTCGAACGTCTCCAGGCATGCGTCCGCGTCGGGTGCGGGAACCGCGTCCTTTCGCGCCTTGTCCCCTCCGTTCAACGCCGACGCTTCGCTCGACATCCCGGGTAGCCAACCACAGGCCGTGTCCGGGGGCAAGATCGAGGAAGGTGGTTGTCGGTTCCTGGTGGGTTGATCGGGTCGAGTTGTTGGTCCGGAGGTGCCGGGCGCCACAAACCGGTTCCCCCTGGCCCTCCCCCGCGCTACCATCACCGATCGGCGCCGCGAGAGGGGGGCACCGGCCGTGAAGATCCTCTTCCACGAACGATTCCTCGAGCGGTACTCGCGCGACCCGGCGGCGGAGGAGGGGCGGCTGGACGGCATGCTGGCGATGGTGCGCGAGCGCTACGAGGTCGTGGTGGCGGAGCCGGCCGACGCACGCGACGTCCTGCGGGTGCACTCGCGCCGCCATTTCGACGAGATCCGGTCCGAGCGCCGGATCTTCCCCGTCGCGCTCCTGGCCGCCGGCGCGGCGGTCGCCGCCGCCGAGTCGGCCATGAAGGGCGAGCCGGCCTTCGCGCTGCTCCGGCCGCCGGGCCACCATGCGAGTCCCGACTCCTGCTGGGGCTTCTGCTTCTTCAACAACGTCGCGATCGCGCTCGCCCGGCTGCTCGACCACGGAGACGTGCGCTCCGCCTTCGTCCTCGACTTCGACCTGCACCACGGCGACGGCACCCAGAGCGCGTTTGCGGGCGACTCGCGCGTCCGGTACAGCCATCCCGAGGCGCCCGTTCGGGCGGCTTTCGTGGAGGCGGCGCGGCGGGAGCTGCGCGAGGCGTCCCCGTTCGACATGCTGGCCGTGTCGGCCGGCTTCGACCGTTTCGTCGAGGACTGGGGAGGAATGCTCGCCCTCGACGACTACCGCGCGCTCGGGACCATGGCCCGCGACGCCGCCCGCGAGCGCTGCCGCGGCCGCCGCTTCGCCGTCCTGGAGGGGGGCTACAACCACGAGCGCCTGGGCGACTGCCTCGCCGCCTTCCTCGACGGATTCGACGACGAGACGTGATAGATTCGCGCGCCGATGCACGGTCCCGACGAGCCGCCGACCGACGAGGATCTCGTGCGCCGCGTCGCGGGCGGCGACCGCGACGCGCTGCGCGTGCTGGTCGAGCGCCACGGCGCGCGCGTGCACCGCGTTGCGGCCCGCGTGCTCGGCAACGCCGAGGACGCCCGCGACGCCGCGCAGGACGTGTTCGTCTCCGTCTTCCGCAACGCCTCCTCGTACCGCCCCGAGGCCCGCTTCACCACGTGGCTGTACCGGGTCACGGTCAACCGCTGCCTGACGGAGCTGGAGTCGCGGGGCGTGCGGCGCGCCATCCTCGCCGACCTTTCCCGGCGCTCCGGCGAGCTGCCGGCGGCGCACGGCGGACCCGCCGCGGACCCGGCCGCGGACCCGCCCGACCGGCAGCTCGAGCGTCGCGAACGCCTTCGTCGCGTCCAGGCCGCGCTCGACGCCCTCCCCCCCCGCCAGCAGCTCGCCGTCGTCCTCCACCGCTTCGAGGGTCTGGGCTACGCCGAGGTCGCCTCGGCCCTCGGCTGCTCGGTGGGCTCGGTGGAGTCCCTGCTGTCCCGCGCGAAGGCGGCGCTCGTCGTGGCTCGTGGCTCGTAGCCAATTCCCCCCCGAAGGTTTCCGCCCGCTCGCCCGTTCCAGGATCGACGAGGAGGAGCGATGCGCTGCTGGTCGGCGAGAAGGCGGCTTTCGGCATACATCGACGGGGAGCTTCCGGCCGCGCGGCGCGAGCGGCTCGTCCGGCACCTGGCGGGGTGTCCCGCGTGCGCCGCGCGCGAGCGCGAGCTGCGCGGGGCGTGGGACGATCTTGGCGCGCTGCGGGTCCCGGACGAGGCCCCGGACCTCTGGTCGGGAGTCCTGGAGCGTCTTGCGGAGCCGCGTCGCACCGGGAGCTTCGCGGCGCGCCCCCGCCCCTTCCTGGTTCCCGCCGCGCTCGCCGCCTGCGCCCTGGTCGGCCTGATCGGCGGCGCGCTGTTCGCCCTGCGTCTCGAGGCCCTGTCCGGCCCGCGCATGGCCGCGGCGGGCGGGACGGCGCCGGGCGACACGTTCGCGGAGGCGTTCGGTGACCTGGGATTCGACCCGCCCGCGGCCGGGCCGGCCGTGCGCGACGAGTCGGCGCCCGCGGCCGCCCGGTGCGGCGCGCCGCGGGAGGATGCGCGATGAGCCGCGGGCTGCTCTGGAAGGCGCTGCTCGCGCTGTCCCTGGGCGCCAACATCGCCCTGGGCGCGGTCATCCTGTTCCATGGTCGCGGCGATCCGGAGGGGGCGTCCCCGGAGACCTCCGCGCCTTCCGTCCCGTGCCTCCTCGCCTCGCTCGGTCTCGACCCGGCACGCCGGGCGGAGGTCGATCGCATCCGCTCGGAGTTCGAGGCGGCGCACGAGGGGCGGCACGAAGCGGTCCGCGCCGCCCGCGAGAAGCTCTTCGTCGCCATCGAGCGCATGGCCGGCGAGCGAACCGAGGTCGACGCGCGTCTCGCGGAGCTGGCCGGCGCGCAGCTCGCGATGCGCCGCGGCCTCGTCGATCACGTCCTCTCCATCCTCGCCGTCCTCGGTCCCGGCGAGCGCGCCCGTTTCCTCGAGGGCATCCGCTCCCGCTTCATCCAGGGCCCGCACCACGGCGGGCACCCGGCGACGGAAGAGCGCTGCGGCGCGGTGAGCCAATGACCATGCACCTTCTTCGCACCGCCGCGCCGATGACGCGTCCCGGTCGACCGACCGCCGCGAGCCTGCTCCGCACCTCCGGACCGGGAGCTCGACCCGTTCGACCCAGCATCGACCGACAACTCCCCCTGCTTCTCGTGTTCTGCTCTCTTCTCCCTTCGCCTGCCGGGGGTCAGCCGGTGGCCGAGCCGGCGGTGGCGACGGAGGCCGAGGCGCCGGCGGCCGGGCCCGAGGGGGCGGCGGAGGTCGAGGTGCCGGCGGCGTCCGCGCCCGCGGTGTGGGACCTAGAGGCGTGCCTCCGGCGCGCGTTCGAGCTGCGTGCGGAGCTGCGGGACGCGGATGCGGGCGTTGCGGTGGTCGAGGCGGGGGTTGAGCAGGCGGAGGCGGGCTATTATCCGACCGCGACGGCATCGGCGGGCTACCAGCGCGTGCAGCGCGGGTTGAGCGGCCCCGCGGGCGAGAACTCGTTCGCGCTCGGGCTGACCGCGTCGTGGAGTGCGACCGATCTGGCGTGGGTCCCTGCGGCGGTGCGTTCGGCCGAGGCGCTGGCGGAGGCGGCCGTGGCGTCGTCGGAGGTCGCGCGCCGGGCGATCCGGCTCCAGGTGGTCGTGGCCTACGACGTCTTGTGGGGCGCGCGGCGGGTGGCGGCGCTGGTGCACGAGACGTTCGACGCGGTGCAGATCCACCGCGAGTACGCGCTGGCCCGGCAGGAGATCGGGACGGGGGCGCGGGCGGACGTGGCGCGTGCCGACGTGGAGATTGCGGACGCCGCCCTGGCGGTTGCCGCGGCCGACGCCGCGGTGCAGACGGCTCGGGCGGGCCTGGCGCGTGCGATCGGGCTGCCGGCGGACGCGGCGATCGAGATCCCCGACGTCGAGCCCGGGCCCGGCGTCGTGCCGGAGGGGCCGCCCGCGGGTCCGGAGCGGCCGGAGGTGGTGGCGTTGCGGCGGCAGGCGGATTCCGCGCGCACGGAGGCCGATGCCGCCGCGGCCGGCTACTGGCCGGACCTCTCGTTCAGCGCGAGCGCCGGGCTGCAGGACGGCGACTTCTTCCCGACGCAGGAGGTGTGGTCGATCGGCGCGGCGGTGCAGTTCCCGATCTTCTCGTGGAGCACGGTGGCGCCGGCGGTGGACGCGGCGGAGGCGAAGGCGGAGCAGCTCGAGGCGCGCATCGAGGCGACGCGCGACGACATCGAGCTGGAGTTCGAGACCGCGCGCTTCGCGCTGGACGAGGCCCGTGCGCGGCTCGACGCCTGCGGTCCGCTCCTGGCGAGCGCGGCGGAGAACCTGCGGGTGGCGGAGGGCCTGTACCAGGAGGGAGCGGGCTCGATGATCGAGCTGGTCGACGCCCGTGCCGCGGTCCTGCGGGCGCAGATCACGCGGGTCCAGGCGGTTCGTGATCTGGCGGTCGCGGCGGCGCGCCTGCGCTACGCGGCGGGCGAGGAGCCGTAGCCGTGGCCTGGAAGGGCGTGGCGGGAGTCCTCGGGGCGGCGGCGTTCGTCGCGGCGGGCGTCTGGGTGGGGCGGGCGACGGCGCTTCCCCCCGAGGCGTCCGGGGAGCGCAAGCCCGGCGTCCCCGTCCCGGTCCGCGGGAGCGAGGACAAGGAGGTGCTGGCGACGGGTGCGGTGCGTTCCCAGGTCGGCGCCGAGGTGCGGGTGGGGGCGCGCATCTCGGGCCGCGTCGACCGGCTCCTGGTCAAGGTGGGCGACGTCGTCGCGGCCGGCCAGGTGATCGCGGAGATCGAGCACGCCGATCTGGACGCCCGCATCAAGTCGGCGCAGGCCGATCGGGACGTCGCCCGGGCGTCGCTGGCACTGCTCCAGCGCGGGCCGCGCGCCGAGGATGTCGATGCCGCGCGGGCGGCGGTGCGGGAGGCGCAGGCGGAGGTCGAGATGGCGAAGCTCACGGTCGACCGGCGTCGCAGCCTGGTCGAGCGCGGGATGGCGCCGCCGGAGCAGCTCGACGATGCCGAGCGTGGGCTGGCGGTGGCGCGTGCGCGGGCCGAGGCGGCGCGGCAGACGGTGGAGCTGCGCCGCACGCCGTACCTTCCCGAGGAGCTGGACCTCGCGGCGGCGCGGGTCGGCCAGGCGGAGGCGGCCCTGGAGCTGGCCGGCATCCAGCTCACGTACGCCACCGTCCGCTCGCCCATCGCCGGCATCGTCGCCTCGGTCAGCACGCAGGAGGGGGAGACGGTCTCGTCCGGCATGAGTGCCCCGACGTTCGTCACGGTCATCGACCTGACGCGGCTGCAGGTCGAGGCCTACGTCGACGAGGTCGACATCGGTCGCGTGCGTCCCGGCCTTTCGGCGACGTTCACGGTCGATGCGTTCCCGGACCGCGAGTTTCCCGGAACCGTCGCGGCCATCTATCCCAAGGCCGTGCTCCAGGACAACGTGGTCAACTACCTCACCATCGTGACCGTCGACGACCCCGAGGGCCTGCTGCGCCCCGAGATGACGGCCAACGTCAGCATCGAGCTGCCCGAGGAGGCCGACGAAGTGGATGCTCCCGCAGGGGAGCCCCGCGGCGGCCGCCGCGAAGCGGGGGACGCGAGTGCTCCCCCACCTTCAGGAGGACCCGACGCATGATCGAGCTCAAGGACGTCCGTCGCACCTACCGCCGCGGCACCGACAACGAGGTGCACGCGGTGCGCCAGGCCACGCTTTCCATCGCCGAGGGCGAGTTCCTCGCGATCGTCGGTCCGTCCGGCTCCGGGAAGTCGACGCTGATGAACCTCGTCGGTTGCCTGGACCGGCCCGACGGCGGCACTTACCGTCTCGCCGGCGTCGACGTCCTCGCGCTCGACGACGCGGCCCTGTCGCGGGTGCGCTCGGAGCGCATCGGGTTCGTCTTCCAGCAGTTCCACCTGCTGCCCGCCCTGACGGCGGTGGAGAACGTGGAGCTGCCGATGCTGTACCGGCGCGGTTTCACGCCGCCCCGCTCGGCCCGGGAGCTGCTGGGGCGGGTGGGGCTGGGCGAGCGCGGGCACCACCGGCCGGGCGAGCTGTCGGGCGGGCAGCAGCAGCGGGTCGCGATCGCCCGCGCGTTGATCGGCGACCCGCGGATCGTCCTGGCCGACGAGCCGACCGGGAACCTGGACGGCCCTTCCGGCGCCGAGGTGCTGGACCTCTTGGCCGAGCTGAACCGGGAGGGGCGGACGGTGATCCTGGTGACGCACAATCCCGAGGTCGCGGCGCGGACGAAGCGGACGGTGCGCATCGAGGACGGGCGCATCGTCGCCGACTCGGGTGCCGTGCCCGCGACCGCGCGGGTTTCCGGGGAGGAGGCGCTGCCGTGAATCCGCTGCGCATGGCGCGGGAGGGCGTCCGGTTCCTCGGTCACAGCAAGCGCCGCACGGCCCTCATGCTGCTCGGGCCGCTGGTCGGGGTCGCCGCGCTGGTGGCGGTCGTGGCTTCCGCCCGCGGCTCGTCGGAGGCGGTCCAGCGCCGGCTGCGCAACTTCGGCGACCGGACGCTGATGGTCTTCGCCGGCGACGTCGGCACGGTCCACGGGCCCGGCGGCGAGCACGCGACGACGCTGAAGGTCGAGGACGGCGAGGCGATCCGGGCGGAGGTGCCCGGGGTGGCGGCGGTGTCGCCGACCGTGCGGGAGCGCGACGTCCCGGTCGCGGCGGACGGGCAGGCGACCACGGCGCCGGTGTTCGGCGTCACGGCGGACTTCGGCGCGGCGTGGAACTGGCCGATGGCGTCCGGGGAGGCGATCAACGAGGAGGACGTGCACGCCATGCGTCCCGTCTGCGTCGTCGGCCGCACGACGGCGCGGAAGCTCTTCGGCGACGAGGACCCGATCGGCCGGAAGCTCCGGGTCGGGGCCAGGAAGTTCACGGTGCAGGGCGTGCTGTCGTCCAAGGGCAGCAGCCCCCGCGGCGGCGACATGGACGACCGCGTGATGGTCCCGATCACGACCGCCATGCGTCGCATGTTCAACCGCGACCACATCGGCATGATCCGCGTCCTCCTGACGGGTCCGGAGCAGATCGGACCGGCGAAGGAGGCGATCACCGCGCTGTTGCGGGCGCGCCATCACATCGTCCCTCCGGAGGTGGACGACTTCGAGGTGGTGACGCCGGACATGGTGGCCGGCATGGTGCGCTCGGCCCAGGGCACGCTGGGGCTGCTGCTGCTCGTGCTGGCCGGCATCTCGCTCCTCGCCGGCGGCGTGGTCGTGATGAACGTGATGGTCGTCTCGGTGCGCGAGCGGCGCAAGGAGATCGGCTTGCGGCGCGCCGTCGGCGCCTCGCGCGGGGACATCCGGACGCAGTTCCTGTGCGAGGCCGCCGCCGTGACGCTGCTCGGCGGCGTGTTCGGCGCGGCCCTCGGCACCGGGGCCTCGTTCCTGCTCCGGTACCTGTGGAAGATGCCGATGCTCCTCACCTGGGAGCCGTACGCCCTTGCCGCCGCCAGCTCCCTGGTCGTCGGCCTGCTCTTCGGCGCCTGGCCCGCACGCACGGCAGCCCGGCTTCCCCCCGTGGATGCCCTCCGAGGCTGACGGGTGTTCCGCCTGCTCTCCACGGCCTTCCGTTCCCTCGCCTTCTCCCCGATGCGCTCGGCGCTCTCCATCGGCGCCATCGGCGCCGGCGCCGCCGTCGTCGTCGTGATGGTGGGGGTGGGGCGCGGGGCGGAGCGCGACGTGGCGGAGAAGATCGAGCGCATGGGGACGAACCTGGTGCTGGTGAGCCCGGCGCGGACGTCGCGGGTCGCCGGCCGCGCGCGCCAGGGCGTCGCCGCCTCCACCCTGGTCCCGCGCGACGAGCGGGCTTTGCGCGAGGGGTGCCGGCACGCCATCGATGCCGCTCCGGTGCAGGCGCGCACGCTTTCGGCGAGGTTCGGCAGGCAGGCCCGATCCACGAGCGTCGTCGGCACGTCGGCGCGCATGCCGGCGGTGCGGGACCTGGCGCTGGACGGGGGGCGATTCTTCACGGACGCCGAGGACCGGGGGACGTTGCGGGTCGCCGTGGTCGGGCGCACGGTGGTGCGCAACCTGTACCCCGAGGGCGCGGAGCCGGTGGGCACGATGTTGCGGCTGGGCGGCGTGTCCTTCCAGGTGATCGGGGTGCTCGCGCCGCGCGGCGCGTCGCTGTCCGGGGAGGACGAGGACAACCAGGTCTACGTCCCGTTGCGCACGGCGCTGACGCGGCTGTTCCACGTCGACTACCTGGCGCAGATCGTCCTGCGGGCCCGATCGGAGGCGGACGTCGAGGCGCTGGCGGCGGAGGCCGAGGCGGTATTGCGCGTCGCGCACCGCATCGGGCCGGAGGCGAAGCCCGACGTCGAGGTCCGGACGCAGGACGAGCTGGTGGCGGCGCGGCGGGAGGTGGCGGAGCGGTTCCGCATCCTGGTCACCGCCGTCGGCTCGATCGCGCTCCTGGTCGGCGGTTTGGGCGTGCTCTCGGTCATGCTGCTCGGCATCCGCGAGCGGACGCGGGAGATCGGCCTGCGGCGCGCGATCGGCGCGACGCGTCGCGACGTGGCGTTGCAGTTCCTGTTCGAATCGAGCCTGCTGGGCGTGTTCGGCGCGGCGGTGGGCCTGGTGCTCGCGGTCGGCGCCTCGACGCTGGCGGCCGACGTGGTGCGGACGCCGTTCGTCTTCGCCGCGGATGCCCTTCTGGGCGCCACCGGCATCTGCGTCGCCTTGGGTCTCCTCTCCGGCGTCGCCCCGGCCGTCCGGGCGGCGGGGCTGGAGCCGGTGGATGCCTTGCGGAAGTGAGGGGGGGAGGGGAAGAAGAGGAAACCACAGATGAACACAGATGGACACAGATGGCTCCGCCCAAGACCGGGCGGCGGCGGTAAGCCCTACTTTCCGTCGTCGTAGGGCGGCAGGTCGCGAACCTCGATTTCCGGCGGTTGGGCGGGCCTGGCGTCGCGCGCTGGGCGGCCCGCCTCCGCTTCCGTCGCGCCTGCGTTCTCCGCTCCCGCCTCCCCGGCGTCGGTCGGCGCGGCGACCGCGTCCGCATCGGCCTGCCCCGCTTCGCCCGGCTCCACCATCGGAGCCAGCATTTGCGGCGGCGCCACCCGGATCTCGATCTCCGGCGCCGCGTCGAGCAGCGACACGGCGTCCGGCGCGGCGCCGCGTTCGCCGTGGGCCACGGCCGGAAGGGAGTCCGCGGACGCGGGACCCGTATCTCCGGCCGCCGCTGACGCGTCCCCGGACGGCGTTCCCGCATCTTCGGGCGGCGGCGGCGTCGGCTCCTCCGACGGCGGCTGCTCGCGCACCTCGACCTCCGGCGGCTCCTGCGCCGCCGGGTTGTCCTTCTTGCAATCGGCCGCGCCCAGCGCCGCGCCCAGCGCCAGCGCGGTCGCCACCTTCGATGCGCCCCGCGCCGCGGGCGCGCGCAGGAACTCCGGCTCGTGGACCCGCGGCGCAACCCCGTGCACGTGCACGCGCAATCGCCGCCCTCCCACCTCCGCCTCGTCCTGGTCCAGCAGCACCACCGGCTTCGCCGCCGGGACTTCCAGGGAACGCAACCCGCGGCGCACGATGACCGGTCCGGCCCCCTCCGCGCGGTAGAGGATCAGCCTGTCGTCGGCCGAGACCCACAGCTCGCACGCCGCGCCGACCTCCGTCCGCCACCGCACGGCGCCCTCCCCGTCCAGCCGCAGGCCCGGCGCGCGCCCGACGAGCGCCGTGCAACGCAGGTACCGCCGCTCGGGCGACCCCGTCCGCAGATCCTCCAGGCAAATCGCGATCGGTCGACTCATCCGGTCCCTCCCTTCCCCCCTTGGTCGCATTCCTCTTCGCGTCCTTGGCGTCGTCGTCCCTCTGGGCGTCCCTTGCGCGAACTCCGGCTCCGGGTCAAGGGCGGCTCGCGAAATCCCCCTACGCACCTTCGCCCCGATGTACTACCCTTCCCCCTCATGCGTGAGCTGCTCGACAAGATCGGTTACATCCCCCGTCGTGGCGTCTGGGAGCTGACCCTGCGCTGCAACCTGCGCTGCCTGCACTGCGGCTCTCGAGCCGGGAAGGCGCGGGCCGACGAGCTGACCGACGAGGAGACGTACTCGCTGGTCGATCAGCTCGTCGCGCTCGGCATGCGCTCGTGCACCCTTTCCGGGGGCGAGCCGCTCCTGCGCGAGAACTGGGCGCAGATTGCCGAGCGCTTTTCGAAGAAATGCGTGCGGGTGAACATGATCTCCAACGGCCTCAACGCGGACCGCGAGGCCGTGCGGCGCATGAAGTCCTCGGGGATGTCCAACTACGGGGTCTCGATCGACGGCCACGAGGACAGCCACGACTTCGTCCGGGGGCGGCCCGGCTCGTGGCGCGCGGCGATGAACGCGCTGGAGAGCTGCCAGGCCGAGGGTTTTCCGGCGGCGTGCGTGAGCCACGTCAACACGCGCAACTACGACGAGCTGGAGCGGCTCGCCGAGACGCTGTGCACGCACGGCGTCAAGGACTGGCAGATCCAGTTCGGGCGGCCGATGGGCAACCTGGGCGACCACCTGGAGCTGGTCTGCAAGCCCGAGACGGTGCTGGACCTGCTGCCGCGCATCGGCCGCTTGTTCCGCCAGTACGAGGGTCGGATGCGCGTCTACGCGTCGGACTCGCTCGGCTACTACTCCGACGAGGAGGAGCTGTTCCGCGGCGGCCGGTCGATCGCCGGCGTCTGGAGCGGGTGTCTGGCCGGAGTTCGGGTGATCGGGATCGAGGCGAACGGCAACATCAAGGGCTGCCTGTCGATGCAGACGGACGAGTTCGTCGAGGGCAACATCCGCAAGGAGCCGCTCCAGGCAATCTGGACCAAGCCCGGCAACTTCAAGTACACGCGCGGCTTCACCGTCGCGCAGCTCGGGCCCGGGTGCGGCTCCTGCGACCTGGCCGACGTCTGCCGCGGCGGCTGTTCGTGGACCTCGTGGATGGAGGGCGGGCGCTGCGGCACCTTCGACAATCCGTACTGCTTTTACCGGCAGGCGAAGCGACTGGAAGGGGAGCAGGGGAAGTGAGCCCGGAGTCGTGAGCTGTCAGGGGCCCGTGCTCCTCCTTCTGCTCTGCGTCCTCTCCTGCGGCCGCCGCGGCCCTGCCGAGCTCACCGGCGTGCCGGGCGAGAAGTCCGTCGATGGTCCGGCGGAGGTCACGCTGCGCTACCGGCCGCCGGCCGGGGCCCGCGTGGTGTGTCCGGCATACTACGAGACGACGGTGAGCGCGGTCGGGATCGACCGTCCGATCCAGCAGACGCTGGGGGGCGAGCGGGAGGACGTGGAGTACGTCGAGGCGGTGGATGGGGACCGGCGCACGGTGCGGCGGCGCTTCGGCGAGACGAGGTGGACCACCGCGGTGCCGCTGCCTGCTCCGGAGACGCGCGACCTGCCGCCGACGGAGAGCACGTTGACGATCGATGCGGCGGGGCGGGTGGAGGGCGGCACGGCCGACCAGTCGGTTTCGCTGGCGATGGCGGCGTGGGCGAAGCAGTTCGACGTCGTCCCCGGCTGGCCGGAGACGCCGCTGCGGCGCGGGGACTCGCTGCCGCGGCCGCTGCGCGGCCCGGGGCCGCCGGGAACGGGGGCGACGCTGGAGGCGGCCGCGCCGCTCAAGCTCGTGGACTTCATCGAGGTCGGCGGCCGGAGGTGCGCGAAGTTCCGCAGCGACGTGTCGGGCTGGCTGCTCTTCCGGCCTCCGGGCGAGCCCGAGGGTGCCGCGCCCGCGCGCTCGACATTCCGCGCCACCGGATGGCTCGCCTTCGACCTCGAGACCGGCCTGCTGCTCGGCGCCGCGCACGCGCTGCACTACGCGCTGCCGCTCCCGGGATCGAACCGGCAGCAGGCGGTGCCGGAGTTCCGCATCACGCTGCGCTCGGGGCCCTGCGTCTACGATCCGGGCCCGTAGCGGATGGCCGTGAGTTGTGAGCTGCCCTACTGCGGGCGGCCGATGGTGTCGGCGGGGTTCTGGATGACCCCTTGTCCCGGCGGCATCAGGGAACCGCCGACCGAGCCGGCGCCCGGGGGGAGCATGGCGCCCGAGCCCTGGAAGCCGGCGCCGAAGGCGCGGGCCGAGCGCACCTTGGCGAAGAGGACGGCGCCGACGAACGCGGCGACGGCCCCGGCCAGCCACAGGTACATCATTCCTCCCAGGTCCATGCCGTTCAGGGCTTCGGACAGGAGGACCGAAACGCCCAGCCAGGCGAGGAACGCGACGAGGGCGACGATGGAGGGGATGAGGGTGAGTGCGAACGGCACCCCCGCGGGCTTGGCGGCCGCCCAGCGTGCGAAGCCCATGACCGAGGCGAGGACGAGCATGACGATGACGAGCCAGTTGACGACGTAGAAGGCCATCGAGCCGTAGGCGTACATGCCGAGCTTGACGGTGTCCTCGTCGCTTCCCGGGCTGTCCTTGACCATGTCGGACAGGGTGCCCTCGGTCGATTTCCCGTGGCCCTCCATGGAGTACGACCACAGGCCCATGCCGCCCGTGACGCCTTCCGGCAGGTCCTCGGGGCGCAGCCACGAGTGGCCGAGGGTTGCGACGAGGATGAGCGCGGCGCCGGCCAGGGCGAGCACCGCGCCGGCCATGGCGGCGCCGCTCTTGCGGGCGACCGGTGCGGGCGCGGTCGGGGCCTGGGGCGGTGCCCCGGCGCCCGGGGGTGCGGCGGGTGCGGACGGCGGTTGATAGCTCATGGGGATCCCTCCTTCCTTCGGCGGCATCCTAGACGGGTTGCGGGAATCCGCGCAACGCCGGATCGCCGAGGCGGATCATCGCGTCGCGGACGCGTTCCATGAGCGCCGGGAGGTCGGCTTCCTGGAGTCCGCCGGTGCGGATCGGCGGGCCGACGGCGACGTCGACGTCCGCGGAGCCGAGGCGCATGCTCCCTTTGGGGATGATGCGGCCGGAGCCGAGGAGGCGGATGGGGACGATGGGGACGCCGGCGGCGAGGGCGAGGTGGAACACGCCCTTCTTGAAGGGGAGGAGGTTGCCGTCCGGGCTGCGGGTCCCTTCGGGGAAGACGAGGACGTTGGTGCCCGAGCGGACGCGGGCGGCGGCTTCCTCGAGGAGGCGGATGGCGCTGGCGCGGTTGCCGCGGTCGATCCGCAGGTGTCGCGCGAGCGACAGGTACCACCCGATGAAGGGGACGTTGAACACTTCCTTGCGGGCGAGCCAGCGGTATTCGACGGGGAGGACCGCGCCCAGGACGCAGATGTCGGCGACGCTGGCGTGGTTGGAGAAGAAGATCTGGGGCCGATCGCGCAGGACGTTCTCCAGGCCCCGGACGCGCACGCGCACGCCTGCGGACCGCAGGCACCACCGGGCCCAGTGGTGCATGAGCGCGTGCTGCCGCGGCCCGGTCCGCTCGACCATCCCCCACGCGAGCGAGACGGTGGGCCAGAAGATGCTGTGGGCGCCCACGCCCAGCCAGTGCAGCGTGCTCTCGGCCAGCGACGTCCCGGGCGCGGGTTCCTTCCTGTTCCCGCTCATGGCAACGACCTCCCTCGCGGCCCCCGCGTCTTCGCCCGTCCGTGCCGGGCCCGGCCGGGAAGCCGTCGGGCTCGCGCGCGGCGGTTCGACTCGCCCGCAGGCTCTACACCGCGAGCGCGGGTCGTGCAAACGTTTTGTTTAGAGCAAGTTGTTCGGACCGAGCGGGGTCCGGCCGTGCCCCGGGGCGGTGTCTTTCGCGCCGGTTGCCCCGGTCCGCCGATCGTGGTACGCCCACCGGCGACGAGGCGGATCGAATTGAATTCTTGATCGTAGGGGGCCCGCGCCCGGTACCGGTATTCCGAGCCCCAGGAGTCGCACGATGCCAGGATCACGCCCGAATCGCGGTTCGAATTCGCGCCCTTGCCGGTGGACCCTTGCGCCGCTGGTCCTCGCCGCGGGACTTGCCGGGTGTCCGGCGACCGGTCCCGGCGTGGTCGCCGGCGCGGGCGGGGAAGGACCCGTCCCCGTGCCGTCGGCGACGATCGAGGTCGGCCGCGACGACGTGGTGCGCGGCGAGGGCGGCTTCTCCGAGGTCTTCCTTACGGTCATGCCCGACAACCTCGCGCTGGTCCGCGAGCGCCGCAGCGCGGAGCTGCCCGAGGGCGTCGCGGCGGTCGCGTACGCCGACGTCGTCGATACGGTCCTGCCCGAGTCCACCCGCGTCCGGTTCACCCCGGACGGCGGCTCGCCGCAGGACGTCTCGGTCCTCGAGCAGCGCTACCGCTACGACCTCATCTCGCCCTCCCGGCTGCTCGAGCTTTCCCTGGGCGCCTCGGTCCACGTCCGCTGGACGCAGCCGGAGACGGGCGCCGCGCGGTTCCTGGACGGCGTCATCGAGTCGACCGCGGGCGGCCTGTTCCTGCGGACCCCCGACGGGACCTACACGGTCGGCGCTCCGCCCGGGGGCGGCGCCCACGTCCGCACGGTGCTCGACGCCCTGCCCGGGGCGCTCTTCTCCCGCCCGCAGCTCGACTGGCTGGTCGACGTCTCCGACGGCGGCCCGGGCGTGCTCGAGACGAGCTACCTCGCGTCCGGCTTCACCTGGGAGGCCGACTACGTCCTCACGGCGACGGAGGACTTCGCGCGGGCCGACCTCATCGGCTGGGTCACGCTGCGCAACCAGACGGGAGCGCGTTTCGACGACGCGCACCTGGCGGTCGTGGCCGGCGACGTCCACCGGGCGTCGCCGCCGATGGAAGCCGCCGAGAGGTTCATGGACTACGACGGCGTCCCGGACATGCCGATGGGGGGCACGATCGGCTACGTGGAGGAGGGGCTCTTCGAGTACCACCTGTACAAGCTCCCGCGACCGACCACGCTGCCTGCGTACTCGTGGAAGCAGGTGACGTTCCTCGAGCGCGACGACGTGCCGGTGACGACGAAGTACCGGGCCCTGGTCAACCTGCCGGACGCCGCCTACGGCGCGCCGGCGGGCACCGACGACTTCACGCCGGCCGGGGTACGCCGCGTGTTGACGCTCGAGAACCGGGAGGAGGTCGACGGCCTCGGCGTGCCGCTGCCCGCCGGCACGGCGCGGGTCTACGCCCGGAGCGGCGAGGACCTGTTCTTCATCGATTCGACCGCGGTCCTGGACACGCCGCGCGAGGAACCGCTCGACGTCGACGCCGGCGGTGCGCCGTTCCTCGTGGTCAAGTCGAAGCTGACCGACTCGCAGGAGGCCGATGCCGGCGGCTTCGGCTCGTACTCCGTCACGCATCACCTCGTCTCGATGGTCAACCGCGGCTCTCGCGCCGTGACCCTCGTCCTTCGTCTGGCGCGTCCCGGCGCCGCGTATCCGGGGTACGGCGCGGACTGGGACGCGCGTCTCGACCGCGAGCGCGGGGCGTCGGGACCGTCGATCGAGGAGGTCGGTTCCGGGGTGTGGGAGGTCGAGCTGGAGCTGTCGCCGGACGTCGAGACGACCGAGGAGCTCGTGCTGCGCGTGCGGCGGGCGTACTGAGTGGTGCGGTGGTGCGGTAGGGCGGTGGAGCGGTGGCAGGGAGGTCTCACATGCGTCGTTGGTTTTCGGGGTCGTGGGCGTGGGTGTGGGCGTGTGCGGCGCCGCTGGTCGTGTCGGCCCCCGCGGCGGCCCAGGATCCCCCCACCGTGCGGTCCGGGGAGGACGGGCGGGAGTCCGCCGCGCTGACGGTGTACAACAACAACCTCGGGCTGGTCCGCGAGACGCGGCGGGTGACGCTCCCCGCGGGCGTCGCGGTGCTGCGCTACGCCGACGTCGCGGAGCAGATCCGGCCGGAGACGGTGTACATCCGCGACACGCAGGACGCGGCCACGTTCACCGTCCTGGAGCAGAACTACAAGTACGACCTGCTCACCCCGTCGCGGCTGCTGGAGCTGTACGTCGAGCGCGAGCTGTCGCTGGTCCGGGTCAATTCCGCGACGGGCGACGAGGAGACGGTGGAGGCGACGCTGCTCTCCACGGGGGCCGTGACGCACGAGGGCTACAGCTACAGCTACGGCTACCCCTACGGCTACGGCGGATACGCTCCGGCGGGGTATGTCGACCCGTCCAACGTCGTGTATCGCACGGTCGAGGGGATCACGTGGGGCGCCGTCGGGCGTCCGGTCTTCCCGGACGTGCCGCCGAACTTCGTCTCCCGCCCGACGCTGGAGTGGCTGCTCGAGTCGCCGCGCGGCGGGGCGCGCACGATCGAGACCACCTACCTCACGTGGGGCATGAGCTGGTCGGCCGACTACGTGCTCGTGCTCACGGACGACGGGCGGAGCGGCGATCTGGCCGGCTGGGTCACCCTGCGCAACGACGCCGGGCTCACGCTGCGGGGCGCCCGCCTGCAGCTCGTCGCGGGCGACGTCAACGTCCAGCAGCCGTACGACCCCTATGCGGACATGCTCTTCGAGGCCTCGGGGCGCCGCGGCGGCGACTACCACAACGACAACATCGGCTTCCAGGAGAGCGGCATGTTCGAGTACCACCTCTACACGCTGGGGCGGCCCACGGACGTGGCGGACCGGGAGCAGAAGCAGATCGAGCTGCTCGGCGCCGACGCGGTGCCGATGACCAAGAAGTTCCGCCTGGAGGGCCTGTCCTACTACTTCGTCGGCGAGTACGCCGCGCCGATCGAGAACCTGCGCACGGACGTCTACCTGGAGTTCGTCAACGCCGAGGCCGCGGGCCTGGGCATCGCGCTTCCCGCCGGGGTGGTCCGGGTCTACAAGGCCGACCAGGGCGGCGCGCAGCAGTTCGTCGGCGAGGATCGCATCGAGCACACGGCGCGCGAGGAGAAGGTGAAGCTGCTCCTGGGGCAGGCGTTCGACGTCGCCGCCGAGCGCCGCCAGACCGACTTCGAGATCCTCGGTGCGGGCCTCTACGAGACCGAGTGGGAGATCAAGCTCCGCAACCGCAAGACGGAGACGATCGTGGTCGAGGTGCTGGAGCCAATGGCCGGCGAGTGGACCATCATCCGCAAGAGCCACGAGTGGGTGAAGGAATCCGCGCGTCTCGTCCGCTTCGACCTCACCTGTCCGCCCGACGAGGAGGTGGTCCTCACCTACCGCGTCCGGACGGAGTACTAGGTGGAGCGGTGGTGGGGCAGAGCGGTGGACCGGTAGCGGTAGTGCGGTCGTGCGGTGGAGCGGTGGAGCGGTAGCAGTGAGGACCGAAATGCGGGGCGTCTCAACCTGGTCGTGGTCGTCGTGGTCCTCGGACGCACGTTCTGCCCCGAGCTGTTCCGGCCGCCGGCTGCCGGCCGTCCTTCTACTCCTTCTTGCCCTGCCGTCCCCTGCCGCGGCCCAGCCGCAGGCCGTGCGGACGACCGCGGCCGATCGGTCGTCGGCGGCGGTCACGATCTACAACACGGACCTGGGGTTGGTGCGGGAGGTCCGCGACGTGTCCTTGCCCGCGGGCGACGTCGAGCTGGCGTGGGAGGACGTCACGGCGCGGATCCGGACCGAGACGGTGCACGTCAAGGCGCTGGACGGGGACGACGCGTTCGCCATCGTCGAGCAGAACTTCCGCTACGACGTCCTCACGCCGGCGGCGCTCGTCCGGCAATACGTCGGCAAGCCCGTCACGCTGGTCCACGTCGTGCCGGGGACGGGCGAGACGACGCGTCGGGAGGCGACGCTGCTGTCGACGGGGGACGCGGCGGCTGCGGGCCAGGCGGGGACGGGGTACGGCGCAGGCGGCTACGGCTACGGCGGCTACGTGAATCCCTGGTCGTTCGTCTACGACTTCGGCGGCGAGATCACCTTCGGCGGCGACTGGCGCATCGTGTTGCCGGACGAGATCCCCGCCAGCTTCGTCTCGCGGCCGACGCTCTTCTGGCGTCTGGATTCGCGGGCCGCGGCGCGGCGCCGGATCGAGGCCAGCTACCTGACGTCGGGGATGAACTGGCGTGCGGACTACGTCCTCTTGCTGGCCGCCGGCGGGGCGGAGGGCGATCTCACGGGGTGGGTCACGCTGACCAACGACTCCGGTCTCGCCTTCGACGGCGCGTCGCTGCGGCTGGTCGCCGGACGGGTCAACGTGGTGCCGCCGGCCACGCGCGGCGACCGCGTGCAGATCCTGGCGGCGAACATCGAGCTGACGGCGACCCCCGCGGCGCATCGCGGCTTCGTCGAGGAGAACCTGTTCGAGTACCACCTGTACACGCTGCAGCGCTCGACCGACCTGGCCGATCGCGAGCAGAAGCAGATCGAGCTGCTCTCGGCGGCGTCGGTCCCGGTCGAGCGACGCTATCGCCTGTACGGCGAGTCGTACTGGCTGGCGGCGGAGCGGAGCGGGATCACGGAGGGGTTGCACCCCGCCGTGTTCCTGGAGTTCGCCAACAGCGAGGAGCACGACCTGGGGCTGCCGCTGCCGGGAGGCACGGTGCGCGTGTACGGGGCGGATCCATCGGGGGGGCCGGGGCGCGAGTTCCTGGGCGAGGACGTCATCGAGCACACGCCGCGCGAGGAGCGCGTGAAGCTCCGGGTCGGCTCGGCCTTCGACATCGTCGCCGACCGCCGGCAGACCGACTACGAGGTGCTGTCGAGCGACGTGGTCGAGACGGCGTGGGAGGTCAAGCTGCGCAACCGCAAGGCCGAAGCCGTCGTGGTCGAGCTGCGCGAGCCGACGGCCGGCGACTGGGAGGTCGTGCGCAGCTCCGGCCCGTGGACGAGGGAGTCGGCGCGCGAGCTGCGTTTCGACGTGACGTGTCCGCCCGACCGCGAGGTCGTGGTCACGTGGCGGTTGCGCGTCCATCTGTACTAGGAGGCGGGCGGTCGAGCGGTCGAGCGGTCGGAGGGAGCGGAGGATGGACATGCTGCGGATGAACTCGTCGTGGTGGTCGTGGGCGTGGGCGATGCTCTTGTTCCCCGCTGCGGCTGCGGCGCAGCCGGCGTCGCGGCTCGACGTGGGCGGCGAGGCGCGGACGGCGGTCAACGTGACGGTGTACAACCAGAACATGGCGCTGGTGCGCGAGGTGCGGCAGGTCGAGCTGCCGCGCGGGGTGGCGGCGGTCCGCTGGCAGGACGTGGCGGCGCAGATCCGCCCGGAGACGGTCCACGTCGGCGCCCCCGGCTCGGCCGCCGCGACCTTCGGCGTGCTGGAGCAGAACTACAAGTACGATCTGCTGACTCCGACGCGCCTGATGGAGCTGTACGTCGACCGCCAGCTCACGCTCGTCACGGTCGACCCGGACACGGGGGTCGAGGAGTCGGAGCGGGCGACGCTGCTCTCGGCCGAGGGCTACCAGTACGTCTACCGGACGGACGAGGGGATCACGTTCAACGTGCCGGGGCGGGTGGTCTTCCCCGAGGTGCCGCCGAACTTCGTGCAGCGTCCGACGCTGGAGTGGCTGCTGGACAGCGGCGAGGCCGGCGCGCGACCGATCGAGGCCAGCTACCTGACCTACGGCATGAGCTGGAGCGCGGACTACGTCGTCGTGCTCGACGCGGACGACGCCGGCGCGGACATCACCGGCTGGGTGACGCTGCGCAACAACTCCGGCATCGGCTTCGCCGGAGCCGGCCTGCAGCTCGTCGCCGGCAACGTCAACCTCGTCACGTACGGACCGGCCGACGACTACCGCGCCAATCGGGAGATGCGGACGCGGACGCTGTCGACGGAGCTTCCCGCGCAGGAGCAATTCGTCGAGCAGGGGATGTTCGAGTACCACCTGTACACACTGCAGCGTCCGACGGACCTGGCCGACCGCGAGCAGAAGCAGATCGAGCTGCTCTCGGCCGCTCCGGTGCCCGTGGAGAAGAAGTACCGCCTGGAGGGCTACTCGTACTGGTACGTCTCCGAGCAGTCCGGGCCGCTCGAGAACCTGCCGGTGGACGTCTGGATCGAGTTCCGGAACGCCGAGGAGTTCGGGCTGGGCATCCCGATGCCTGCGGGCGTGATGCGGGTCTACAAGGCGGACTCGAGCGGCGGGCAGCAGTTCCTGGGGGAGGACGCGATCGAGCACACGCCGCGGGAGGAGCGGATCAAGCTGCGGCTGGGGCAGGCGTTCGACGTCGTCGCGGACCGCCGGCAGACGGACTACGAGATCCTCACGGACACGCTGTGGGAGACGGCGTGGGAGGTGACGATCCGCAACCACAAGGACGTCCCGGTGGTCGTCGAGCTGCGCGAGCCGATGGGCGGCGACTGGGAGGTCGTGTCGGCGTCGCACGAGTGGACCAAGGAGTCCTCGAGCCTGCTCCTGTTCAAGGTGCCGGTCCGCCCCGGCGAGGAAGCCGTCGTCACGTACCGCGTCCGATCGGGGTACTAGGGTCCGCTCCTCACCCGGCGTCGTCGGAGGTGTCCGTCTCGCCGCCGTCGTGGGCCGGGACGCAGGCGCCGTAGTTGCAGTACATCCCTTCGGGACACGGCTCCGGACATGCTTCGGGGTGGCCGCACGCGGCGGCGGCCAGCAGTGCGGCGAGGATGGCGGCCAGCAGCCGGCGTGGGATTCGCTTCATGGCGTCGCCTCCATCTGCAGGTCCTCGGGATGGGATTCCGCGTGGTGCTTGTACCACGCGAAGGTCTCGGCCAGGCCGGCTTCCAGGGTGACCTGCGGCTGGTAGCCGGTGGCTGCGCGCAGTTTCGCCAGGTCCGGGCAGCGTCGCGGGGGCGAGCCCCGCTGCGACGGGACATCGACGGTCCGGGCGCGATGTCCGGCGGTGTCGAGCAGCATGCGGGCCAGGTCGCGGATGGGCGTCTCGCGGTCGGTGCCGACGTGGAACAGGCCGGTCGCGTCCCGTTCGAGCAGGAGCTGGACCGCGCGGGTGAAGTCGTCGACGTGGCAGAACGCGCGGGTCTCGTCGGCGCCGAAGACGCGGAACGGGTCCTCCCCGCGCAGGGCCCGCAGGCTGAGCTGCGGGATGACGTGGTTCCAGCCCATCCGCGGGCCGTAGACGTTGTGGGGCCGCACGACGAGCGCCTTGCGCCCGTGGGCCTGCGCCGCCTGCCGCACCAGGGTCTCGCCGAAGATCTTGCTCGCGGCGTACGAGTAGCGCGCGATGCCCGTGTCGCGCACGCCGACGGGGACGGTCTCCGGCGAGGGCACGGGGAGGGGCGCGGCCCCGAGCAGGGCGCCGTAGACCTCGCTGGTGGAGGCGAAGAGCAGCCGTCCGCCGTCCTGGGCCAGCCAGCGGTCGACGACGCGGATGGTGGAGAGCGCGTTGGTCCGCAGCACGCGGACCGGCTCGCGCTCGGACACCTGGATCCCGATCACGGCGGCAAGGTGGACGATGGTGTCGAACGGGCCGCCGGCGCGCTCGAGGGTCGCCGGGTCGCACAGGTCGCCCTGCACGAAGGTCGCGTCCGGCCGCGCGAAGAACGCCGCGGCCTCGTCGTCGCGCCGGCCGCGGGACAGATCATCGACGAGGGTGAGTCTGGCGCCGGCGTCGGCGAGGCGTCGCGCCAGGCGCAGGCCGATGAACCCCGCGCCGCCGGTGAGCAGGATGCGCTCGCCGTTCATGTGGCCGTCCATCCCAGTCCGGCGTACGTCACTCCCGGCAGCGCCGGAACCCCGGTTCCGCGGAGGATGCGCCACGAGTCGTAGACGACGACGCGCTTCGCGGCCGACGCCAGCCGGCGCGGCGTGAGCTCGCGGGCGTATCGCGGGTGGTCGTTGAGGAGCACGACGGCGTCCGCGCGCCGGAGGCCTTCGGCCAGGGCGACGGGCCGGACGCCGAAGGCGCGCACGTCGCGGGCGGCGACCTTGTAGTCGTGGCCGAGGAGCCGGCCGACGCGCCCGCGCAGGGCCCGGACGAACGGGGTCGCGGGCGTCCCGCGCAGGTCGTCCGTCTCGGGCCGGCCCTTGTAGGCAAAGCCGCAGAGGAGCACGCGCGCGGCGGAGGGTTTCTTCCCCGCGCCCCGCAGCAGCGCCAGCAGCTCGTTCGCGGCCCGGACGGGCATCGACTCGTTGAGCTCGCGGACGGCGAACACGAGCGACTTCCGGGCCGGACGTCCGCCGAGCGACTGCAGGAGGAGGTAGGGGTCCTTGGAGAGGCAGCCGCCGCCGACGTAGCCGGGCACGGCGATCCGGGGCCGCACGACGGCGACGCCGTCGGTGCGGACGGTGTAGCGCTGGTTGGCCCCGCGGATCACCTCGAGCGGGTCCACGCCGTGCGTGCGCGCGAGGAGCGCGACCTCGTTGCCGAACGCGTACAGGAGGTCGGTGTGGCAGTTGTTGACGAGCTTGACCATCTCCGCCGTCTCGGGCTTGTCGACCACCACGACGTCGGGCGTGAGCTTGCGGAACAGGCGGGCGGCCCGGGACGCCGAGCGCTCGTCGATGGCGCCGATGACCTGGGGCAGCGAGCGCAGCTCGGCGAGGGCCGCGCCCTGCACGGTCCGCTCGGGGCAGAAGGCGAGGCCGGCGCGCGGCTTCCCACGGCGCACGCGGCGGAGGACGAGGCGGCGCGAGGTGCCGACGGGAACGGTGGAGCGCACGATGACCAGCCCGTCGTCCGGCAGGCGGCGTGCGATCTCGTCGGCGGTGTCGGCGATGTTGCGCAGGTCCGGGGTGCGGGTGGCGAGGTTCGCCGGCGTGGAGACGCAGACGACGACGACGGGTGGCAGCACGGCGGGCCAGTCCGCGGCGACCTGGAGCCGCCCGCCGATGGTGCGGCGCAGCACGTCATTGATTCCCGGCTCGAAGATGTGGCAGCGGCCGCGGCGGAGGGTGGCGACGACCTCGCGGCGTTTCTCGATGCCCAGGACGCGCACGCCCGCGTCGGCGAGCGCGGCCGCGACGGTGACGCCGACGTAGCCCAGACCGATGACGGCGACGTCCGCTGTTACCCCCTTGTCCCTGCCCATGTCGTCCACGTCCTTCCTCCCCCGGCGCGCCGCGTCCGCGGGTATCGCGGCCGCTTCCGCGAAGCCGTCGTGCGGGGCGGGGGGCCGGGCCAGGGCGTGGCGCAGCAGGGCGACGGGGGACCAGGCCAGTCCGCGCAGCGTCTCGGTCAGGCGGCTGACCGGGCGATCCGCCGCGAGCTCGTAGCCGGCCACGGCGCCGAGCGCCGCGAAGTACGGCACGAACAGGGGCGCCAGGCCCCAGATCCGGGCGGGATGCTCGCGTCCGACGGTCCAGAGGAAGTACTTCGCGAGGGTGTCCACCCGGTGTCGGGTCTCGCCGGAGAACCGCGCGTCGAGTCCTCCCGGGATGTTCTTGCGGATCTCCATTCTCGCGTCGGGGTCGTAGACCAGGTACGAGCCCGGCGGCTTGCGCTTGTTGAGCCGCAGGAACAGCGAATGTTCGTCGTGGTAGTCCAGGTATTCGTCCCAGCCGCCGCCGAGCAGCACGGCCGAGCGGCGGATCGAGGAGTTGCCGCCCATGAGGTAATCGATGCCGACCTTGCGCCGGTCGTCGTAGGCGAAGCAGTACGGCTCCTTGAACGGGCCGTGGGAGAGCAGCAGCCTGCGGCGGAAGCGCTGCATCATGCTCGCCTCGGCGGCGCGGTGTTCGGACGGGAACACGTGGTAGCCGTTGACGCCGAGGCACAGCGGGTCGCGGAAGTTCCGGACGTGGCACCACAGCCACTCGCGGCCGAGCGGCAGATCATCGTCGTCGATGAAGACCAGGATGTCGCCCTGCGCGGCCAGGACGCCCGCGTTCGCGGCCGCGGGACATCCGCGCGGGGGCGTGGAGAGGAAGCGCAGCCGCGGATCGCGGATCGCCCGCACGCGCGCCCACTCGTCCTCGCCGGCCCGTTCCGTCGAGTCGATCACCACCACTTCGAAGTTCGCGTACGTCTGCGCGAACACCCGTCCCAGAAGGTCGCACAGCTCTCCCAGCCGATCCTTGGAGCGGATGATCACGGACACCCGCGGTTCGAAGCGTCCATCCCGCTCGTGGCCCGCACCGTCCATGCCGCGCCCTCTTACCCGAACCCCCCGCCCCGTTCAACCCGTACGCCCTCGCTCCTTCCCCCCACACTCTCGGACCAGCAACTCGTCCCGTTCGACTGGCCAACGAGCAACAACTCCCCGACGACTTCCCTTGCCCCCCTTCTCCTCCCCCGCTACAGTCCCGGCGCGATGAAAGCGGTCATCCTCGCCGGCGGAAAGGGACGTCGGTTGCGTCCGTTCTCGGTGATCTTCCCCAAGCCGCTCGCCCCGATCGGCGACCGGCCCGTGATCGAGCATCTGATCCGCTATCTGGCGCGCTACGGGGTGACGCGGGTCACGCTGTGCGTCGATTACCTGTCGGAGCTGCTGCGGGCCTTCCTGGACAGCCGGGCCGAGCTGCGCCGGATGGTCGAGGTCGAGTACGTGCGGGACGAGCAGCCTGGGGGCACCGCCGGTCCGATCGCGGCGGTCGCGGGGCTCGACTCCACCTTCCTGGTCACCAACGGCGATCTCGTCACCGACCTGGACCTGGCCGCGATGCTGGCCCACCACCGCGCGGCCGGCGCGGTGCTGACGATTGCCGCCTACGAGCGTCGGACGCAGCTTCCGTACGGGCTGATCGAGGCGGACGAGCGGGGCATCGTGCGCGGCTATCGCGAGAAGCCGACGCTGTCCAACGAGGTCAGCATGGGCGTCTACCTCTACGAGCCGGCGGTGCTCCGGCACATTCCCCGCGGCGTGTACCTCGATTTCCCCCAGCTCGTGCTCAAGCTGCTCGCCGCCGGCGAGCGCGTGGCGCGTTTCCCGTGGAGCGGGTACTGGATGGACATCGGCAATCCGGACGACTATGCCCAGGCGCAGGACGATTGCGCGGCCGGGGTCGGCCCGTGGGCCGGCTGCGACGGCGGTGGGCGAGGGCCATGACCGACGAGCGATCGACGGAGGGCGGGGCCCGGACGGGGGCCGCGGCGCCGGCGGGCGGGAGCCGGGGTGCGGGCGACGCCGCGCCCGCGCCGCCGGACCGGGGCAGGAAGGTCTCGACGGGCTGGCTCCGGACGGGCGGTTGCCTGGTCGCGCTCCTCCTGTTCGTCGCGGCGCTCGGGGTGTTCGCGCTCTTCTATCGCCGGCCGACGGTCGAGAAGGTCGGCGGCTCGGCGGCGGTGGCGGACGCGGGGGTGGCGGCGCCGGTCGAGATCCCGCCGGTGCGGGCGCTTGCGCTTGCCCCCGACGCGTCGGTCGTCGCCGTGGGGGGGGAGGAGCTCCGCGAGGGGCGTTGGCTGATCCGGTTCCACCGGATCGAGGAGCGGCGGTTCGTGTCGGGCGGCGCGCCGCCCGACATCGCGGCGCACGAGGGGCCGATTCGGGCCCTCGCCTTCCGCCCGGGTGGCGAGGAGCTGTTCTCGGCGTCGCTCGACGGCACGGTCGGCTGGTGGCGGGTGGCGGCGGGCGAGCGCATCGCGTCGCTCGACCCTCCCGGTCCCGTTGACGAGGGCAAGGGGCTGCTGGCGCTGGCGGTTTCCGCGGACGGCCGGTACCTGGCCGCGGGCGGTTGGACCGGGGACGTCTTCGTGTGGGACCTCGAGGATCCGGCGTTGAGCCCGCTGGTGTTCCGCGGCGAGCAGCCGCCGTGGAGCAAGGATCCCAAGGAGCTGCAGCCGGCCGGGCATCTGGACGAGGTTCGCGTGCTGGCGTTCGCCGGGGGCGTGCCGCCGCTGTTGTTCTCCGGCGGTGCGGACGGCCTGGTGGTGGCGTGGGACCTGGCCAACCGGAAGGCCTCGCGTATCGTCGGCGGGGACGGCAAGCTGCCCAACGTCCGGGCGTTGATCGAGCGTCAGATCCAGGCGCAGCGGGACCGCGACTTCAGCATCACGGCGATGCTTCCGTCGCCGTCGCGTCAGGGGTTGTTCACGGCGGACTACCGGGGGTGCGTGTATCTGGTGACCACGGAGGGTCCGTGTCGCGGCTGGTGGCTGGGCGGCAACCTGGCGCAGGGTCCGGTGGCGTGCATCAAGCCGCTCCTGGACAGGAAGAAGTGGTGTCCGGGGTTCGACCGCAACGCCGAGGCCGGGGAGCCGTTCCTCGGGCTGGTCCCGTTCCCGGGGCTGCAGGGCGGTTTCGTGGGCATCGCGTGGAACGAGCGTTTCCGCATCTTCCGGTCGGCGGACGCGCTGCCGTGGCGCATGTTCGAGGGTTCCGGCCGGCGCAACGAGTGGATGTGCGGCTACGCCGCGGCTCCCGAGAAGGGTTTCCTCGTGACGGCCGGGGACACGGGGCACGTGCGGTTGTACGACTACCTGGGCGAGCCGACGGCGCCGGACATCCGGCTGGGCGACTCGCTCTGACGGGACGGGCTACCGGAACAGCCCGCGCACCTTGGCCACGGCGCCGTCCAGGTCCTCTTCGGCGATGACGAGCGGCGGGGCGAAGCGGATCACGTCGTCGTGGGTTTCCTTGCACAGGAGGCCCTGTTCCTTGAGCAGCTCGCAGTACTTCCGGGCGCCGCCGGCTTCCTTCCTGAGCTCCAGGCCGACGAACAGTCCCTTGCCGCGGACTTCCTTGATCAGGGGGTGGGAGATGGCGCGCAGGTCGGCGAGCAGCTTCGCGCCGAGGCGCGCGGAGCGTTCGATCAGGCCTTCGTCGACGAACACGCGCAGCGCCTCGCGCGCGACGGCGCAGGCCAGGGGGTTGCCGCCGAAGGTCGAGCCGTGTTCTCCGGGGCGGAAGAGGCCGAGGATCGCGGCCGGGGCGGTGACGGCGGAGATGGGCATGACGCCGCCGCCGAGGGCCTTGCCGAGGATGAGGACGTCGGGCTGCACGCCCGGTTCGTGCTGGTAGCAGAAGCGCCGGCCGGTGCGGCCGAAGCCGGTCTGGATCTCGTCGAGCATGAGCAGGACGTTGTTCCGCCGGCACAGCTCGTGGCAGGCGGCGAGGTAGCCGGGCGGCGGGACGATCACGCCGGCTTCGCCCTGGATCGGCTCGACGAGGAAGGCCGCGGTCCTGGGTCCGACGGCCTTCTCGAGCGCGGCGACGTCGCCGTAGGGGACGACCTTGAACCCCGGGGTGAACGGGCCGAAGTCCTCCTTGTACAGCTCCTCGGTCGAGAAGCTGACGGCGGTCACGGTGCGTCCGTGGAAGTTGTTGGCGCAGACGACGATCTCCGCCTCGCCGCGCGGGACGCCCTTGACGCGGTACGCCCACTTGCGCGCCAGCTTGATCGCGGTTTCGACGGCCTCGGCTCCCGTGTTCATGGGGAGCACCATTTCGGTCCCGCAGAACTCCGCCAGCTCCCGGCAGAAGGGGCCGAGCTGATCGTTGTAGAACGCGCGCGAGGTGAGGGTGCAGTGCTCGAGCTGTCGCACGGCGGCGGCGACGATGCGCGGGTGGCGGTGGCCGTGGTTGACGGCGGAGTAGGCGGAGAGGAAGTCGAGGTAGCGCTTGCCTTCGGGATCGGTCACCCAGGCTCCCGCGGCGTCGGCGATGACGATCGGCAGCGGCTTGTAGTTGTGGGCGCCGTAGCGCTCGGTCGCTTCGATGATCTCCCGGCTCGTGGTCATCGCATCCTCCCTCGCCTGCGGGCCGGACGCCCGCGGTCCCCCGGTTCCGGCGAGCCGTCTTAGTCGCTTGCCGTGCGGAGTCAAGATCCGGGGGGTCGTCGGTCGGCGGGATGATGCCGGGAAAACCCCTTGACACCCTGCGAGGCGCCTCGTACGTTACACGCACGTCCTGCGCCGTTGCCGCCCGTCCGGTGGCCGCGGTCGGACCGGATGGAGACAGCTTCTCGGATTCAACCCATCGTGCCGCCGATGTCATTCCACCGCAGTGTCGAGAGCTAGGGGACCGGCCGTGAGCCACGGGAGGTAAGATGCCAGGGACCGACCAGACGATTCCGTGTTCGGTGTGCGGCAAGAACTTCATCTTCACCGCGGGTGAGCAGGAGTTCTACGAGAAGAAGGGTTTCATGTCGCCGCCGAAGCGTTGTCCCGATTGCCGGCGCGAGCGGCGGGACCGGCAGCGGGGTTCGGAGAGCCAGGTCTACCGGGCTCCGACGTTCGAGACGGGTCGGAGCATCGGTGCGGCCTTCGGTGGGGCGCACGGCGAGTACCGCAGTCCGGCGTTCCGCGAGTACGACGTGGCGGCGGATCCCAGCCGGCAGGCGGCGCGCCGGCCGACGTATCCGGCGGTGTGTGCCGCCTGCGGGACGGAGACGCAGCTTCCGTTCCGTCCGGTCGACGGCAAGGAGTACTTCTGCCGGGAATGCTACCGGACCCGCAAGGCCGGCACGACGCCCGGCTAGGCGCCCGGCGCCGCCGGGCGCGGGGCGTTCCCTACGCCGGGAGCGCCTTCCCCGCGCCGATCCCGTAGTACTCGAAGCCGAGCTCACCGAGGCTGCACCTGGCCCAGACGTTGCGGCCGTCGAAGACGACGGGCTGGCGCATGGCGGCGCGCAGCCGTTCGAAGTCCGGGGTGCGGTAGCCCTGCCATTCCGTGCAGACGAGGAGCGCGTCGGCGCCGCGAGCGGCTTCGTACTCGTCGTCCGCGAGGAGCACGGAGGGCGGGAGGTGGGCGCGGGCGGCGTCGCGCGCCACGGGATCGTGCGCCCGGACCTCGGCCCCCGCCTCGAGGAGGGCCGGGATGACGGCGAGCGACGGGGCTTCGCGCATGTCGTCGGTTTCCGGCTTGAACGCGAGGCCCCACACGGCGAGGCGTTTGCCGGTGAGGTCGGCGCCGAAGCGGGCGAGGACCTTGCGGGCGAGGAGTGCCTTCTGGACTTCGTTGACGCGGTGCACGGCGCCGAGGATCTGGAGCGGCATGCCGTTCTGTTCCGCCATTCCCAGCAATTCGCGGACGTCCTTGGGGAAGCACGAGCCGCCGTAGCCGCAGCCGGGGAAGAAGTAGCGCAGGCCGATGCGGGAGTCGGAGCCGGCGCCGGCGCGCACGGCCGAGGCGTCGGCGCCGACGCGCTCGCAGAGGTTGGCGATCTCGTTGATGAAGGAGATCCGGGTCGCGAGGTAGGAGTTGGCGACGTACTTGGTCAGCTCGGCCGAACGCGGATCCATGACGAGGATGCGCTCGGCGGTCTGCATGAGCGGCAGGTACAGCCTGCGGACGAGCTCCCGCGCGCGCTCGGTCCGGGCGCCGATGACGACGCGGTCGGGTTTCATGAAGTCGGCGACGGCGGCTCCTTCCTTGAGGAACTCCGGATTCGAGACCACGTCGAAGGGGACCTTCGTCCGTGCCGCGATCCGTTCCGTCACGCGGTCGTTGGTTCCGACGGGCACGGTGCTCTTGATGAGCACGACGGTGTAGGCGCGGATGGTGGTTCCGACGAGGTCCGCGACGTCGAGCACGGCCGACAGGTCAGCCCGGCCGTCCGGGCCGGACGGGGTGCCCACGGCGACGAGCACGACCTCGGAGTCCCGCGCCGCGCCCTCGACGTCGGTGGAGAAGGAGAGCCGGCGGGCGGCGACGTTCCGGGCGACGAGGTCCTCAAGGCCCGGCTCGAAGATGGGGATCCGGCCGGCCTGGAGGGTCTCGATCTTCTTCGCGTCGCGATCGACGCCGCGCACGGTATTGCCGAGGTTGGCGAAGCCCGCTCCTGCCACCAGTCCCACGTAGCCCGTGCCCACGACCGCCATCCGCATGCATCACCTTCCCGTTCGGATCCGACGCCCGGACGAACCACGCAGGCCGGGAAACGAGGAGCGAGAAGCGCCTACGCCGCCTCGCCGGTGAACCGGATCGCGATTGCCGTGATGTTGTCCACGCCGCCCGCGGCGTTGGCTTCCTCGATCAGTTTCTGCGTGACGAGATTGATGTCGTGGAGGTAGCGCTCGTGGGTCGCCAGGATCTTCTCGTCGGGCACCATGCCGGACAGGCCGTCGGAGCAGAGCAGGTACAGATCGTCCGGACGGGGCACCTCGAAGTTGATATCGACCTGGACGGTGTCCTTCATGCCCAGGGCGCGGGTGATGACGTTCTTGTGCGTGAAGTTCTCGATCTCCTCCTTCGACAGCGGCCTCATCTTGAGGTAGTCGTTGAGGAAGGAGTGGTCCTCGGTGAGCTGCTCGATGCGGCCTTCGCGGATGCGGTAGATGCGGCTGTCGCCGACGTGGGCCAGGTAGGCGCCTTCGCGGACGAAGAGCATCCCGGCGACGGTGGTGCCCATGCCCTTGTAGCGCGGGTCGCTCTGCGCCTTCTCGAAGATCTGGAGGTTCGCGAGCTTGATCCCTGTGATCAGGCGGTTCGCCTCGTAGTTGCGCGAGCGGTCCATCTTGTACGGCCAGGTCGCCTCCGGGTCCTCGCCGGTCCGCTTGAAGAAGTCGCGGATGACCGACACGGCGAGCTGGCTGGCGACTTCGCCCGAGGCGTGGCCGCCCATGCCGTCGGCGACGATGTACAGGTTCTCGTCCTGCACGATGGAGAACGAATCCTCGTTCTGCGTGCGCTTGACGCCCACGTCGGACTGCCCCGAAACCTGCAACGGGATCCGAACGGTGGCCACCGGCTCGCGCCCTCCTGCTCCCGTGCGGAAGCGGGAGCAGCCTATCATCCGCCAATTCACGGTGTCAAACGATGCGTCGGCGCCCCGCGTGCTGTAAGCTCGCGTCGTGCTGCGGAACCTGCGCCGCAACCTCGTGCTCGCCGTCGTCCTGGGCGTGGTCGTGTACGCCGGCCTCGCGGTGTCGACGGATGTCGGGAGCCTGGGGGACGAGCTGCGCACGTTCCCCTGGTGGGCGCTGGGCGCCGCGCTCGGGCTCGCCTTCGCCAACTACCTGGTGCGCTTCGGCAAGTGGGAGATCTACCGGCGGCAGCTCGGCATCCGCCTGGGTCCGGGGGAGAGCTTCGGCATCTTCCTGGCCGGGTTCGTGATGTCGGTGACCCCGGCGAAGGTGGGCGAGGTGCTGAAGTCGTTCCTGCTCCGGGAGCGGCACGGCGTGCCGATCGCGACGAGCGCGCCGATCGTGCTGGCGGAGCGGCTGACCGATCTGATCGCGCTGATCGGCCTGGCTGCCGTCGGTGCGCTGTCCTTCCGGCGCGGCGCGTGGGTCCTCGTGGCGGGCGGCGCGCTGGTCGCCGGTCTGGTGGTCGTCGTCGGGGTCCGTGCGGTCGGCGAGCGGCTGGCGCGGCTGCTGGGCCGGCTGCCGGTGCTGCGGCGCAAGGCGGAGGCGGTGCACGAGCTGTTTCGCAGCGCGCACGTGCTCTGCCGTCCGGCGAGCCTGCCGGTCCCGGTGCTGCTCTCGGTGGCCGGCTGGTTCTGCGAGTGCGTGGCGATGTGGGTCGTTCTGGACGCCTTCCCCGGGGTCGACGCCGACCTGGGCACGGTGACGTTCATCTACAGCCTCTCGACGGTCGCCGGGGCGCTGGCGATGATGCCGGGCGGTCTCGGCGTCACGGAGGGCGGCCTGACCGGGCTGGTCGTGCTGCTCGTCCCGGCGGTCCGCCCGGGCGTGGCTTCCGCGACGACCATCCTGATCCGTTTCGCGACGTTGTGGTTCGCCGTCATCGTCGGCCTCGTGGCGCTGGCCGCTCTGGGGCGCCGCCGTGCCGCCGCGGCGCCGGAGGGTCGGCCATGAGCGAGCGGGTCCGCACGCGGTTTGCCCCCAGTCCGACGGGCGACCTCCATCTGGGCAACGCGCGCACGGCGCTTTTCGCGTGGCTCCTGGCCCGCGGGTCCGGAGGCACGTTCGTGCTGCGGATCGACGACACGGACGTCGAGCGCAACGTGGCGGGTGCGGAGGCGCGCATCCTGGCCGACCTGCGGTGGCTCGGGCTGACGTGGGACGAGGGGCCCGACATCGGCGGTCCGCGGGGTCCGTACCGGCAGTCCGAGCGCTCCTCGCGCCACCGCGAGACGATTGCGGAGCTGCTGCGCGGCGGGGCGGCGTACCGGTGCTTCTGCACGCCCGAACGGCTCGCCGCGGTCCGCGACGCGGCGCGGCGCGCCCGCCGGCCCCCGCGCTACGACGGCGCGTGCGCGGCGCTGGTTCCGGCGGAGTCCGCCCGCCGGGCGGCCGCGGGCGAGCCGTTCGCTGTGCGCCTGCGCCGGCCTCCCGGCCCGGTGCGCTTCGTCGACCTGGTCCGCGGCGAGGTCGTCGAGGATCCCGCCGACCTGGACGACTTCGTGCTCGCCCGCGCGGACGGCGCGCCGCTGTACCACCTGGCCACGGTCGTCGACGACCACGACATGGGCATCACGCACGTCGTCCGCTCGCGCGATCATCTGTCCAACACGGCCCGCCAGCTCCTGATCGCCCGTGCCTTCGGATGGCCCGCGCCGGAGTACGCCCACCTCTCGCTGCTGGCCGAGCCCGACGGGCGCAAGCTCTCCAAGCGGCGGGGCGGCGCGACGGTGGCGGCGTTGCGCGAGGCGGGCCACCTGCCCGAGGCCGTGGTCAACGACCTCGCGCTTCTCGGGTGGCATCCCGGCGGCGACGCGCCCGAGGAGGTCTTCGCGCTCGGCGAGCTGGCGGCCCGGTTCTCGCTGGCGCGCTGTTCGACGGCGGACGGCGCCGCGGATCCCGCGCGGCTCCGCTGGCTCGGCGGCAAGCACCTGGCGGGCCTGTCCGACGCCGACCTGGTGCGCCGCACGCTGGAGTGGATCGCGGCCGGGGATCCCGCGGCGGCCGTGCGAGCGGGCGCCGAGGAGTGGGTCCCGCGCGCGATCGTGGCCTCGCGGGAGGGTGCGCACGTGCTGGCCGAGGTGTGGGAGCCCGTGGCGGCGCTGTTCGGGGAGCCCGCGCGTCCGGAGGACTACGGCGCGCCGGCGGCGGAGCGCGCGGCCGCGGTGCGGGCCCTGGAGCAGGCGATCGAGCTTCTGGAGTCGCGTCCGTCGTGGAACGGCGAGGCGGTGCACGACGCGCTGCCCCGCGAGATCCTCCGCACCGTGCGCCTCGCCGTCACGGGCCGGCGGTCCGGCCCGCCGCTGCACGCGTTGCTGGGCGCGCTGGGGCGGGACTCGACCGTCGAGCGCCTGCGCGCCGCGATCGAGCTGTTGTCCGGGGAGGATTGGCGGGGGTGGACGTAGCCGGACGCGAGCGCTAGGGCCTCGTGACCGACGCGTTGAAGTTGCCTTCGGCGCCGGCGAACCCGTCCATGTAGAAGCCGAAGAGGGCGGCGCCCAGCGGCACGGCGCCGGTGAGCTCCGAGGCGGTCCCGCCGCAGGCCACGGACGCGCCGTCGTCGTTGCAGGCGATGTCCGCTCCGGTCATGCCCGACCGCAGGTAGATCAAGGTGTCGTACGCGGTCCCGGCGATGCAGGTCGTCGCGGTGAAGGTCCCTGCGGGGGAGGACGGGCAGGTCGTCCAGAACCAGCTTCGCTCGGAGGAGGTCGAGGCGCCGCCGCAGGAGCCGTTGACGACGCCGGGGCCGAATTGGGCGGTGGTGCCGCTCAGGGCGGTGGTGCCGGCGGCGAGCGCGCCTGCGGTCCCGTCCTGCGACACGGGCAGGTGCTCGACGTTGAGCGTGTAGTTGCCGGAGGCCGTGCCGAAGCCGTCGAGGAGGATGACGTAGTCGCCCGGGGCGAGCGTCCGCGCGATCTCGCTCTGGTCGAGGGCGCACGAGTCGTCGACGCAGACCGGGACGATGGCGCCGCAGCCGTTGAGGAGCGCGAGCTGGGTATCGAAGGTGCTGCCGTAGGTGTTGATGTAGACGCGTTCGGTCTGGGTGATGGTGAAGGAGAACCAGAGGTCGTTGGCGGCGCCGCAGGAGCCGGCGCTCGAGGTGGCGGTTGCGGTGCTGCCGCTGGCGCTGGTCCGCGCGGCGGTGAGGGTGAGCGGGATCGCGCCGGCGCACTCGTCGCCCGCGGCGACGACGGTGGTGGTCAGGGTGAAGGCGCCGAACGACGCGGCGTTGAAGCCGTCGACGACGACCCAGTAGGTGCCGGGGTCGAGGGTGGTGGAGATGCGGGCGTCGAGGTCGCCCGGGGCGATGTCGTCGTTGCAGGCGACTTCGGGTCCGGGGCAGGTGGCGCCGGAGTGGAGGTGGAGCAGGGAGTCCCAGCCCGGGGCGCCGGTTTCCGTCTGCAGCACGACGGAGGAGCGCGCGGTGATGTCGAGGCGGTAGACGACGTCGCGACCGGCGGTGCTGGCGCCGCCGCAGCTCGGGGTGTAGTCGGCCGCGGCGTTGCAGGTGGTGCCGTTCGCGTCGCGGCCGGGCACGAGGGTGATGGCGCCGGTGCAGGTGTCGTTGGCCGGCACGGGGACGGTGCAGGTGCCCCAGGTGCAGGTCGTGGCGGAGCAGGTTTCGGTGCCGGCGCAGCCGCCGGCGGTGCAGGCGCGGGTCGCGCCGGCGGCGCAGGTGAAGCCGTCGTCGGTGACGGTGTCGCAGTCGTCGTCGCGCGCGTTGCACGTCTCGCTCGGGGGCGTGCAGGCGGCGCCGGTGGGCAGGGCGCAGGTGGCGGTGCAGGTGCCGACGCCGGTGGAGCCGCAGGAGGTCGTGCAGGTGGTGGCGGCGCCGCGGCAGCAGCCGAAGCCGTCGTCGCAGGCGGTGTCGCAGTCGTTGTCGCGTCCGTCGCAGGCCTCGGCCGGGGGAGCGCACGCGCCCCAGGCGCAGGCGGGGTCGCAGGTCTGGGTGCCGGAGTCGGTGCCGGCGGGATCGCAGGACGTGTGGCAGCCGCGGGTTCCGCCGCGGACGCAGGCGAAGCCGTTGTCCGGGCCGGCGGTGCAGTCGTCGTCCGCGCCGTTGCACACCTCGGCGGGCGGGGTGCACGAGCCCCCGGCGCAGGTGGTGTCGCAGCGCTGGGAGCCGGTGGAGCCGCAGGTCGTGGTGCAGCTTCCGGTGGCGCCGCGGACGCAGGCGAAGCCGTTGTCGGCGCCGCCCACGCAATCGTCGTCCGCGCCGTTGCACGTCTCGACGGGTGCGGTGCAGGAGCCCCAGGCGCAGGCGGAGGAGCAGGTCTGCGAGCCGGTGGAGCCGCAGGTCGTGGTGCAGCCCTGGGACGCGGCGGGGACGCAGGCGAAGCCGTTATCGATGCCGCTCACGCAATCGTCGTCGGCGCCGTTGCACACCTCGGCAGGCGGGGTGCAGGTCGTTTCCCAGTGGCAGGTGGCGTCGCAGGCCTGGGAGCCGGTGGAGCCGCAGGTCGTGGTGCAGGACCGCGCCGGATCCGAATCGCAGTCCTCGGCGCCGACCCGGACGTAGGTGTCGCCGCAGGTCGCGTTCCTGCAGCTCGTGAGGCAGGCGTCCGTGTTGTCGGCGTTGCCGTCGTCGCACTCCTCGCCCGGGTCGGACAGCGCGTTGCCGCAGGCGGCGGCTGCGCACAGGCCGCCGCGGCAGGCGCCCGCGCCGCCCGAGGCCAGGGTGCAGGCGGTGCCTTCGGCGGGCGGGGTCCCCGCTTCGCAGTAGTGGCCCGCGCCGCAGGTCTCGTCGCCGTTGCAGAACTCGGCGTCGGCGCAGTCGGCGGCGGCGTGGCAGGAGTAGGCGCACGTGTCCTCGCACCCGTCACCGGCCACGGTATTGCCGTCGTCGCATTCCTCGACTCCCGTCCGGACGTAGGCGTCGCCGCAGGTGGCGTTCATGCAGCTCGTGAGGCAGGCGTCGGAGTTGTCGGCGTTCCCGTCGTCGCATTCCTCGCCGGTGTCGACCACGGCGTTGCCGCAGTTCGCGGAGGCGCACAGGCCGCCGCGGCAGGCGCCCGCTTCGCCCGAGGGCAGGGTGCAGGCCGAGCCTTCGGCGGGCGGGGTGCCGTCGACGCACATGTGTCCCGTGCACGACTCGACGCCGTTGCACGGCTCCAGGTCGTCGCATTCGGTCGCGTCGACGCAGGAGAAGGTGCAGTCGTCCTCGCAGCCGTCGCCGGGAACGGTGTTGCCGTCGTCGCAGTCCTCGCCGGAATCCACGACGGCGTCGCCGCAGATCGGCGTGACATCGGCATCCCCGTCGCCGTCCGCGTCCCCGTCGGCCGCGCCGTCCTCGTCGCCGTCCGCGCCGTCTCCTTCGACGCCGTCCTCGCGCGCGTCCTCCCGGCCGTCCTCGCGCCCGTCCTCGCCGGCCGCGTCGTCATCGATCGGCTCGTCGCCGACCATGTCGCCGGCGGCATCGACGTCGTCGTCCCCGCCGCCGCCGCCCCCGCCGCCGCAGCCCGGAGCTGCGATGGCCGCCAGGATCCAGACGAGCGACGGAATGGTCCACACCGCGAGAGTCCGCTCTTTCATGTCCGTGCCTCCTTCTTCGGTCCGTGGCTCCCCCACCGAGAGCCACCGAGGCTAGCATGCGATCCGGGGGTGAGCAAGCGGGCGGGCGGGGAAACCCGGGCTACGGGCAGGCCGTGCGGTCGACGGCGGCGAGCAGGTGGTAGAGGTTGCAGGTGTCGGCGCCGAAGAGATCGACGCGCAGGACGACGGTGCCCAGGCGGTCGCTGGTCCAGGTGAGGTGTTCGTCGTCGACGCCGCCCGCGGACTGGGCCAGGGTGCCGGCGCCCGTGGCCGGGAGGAGGTAGAGGTCGACGTCGCCCAGCGCGTGGCTGAACGTCGCATCGATCGTGACGACGGCCCCGACGCAGACATCGAGGGAGAAGTAGTCGTCGCTCGAGTTGGTGACGGCGAGCCACTCGGTCCCGGTGACGGTCGTCACGGCCAGAGCCTCGCCGCGGTTGTCGTTGGGCTCGTGCGAGTCCTCGGCGCAGGCGGGGAGGCAGGCGGGGTCGTAGGTGCAGTCGGGGTCGGCGCAGTCGGTGGTCCCGTCGCCGTCGTTGTCGGTGGTGTCGTCGCAGACGAGCTCGACGCACGCGCCGTCACGGGCGCAATCGGCGTCGGCGCAGTCGGTGTCCCCGTCGCCGTCGTTGTCCAGGGAGTCGTTGCAGATCTCGGGGTCGCTGAGGGCGATGTGGAGGACGAAGTTCCCGTCGGCGCCGCTGTTGCCGTCGAGGATCAGCCAGTAGGTGCCGGGGTCGAGGGTCAGGGCGACGAGGGACGCGCCGCCGGAGCCCGCGCCGTCGTCGTCGCAGGCCAGCTCGGTGCCCGGGGTGCACTCGCCGGTGCGGAGGTAGAGCAGGGTGTTGAAGTCGGAGCCGATGGTGTCGGCGGCGAGGTCGGCGCGTGCGGTGAGGACGAAGGTGAACACGACGTCCTCGCCGCTGGTGCTGCCGCAGGAGCCGCGGTGGTCGGCGACCCTGCCGGTGGTGGTGCCGTGCCAGGTGCCTTCGGGATCGTCCGGGAGGGCGAACGGGCCGGCGGTGCAGCTCTCGCCGCCGGTCACGGGGCAGGCGGGGTCGGCGGAGCAGTCCGGGTCGGCGCAGTCGGTGGCGCCGTCCCCGTCGTCGTCCACGGTGTTCGTGCAATTCGTCTCGGGCGTGCCGCCGCAGGCCGGGTCGTCCGCGCAGTCCGCGTCGGCGCAGTCGGTATCGCCGTCG
>JACRCZ010000128.1 GCA_016218765.1 Deltaproteobacteria bacterium | reverse complement strand
GCTCGATCAGCTCGGCCCGCTCCCCCAACTACTTGGCAACGTGCTTCCGATCAGCGAGCACCGAACGGTGGTCCACGATGTCCCGGCTCATTACCGAACAGAACCCGACACCCGGATCGCTCACCCGTGAAACCGATCCAGGAATCGCACCCAGCCGGGATTCGCGCCGGCGTTGCACCGCAGCCGCAGGTACTTGGCCCGATGCCGCAAATACGTGTCGTCGTCCGCAGGAAACCAGACCGACAAGCCGTTGGCGCGAGCCACGCCCCGACCCAGCCTCCCGTTCGCCAACACGCACTTCCTCGCCGCCCCCGCCAGCGCCGCCGCCGCCTTGCGCACCCGCGGCACCGCGACCGCCGCCGCCACCTCCTCCGCCAACTGCACCAGATCCACGTAGTCCGCCATCTCGAACACCTGCACCGACGTCCGCACCGCCTCCACCACCTCCCCGCTCGCCTCGAAGTCGTCCGCCAGCGCATCGCCCAGCGCGTGCAGACGCCGCACCGCGGCACCGGTCTTCGCGACATCAATCGCCGACTGCGTCACGTCGAACGTCCCCCGCGCCCGGTAGCTCGCGATGTACGTCTCCACAATCCTCCGCGCCAGCACCCTCCGCTCCGGCCGCCGCTTCGCCTCGGCCAGCACAAGGTCGTACGGCCACCCGTCCCCGGGCTCCGTCTGCTGCGACCCCACCACGATCCGCGCCAGCTCCCGGAAATGGTGCACCACCTCGAGCATGCTCATCAGACACGCGTCGAATCCCAGGATGTCGATCCGGCTCCTCGGACCCACCCCCGCCCGCCGCAGCGCCGACTCCACCTCCGGCATGTCCAGGCTCGACCCGAAATCATCGTACCCGATGTCCCGCCGCACCGAGCGGAACCCCGAGCCGTGGTTCCACACCACCAGCAACCGGTTCCGCGCCGGATACCGCTTGAGCCCCCACGTCACGACCGACCGCACCGTCTCCGGATCGCCGCTGTCCTTCTCCGCCAACCGCCGGATCACGATCCAGTGCGCCTCACCCCACGCGTCCGGCTCCGAAATCTCGTAGCGGATCGAGCCCGTGTGCTCCCCGTACGTGTCGATCTCCACCGCCGCCCACACGTCCCGCGACGACCCCACCTCGCACAGCTCCCGAACGTCCTCCAGCCCCGCGTCGCTCAGGTTGTTGTCCCCCGCAATGTACGCCAGCATCGCCCACGACTTCGTCTCCTGCCGCCCGCCAGCTCTCGCCGCCATCCCATCCTCCTCCAAGGTCCCGCCACTCTACGATCGACCTCCGCCAACCCGCAACGCTCCCAATCCGTTCCCCATTCCCCGTTTGACATTGCCTCATTCCCCCCCCGATGATCGCTCCCTCTCCCACACCCCGGAGGCACCCACATGAAACCCCGCCGCACCCCTCCCAAACCCCGCCCCCTCTCCCCCCGCCCCCTCTCCCCCCGCCCCCTCCCTCTCCCCACCCCCCCGACCCCCTCCCCTCTCTCCCCCCTCCCCCTCCCTCTCCCCACCTCCCCGACCCATCCCCTCTCCCCCTCCCCCACCGAGCTCGCCCGCATCATCGAAGACGCCTGCCGCTTCATCCTCCAACGCAAGCAAGCCCACGCCGCGTCCATCGCCTGGGAAGTCGGAGAGTACCTCTTCGAACAAGTCTACCGCGGAGACCTCGACTACCTCGAACGCGACGACCCGACCAAGACCGACTCCCTGGGCGACATCGCCGCCGGCTCCGGCGTGAACCGCGTCCGCCTCGCGTCCTGGATCCGCGCCTACGTCGCCCGCAAGTACCTCCGGCCCGCCGGCATCGATGTCGATCTCTCCATGTCCGACTTCGAGGCCCTCCGCCCTCTCGCCCTCCACCCCGAGGCCGCGCGCGCCGTCCTCGACCTCCGCACGCGCCACGGGCTCACCACCCAACAGCTCGACGCCCTCGCCGTCGCATGGAAACGCCGCCTCGACGAAGGCGGCCGCCTCGAGGATCTCGTCGCCGCCCCCCTCCCGCACTCCATCTCCCCTCGCCCGAAACCCCCACACACACCACGCCCCCTCCCCGATCGCGATCAGGTCCCCATCCGCCTCCTCCTCATCGTCCTGCGCTGGCTCCGCTCCGTCTCCCTCGCCCCAACCCTCCGCGCCACGCTCCTCCGCGACGTCTCACGCCTCCGCAACCAGGTCGCCTCCTCTTCCTCCCCTCTCTCTCCCCCTCTCCCCTTCCCGTCCCCTCCCCCTCTCCCCCAACCAACAACCGACAACCCTCAACCTCCTCCAATCGACCTCGTCCCCTCCGCCGTCCGCTTCATCCGCTCCTGCGTCCAACGCCACGGCCTCCGCTTCGCCCTCGAAGTCGGTCAGTACCTCTTCCTTCACGTCTACGGCGGCAATCGCGCCGCCTTCCGCAACGGCGGCGCCAAATGGCAGCGTGAAACCATCCAGCGCATCGCCCGCGATCGCCGCGTCCGCCTCGACGACAGCTTCCTCTACAAGTCCATCCACGTCTTCCTGCTCGTCGGCCTCGCCGCCGACGCCGTCCCGCCCCAACAAGTCCCCGAGCTTCCTCTCACCACCTGGAACGAGCTGTGGCCCCTCGAAGAACACCCCGACGCCGTCGTCGCCGTCGGCACCTGGGCCGCCGCGGAACGCGTCCCCGCCCGCACCGTCGCCCTCGTCTCTTCCCTCGTCGCCCCCTACCTCGCCCACGGCGGCTCCCTCGACGACCTCCTCGCCGGCTCCCACCGCACACCTCCCGATACCCCCTACCGCCGCATCCAACGCCTCCTCGCCGTCGTCCGCTCCCGCCTCGCCGCCGCCCCCGCCTCCCCCGCCGCCCGCCCCCGCCTCCTCGCCGCCCTCGACAACGTCCTCTCCACTCTCGCCTGACCCCTACGAACCCTCGATCGCCAGGCAGATCGCCAGCGCGCTCCGGGCCTCCTCCAGCTCGACCTCCAGGAAGTACCGGCGATCCTCGTCGAGGAAGAACTGCTCGGACTCCAGCAGCTCGACCTGCCGGAACTTCTCCTGGTACTCCCGCACCCGCGGCAGAAGGTCCGTGACGTACATGCCCCCCAAGGCCCGCATCACGTCGCTGCCGTGCTCGTCCGTCCACTGCGCCGTCACCGCGTCGTACGACGTCGGCGGGAACAAGGCCACCGAGTCCGGATGGTGCGCCGCCCGCTGATATCCCTCGAGGATCGTGTTCCAGTACAACGGAACCGCCCCGAACCCGACCAGTCCCGCGTCCGCAAGCCGCTTCAGCTCCGCCGTCGCCTCGCCTCGACGCACGTCCAGCCACTCCTGCGCCGCCAGCAGCTCCCCCAGCAGCCGATTCAGCTCCGCCTGGATCTCCGCCAGCCGCTCGTCCAGGTTGCGCAGGTCCTGCTCGAGCTGCGCGACCCGCTCCCGCAACCCCTCGCAGCTCGGATGACAGCTCGCGTCCGCAGGCGCCTCGGGAGGATGATGCACGCACGGCCCGAAGGCGCACTCGGGATCATCGCGATGGAAGTAGCCCTCCCAGCACTCGGCGGGCAGATGGTCCGCCACCGCCGGCGGCGCCGAGAGCGCCATCACCATCGCCAGGCCCAGCACCGTGCCGACCAGTCCTGCCACTCGAGGCGCGCTCATGACCCCACCCGCGCGCCGTCCGGCACGCCCACGCTGCCGTCGAAGGTGTCGACGAGGACCCTCAGGGACAGCGGCACCTCGGCACCGTCGATCCGGACCTCGGCCGTCACGTGGTAGCGCCAGCCGGCTGCTCCCACGAGCTTCACCGCATCCACGCCGTGCGCGCTCCCCGCGATCGGCTCGACCGTCAGCCGGATCCGTTCGGTCGGGCGCGGCAGGAGCGCCGCCTCCATCGCCAGATAGCCCGGCACGTAGGCCGTGCGATCGTGCCCCTCCCACAACGTCCGCCACTCGCCCGTCGCGGGGTCCAACGCCTCCGCTCGCCGGATGAAGCCGGGAATCGCCGCTTCCCACACGCGCAGCGCGTACGGCACGACCGGCGTGTCGAAACCGAGCACGATCGACGGGACCTCGGGAGCATCGGCCTGCGTCAGCCAGACCAGGTCGTTGGAACCGCGCAGCGACGTGTCGGGGCTGCCCGTCGCGCCCGCGGGCGACCCCTGGCTCGGATCCGTGCCCCGCGCCTCGATCACCGCCGTGGCCCATTGTTCGAAGAGACCTCCCGACGCCACGACCGGCTCGCGCGTCAACACCGCGCTGAACCCTCCCGTCTCCTCGCGCGTCGACCCGCCCGACACAATCGTTCGCAGGTACGTGCCCGAAGCCTCACCGGTCGTCGCCAGCACGTCGTCCGCAATCGCCAGCGGCGGCTCGAACGACCACGTCTCCACGAAACTCCCGTCGCCGCCCGCGAACTCGACCACCGAAACGCCGAGACGGCAACCGTCCCGCGCGAACTGGAAAGACGCCCCACCGGAAGCGACCGCCTCGGGGTAGCCGCTGCTCCACGGACATTCCGACGAGCGGGCCGACTCCTTGCCCGAGCACGCGACCAGCACCAGTACCACGCCGGCCCGGCCGATTCGCCCAAACCCGCTCGCCCCGCGAAGCCGATGCCCGTCCGCCATTCTGCCGTCCCGAAGGACCGTGTGATTCCCTTCCATGACCCGTTGCTCCTCCCGGGCCCGGGGACCGTCCCGCGCCCTTTGGGCCCATCATGTGCACGAACAAGCCGAAGACCTGCCCGGGTCCACGGAAGAACCGTCCGCTCCGGCAACATCCCGTGATTGCGAGCGGTTTCCCGCGCGCAGTCGAAGAGGCGCCGCCACCGGCCTCCCACAGCCGGAGGACGGCGTCGACCGTCCCGGCGACCTCGGTACGAGCCTCGTGCCGGTCCCGGCCGGCAGCCAGCAGCTGATCGTACGGCGTTCGGGAGTGGCGCACGGCCGCCCGGACCGCCAGCTCGATGGCCCCCGAATCGAACTCCTTCGCCACGGCCGATCGGCCGACGCGGCCGGAGTGCTTGCGGCACGCGTGCTCCGCGATCCGCAGTTGATTTCCGCAGGAGCCGACCCAGATTTCCCTCCGGCGCGCGGCTGGTGCCCGCGCCGGCGTCCCGTCGCCGGACGGGAACGCCTTGAACCCCGCCGGGTGCGAAGGCCCCGGCGAGAAGGAGGTCGATCATGCATAGAGGTTTCATGTCGTGGTGGCATGCCCGTCGCCGGGGCGACTGGTGCGGCACGGCCGCGGGCTGCGGCACCGAAGGCGAGTTCGCCGCGTCCGACGCCTTCGGCGATCACCCGGGGGCGGGGTTCGGCGTGCGCCGACCCCTGCGCTACCTCGCGTACAAGCTCGAGCTCGACGAGGCGCAGGTCGCCGAGCTGGCCAAAGTGCTCGACGAGCTGAAGATCGAGCGGGCGCAGGCCGCGGTCGACGACCGGCGGGCCGTGGCCGGCATCGCCGACCTGATCGCCGCCGACGCGGTCGACCACGACGCGCTCGCCGCCGCCGCCGGTTCGCGCGTCAAGACGGCCGAACGCCTCACCGGTGCGGTCGTCCAGGCGCTGGGCCGCATTCACGCCCTGCTGAACCCCGAGCAGCGCAAGCGTCTGGCCTACCTGTTGCGCAGCGGCGCGCTGAGCGTGTAGGCCGCCGGCTCCATGGCGATGCCGGAGGCCGCCACCCGGACGGCCTCCGGCTGCGCCACAACCGCGAAGCGCCCGGCTGCAGCCGCCGGCCGGCAGGTCGACCCCTTGACCATCCGGGGACCCGCGGAAGTGCCCCCCAACCTGGGGGAACTCGAAACCCAAGTCCTCTCGGACACAGGAACAAGGTTCCGATCGAGAATCGCCCCGACCGAGGTCGCCACGCGCGGATCCGATCCGGACGGCGTCTGTCCGCGTGGGTCCGGACCCGCTTGGACCCACGCGCGCGCCCAGCCGCGCGACGTCCGCCGCAGCGCCGGCTTCGCGGCGGTCCAACCCCGGACTCGCCTGCCGCGCTCGCCGAGCCGCACCCGATCGGCGACCGACGCGATCACCGCTTTCTTCTTGCTGCCGCCTGGACCATGTAGTACATAACGTCCGGCTATATGGACAAGTACTGACATTAGGTACCATGACGACTCGATCCCCCAGGGATGCTCTTCTTCGCCTGTTTCGCCAGTCGGGGGTTCTCCGCCCACGGGATCTCGCCGCCCCCCGCATCCCGCGCAGCTACCTCCAGCGGCTGGTCGAACGCGGCCTGCTCGAGCGTACGGGCAGGGGGCTCTACCGTCTGGCGGGCGGCGAGGCCGCCGAGCACCACGGTATGGCCGAGGCCTGCAAGCGGGTGCCGCATGGCGTCGTCTGCCTGCTCTCGGCCCTCCGTTTCCACGACCTGACCACCCAGGCGCCGTTCGAGATCTGGATGGCGATCGACGTCGCCGCGCGTGCGCCGGCTGCCGGCTACCCGCCGCTGCGGATCGTGCGCATGAGCGGCCTGGCCAGGACAACCGGCGTCGAGGAGCATCGAGTCGAGGGCGTCCCCGTCAACGTCTACTCCGCGGCGAAAACCGTCGCCGACTGCTTCAAGTATCGGAACAAGATCGGCCTGGATGTCGCGCTCGAGGCGCTGCGGGACTACCGACGCGTCCGCGGCAACCTGGACGACCTGTGGCTCTTCGCCCGGATCTGCCGGGTGGCGAACGTCATCCGCCCGTATCTCGAGGCGACCGCATGACGAAACCTCCGCACGACATCGCCGCATCGGTCCGACAGCGACTGCTCGACCTTGCCCGCAGGCAGGGGGAGGACTTCCAGGCGGTCCTCACCCGATACGGGCTTGAGCGTTTCCTCTACCGCCTCGCATCGTCGCCGCACGGGGACGAATTCGTACTCAAGGGCGCCGTGCTCTTTGCCGTCTGGACCGGCGAGATGCATCGGGCGACGTGGGACGTCGACCTGCTCGGCCGCGGCGACCCGGAGGCGGGACGGATCCGGAAGCTGTTCGTCGAGGTCTGCCAGGAACGGGTCGAAGCCGACGGGCTGCTGTTCGACGAGGGCTCCGTTCGGGCGGAGCGAATCCGCGAGGACCGGCTCTACGAGGGGCTGCGCGTACGCATCGCCGGCCGCCTCGGCGCGGCGCGCATCCAGCTTCAGATCGACGTCGGTTTCGGCGACGCCGTGCGGCCGCCGCCGCGCAAGCTCCTGCTTCCGACGCTGCTCGACCTGCCGGCGCCGGTCCTCAAGTCCTACCCGCGGGAGGCGGTCGTCGCCGAGAAGCTGGACGCCATGGTGACGCTCGGCATGGCCAACAGCCGACTGAAGGACTTCTACGACCTCTGGGTGCTCGCGAGGGAGTTCTCATTCGAAGGACGGAGCTTGGCGGATGCAGTGCGCGCGACGTTCAGGCGGCGGCGAACGCCGCTGCCGACGGAAGAGCCGCTCGCGCTGACCGATGTCTTCGGTCGGGACGCCGCCAAGCAGGTGCAGTGGAAGGCGTTCGTGCGTCGCGGCCGCCTGCGTCCGGACGACCCTGGCCTGCCCGTCGTCATCGACGCGCTTCGCGCCTTCCTTCTTCCCCCGATCCGGGCGGTTGCGTCCGGCGACGCGTTCGACACGAGTTGGACGCCCGGCGGACCGTGGAGGTAGAAGCGAGCGGCGGCTCCCACGCTGCGTCGTGCACGGAAGGCAATCGATGGTCTCGTCTTGTGCAAGCCCGGATCGTCAGCCCGGATCGCCCGGGGATCGCCGCTGGAGGTTCTCCCCCAGCATGTTGCAGAACAGCGCGCCCTGCTCGATCGCGTCGTCCAGGGCGACGTGGGAATGCGGCAGCGGATCGAACCAGCGCTTGGGCATGTTCCGCTTCGTCGACTCGCGGTAGCCCTTCTTCAACATCGCCATCGCGTAGGTCTTCACGTCGAGAGCCGAGTGCGAGAAAGGGCTGCGGCCGACGAAGCGCATCAGGTACCAGTACACGAACAGGAAGTCGTAGGCCGCGGGGTACCCGACGAAGACCGGACGGCCGGGCAGCGCCTCCACCCACTCGACGTAGCGTTGCATCGCCGCCTCGGGCGGCTCCGGCGACGTCCTCGTGGCGTCCCACGCGGCGCGGTTCTTCTCCCAGAACGCCATCGTCTCCGGATGCCCCGTCGCGCCGGGAAGCAGCTCGAGGTTCGCCGAGAACGTCGCGACGAGCGCCTTCTCCGCGGTGTAGGCGGCGGAGCCGAAGCCCAGCATCGAGTGCGGACCGGGAATCGGCCCGTCGGCCTCGACGTCGGTGCTCACGTAGATCTCGCTCGCCGCCATCGCCGCCTCCGTGACGAGTCACCTTGCCGCGACTCGTCCGGCTGGTCGCCCCGGGCCGTGCCGCTACCCGGCCGCCCAGAGCCGGAGGACGGCGTCCACCTTCTCGCCGACCTCCACGCGTGCCTCGTGCCGGTCCCGGCCTGCCGCCAGCAGGCGATCGTACGGCGTGTGGGAGTGGCGCACCGCCGCCCGGACCGCCAGCTCGATGGCCCCGGAGTCGAACCCCTTCGCCGCGGCCGATCGCCCGACGCGGCCGGAATGCTTGCGGCACGCGTGCCCCGCGATCCGCCGTGCCTCTTCCTCCGGGCAACCCGGGTACTGCGCGCGCATCCGACGGGCAAACTCCGCCACGTACGCCTTGTCCTGCTCCTCCCGCCGCCCGGCCTCACGCTCCCGCCGCCGCCGCCGCACTTCCTCGTCGGCCAGGCACTCCGCCTCCGCCCGGTCGATCGCCTCCGGCTCCGCCAGCACCCCCTGCCGCTCGTACCTCTTCCGCGCGCGGCTCCACTTCACCACGACCGCGTGCAGCGTCGAGTACCGCACCGCCCGTCGGGTGAGCGCAGCGTCTCCCGCAGTCAGGAACTCCAGCCGGCCCAGATCCGCGCAGTCCAGGCACAGGCCCTTGTCGCCCTCCTTCCGCAGGAAGTCTCCGCCGGCAAGCTGCCGCCCGCACTCCGCGCACGCCGAGTCCTGGCTGCGGATCCGGAAGACGACGATGCCCTCGTTCCGTCCCGCGTGCGCCGTCGCCGCTTCGTGCCGCCCGCGCTCACCTGCCCTTGGCTGCCGCCCATCCATCCTGCTCGTCCTCCGGGTCCTCCCTGCTCCGGGTCATCGCCACCGGGATGCCTCCTCAGGGCAAGGCTGCCCTTCCCGAGCCTGCCGGTCAAGCCGGCTCGCCGCTCACGCGGGCGGAAACCCGCGCGCTCCCGTACGCGCCCAACTTGACGCCCAGGTAGCTCCCGCGCGGACCGCTTGGCGTCACGCGGTCGCCGACTTCACGCTGCCGCACCAAGCAACGTGCCTTCCGATCACCGGTTGCAGTTCCATCCATGGCCGAGATCTTGGTCCGAGCAGAGGTAGACGGGTCCGGGCCACCCGGAACAGCAGAACGGCCGGTCCGCCGGGCACGGCGTTCCGGTGTATTCTGTGCAGTCGCTCACGACCAACCACGCCCGTCCGGACTCGGCGCACCAGTACGTCCTCGGCTCGCCGCCGGTGCCGCAGGCTTCGTCGTCGCAACAGCCACGGACAACCGACGACATGTCCCCGCACAGGTAGGTGCTGCAGCAGAGCGCCCACTCCTCGGGACAGATTCCCATGTCGCAACGAACGCTGTCGGCCGGGAACACGGCCTCGCAACCGCCGGGCAGCGGACCCCAGTACTCCGCCGTGGTGTCGGTGCCGGACCCGCCCTCGTCGTGCAGCGCGTCGGCTGCGCCGTCCTCTCTCGTGTCCGTTGCGCCGTCGCCGTCGGTCGCACCTCCGGCCTCCCATTCTTCGGCGCTGCCGTCCTCTCCGCCGATCGGGGCGGACGAGCCGCAGCCAGCCGTCGTGAGGATGATGCACGCTTCGGCGAAGGCCGCGCGTGCCGTCCATGTGCCGATCATGGGCCACCTCCCGTAGCCCACTGGTCTTCGCACGACGTCCACCCAATCAGCGCGTGGTCGGCGCACACGGCGGCACCATCGAAGTTGAAACAGCAATACGGACGTTCCGCCGGACACCGGAACTCCGGCTCCGGACGCGTGCACACCTGGGGCGTGAAATCGCCGATGACCTCGATGCAGTGGTAGCTGCCTGGGTCACCACAGTCGAACGACCCGCAGCAACCCCTTGCCCCGAACTCCAGCGAGCCGCATCGGGACGTACTGCAGCAGTACGAGAACTCCTCGGGACAGCGCGGGACGTGCGTCATGCAACCCACGCTCCCGGGTGGGAAGACACCCAAATCCAGACAATCTCCGGGCAGAGGAGGCCAGGCGTCCCCGTCGGCGTCTTCGGCCACGTCGTGTCCGTCTTCGGACGACCCTTCGTCCGGTGTGACGGCATCTGATTCCGCGGACACCTCCTCGAAGATCGAGTCGTCGACTCCAACCTCGACGTCGGCAACTCCCTCTGCCGCCGCGTCGTCACCACCGTGCCCGGTCTCGCCTTCAGTGCCCGTGGATGACCAGCACGCGGCAACGGCCAGAGCCCCGGCTGCAGCGACCGGGCATGAGAACTGCCGACACCCATGCGACACCCATCTCCGAAGCAGCCCCACCGTTGCCCTCCGCGTCGCTCCACTTGCCACGTCGCAGCGAACCACCACCTACCAGTCTACCCGAGCACGCGCGAAGGGTCCAAGGACCGTCGTCGAATCCGCCGTGACCCGACCGCCGACCTGTTGCGCCACCCGCCCCCGGAGCCCCCCGCCTGCCGACGGTGAGCCAGGACCAGCCCGTCCGCTGCGTCCGACCCAAGCCGTGAGGAACGAGTCGGCCGGTCCGCCCCGGCGCATCCCGTCTACACCGGGGGCCACACGGGCGGCGATTTGCGCAACTTTCGACCTGCCCGCCGAGACGGTGCCCGGGAAGGCCGCCGAGATCCTCGGCAGCGGCGAAGACGTGAGCGCCCAGGACACCGTACCGTACTGCCTCTGGAACGTCGCGACCTGCCCGGACTCCTACGAGGAGGCGATGTGGCGCACGGTCTCGGGGCTGGGCGATCGGGACACCACCTGCGCGATCGTCGGCGGAATCGTGGCGCTGCGGGTTGGGGAGCGCGGGGTGCCGACCGCGTGGGTGAGGGCGGGGGAGCAGCTGCCGACGTAGGCTGGCGTGGCGCAGCGGACTCCGGGGTCGTCTACGGTGCTCTGCCGCTCCGGCCCCCGCCCGCCTTGTCCCACGGTTTCAGCGACGCGACCGGCGGCAAGGTCGAGTTGCTGCCGGGGCTCAACTCGTAGACCTCAAGCCCGGTGATGGCGTCGTCCCGCCCCCAGAGGATCAGTCCGCACAGCTTCCCGGGTTCGGCTTCTCCGACGGCATCCGCGATCGGGCGGGATCCTCCGGCCTGACCGCTCGGTTCGAAGTCGACGCTGGCGCATCCACAGGTGCACCGGCCGACGACCCGGAGCCGCGGGACAGACGGGACGAGGTGGTCGAGAGGCCCAACGACCGACGCGCTCTTGAGGAGCCACTCCACGACGGTTGCCTCGGGTTCCGAGATTGGTCGGTCCTCCACGTCGATTCCTCCAAACGTCCTTCCCGCGATCGCCCGGGCGATCTCATCAGGCGCATCGCCACCGTGCAAGGAGGAGCTGCCGCGGGGCGCCCTTCGCGGCCCGACACCCTGGACAGACGGCCCTCTCCAGCGGAATCCCCAGACGCTGGGCGACGGTCGCACGAAGCCCCTCGTCCCCGCGCGCGCGGTGCACCGCACAATTGAAGCAGTCGAGGTCCTTGACTTCGCCGGCGGGAGCAGGCGAATTGCCGCCATGGGAACGACAACGCTGAAGGTGGATCTTGCACTTCCGGACGTCCTTGAACTCGCGGTGAGCATGGAGCGGACCGCGGAAGGCTTCTACTCCGGGGCCGCCGCAAAGATGGCCGACCCTGCACTCCGCCGGCTGCTCGAGGAGATGGCGGCGACGGAGCACGCGCACGCCGACACGTGGCAGCGGGAGCGCGACTCCCTGTCGAACGGCGCGGCAATCGCCGGTACCGACCAGGACGGCGTTGTGACCGCGTACCTCGCGACCTGGCTTCACGCCCCCCTCGCCAAGGCGCGGGAGGCGCTGCCCAGGCTCGACGCCTCTGCCACCTCCCGGGACATCCTGAGCGCTGCCCTGCGCATGGAGACCGAGGCCATCGCGTTCTACTCGGCCCTGGAGGACTTCGTCCGCGACGAGGCAACGCGGCAGCACGTGCGGCGCGTCCTGGCCGACGAGCGGCGGCATGCAACGGACATCATGGCCTCCGTGCACGAGCACAAGACGGAGTGGTAGCGACCGGGCGGCGCGAAGTGCGGTGGCGTCGAAGTTCCGCCCGCGGCGGTGCGGGCACGGCGCCGGCGTTACTCCGCCGGCTCGAAGCACCCCAATTCGGCCTCGTGGGCCGTCCAGCCCTCGCACCGGGCGTCGATCGCCTCGTACTCGGCACCGAACGCCGACCGGAACGCCTCCCAGTCCTCCTTGGACCTCCACCGATCCACCGTGACGAACCGACCGGGCCGTACGCGATCACGAAGCAACTCGGTCGAGACGTAGCCCGGGGCGCGCCGGAACAGGCGCACCCAGTCCCCGTCGGGGCCGTAGGTCCGCAAGAAATCGGCAGCGTGCTCGCCCCGCACGACGTACTCCCAGACGTACGAGTACCCGTAGTCCACGCCTCCCACGCTCCCTCCGCAACCGGCTATCCGGCTGCCGGCACGTCCCCGGTCGGGACGACCGTCGCCGCCTCCACCATGAGCACGACCGTCCGCACCTGCGCCCGCGTTCGATGCCGGACGCCCCGGGGAACCAGTACCCCCTGGCGTCGGGCCAACTCGATGGTCCGACCGTCGAGATCGACGAACAGCTTTCCGTCCAGGACGAAGAAGACCTCGTCCTCCCTCTCGTGGCTGTGCCAATGGAACTCGCCCTCGAAGACGCCGAGTCGCATGACGCAGTCGTTCACGCGGCAGAGGGTCTGGTTCCACCAGGGCACGGTGCACTCGTCGGCGAGTCGCCCGACGTCGATGATTTCGAGCGGACCGTACTTCACGTCTGTGCGGATGTCGTACTGCACGGCTCCACCTCCCGCGATCACCGTCCGCCCGTGGCGCGGCGCCGAGGCGCCGCGACGCGACGGGTCGGCAGCCTACTGCAACCCGACGGACAGCGTGAAGGCAGCCGGCTCGCCGGCCTCGAGCGCCGCGAACGGCAGTTCGGTCTCCAGCTTCAGCGGGACGGCATCCCCCGGCGCGAAGTGGACCATCACCGCCTCACCCCGCGCGACCGGTCCGAGCGCCTCGCCGACGCCTTCGGCCCCCAGGTCGGCGGCGGTAATCGTCGGCACTCCGGCGGTCTCGATGGAGCGGATGCCGGAGCATCCGCAGACGACCAGCATCCCCACTCCAAGGCCCCCAGCGCACCGTGCCCTCTCGACGCAACTCATCGCCTCGCTCCTTTCGCCGCCTCCCCGCACGCCTTCCTCGCTGCAACCATGATCCTCGCGCACGCCTCGGCGTCGGACCCCGCCTCGTGGTGTTCGAGACGCAGTCCCAGGTGCACGCAGACGACGGGCAGCTTCGCCGTCCGAAGCCCCCACGCCCGTTTCGCCCAGTCCACGGTGCACTCGAAGCGCAGCGCCGGCGGCCGCAGCCGCGCGGCCGCACAGCAGGCCCGCAGTACTCCCTCGTCGAACGTCGCCCAGTGGGCGGCCAGGAACTCGGCGCCGTCCAGCATCGGTACGAGCGTCGGCCAGACCTCGCCGAAGGTCGGCGCCGTAGCGACGTCGTCCCACGAAATGCCATGGAGGTACGTGAATTCGAACTCCCGGCGCGGCGCGACGGCCACGCCACAGGCGATTCCCGTCTCCGGGTATCCGCCGGCATCGGGCTCCCGCGCATGCGCACCCACGACCTGCGCCATGCCGCCGGCACGGCGTGGGCTGGCCGCCCGTACCACGCCCGCCGAGGGGCGTGACCTGCGGGCACTGCGACCTGGCGATGGTCTCGCGCTACGTGCACTCGATGGAGCAGGGTCGCGTCGCGGCCGTGCGGCGCGCGAGCATCGGCGGGAAGGACCGCAAGCCCAAGGTCGTGGCGATGCCTCGCCCCGATCGACCGGTCGACGGGTGGTACGGGACTCGGATGCGACCGGCCGCAGCCACGCGTGCTCGACTCCGAACTCATACCCCTTGGCGCACCTCGCCGCGTGGTCGTGTCCGGCCATTACCTTTGCCGGTTCCTGTGGCGGAGCAGCGTTCGTCCTCGGTCGCTGTCTACCTGCTTGTCTACCTGGTCGCAGGTTGACAGCGACCACGGCCCCGACGGGTCATCCCGTAACCTGTTGATTTTTTAGTGCGAAAGGGGGGACTCGAACCCCCAAGTCCTTTCGGACACAGGAACCTGAATCGCCATGGAGAACCAATGATTCCGAACGGTTAGAAAACGCGATGTGAGCAGTAGAAGGCAGGAGAAGGCAGATGAAGGCAGGAGAGGGCAAACGCGGGTAGACAGTCGGGCCCTCGCGACGGATTGCCGCAAGCCTGCTCTTCGCGCCCGTCAAGCCCATGCTCGATCGCTTCAACGCGACCGCCTCGCCCTGGGCTTCGGCCTGGGGCGGGGCGGCCGACCGCTCTCCATTTCCTTTTTTCGGGTCAGGCTTGGCTCCACGTCCACATCGTCGGTGACCATCGTCGAACCGGCTCGCCGCGGAGGACGGGATCGAGGAAGCCGCCGACGGCGGAGAGAACATCCTCGAGCGTCCGCCACGGAAGATCGTCTTCGTCGGCCATCCGCTGATACGGGATCTGCCAGGACGCCGGAGGCGCGGGGATCGAGGCCGGCAGCGGGTGCGTGTTGCGGAAGGCGAACGTCCGCTCCAGCGCCTGCCGCAGGTGCGTGGCATCGATCTCCCGGATGCGTCCGAGGAGCGCCAGGTCGGGCAGGTCCTTCACCCGCGAGTTCTCCCGCTGCCGGGGCAGCGTGTACGCGTGAAGCTTCTCGGCGATGTGCGACTCGATCGGGTAGAGGCGCAGCGTCGGCGGCGCGACACCCGCGAATCCGAGCAGGTCATCCGTGACGACGACGTCCGGCTCGCCGACGATGGGATCGCCGAACGCCACGTCGACCCCGAACGGCTGCCCGTACGGCTTGCCGGCCAACTTCGCGTCGGCCCGGTATCGGAAGCCCTCGTACGGCATTCCATCCTGCCGGATGTCCGGATGCTCCGGGTCGGGACGGATCTCGAAGGCGAGGAAGTCACCGAGGTCGAGCCGCCCGGCCTGCCGCAGATGCTCGAGGACGTCGGCTGACGAGCCGGTCAGACGCAGGTCCACGTCCTTGGTCGTCCGGGCCCGCTCCATGCGAAGCTCGATCACCAGCCCGCCCTTCAGCAGGACGGTGTCGCCCATGACCTGCACGACCCGCGCGAGGAACCGATCGAAGACGAGCAACTGGCGGCGCCTGGCGAAGTCGACGCCGGTCGCCGAGGCTGTTCGCAGGCGCTGCTCGAGCGCCTGCTTGAATGCTGCCGGTGAAGCGTACGTTTGCGACGTCTTCATGCTGCACCGCGTGCCGTGCGGCGGATGGCAGCGACCTCGGACCGCCCGACGAGACCGCGGGCGACGGCGTCACGGACCGCCTTGCGGACGGTTTCCGGCGAGACCCCCGCGCTCGCGCAGTCCCGCAGGGCACGTACAGGAGTCGTGACCGGCACGGAGCCGGCCCAAGCGCGATCTGCCTTGGGCACGTCGGCGAAGTGCAGTACGACGCCCTGGGGCACGCGCAGGCGGCGCGCCTTCCACGCCTCGGGCAGCGTAACATGAACCTTCGCCGGCAGCACGTCGGACAGGCCATGCAGGGCGAGCGCCGTCTCGTGGGAGAGCACGCCGGTGCGTTCAGTCCAAAGCCAGATGGTGACCAGATCTTCGTGCTCGCCGGCCGGGAAGTGGACGAGGCGGTATACGCCGCGGCGCACCCGGACGACGCGTTGGTTTCGCAGATACTTGACGAGCAGCTGCGGGTAGTAGCCCGCCTCGGCGGCCTGGGCCGTCGTGAAGTGGCCTTCCTGGGCGGCGGCGATCTCGTACAGCCGGTTCCAGTCGGGGCCCGTCGTCGTCGGTGCGGTTCCGTCCATCCTGCACGGAACTTAACCCATGGTTTATGTTTGTGCAAGTCCCCGGTCGCCTCGGCATCGGATCGGCAGCCTCGGTGGCGAGGCGGGCGCACCCCTCGCTACCAGAAACGCTGACTTCACGTACGACGGCCCGGACGCGTGCGACTGCTCGAGCTGCCCGGCCGTAGATGAGGGCGCAACCTGCTCGCAGTCGTGCGAGGGCGGCGGGTGCACCGAGCAGTGCGTCTGGTCGGACTGCGCGCTGGAGTGCGACGGCGGCGGGTGTTGGCAGGCATGCATCGCCGACGGGAATTGCAGCGAGATCTGCGAGGGCGGCGGGTGTCCGCAAGCATGCATCGCGGAGGATTGCCTCGTGGTGTGTGGAGACGATCGTCGAAAAGCGCGGCCCGTCGATCGTGCCGAGCGCGGGAAATCGCGCGTTCCGGTTTCTTGCCGCTCCGGCAACCGAGGCGTAGAGGTGACCTGACGGCAGCCGGATAGGCGGCCGGCTGGAGCGGTC